>JYOD01000046.1:0-9264 GCA_000955785.1 Burkholderiaceae bacterium 16
TGCGCACCGGCGCTTGCCCGGCCAGGCCGCAACGTGCCTTGGCCTTCGAGATCGCTGTTAGCACCGACGCCATATCACCTGCCGCGAGCGTGCATCGGCTCGGCGCGTGCACGCCGTCACCCAACGACAGCTTCCAGCTCTTCTCGCCCAATTCAAAGGCTATATGCAGCCGACCGATGACAGCCGTATCCTGTCCTTGAAGGGCTGTTTCAGGCGCATTCATTTGCGTGCTCCTTTCGAAAAACGGGTGTCCGAATCCTCGTTTTACTACAGGGGCTTACTTGGGCCAGCCCTTCCATAGTATCTAATGAACCCCAGGCGAGACGTCTATGTGGCAAGACGCCCCGCCCGGACCTCAGGCGCTGCCTACTTGGCGATCTCGCGCAGCGAGATCTGATCACGAAGATGCCAGCGTCGAATGATGCTTAGTATGGCCACGTCGATCACTCCGAACTCCCGCCCGTTGCCGAGCAGGACAGTGTTTTATACGTGGGTCAACATTCGATGCAAATAACGGCCTTGCCTGGGTCAGGTTCGGATGCAATCAACAGCGTGTTTCTTGACGAGATTGCTGCCGCAAATCTTCCGTTGGTAACGGGCACTTGCGGTTGTGGAAACGGACATTGCCGGGGGACGGACAGCGTCGCGCGACGGGATGCTGCCCCCTGTCATAGAATGCGAGTCGGCACACACCCGGCGCTGGCCCAGGGCGGCCAAGCCACGCTAACAGGGAGCACAAGACATGATTTTCGAAATAGCGCAGTTCCAGATCAAGCCGGGTTCGGAATCGGCGTTCGAGGCAGGTGTGGCGAAGGCAGCGCCGCTCTTCAAGCGCGCCCGCGGCTGTCACGCCATGCGCCTGCTCAGGTCGATCGAGAATCCCTCGCACTACACCCTCGAAGTGAAGTGGGAAACGCTCGAGAACCATATGGTCGATTTCCGCGAATCCGAGGATTTCACCGAGTGGCGCAAGCTGGTTGGCGAATACTTCGCGGCGGCGCCCAATGTCGGGCATGCGAGCGTCGCGGTCGAAGGGTTCTGAGGCAGGCGGCAGCCGGGGATGCCCGGGCCGCCGGCGCTTTTCCCCTGCTTCAGTCCCCCGCTTCGGGAGGGGGCGAATAACGCAATTGCGTTATTGGTGGGGGCATAGCCAGGGGGTAAGCTGTTTGCACGCTGAACACCCCGTTCCACGCGTATTTGACGTGCCACCTGCCGGTAAAGCAGGTGGCATTTTCTTCTTGTGCCGGAGCTTTCGCCATAGGGGCGCTGCGATGCCCACTCAAACCCGAAAGCACCCTGCGTGAACTGCCGCGCCGTCCTCCTGCCTCATCCCCTCACCATCTCCAGGAACCGGTCCCTCGCCGGATCATCGGGCCCCGCCTTCCACACGCAATACACCTCCGACGGCACTGTCGCCTGCGCCAGCGGCAGGAACACCGCCCCCGCCATCGCCGAGTGCTGCAATGCCGCCGGCACCACGGCAACCCCGGTGCCTTGCGACACCAGCGACACCACCGACAGCCAGTGCCGCACCTCATGCCGGATCTGCGGATAAAAGCCCTGCGCCGCGCACATCTCGAAGATCCGGTTGTAATAGTCGGGCGAAGCCTTGCGCGAGAACAGCACGAAAGGCTCGCCACGCAGCTCGCCAAGCGCTACGGAGTCTTGTCCGGCCAGTGGATGGTCGTCGGGCACGCAGCAGAGGAACGGCTCGCTGTGCACCAGCGCGGTGGCGAGCTCGTCCGGGACGCGGTTGGTGTGGATGAAGCCGGCGTCCAGCCCGTCGTGCAGCAGCGCGTCGATCTGCTCCTGCGAGTTGAGTTCAGTCAGCGCCACTTGGATGCCGGGGTAGCTGGCCTGGAACGCACGCAGGCGCTGGGGCAGGCCACGGTACAACATCGAGCCGACGAAGCCGATGCGCAGCCGTCCCACCGCGCCGGCCTCGATCTCGCGCGCCAGCAGGCGGGCCTCCTCGGCCTGCGCCAGCAGCGCGCTGGCCGATTCCCGGAAGGCCCGGCCGGCGGCGGTCAGGCGCACGCCGCGGCTGTCGCGCTCGAACAGACGGGCGCCCACCGAAGCTTCCAGCTGCTGGATATTGAGCGACAACGGCGGCTGGGAGATCGACAGCCGGCGAGCGGCACGGCCGAAGTGCAGTTCCTCGGCGAGCACAAGGAAGTAGCGCAGGTGACGGAATTCCATGGCGATACAGAAATTATATGGACCAAGCCAATTTTAGAATTAGACACGAATCGCCGGGCTTTGAATAATGCAGACAAAGCATCCGTCCGCCGCCCCGCGCGCGATGCCACGGCCCAGGGTCCACGCAGGTGCCCTGCCAGCTAAAAACGGCCGGTAAAAGCACAAAACGAACAGCAAGAGACAGCAAAACCACCACACCGCGCAAGAACCGCCCGCCAGCAGCCTGGAGCGTCCGCCCAGGGGCCGGTCTGGCTTTGGACCCGGCGTCACGCGCCGGCAAACTCAGGAGACACCTCATGCAGACCAGCGCAGCGCGCCAAACTGCCACTTCCGCCACCACAGCACCCGCCGCCACGGCCACGCCAGCCCATCCGGTGCCGGACCAGCAGGGCGTCAACCTGTTTGCCAGCGATCCGGATCTTCGCGCGCTGTTGCCGCTGTATCTCCCGGCGGACCTGTTCGCCCACCTGCTGCCCCACCTCGATCGCATGGGCGCGCTGGCCGGCGGCGTGCTGGACGAACTCGCGCATATCGCCGACCAGAACAAGCCCACCTTGTTGCACCGGACCCGCACCGGCATCGATGCGCAACGCATCGACAAGCATCCCGCTTACGTGGAGCTTGAGAAGGTAGCGTTCTCCGAGTTCGGACTGGCGGCGGCATCGCACCGCGGCGGCGTGCTCGGCTGGGACAAGCCGATGCCCGCTGCGGCCAAGTATGCGCTGACCTACCTGTTCGTGCAGGCCGAATTCGGCCTGTGTTGCCCGCTGTCGATGACCGATTCGCTCACGCGCACGCTACGCAAGTTCGGCGATCCGGCGGTGGTCGAGCGCTTCCTGCCCAATCTCACCACCCAGGTCTTCGAGGACCTGTACCAGGGCGCCATGTTCATGACCGAGCAGGGCGCCGGCTCTGACGTGGCCGCGACCACCACGCGCGCCGCCCGCGACGCACAGGCCGAAGGCGGCTGGCGCCTGTCGGGCGACAAGTGGTTCTGCTCCAACCCGGACGCCGCGCTGGCGATGGTGCTGGCCCGCGTCGAAGACGAGAACGGCGAGGCCGCTCCCGGCATCAAGGGCGTGTCGCTGTTCCTGCTCCCGCGCACACTGGCCGACGGCAGCGCCAATCGCTACCGCATCATCCGCCTGAAGGACAAGCTCGGCACGCGGTCCATGGCCAGCGGCGAGATCCGCCTCGAAGGCGCCCATGCCTACCTGGTGGGCGAACTGGGCCGGGGCTTCGTGCAGATGGCCGACATGATCAACAACTCGCGCCTGTCCAACGGCGTGCGCGCGGCCGGCCTGATGCGCCGCGCCCTGTCCGAGGGACAGTTCATCGCGCGCGAGCGCCGCGCCTTCGGCAAGCGCCTGCTGGACATGCCGCTGATGCGCCGCCAGTTGCTCAAGCTCGTGCTGCCCACCGAGCAGGCCCGCACCATGGTGTTCCAGACCGCCGAGGCACTGCGCCGCGCCGATGCCGGCGAGGCCGATGCTTATCCGCTGATGCGCGTGCTGACGCCGCTGATCAAGTTCCGCGCCTGCCGCGATGCGCGCAAGGTCACCGGCGACGCCATGGAAATGCGTGGCGGCTGCGGCTATATCGAGGAATGGAGCGATCCGCGCCTGGTGCGCGACGCGCATCTTGGCTCGATCTGGGAAGGCACCAGCAATATCGTCGCCCTGGATGTGCTGCGCGCGATCCGCCGCGAAGGCGCATTGCCGGTGCTCGAAGCCCACCTGGCAGGCCTGCTGCAAGCCACGCCGATGCATCCCACGGCGCGCGCTGCGTTCACCAGGGCCGTCGCCCGTGCCAACACGCTGGCCGGCCGCGCAGCCGAAGCCGGCGCCGATGGCGATGTGCTTGCCCGCCAGGCCGCCTCCGCGCTGTACCACGTGACCAGCGCGGTCGCCATGGCGTGGGAAGCCGGCCGCATCGGCTCGGTACGGCGCATGCGCCTGGCCCAGCTGGTGCTGCTCCATCGCGTGCTGCCCCAGGATCCTCTGGCCGGCGAGGCCGAACCCTACTGGCTGGCCGACACCGTCGCGCCGCGCGACGACGGCGCCGTGAGCGCCACCGGCGAGGTGGACCAAGTCAACCTCTTCTGACGCAGTACCGCAAAACCGCAAACCGACAAGCCCCCGCGGCGCCCTCCGGCGCCGCGCACGCCGCCGCAGCATCGGCTGCCCGGCGGAAGAAGACCTAACCCAGGAGACAAGCATGACCCTCTGGCAACGCATCGCGGCCGTCGCCGCCTGCACCCTCTGCGTGGGCGTGGCCCCCGCGCTGGCGCAGAAGGAATTCCCGTCCAAGCCGATCATGATGATCGTGACCTACCCGCCCGGCGGGCCCACCGACGTGATGGCGCGCACCCTGGCGTCCGCGCTCAAGGGCAGCCTCGGCCAGACCGTGGTGGTGGAAAACCGCGCCGGCGCCGGCGGCAATATCGGCGCCGAAGCGGTGGCGCGCGCCGAGCCGGATGGCTACACGCTGATGTTCGGCACCTCGGCCCCGCTGGCGATCAATGTCAGCCTGTACCGCAAGATCAACTACGACCCGGTAAAGAGCTTTGCGCCGGTGATCCAGATCGGGCAGTTGCCTAACGTGCTGGTGGTCAACCCATCCGTGCCCGCCAAGAACGTGGGCGAACTGATCGCGTACGGCAAGGCGCATCCCGGCAAGCTCACCTATGCCTCCTCCGGCAACGGCGCGTCCTCGCATCTCGCCGGCGTGCTGTTCAACAACCTGGCCGGCACCGACTTCCGCCATATCCCCTACAAGGGCACCGGTCCCGCGCTCAACGACCTGCTTGGCGGGCAGGTCAGCATGGCCTTCACCGATGTGCTCACCGCGCTGCCCTTTATCAAGAGCGGAAAGGTGCGCGTGCTGGGCGTGACCACCAAGGGCCGCTCGCAGGCGCTGCCCGATGTGCCCACCGTGGCCGAGCAGGGTGTGCCCGGCTTCGATGTCTCCGTGTTCTTCGGCGTGGTCGCGCCGGCCGGTACGCCGCCGGCGGTCATCACCAGGCTCAATCATGCCTTTGCCGATGCGCTGCAACAGCCCGAAGTGCGCAAGACCTTGCTCGCGCAGGGCTTGGAACTCGCGCCGTCGACGACGCCGGAGCAGCTCGGCAGCTTCGTCAAGGCGGAGGTGACCAAATGGCGCGGCGTGGTGCAAAAATCGGGCGCGCAGCTGGACTGAGCAAACCGCGCCGGGGCGGCCGCGCTGCCGCCCCGGTGGTAAAGCTGGCCAGGCAAGGCTATGAACGATGGCCGGTTCGGCTGTAGTATCGTTGTTTGCGAACGAGCGTGCGTTTCTGCACACCTCATGGCATGAAGGCCTGTTCGTGGGCACAACAAAGCAGCGGTGCCCGCTCCGGACTTCATGACCGTCCCTCGTTCCCGCGTTTCCTTACCGCCTCCAACCGACCTCGCCGTATATGACCGATCTATCCAAGCCCGCGCCCGTCAACGAATTCGCCGGTGAGGCGCCAGGCCTGCTGTTCGCCCTGCCGATGCCGATGGCCCGCGTCTTCGGGCTGACTGGCGTGCACATCGACGCGAAAGAAGCGCGCGTGCGCATGCCCTATCACCCGGACCACACCAACAGCCGCGGCGACGTGCATGGCGGCGCACTGGCCACCCTGCTCGACTGCACGCTGGCCTGCGCCGCGCGCGGCCACGACCCCCGGCGCTACGGCGTGGCGACGATCGACCTGTCGGTGCATTTCACGGCGCCCGGACGCGGCGAGCTGACCGCTACCGCCTGGTGCGAGCGGCGTGGCCGCTCCCTGTGCTTCGCGCGCGGCGAGATCCGCGACGAGCAGGGCGAGTTGCTGGCGCTGGCCACCGGCACCTTCAAGCTGCTCGAGCGCGCTCCCGCAGCTGCCTGAGCAACAAACGCCAATCGTCAACCGTCAACCGCCGCAGCTACGGAAACCCATCTCATGAGCAAACTCCCTGCACCCCCCGGCGCCCTCGCCGGCATCCGCGTGGTCGATCTCTCCCGCATCCTGGGTGGCCCGTTCTGCGGCCAGATCCTCGGCGACCATGGTGCCGACGTGCTCAAGATCGAACCGCCCCAGGGCGACGACACGCGCACCTGGGGGCCTCCGTTCAAGGATGGCGTGGCCTCGTACTACTTCGGGCTCAACCGCAACAAGCGCGTGATGCGCCTGGACCTCACCACCGACGCCGACCGCGAAGTGCTGCTCGCCTTGCTGGCGGATGCCGACGTGCTGGTCGAGAACTTCAAGACCAGCACGCTGGAAAAGTGGGGCCTGGGCTTTGACGCGCTGTCGGCGCGCTTCCCGCGCCTGGTGCACTGCCGGGTCTCGGGCTTTGGCGCCGATGGCCCGCTGGGCGGCTTGCCCGGCTACGACGCGGCGATCCAGGCCATGGCAGGCATCATGAGCATCAACGGCGAAGCCGGCGGCGATCCGCTGCGCGTGGGTTTGCCGGTGGTGGATATGGTGACCGGGCTGAATGCCGCGCTGGGCGTGCTGCTGGCGCTGCAGGAGCGCGAGCGCAGCGGACGCGGCCAGTTCGTCGAGGCGGCGCTGTACGACTCGGGACTGTCGCTGCTGCACCCGCATGCCGCGAACTGGTTCATGAACGGCAAGGAGCCCACCCGCACCGGCAACGCACACCCGAATATCTATCCCTACGACACCGTTGCCACCGCCACCGATCCGATCTTTCTCGCGGTCGGCAACGACCGGCAGTTCCGCATCCTGTGCGAGCACCTGGACCTGGCCGCGCTGGCCGACGACGAACGCTACGCCACGGCGGGCGCGCGTTCGGTCAACCGTGCCTTGCTGAAGGTGGAACTGGAAGCCCGCATGGGCAAGCTGGATGGGAAGGTGCTGGCCGATACGCTGGTGGCTGCCGGCGTGCCATGCGCGCCGGTGTTGTCGGTGGCCGACGCCTTGCAGCATCCGCACACCGTTCACCGCGAGATGGTGGTGGAGATGGCGGATGGCTACAAGGGACTGGGCGCGCCCATCAAGCTGAGCCGCACGCCTGCCACCTACCGCTACGCGCCGCTGGTCGAGGGCGACCAGTTCCTGCCGCGCGACGCCGCCAACGATAGCGAGTAACGTCGCCGCGCCCGCCGCGCGTTGCACGCGGCGGGCGCCGGTGCCCGCTCAGTGCGGCACCATGCCCGTGAACACGTAAGCCTGCAGCACGGTGATGATGCCCACGATCACCGCGAACAGCAGGCTGTGCTTCACGGTGAAGCGGAACAACTCCGATTCCTTGCCCACCAGCCCGGTCGCCGCGCAGGCCACCGCGATCGATTGCGGCGAGATCATCTTGCCGGTCACGCCGCCGGTAGTGTTGGCCGCCACCAGCAGCGTGTCGGACACGCCGATCTGGTGCGCGGTGGTGCTCTGCAGCGAGCAGAACAGCGCGTTGGACGACGTATCCGAACCGGTCAGGAACACGCCCAGCCAGCCCAGGAAGGGCGAGAAGAACGGAAAGGCCGCGCCGGTGCCGGCCAGCAGCAACGCCAGCGTCGACGACATGCCCGAGTAGTTAGCGACGAACGCAAACGCCAGCACCAGCCCGATCGACAGGATCGGGCGGCGCAGTTCCGCCAGCGTCTCGCCGAAGGTGGCCAGCGCATCGCGCGGCTTCATGCGCAGCAGCACGGCGGAGATCAGCGCGGTCAGCAGGATGGCGGTGCCCACCGCCGATACCAGGTCCAGCTTGAGCACTGCCTCGTAGGCCTTGGGCTGCGCCACGATCGGCGCGGCCTTGATCACCAGTTGGTCCAGTGCCGGCACATGGAACTTCAGCACCCAGCCGGCCAGCGCGCCGTTGCCGGCGAACAGCGCCTTGAACGGTTGCAGGCTCCACACGGTAACGATGGCGGTGAGGATGCCGAACGGCGCCCAGGCGCGCACGGTCTGCGCCACGGTATAGGGCGAGGCGCGGCGATTGTCGCCCGCGCCGTTGCCGACGGCACCGGCGCCAGCGGCGAGCCCGCTGCCCATGCGCGCCAGCGCGGCGGCACCACCGCTGCCGGTCGCCACCACGCCGCCGGCACGCTGGCTTGCGCGCTTCGGCTGCCACACCTTCAGGAACAGCGTCAGCGACACCAGGCTCACCAGCGCCGAGGTGATGTCCGGCAACTCGGGCCCGATGTGGTTCGAGGTGAAATACTGCGTCACCGAAAAGCTGGCCCCGGTCACCAGCGCCGCCGGCCACGTTTCTATCACGCCGCGCTTGCCGTCCATGATGAATACCAGCCAGAACGGCACCGCCAGCGACAGCAGCGGCAATTGCCGGCCCGCCATCGCGCCGATGTGCATGGCGTCTATGCCGGTCACCTGGCCCGCCACGATGATGGGAATGCCCATGGCGCCGAAAGCCACCGGCGCCGTATTGGCGATCAGGCACAGGCCCGCCGCGTAGAGCGGGTTGAAGCCCAGGCCGACCAGCAGCGCCGCGGTGATCGCCACCGGCGCGCCGAAGCCCGCGGCGCCTTCCAGGAAGGCGCCGAAGGCGAAGCCGATCAGCAGCATCTGCAGGCGCTGGTCATCGGTGATGGCCAGCACGGATGCGCGGATGATGTCGAACTGCCCGGTCTTCACCACGACCTTGTAGAGGAACACCGCGGTCACGATGATCCACGCGATCGGCCACAGGCCGTAGGCAAAGCCGAAGCCCGCGGCGGCCAGCGCCTGCGGCACGGGCATGCCGTAGGCGAAGACCGCCACGCCTAGCGCGAGCAGTAGCGTGATGGCTGCCGCCACGTGGCCCTTCATGCGGAGCACCGCCAGGGCGAGGAAGAAGAAGAGGATGGGTAGCGCGGCTGCTAGCGCGGACAGCCATAGGCTGCCTAGCGGTGTGTAGATCTGGGTCCAGGGTTGCACGGTGGGTCTCCTCCGGGGATTGCGTTTGGATGAATTTGCTTTGGGGCGTTTTGGTGCTTGCGTTTGTTCTTTGTTGTCTGGTTTTTGTTGGCTTGGGGCTTTCGCGACATTTTTTGCAACTGTCTGACTGCAAAGTCAAAGGCTTAAAAGCGCAAAGTCAAAGGCAGTTTCACCACCCCTGCGGGGCG
>JYOD01000046.1:9277-41524 GCA_000955785.1 Burkholderiaceae bacterium 16
ACGGCTCGCTTCGCATCGCGCCGGGGTGTGGCCCGCGGGCGGACCTACACATAGAGTCCGCGCGCTTTCGTTGTGTTTGTTCCTGGCGCCGGCCTACTCCGCCTGTCCACGCTCGCGTAGCAAGTCCGACAGACTGCGCGGCGCAGGCGTAAGCGGCGCGCGGTGCCGTGTCCAGCCCAGCTGGCGCGAAGGCGTCAAGGCACGCAGCCGCGTTGCGGCCCAGCGGAACAGCCGGTAGGTGAAGGGATGTGCAAAGGCACCGCTCCAGAAGCGCCAGACCAGGTGTTCGCTGCGGCTGAATTTCGCGCCCTGGCCACGCAGCGGATGCGCTACCTGTTCGTCCGGATCGCGGCTGGCTTCGGTGCGCAGGCGGACCAGTAATTGCGGGATGGGGATGCGCACCGGGCACACTTCGCCGCAGGCTCCGCACAGGCTGGAAGCGGTGGCGAGATCGGCGGTGGCGTCGAGCCCGAGCAGGTGCGGCGAGATGATCTTGCCGATCGGGCCGGGGTAGGTGGTGCCGTAGGCATGGCCGCCAATGCGCGTGTACACCGGGCAGTGGTTCATGCACGCGCCGCAGCGGATGCATTGCAGCGTGGCGCGCAGTTGCTCGTCGGCGTAGGCCTGGCTGCGGCCGTTGTCGAGCAGCACCAGGTGCACCTCGCGCGGGCCGTCGCGCTCGCCGGCGCGGCGCGGGCCGGAGATCAGGTTGAAGTAGGTGGTGATGGCCTGGCCGGTGGCCGAGCGCGTCAGCAGGCTGGCCAGCGGCACGATGTGCTCAAGGCGGGCCACCACCTTCTCCATGCCCATGATGGCGATATGCACGTCGGGCACGGTGGTGGAGAGGCGGCCATTGCCTTCGTTCTCCACCAGCCACAGCGTGCCGGTGTCGGCCGCGGCGAAGTTCACGCCGGACAGGCCGATATCGGCGTTGACAAATTCCTGCCGCAGCGCGCGCCGGCCGGTCTGGATCAGTTCGTCCACGTCCTCGGTGTAAGGCGTGCCGGGGATGTGCCGCTCGAACAGTTCGGCGATGTCGCCGCGCGTCTTGTGGATGGCGGGCATCACGATGTGCGACGGCTTCTCGCCGGCGAGTTGCACGATGTACTCGCCCATGTCGGATTCGATGCAGTCGACGCCGCGCTCGGCCAGGTAATGGTTCAGCTCGATTTCCTCGCTGGCCATCGACTTGCCCTTGATCACCCGCCGCGCCTGGCGTGCCTGCGCGATGCGGTGCACGATGGCGTTGGCTTCATCCGCGGTCTCGGCCCAGTGCACCTGCACGCCGGCTGCCGTGAGCTTGTCTTCGAGCTGTGCCAGCAGGTCGGGCAGGCGCGACAGGGCGTGCTGGCGCACCGCTTCGCCCAGGTCGCGCAACTGTTCGAGTTCGTCGCCGTCGGGGAACTGCACCGAGCGCTTGGCCTGCAGGAAATCCATGGCGCCACGGAAGCTGCTGCGCAGCTTGGGGTCGTCCAGCGCGGCGCGCGAGCGCGCCTTGAAGTCGGCGGCGGGGACGAAATGCAGGGGCGCGGCGCCTGCGGTGCCGGCGGTGTTCGGCGTACTCATTGCGCGGCTCCCGTTGCATCGCCGCGAGTGACGATGATCACCCACAGCTCGCGCGGACCATGCGCGCCGTAGGCCAGCGTCTGCTGGATGTCAGAGGTTTTGGATGGTCCGGACACCAGCACCAGGTTGGTCGGCATACCGGCGCTCCAGCGTTCGGCACGCGCGGCGGCATGCAGGTCGGGATGCAGCGTATCGGCGTAGACCAGCGCGATATGCAGCGGCGGCACCAGCGAGACGGTGCGCGGCGTTTGCGCGTCGGGCGCCAGGATCAGCGTGCCGGTGCCGGCAATGCCGGAACGCGCGACGGTAAAGCCCGCGTCCACGGTGTCAAAGAGCTCGGATTTCCAGGCTTCGATGGGGCGGTCGTAGGCGATGGCCGCCACCGGGGCGTGCAGGGCACGCACAAGCGCTGCGCCTTCCGCGCCAGCAGGGTCCAGCAGCAGGCGCCGCACGCCGGCGGCGGCGAGCTTGTCCGCAAGTTGCGCGGGCCAGGCGTCGGCACTCGCGCACCAGGCTTGCGCGTGCGAAGCGCCCAGCGCGGCCTGCATGGCTTGCGCCAGTTCGCTCGGGGTGGCAGGCATGGCGGATGCCGCCTCGCGGCGCGCCTGATAGTGCGCGTCGATGCTTGCGTCCAGCATGCTGACATCGCTCGCGGCGGCCGGCGCTGCCGCGCGCAGCCTGCCCAGCATGCGCTCACGGGCATTCAGTGCGTTCATGCTTGGCCCCCGGTACGCCGCCACAGGAAGGTAGCGAGATGTTCCACCGGGAGCGCCGCGCCCTGGTGCCGGGCCGCATGCCCGATATTGAGCAGGCAGCCGCAGTCGGCGGACACCAGCCGGTCGCAGCCGGTGGCGCAGGTCGAGGCGATCTTGTCCTGCACCATGGCGCCGGAGATATCGGGATGCTTGAGCGAGAAGGTGCCGCCAAAGCCGCAGCATTCGGATTCGCGCTGGTGCTCGGCGCGCGTCACGCCGGGCAGGGCGTCGACCAGGGCCACGCCATGCTCGCGCGTACCCATTTCTCGACGCGCGGCGCAGGAGGTGTGCAGCACCACGGTCTCGGGCGGTTGCCCGGCCACGCCACTGACGTCGAAGCGTACCTTCAGCACGTGCAGCAGGAATTCGCTTAGTTCAAACACGCGCTCGGCCAGTTCGCGCGCCTTGGGGCCCGCCACCGGGTCATGCTCGACCAGTTGGGGCCAGTGGTGCCGCATCATCCCGGCGCATGAGCCGGAGGGCACGATGACCGGCCACGGTTCGGCGAAGAGGTCCAACTGGGCTAGCGCTACGGTGCGCGCCTGTTCCGGGTTGCCGCTGCTGTATGCCGGCTGGCCGCAGCAGCTCTGGCCGCGCGGGAAGTGCACGGTCAGCCCTTCGCGCTCCATCAGGCGTACCGCGTCCAGCCCGGCTTGCGGCACGAACAGGTCAACCAGGCAGGTGGCGAACAGGTAGACCTGTGCCGGGGCAGGGGGATAGCGCCTTTGCTTCATGTCTCGCTCCATGGGGCCGGCTGCCTTGCTGTCGGGCCGGCCGGTGTTTGGGCGCATAATTCCGCGAGACGCGCGCCAGTTCAAATTGGTTGGACCAGGTGGATGCGCAGGACGATTTCGGAGCTGGGGATGGCGGTGGGCATGCAGGCGCGGGGGCGCGTGGAAGAGGTCATGCGGAAACTGGAAACGGCCATGCTGGACGGCACCTGGCCGGCTGGCGCGCGCCTGCCCGCGGAGCGGCTGCTGGCGGCGCAGTACGGCGTGGCCCGCAACACCATCCGCGAGGCGATCCAGCGCCTGGCGGCGCGCGGGCTGCTGCAGAGCCGGCAGGGCGCCGGCGTGTTCGTCACCGACCAGTTGCGTACCGGGATGGCCTCGCCGTGGCGCCAGCTGGTGGCCGACCACCCCGTGCTGCGCGACGATATCCTGGAGTTCCGGCGCGTGTTGGAGGGCGCCACGGCCTATTTTGCCGCGCTGCGCGCCGATGCCGCCGATCTCAAGCGCATCCGCGGCCTGTTGCGCGCGCTGGAAACCTCCCGCGAGCAGGACGACAAGGCCGCCGAGGCCGAGGCGGACGCCAGGCTGCATGAGGCCATCGCCCAGGCCTCGCACAACACCATGTTCCTGCACCTGCATACCAGCGTGATCGGCATGCTGCGCGAACACATCACCATCAATGGCACCGGCCTGCGCGTGCAGGACGAGGACGCCTCGGCGCTATTGCTGCTGCAGCACCGTACGCTGTGCGAGGCGATCTGCGCGCGCCGGCCCGAGGAGGCGCGCACTGCCATGCAGACGCATATCGATTTTGTGCGCAGCCGGGTGGAAGAGGGTGGAGCCTAGGGCAGATTGGTCCAACCAGGGAAGGGGGGCTGGCGACTTGTGCCCCATGCGGCGCATCTTCGGCGCGCGAAGCGGCGCCGCGCGGCACTCCCGATTTACCCTAAGCCTTCAGGACATCGGGGCGGCGGCGCAGCGCGAGCCGGCCAGGCCGCCGGCTCAGACCAGTCCCGCGTTGGACAGCTCGCGCTTCAGGTAGGCGTAGTAGATCGGCCCGGCAATCACGCCGGGGATGCCATACAGCGATTCCATCAGCAGCATCACCGTCAGCAGCTCCCAGGCGGCGGCATTGATGCGCGCGCCGATGATGCGTGCGTTGAGGAAGTACTCGAACTTGTGGATCACCACCAGGTAGAACAGCGAAGCGATCGCCATCGGCAGCGAGATCGACAGCGAGGCCACCACGATAAAGGTGTTCGACACTAAATTGCCCAGCACCGGCAGCAGCCCGACCAGGAAGGTGAGCGCCACCAGCGTCTTGGTCAGTGGCAGGTGCACGCCGAACAGCGGCAACACCACCAGCAGGTAGACCGCTGTCAGCACGGTGTTGATCAGCGAGATCTGCACCTGGGCGAAGATGAACTGCGAGAAAGCCAGTTGCAGGTTGCGGGCGCGTTCCACCAGCGCCGTGGCCAGCGGCCTGCGGTTGGGCTTGGAGATGGCGCGGTACAGGGCGACCATGGCGCCGATCACGAAGCCGATCAGGATGTGCGCCAGGGCGCGCAGCACTTCGGCGCCCAGCTTCTGGGCCATCTGCGCGTGCTCGCGCAGCCAGTCGATCAGTGTGTTGGCCAGTTCGTCCACCCCGCGCGGCAGTGCGTCGCTGACCCATACCGGCAACTGGGCCCGGGACTTGTCGATGATGTCGGCGGTGCGGATCAGCAGGGTGTCCAGGGTATTGCCGTCGCCGCTGATGAAGCGTACGACTGCCCAGCCTCCCAGCGTCAGTCCCAGCAAGGTGACCGCCGACAGGATCGCCACTGCCAGGGCGTCGTGACGCTGGTGCAGGCGTACCAGCCTGGGTGCCAGCACGTCCACTAGCGAGTACAGCAGCAGGCCGGCCAGCAGGGCTGCCACCAGGTTGGCCTGCATTACTGTCCAGAGCGCCAGGGCGGTCAGGATGTAGGCGGCCGTGCCGACACTGAACCACTTTGCTTCCGGCAGGCGGGGCAAGTGTGGCGGATCGGGTTGATTCATAGGTCTCCTGCTTGGGGGGGGGCCGTGGGACGGCCGGGCGTCTGTGGATTGTACGGCGCTTGATTGTGGGGTGGGGGATTGGGGTGTTGCTGGGGGGAGTATTGAGGGGCGTTGGGGGCGGGCTGCGGCCGCCTAGGTCAAGGTCAAAGTCAAAGGCTTGAAATCTTAAAGTCAAAGGCGGTTTCACCCCCCTGCGGGGGGCGACCTACTTTTTTGTCTTGCCAAAAAAGTAGGCAAAAATGGCGCCCCATACGGCCTGGTACACCTTCACGGCTCGCTTCGCATCGCTTGGGGGGCTCGCTTCGCATTGCCCGGGGGCTTGCGGTCGGCGTTGTTTAGTTTGGGCGGTTTTGCCCACTTTGCCCGCGCAGGGCCGCCGATGGCAGTTCGCCGAACATGCGGCGGTAGTCCTGGGCGAACTGCGACAGGTGATGGAAGCCCCAGGCCCCGGCTATGTCGGATACGGTGCGATGGCCGTTGCCGGACTTGAGGTCGCGGCGTACGCCGTTCAGGCGCAGGGCGCGCAGGTAGGCGGCGGGCGACATGCCGGCGACGTCTTCGAAGCAGTATTGCAGCGCGCGCCGGCTCAGGTGGAAATGCCGGCACAGGTCCGGCACGGTGATGGGGTCCGCGGCATGGGCCAGCAGGTAGTCGCGGATGCGCTGCACGGTGCGTTGGCGGTTGACATGGGTGACGGTGGCGCGTTGCGCGCTGTCGCTGGATGCCATCAGCAGGGTGACGAGGCTGCCCAACAGCCGTTCCTGCAGGTCGCCGCAGAACAGCGCCGGGTCGGCCCGGTCGGCTGAATCCATCTCGTGGTGGCCCGCGGCTTCGGAAAGGATCTCCATCAGCGCGCGGCACAGCCGCGCACGCGCCCATGGCTGGACCGGCAGCACCTCGCGCTGGCCGAGCATGCTGGCCGGGTCGCGGTGTTCTACTTCCTCCATGTAGCGGGCGAACTCGGCGGTCTCCACCACGATGCCGAAGATGCCGAAATCCTCCGGCGTGCGCAGTTCGAACTCGGCGCCTCCGGGCCGAACGGCAATGGTCGTGGGCGCGATGGCAATCCCGCCCACCGTGGCCGGCGCCTGGACCGAGGGCAGTGGCACGCCGAACCACATCGCGTCGGGCCAGGCCATGCACGACTGCCGCAGGCTGCGGTTGGTGCGCTCGATAAATACCTGGGCATGTGGCAGCCATAGCTCACGGACCTCGCCGGCGAAGTGGCCGGGAGAGAGCTGGTCGTAGGTCTGGTTCCAGCGCGACAGGTTGCTGGCGTGCTCGTCGGCATCGTGCGCGGCGGTGACCCGGAAGATACCGTGGCGGCCGGCGCCGGCGCCGGCGCTGGTGCTGTTGTCGGTGCTGCGATCGAACGTAGCGCTCATGGCGAAGATGGGGGCATTCGGTGCAAAGCGTCTCTTCCGCAAGTTTCATTCCAGCGGCGGGGTGCAGCATCCGTTGCGCCGGCGCCCTAGGCGGTGGCCTTGTCCGCTGTCTTTGCACGGGTCCAAGGCAATGCTGCCGATTTTCGATAACGCTGCCCGCACGGTATTGGCGATGATGCCGGAAGCGCCACCGCCAAGGCAATGCACCGCCGGTGGCAAACCGCCCCGGAGAAACCCTAGCCATGTCCAGCCAACCCCACGCATCGCCGCCCTCGTCCTCCCCTTCGTCCGGTGGCGCCCAGACCCTGACGCAGACGCTGGGCACCGTACAGCTCTGGGGCATCGCCGTGGGGCTGGTGATCTCGGGCGAGTACTTCGGCTGGAGCTTCGGCTGGGCCAGCGCCGGCACGCTCGGCTTCATGGTCACGGCGCTGGCGGTGGCGACCATGTACGCCACCTTCATCTTCAGCTTCACCGAGCTGACCACCAGCATCCCGCATGCCGGCGGGCCGTTTGCCTATGCGTATCGCGCGTTCGGGCCGGGCGCGGGCTATCTCGCGGGGCTGGCTACGCTGATCGAGTTTGTGTTCGCGCCGCCGGCCATTTCGCTGGCCATCGGCGCCTATCTCAATGTGCAGTTTCCGGGGCTCGATCCCAAGACGGCCGCGGTTGGCGCCTATATTGTGTTCATGGGCCTCAATATCATCGGTGTGCGCATTGCGGCCACCTTCGAGCTGGTGGTGACGCTGTTTGCCATCTTCGAGCTGCTGGTCTTCATGGGCGTGGTGGCGCCGGGCTTTTCGGTGGCCAACTTCGTCAAGGGCGGCTGGGCTGGGCAGGATGGCTTTTCGCTGGCGGCTGTGCCCGGCATGTTCGCCGCGATCCCCTTCGCGATCTGGTTCTTCCTCGCCATCGAGGGCGTGGCGATGGCGGCGGAAGAAGCGCGCGATCCGCGCCGCTCGATTCCCATCGCCTACACCACCGGCATCGTCACGCTGGTGCTGCTCGCCCTTTGCGTGATGGTGTTTGCCGGCGGCGCCGGCGACTGGACCCGGCTGGCCAATATCAACGATCCGCTGCCGCAGGCCATGAAGATGATCGTGGGCGACAACTCCGGCTGGCTGCATATGCTGGTGTGGCTCGGCCTGTTCGGGCTGGTGGCGTCGTTCCACGGCATCATCCTGGGCTATTCGCGGCAGATCTTCGCGCTGGCGCGCGCCGGCTTCCTGCCCGGCTGGCTGGCGCGCGTGCACCCGCGCTTCGCCACGCCGCACCGTGCCGTGCTGGCCGGTGGCGTGGTGGGCATCCTGGCCATCTACAGCGATGATTTCATCTCCATCCGCGGCCAGCCGCTGACCGCCAATATCGTCACCATGTCGGTTTTCGGCGCGCTCACCATGTACCTGTTCAGCATGGCCAGCCTGTTCCGCCTGCGGCGCAGCGCGCCGGACATGGCGCGGCCGTACCGCACGCCGTTCTACCCGGTCTTCCCGCTGATCGCGCTGGCCGGCGCGGTGGTTTCGCTGGGCGCCATGATCTGGTTCAACCCGCTGATTGCGCTGCTCTATGCCGGCGTGCTGGCCGTGGGCTATGCGCACTACCACTGGCGCGGGCGGCACCAGGTCGCGCATGGCGACCTGGCCGGCAGCGGGCCACAAGTGCCGGCTCCCGTAGCTGCCCCCGCCGACTGAGACACATCATGGCCTTTGCCCACACCGTTGCCTCGCGGCGCCATCTCTTCGCCGATCTCAAGACCCTGCTCGCCAAGGCCAGCCCCGCACGCTCGGGCGACTACCTGGCGGGGCTGGCGGCCGCCAGCGAGGAAGAACGCATGGCCGCGCGCATGGCGCTGGCCGAGGTGCCGCTGGCGCATTTCCTGAACGAAGCGCTGGTGCCATACGAAGAGGACGAAGTCACGCGCCTGATCGTCGACCGCCATGACGCGCAGGCCTTTCGCGAGGTCGCGTCCCTCACCGTAGGCGACTTCCGCAACTGGCTGTTGCTGCACGAGACCGATTCCGCCGTACTCGCTCGCGTGGCGTCGGGCGTTACGCCCGAGATGGCTGCCGCCGTGAGCAAGCTGATGCGCAACCAGGACCTGATCGCGGTGGCGCGCAAGTGCCGCGTGGTCACGCGCTTTCGCAACACCATCGGCCTGCCCGGCCGGCTCTCGGTGCGGTTGCAGCCCAACCATCCCACCGACGATGCCCGCGGCATTGCCGCATCGATGATCGATGGCCTGCTGTATGGCTGCGGCGATGCCACCATCGGCATCAACCCGGCTACCGACAATCTCGGCGCCATCGTCACCCTCATGCGCTTGATCGACGACCTGCGCCGCCGCTACGACGTGCCCACGCAATCATGCGTGCTGACCCACGTCACCAATACCTTGCGCGCCATCGAGCAGGGCGCCCCGGTGGACCTGGTGTTCCAGTCGGTGGCCGGCAGCGAGCGCGCCAACGCGGGCTTCGGCATCAGCCTGGCGCTGCTGGCCGAGGCGCATGACGCCGCGCAGAGCCTGGCGCGCGGCACGGTGGGCAACAACGTGATGTACTTCGAGACCGGCCAGGGCAGCGCGCTATCCGCCAACGCGCATCACGGCGTGGACCAGCAGACCATGGAAACCCGCGCCTATGCGGTGGCGCGCGAGTTCTCGCCGCTGCTGGTGAATACGGTGGTGGGTTTCATCGGCCCGGAATATCTCTATGACGGCAAGCAGATCATCCGCGCCGGGCTGGAGGACCACTTCTGCGGCAAGCTGCTCGGTGTGCCGATGGGCTGCGACGTCTGCTACACCAACCATGCCGAGGCCGACCAGGATGACATGGACACGCTGCTGACGCTGTTCGGCGTGGCCGGCATCAACTTCATCATGGGCGTGCCCGGTGCCGACGACATCATGCTGAACTACCAGAGCACCTCCTTCCACGACGCGCTCTACCTGCGCGACACGCTGGGCCTGCGGCCCGCGCCGGAGTTCGAGGCCTGGCTGCAGGCGATGGGCATCTTCGGCGAGGACGGGCGGCTGCTTGAACTCGCCGAGCGCCAGCCACTGCTGCAGCTTGCCCACGGTTTGTGAGACATCGCCAGCCATGAGCCGCAAACTGATCCAGGACAACCCTTGGCAGCGCCTGCGCCAGTTCACTGCCGCGCGCATCGCGCTGGGCCGCGCCGGCCACAGCCAGACCACGGAGGCCGTGCTCGCCTTCGGGCTGGCGCACGCGCAGGCGCGCGATGCCGTGCATCTGCCGCTGGCGCGCGCGGCCATCGAGCAGGCCCTGCGCAACGCGGGTCTTGGCTGCGTGGCCGTGCACAGCGCCGCCCCCGACCGTCAGCACTACCTGCGCCGGCCCGACCTGGGCAGGCAGCTTGATGACGAAAGCCGCACACGGCTGGCACAGGCCCGGCCCGCCGAAACGCCCGACGTGGTGTTCGTGATCGCCGACGGCCTTTCCGCGCTGGCCGCCGAGCGCCACGGCGTCGCCCTGCTGCTGGCCGTGCGCGAACGCCTGCCGGAATGGCGCATCGGGCCGGTGGTGGTGGCCGAGCAATCGCGCGTGGCGTTGGGCGACGAGGCCGGGCACCTGCTCGGCGCGCGCCAGGTGGTGATGCTGATCGGCGAGCGGCCCGGGCTGAGTTCGCCGGACAGTCTCGGCATTTATCTCACGCATGACCCGCGGCCCGGGCGCAGCGACGCCGAGCGCAACTGCATCTCCAATGTGCGGCCAGAAGGGCTGCCCTACGCACAGGCCGCCGACAAGCTCGCCTTCCTGCTGCGCGGCGCGCTGGCGCTGGGGCGCAGCGGCGTGGACCTGAAGGACGACAGCGAGCATGCGGCGTTGCCCGAACCGGCGCCAGGCACGCTGCCCGCGTCCGGCGAAAGGACTGACTGAGAGACAGTCTGATAGACCGATCGATCCGGCCGACCACGCAGGCGGCCGGACATTGCCGTGCCGTTTTGCCATCGCACCACAACGACAAAGAAGAGGAAGGAAATCGCCATGAAGCACAAGAGCCTGCTGATCGTATCCCTGATTGCCGCCGCATTCGCCGCGGGCGGTTGCGCCACGCATGTCCCGGACGCGCCGGCCGCGCTGGTTCAGAGCACGGTGCAGCCGCTTGCCAGGGGCAACTGGGACGCCTTCAACCGTAGCCGCATCGATGCCATGATCGCCGCCTACGGCAAGGGCAGTCCGGCCTACGATGCGCGCAAGCCGCCGTACGCCGTGTTCGACTGGGACAACACCAGCGTCTTCCTCGACATCGAGGAAGCGGTGCTGGTCTACCAGCTGGAGAACCTGCGCTTCGGCGCCACGCCGCAGCAGCTCGACACCGCCATTCGCGTCAATATCCCCGCGAAAGACTTCAACGCGCCCTTCAACAACGCCGCGGGCCAGCCGGTCAACATCGACAAGGTGGCGGCGGACATTATCGAGAGCTACACCTGGCTTTACCTGAACTACCGCGGCCTGAAGGGCACGCAATCGCTCGAACAGGTCAAGGCCAACCCGAACTACCAGAACTTCATCGCCAAGATGCGCTATCTGTACGAAGCCATCGGCGATAGTTTCGATCATGCGGTGGCGTATCCGTGGGTGACCTACCACTTCGCCGGCATGACCGAGGAACAGGTGCGCCAGCTCACGGCCGACACCGTCACCTGGCAGCTCGCGCAGCCGATCGGGAAGGTGAAGTGGACCAGCCCGGCGGCGCTGCCCGGGCGTGCCGGCGTGGTGTCGGTGAGCTGGAAGAACGGCTTGCGGCTGGTGCCGGAGATGCAGGATCTCTACGGCAAGCTGCGCAATGCGGGCTTCGATATATGGGTTTGCTCGGCGTCGTTCGTCGATGTGATCAAGGAGATTTCCTCCAACCCCGCCTATGGCTACAACAATCCCGCCGACCGCGTGCTGGCGATGGAACTGGAGCGCAACCCGCAAGGCGTGATCCAGCCCGAGTTCCGCCATGGCTACGACCAGACCCAGGGCAAGGGCAAGACCAGGACCATCGAGCGCTTCCTGGTGCCGCGCTACGGCTATGGCCCGGCGCTTGTCGCCGGCGATAGCGAAGGCGACCAGAACATGATGCAGGACTTCGCCGATACCCGCACGGTGCTGATCGTCAACCGGCTTCGCGCCAGCGATATCGGCAAGTTGTCCGGCGTGGCGGTGCAGAGCTATGGCAAGCCGGATGCAAAGTATTTGCTGCAGGGACGCGATGACAATGCGGGGGTGTTTGTGGCTTCGCAGGTGCATACGCCGTTGGGGGCGAAGGAGGGGAAGTTGTTGAAGTAGTCGGCAGGCCGTGGTGAGCGCAGTCGGCACCGCGCTCACCGGCCAGCCTCCGCATCCGGCCTGTCAGCGGCGGAACCTTCACTTTTTATGCCGGTCCTATGGCAACCCGGCCAGCCGAGCGCTCGCGACCGCGCATTCGACGGCAATACGCAGGGGGCTTGATCCAATGCCGGCCAAGCATGGCCCCGCGCCTCCTTGCTCCGATCTCCTGTTCGTTTATCGGTAAACGATATATAATGCCGCCATGATTCAGTCGTTCAAATGCGAAGACACTGCGGCCCTGTTCAGCGGCCGTCGTGTACCGCGATTCGCCAACATCAGGGCAGCGGCTGAACGCAAGCTTGAGATGCTTGCCGCCGCCGCCGCCACTCTCGATTTCTTGCGATCTCCGCCTGGCAACCGGCTGGAGGTGCTGGGAGGAAACCGCAAGGGACAGCACAGCATCCGAATCAACGATCAGTGGCGAGTGTGCGTTGCCTGGGCGCCCGATGGCCCGGAGGCCGTCGAGATCGTGGACTATCACTGAATGGAGATCACCATGGCCCGCTTCCAGAATGGCATGCGACCGGTCCATCCCGGCGAAATCCTCCGCGAGGAGTTTCTCGCGCCTCTGGGCATGAGCGCCAATGCGCTCGCCGTGGCGCTGCATGTGACCGCAGCCCGCATCAACGACATCGTGCGCGAGCGTCGGGGAATTACGCCGGACACCGCTCTCCGGCTGGCGCGCTACTTCGGCGGCGACGCTGAATCCTGGCTTAACCTGCAGCAGTCTTACGACCTGAAGGTCGCTCAGCGCGAGCACGGCAAGAGGATTGCCGCCGAGATCGCACCACGCGATCTCGAGGCGGCTTGAGCACACCCGCCTGTTTTTGGCGACATTGCGCCTTCCTCAATCCGGATCAAACACGCGCCCGGGGCTGAGGATGTTGTGCGGATCCAGCGAGCGCTTGAGCAAGCGCATCAATCCCAGTTCCTCCGGCGTGCGCGAGCAGTGCAGGTAGGGCTTCTTGTGAAAGCCGATGCCGTGCTCGGCAGAGACGCTGCCCTTGAACTCCCGCACCACGCCGTACATCACGTCGGAGATCTCGTGCTCCGGGAAGTCTGCGTCGGTAGCGCCCGGCAGGTACACGCTGACGTGCAGGTTGCTGTCACCCACGTGACCGAAATTGACCAGTTCCGCATGCTGCCACACGGCCAGCATGCGTGCGCGCAGCGTGTCGGCGAATTCGCCGATGCGGCCGATCGGCAGGCTCACATCGTAGGCGGCATTGGGCGCCCACATCACCGGGAATTCGGCCACCGCGTCGCGCAGTTGCCAGAAGCTCTCCGCTTCCTTTTTGCTGGAGGCCACCGCAGCGTCCCGGATCAGGCCGGCTTCCATGGCGGACTCCAGCATGCCTTCGAAAGCCGCGGCATCCTGCGCGTCGTCATTGCCCTGCAGGTCGAGCAGCACGTAGAAGGGATGGCCTTTGGGCAGCGGCGCGCGCACGCCGGCCACGTGCGTGGTCACGAGGTTGTAGAAGTCCGCCCACATCGCCTCGAAGGCGGATAGCCGGCCCGAGAGCTTGCGCTGCGCATGGCGCAGCAGGCGCACTACGTCGTCATAGTTTTCTAGCGCGCACAGCGCCGTCTGCGTGGCCGCCGGCAGCGGCGCCAGCCGCAGCACGGCACGCGTGATCACGCCCAGCGTGCCTTCGCTGCCCACGAAGAGCTGGCGCACGTCATAGCCCGCATTGTTCTTCTGCATCTTGTTGAGCGACGAGACCACCGTGCCATCGGCCAGCACCGCTTCCAGCCCCAGCACCTGGTCGCGCATCATGCCGTAGCGGATCACGCGGTTGCCGCCCGCGTTGGTGGCGATATTGCCGCCGATCTGGCAACTGCCACGCGCGCCCAGATCCATGGCGAGCAGCCAGCCGGCCGCGCGCGCGGCTTCCTGCGCGGCCTGCAGCGTGGTGCCCGCCATCACCGTCATGGTGCCGGCTTGCGCGTCGATCTCTTCCACGCCGCGCATGCGCTCCAGCGACAGCACCACCTCACCGCCCTCCGGCGTGGCGGCGCCCGCCAGTCCGGTCAGGCCGCCTTGCGGCACCACAGGCTGATGCAGCCGGTTGCACAGCGCCAGCACGGCCGCTACCTCCTCCGTATTGCGCGCTCGCACCACCGCCAACGGCGGCACCGCGCCAAGCGGTGCGTACCAGTCCTTGCGGAAACGGGTTTCGATGTCGTCGCCCGTCTGCAGGCCGGCGGCGTCGAGCAGGCTGGCAAGTTCGGTGAGCAGGGTGGCGGACTGGGCTGGCGCGTTGCTTGGCATAGGGGGGAACAGGCGAACAGGTGAAGGGGAAAAGCAAGGACGCTAATGCTATGGAAGGATCGGCCTTACGTTAAGGGCCAATCCAGCGGGAGGCGATGGCACCATCGCACGGCGCAGCGCGCATGGCAAGCCGCGCACGCGCCATCACGCGCCGCTCCACGCCTCCCGGTTGATGGCCGCCGCAGGCGCGCGGCGCGGTGCCTGCGTGCGTGCCAGGTGCTCCAGCGCGGGTTCGATCACTTCCGCCAGCTTGTTGAACGCAGGCGCGATCTCGGCTTCCGGCACGCAGGCATAGCCCAGCAGCAGGCCCTGCTGCGTCGCCTGCGCGGGATCGGAGAAATAGCGCGACAGCGGCCGCGTGGACAGGCCCTGGGTACGCGCCGCCATGCTGATGCCGAGATCGTCGGCGCCCGGCGGCAGGTGGATCACCATGTGCAGGCCGGCCTCGTGCGTGGAAGTGGGCCAGGCCGCGCCGAGGCGCGCCGCGATGGACTCGCGCAGCAGGCCCTGGCGTTGCGCGTAGCGCTGCCGCATGCGCCGGATATGCGTGGCGTAATGCCCTTCCTCGATAAAGTCGGCGAGCACCGCCTGCTGCACCAGTTGCCCCTCGCGAAACAACTCTGAAAGCCCCGTGGCGAAATGCGGTGCGAGCGGCTTGGGCAGCACCATGAAGCCCATGCGCAAGCCGGGGAACAGCGTCTTGGAGAACGTGCCCATGTAGATCACGCGGTCGTGTTCGTCCAGCCCTTGCAGCGAGGCCAGCGGCCGGCCTTCGAAGCGGAATTCGCTGTCGTAGTCGTCCTCCACGATCCAGGCGCCGCGCTGGCGTGCGTATTCCAGCAGCATGCGCCGGCGCGACAGGCTCATCACCATGCCCAGCGGATACTGGTGCGAGGGCGTGGCAAAGATAAAGCGCGGCGGATTCTGCAAAGTGGCCGCATCCGGGGCGAGCCCCTCGCTGTCCACGGGGACCGGAATGGTCTCGATGCCCGCGCTGTTCAGCAGGCTGCGGGTGCCCCAGTAGCCCGGGTCTTCCATCCAGGCCTTGTCGCCGACATCGCCCAGCAGGCGGGCGATCAGGTCGATGGCCTGGTGGATGCCGGTGGTCAGGATGATCTGCTCGGGCTCGCAGCGCACCGAGCGCACCAGCCGCAGGTGCTCGGCCAGCACGCGGCGCAGCGGCATGTGGCCGCCGTTGTGGGCATAGGTCAGCAGTTCGGGGCGCGGCGCGCGCCAGTGCTTGTTCAGCAGGCGTGCCCACACGGCGTGCGGAAACAGCGACACGTCGGGTACGCCCGCAACGAATGCGCCCCATTGCCGATCCGATGCACCGGAGTGCGATATCAGGTGCTGGCCGCGGCGCGAAAGCGTGAACCGGTTCGGGTTCTGCTGCATCGCAGGCACTGCCATGGTGCCACTTTGCGCCCTGTGGTTGTGCAATGCACTATGGTCGGGAAAACTTTGCGACACGAAGGTGCCACTTCCGCTCGCCGCTGTGACATAGCCTTCCGCGAGCAACTGCTCATAAGCGTAAAGCACGGTATTGCGGGAAACCCCTACCTCTTTCGACAGCAGGCGCGACGCAGGCAGCTTGGTGCCCGCAACCAATGATCCGGCAAGGATTTCCTGGCGAATGATCTCGTAGAGCTGGCGGTTCATATGCGCGCCATTCTTGTCCGTTGCGCCGTCCGCAGGCCGCTCCAGACGCTGCAACAGCAGCTCGGACAGAATCGTCTCTTTCAAAGCGGCCCCTAGTGAAAAGAAAAATATGGATCTATGTATGGTACCAATGATCCGCTAAGTTTCCATCCATCGTATGTCGATCGTCGTTTTCCTGAGCGGCGTTTTGCCGATCCGGCCGAGTTGCCTTCTCCGGACACACGCCCGCCGCGTGCACCGGAGACCCCCGTGGAGCCACTTATGCAACGTCCTGCAGGCAGTTCCGGTTTGTCCTCCATTGCTACCCCCACGCTTTCCACCGACGACATCGCCGCCGCAGTGCGCGCGCTGGAGCCGTACATGGTGCGCACGCTGTCGGAGTTCGTGGCGGCGCCCAGTCCCTCCGGACAGGAACAGCCGGCTGTGGCGTTCATGGAAGGCGCGCTGCGCGAACTTGGCCTGGAGCCGGAGCGCATCTACCTGCGCAGCGAGACGCTCAAGGACCTGCCGCTGTTCTCGCCGCCGTGCTGTCCGGACGGCGGCCGCTACAACCTGCTGGCCACGCACAGGCCGGTGGCCAAGGGCGGCCGTTCCGTGTTGTTCAACGGCCATCTGGATGTGGTGCCCACCGGCCCGGAATCGATGTGGCGCCAGTCGCCCTATGCGCCCTTCGTCGAGGACGGCTGGCTGTTCGGCCGCGGCGCGGGCGATATGAAGGCCGGCATCATCTGCACGCTCGCCGCCTACAAGGCGCTGAAGGACCTCGGCGTGCAGCCCGCCGGCGCGGTCGGCTTCAACTCCGTGCTCGAAGAAGAGAGCACCGGCAATGGCGCGCTCGCCACCGTGGCCGCGCTGCGCAGCGCGGTGGGCGCCGGCAAGCTGGCTTCCTTCGACACCGTGGTGATTCCCGAGCCGCTGGGCGAGAGCCTGATGAGCGCGCAGATGGGCGTGTTCTGGATGTTCGTCGAACTGACCGGGCGGCCCGCGCACGCGGCCTACATGACCAGCGGCGTGAACCCGGTGGAAGCCGGCATCGAAGTGATGGCCGGCCTGCGCAAGCTCGAGGCCGAGTGGAACCTGCCCGAGAACCGTCCCGCCGCCTATCGCGACCACGCCCACCCGATCAACTTCAACCTTGGCCAGATCCAGGGCGGCGAGTGGAATTCGTCGGTGCCCTGCACCTGCACGCTGGGCATCCGCATCGGCTTCTACCCGACCATGAGCGTGACCGATGCCAAGGCGCGGGTGGCGGCCTGCGTGCAAGCCACGCTGGATCGCCTGGCCAGCAACCTGACACTCAATATCCGCTACGAAGGTTTCCACGCGCCCGGTTGCGAGTTCGATCTCGATGTGCCCAGCATGCAGGCGCTGGGCGAGGCGCACCGCAAGGTCAACGGCGAGGCAGTGCGGCGCGAGGCTACCACCGCCACCACCGATGCACGGCACTTCCGCCTGATGCTGGAAACGCCGGTGACCTGCTACGGACCGCAGGCCCGCAACATCCACGGCATCGACGAGTCGGTTTCCATCGAAAGCATGGTGCGCGTCGCCACCACGCTCGCGCAGTTCATGCACGACTGGTGCGGTGTCGAGCCGGTCGCTACCTGAGTCAAGGAGTCAATGCGTCAATGAGTCGGCGCGTCCGCATGGCGGCGCGCGGCACTCGTGCGGCTTGACGGGGCTGCATGTAGTGCCCTGGATCCAGGCAATCGAAGTTAGTCGTCTTCCGTATCCGCAGATCACGATCACCACCACAGGAAACTGACCGATGAAACACCTCACCCAACACCTGAAAAAGAGCTTTGGCAAAAGCCTGGTGTCGATGGCGCTGGCCACCGCCGGCCTGGCCCTGGCACCGGTACTATTGCCCGCGGGCAACGCTGCCGCGCAGACCGCTGGCGGCACCTTGTCCGGCATCGTGCAACCCGAGCCGCCGATCCTGATCAGCGCGATGAACTCGCAGGCGCCCACGCAATACATCGCCGGCAAGATCTACCAGGGCCTGCTGACCTACGGCCCCGACCTGAAGCCGCGCCCGGAACTGGCCAAGTCGTGGAAGGTCTCGCCCGATGGCCTGACCTACACGTTCGAGCTGCAGAGCGGCGTGAAGTGGCATGACGGCAAGCCCTTCACCTCCGCCGACGTGGTGTTTTCGATCGACAAGATGCTGCGCGAAGTCCACGTGCGTACCCGCGCGGTGCTCAACAAGTACATGGAGTCGATCCGCGCGGTGAACGACAGCACGGTCGAGATCAAGCTCAAGGAAGCCTTCCCGCCGTTTATCTCGATGTTCGAGACCGGCACCATGCCGATGATGCCCAAGCACATCTACGATGGCACCGACTACCGCAACAACCCCGCCAACCAGAAGCCCGTCGGCACCGGCCCCTTCGTGTTCAAGGAGTGGAAGAAGGGCGCCTATATCAAGCTGGCCAAGAACCCGAACTACTGGAAGAAGGGCAAGCCCTACCTGGATGAGCTGGTCTTCTACGTGATCCCGGATTCGGCCTCGCGCGCGGTCGCCTTCGAGAAGGGCGACGTGCAGGTGCTGCGCGGCGGCGACGTCGACAACGTGGACGTCAAGCGCCTGCGCGCGCTGCCCAATGTGGAATACACCACCAAGGGCTGGGAGCTGTTTTCGCCGATGTCGAACCTGCTGATGAACACGCGCAAGCCGCCGTTCAACAACGTCAAGGTGCGCCAGGCGGTGATGCACGCGCTCAATCGCAAGATGATCGTGGACAACATCTTCTTCGGCATGGGCAAGCCGGCGGTCAGCCCGTTCGCCTCGGCCACGCTGTTCTTCGACAAGAACACCCCGGCCTACGATTTCAACCTGAAGAAGGCGCGCGAGCTGATCAAGGAGTCCGGCGCCAATGTGGGCCAGTACCCGGTCAAGATCCTGTCCTCGTCCTACGGCGCCAACTGGGACCGGCTTGACGAGTACATGAAGCAGATGCTGGAACAGCTCGGCTTCAAGGTCAGCATCGAGTCCGCCGATGCCGGCACCTGGTCCGCCCGCGTCAGCAACTGGGACTTCGACCTGACCGCCACCTACACCTATCAGTACGGCGATCCGGCGCTGGGCGTGGAACGGCTCTACGTGACCAGGAACATCGTCAAGGGTACGCCGTTCGCCAATGTGCAGGGCTACAGCAATCCGCAATCGGATGAACTGTGGGCCAAGGCCAGCATCACCATGGACCCGGCGGAGCGCCAGAAGCTCTACACCGAGGTGCAGAAGATCCTGATGACGGAGGTGGCCGCGGGCAACCTGTTCGAGCTGGAGTTCCCCACGCTGTACCGCAAGAACGTCAAGAACCTCGTGACCACCGCCATCGGCCTGAACGAGTCGTTCGACAACGTCTCCATCGAGAAGAACTGAGTACGCGAGTACGAAGCCGCCAGTAAGTTCGCGTGCCGGGCAACCCGCCTGGCGCGCGCGAGATGGTGCCGGCCAAGCCCGTCGCCGCCGCGCTCCGCCAGGAGCGCGGCAATGGCGCGGCCGGCCCGGGCCCAGCGTTTGCCCGTGTGGAGCATGCCGTGAATTTTCTCTCTTTCCTGCTATCCAGGCTGTGGAAGGCCCTCGTGGTCGTCCTCGGCGTGGTCATCATCAACTTCTTCCTGATCCGCATGGCGCCGGGTGACCCCGCCACCGTGCTGGCGGGCGAGGCCGGCGCGGGCGATGCCGCCTTCGTGGGCCAGTTGCGCCAGCAGTTCGGGCTCGACCAGCCGGTGCTGACGCAGCTTGGCATCTACCTGAAAGGCGTGGCCACGCTCGATCTCGGCTACTCCTATCGCAATCACCTGCCGGTGCTCGACCTGATCCTGGACCGGCTACCCGCCACCATCGTGCTGATGAGCGGCGCCTTTGTCTTCTCCCTCGTGCTCGGCGTGTTCCTGGGCGTGGTTTCGGCGCGCACGCGCTATGAGAACAAGCGGCGCTGGATCGACAGCGCGGTGATGTCCGGCGCGCTGCTGCTGTACGCCACACCGCTGTTCTGGCTGTCGCTGATGGCCATCATCCTATTTTCGGTGGTGCTCGGCTGGCTGCCTGCCTTCGGCATGGAGACCATCGGCGCGGGCTATACCGGCATGGCGCGCGTGCAGGACGTGGCGCTGCACATGATCCTGCCCACCATCTCGCTGGGCTGCTTTTTCATGGCGGTGTATGTGCGTCTGACGCGGGCCTCGATGCTGGAAGTGATGGGCATGGACTTCGTCAAGACCGCGCGCGCCAAAGGCGTGCCCGCCGGGCGCGTGATCCGCGTGCATGTGCTGCGCAACGCGTTGCTGCCGGTGATCACCTTTGCCGGCATCCAGCTTGGCCAGATGGCGGGCGGCGCGGTGCTGACCGAAACCGTCTTCTCCTGGCCGGGCATCGGCCGGCTGATGTTCGATGCCCTGCTGCAGCGTGACTACCAGTTGCTGCTCGGGATCTTCTTCGTCACCTCGGCGCTGGTTGTGTTCTTTAACCTGGTGACGGACATCGTCTACCGCTTTATCGACCCGCGCATCTCGGTGGGCGGCAAGGGAGCCACGGCATGAAAGCCTTCGCACAACGTTATTGCCGCAACTACGGCGCGGTGATCGGCCTGGTCGTGCTGCTGCTGGTGGTGGCAGTGGCGCTGCTGGCGCCGATGCTGTACGAGGAGTCGCCCTGGCTGATGGTGGGCGATCCGCTGGTGCGCCCGTTTGCCGAAGCGGCCTTTCCCTTCGGCACCGACATGCTCGGGCGCGACATCACTGCCGGCATGCTGTACGGCGCGCGCGTCTCGCTGCTGGTGGGCGTGATCTCCACCGGCGTGGCGCTGGTGTTCGGCATCCTGATCGGCTCGGTGGCCGGCTATTGCGGCGGCCGCATCGACGACGCGCTGATGCGCTTCACCGAGTTCTTCCAGACCATTCCGCAACTGGCGATGGCAGTGGTGATCGTGGCGATCTTCAATCCCACCATCTACTCCATCGTGGCCGCCATCTCGGTGGTGTCGTGGCCGCCGGTCGCGCGGCTGGTGCGCGGCGAGTTCCTCACCCTCAAGCAGCGCGAGTTCGTGCAGGCCGCGGTGGTGATCGGGCAGAAGCCGCTGAGGATCATCCTCACGCAGATCCTGCCGAACGCCATGTCGCCCATCATCGTGTCGGCCTCCTTCATGGTGGCGACCGCGATCCTGACCGAGTCGGCGCTGTCCTTCCTGGGCCTGGGCGACCGCAACATGATGAGCTGGGGCTTCATGATCGGCGCGGCCCGCACCATGATCCGAGAAGCCTGGTGGATGAGCGTGTGGCCCGGCGTGGCCATCCTGCTGACGGTGCTCTCCATCAACCTGATCGGCGAAGGCCTGAACGACGCCATGAACCCGCAACTGCGCCGCCGAGGCGAGTAAGCACAAGGAAGACGCACCATGCAAGCACCAGACAAGCTACCGCTGCTATCCGTGCGCGACCTCACCATCGCGCTGCCCGCCGGCGGCGACCGCGCGCACGCGGTGAAGGACGTGAGCTACGACCTGCACGCCGGAGAGATCCTCTGCATCGTCGGCGAGTCCGGCTCGGGCAAGTCGATGAGCGCCAACGCCATTATGGGCCTGCTGCCGCCCTACCTGAAGCCGCAGGGCGGCCAGATCTTGTTCCAGGGCAAGGACCTGCTGGCACAGGACGAGCAGACCCTGCTGTCCATGCGGGGCAAGGAAATGGCGATGGTGTTCCAGGAGCCGCTCTCGGCCCTGAATCCGGTAATGACGGTAGGCGACCAGATCGCCGAGGTCATGCGCGTGCACGACGCCTATCCGGGCGAGGCGCGTACCCGGCGTGTACTGGAGTTGCTGGCGTTCGTGGGCCTGCCCGATCCCGCTACGCTGATCCACAGCTATCCGTTCCGCCTGTCCGGCGGGCAGCGGCAGCGCGTGGTGATCGCCATGGCGCTCGCGCTGGAGCCGGCGCTGCTGATCGCCGACGAGCCCACCACGGCGCTCGACGTCACCACGCAGGCCCAGATCCTGGCGCTGATCAAGCGCATCCAGGCGGAGAAGGGCATGGGCGTGATGTTCGTCACGCATGACTTTGGCGTGGTGGCGGAGATCGCCGACCGCGTCGCGGTGATGGAGAAGGGTGTGCTGGTGGAAGTCGGGACGGTGCAGCAAGTGCTCAACCACCCGCAGCATCCCTATACCCGCCGCCTGATCGGCGCGGTGCCGCACGGACGCGCCAAGGCGCGCGACCAGCAGGCGGCCGAGATCGTGCTGGATGTGCGCGGGCTGCGCAAGACGTACTCTTCCGGCGGCGGACTGTTCAACAAGAAGCGCGTGGTCAACGCCGTGGACGGCGTCAGCTTCAGCGTGCGGCGCGGCCAGACGCTGGGCATCGTCGGCGAGTCCGGCTCGGGCAAGTCCACCATCGGCAAATGCCTGCTGAGGCTGACCGATATCGACGGCGGCGAACTGCTGTTCGACGGGCAGGATATCGCGCGCCTGTCCGAGCGCCAGTTCCGTCCGCTGCGCAGCGACGTGCAGATGATCTTCCAGGACCCGTTCGCCTCGCTCAACCCGCGTCATACGGTGGGGCGCATCATCACCGACGGCCCGGTGGCCAACGGGGCGCCGCTGGCCAGGGCGCAGGCCCGCGGCCGCGAGCTGCTGCAGCTGGTAGGGCTGGAGGCGTCCGCCTTCGACCGCTATCCCAACCAGTTCTCCGGCGGCCAGCGCCAGCGCATCGGCATCGCGCGCGCGCTGGCGCTGGAGCCGAAGCTGCTGGTGGCCGACGAATCCGTCTCCGCGCTTGATGTCTCGGTGCAGGCGCAGGTGCTGCAACTGCTGAGCGACCTGCAGAAGCGGCTCAACATCGGCCTGATCTTCATTACCCACGACTTGCGGGTTGCCGCCCAGATCTGCCACCACGTGATCGTGATGCACAAGGGCAAGGTGGTGGAGTCCGGACCGCCCGGCCAGATCTTCGACGCGCCGCAGCACGACTACACGCAGCGGCTGATTGCCGCGATTCCCGGCAAGGAATGGGACCCGACGCTGATCCGCGCCGCCGCATGAAGCCACGTGCGCCATGCGGCCCGTGTGGCGCAGGCGCATGGCGCCGGAAGACCGCCCGCGAGCGCGCCCAGGTGCTGCGCGCCAGGTACGACCTGATGCTGGCCAACGCCGACGACCTCGCTGGGCGGCGTGGACCCCTAAGCCGCTAAGCCTTCGCCACAACGCATATCGCTTTCAGGAGAACCCCCCCCATGAGCAGACCCCAGGCCGTCCCCACCGTGCAGGTCGACAACGACCGCGTGGTCGTCACCGAGTGGCGCTTCGCGCCGGGCGCGGAGACCGGCCTTCATCGCCACGGCTACGACTACGTGGTGGTGCCGATGACCACCGGCGCACTGCGGCTGGAGACGCCGGCCGGCGAGGTCGTCAGCCAGCTCGTGGCGGGCCGCGCCTACTACCGCGGCGCGGGCGTGGAACACAACGTGATCAATGCGCATGACGGCGAATGCGTGTTCGTGGAAATCGAAATCAAGCAAACCGCCGCGCAGCCGCCTGCCACGGGCAGCTGAGCTGCAAGGGATCCGGGCCGGCGATAACGACAACGCGCAAGCTCAGGCAGCGTGGTGTCAGGGGCGCCACCCGGCGGCCCGGAAGCCGTGAGTCTCACCTTTAAAAAAATCTTCATGCGCGCCTTCTTCTCGGATGACCAACTTCTGCACCAGCCCCGCCAGTTCATGCGCGCGGGCCGCTTGTGCGAACCTACCGACATGCCCGCCCGCGCCCACGCGCTGCAACGCGCGCTGGCCGGGCGCGGCATTGCGCTGGCCGAGCCGGCCGACTTCGGCCGCGCGCCGCTGGAGGCGGTACACAGCCCGGCGTATCTCGATTTCCTCAGCTACGCTTACGAGCGCTGGATGGCGCTGGCGCGCCCCGGCTTCGAGCCGGGCATCGAAGTGCTGCCAAATCTCTCCCCGTACTACAACGGCCGCGTGGACCAGTCGCGCCGCGTGCCGTGCCCGACCGATTCCATCATCGCGCAAGCGGGGTACTACCTCGGCGACCTGAGCGCGCCGCTCGGGCCGCATAGCTGGCGTTCCATCCTGCGCTCCGCGCACAGCGCCGTGGCCGCGGCCGGGTACGTCTGCGAGCAGCAAGACCGGCAGGGTGTCGCGTACTCGCTGTCACGCCCGTCCGGCCACCATGCGCACAGCGACCGCGCGGTGGGCTTCTGCTATGTCAACAACTCGGCCATCGCCGCCGAGACGTTGCTCAAGCGGTTCGACAAAGTAGCGGTGCTCGACGTGGACGCCCACCACGGCGACGGCACCCAGCAGATCTTCTACCAGCGCTCCGACGTGATGACGATCTCGCTGCACGCCGACCCCAGCGCGTATTACCCCTTCTATACCGGCTACGCCAACGAGCGCGGCTATGGCGCGGGCTACGGCTACAACCTGAACTTCCCGCTGCCGCACGGCACCGGGGATGCCGGCTTCCTGGGCGCGCTCGACAACGCGCTCGACGCGCTGCGCGACTACCGGCCGCAGGCGCTGGTACTGGCGCTGGGCTTTGACACCTATATCCACGACCCCATCAGCGTGTTGCGCGTCGGGATGGACGCGTACCGTGGCATCGGCGAGCGCATCAGCACGCTGGGCGTGCCCACGGTGGTGGTGCAGGAGGGCGGCTACGAGGTGGAGGCGATCGGCCCTGCGCTCGACGCTTTCCTGTCGGGCCTTGTCCCTGCGATGGCCGGGGCATGAGCGATTCGGGGCACGCAGGCGCGGCGGGCTGGTGGCGCGGAGGCCTGATCTTTCTCTGCGCGGTGGCGCTGTTCGCCACCGTGGACGCCACCGCCAAGCATCTGGTGGGCCGCTATCCCGCGCCTTTCCTCAATGCCGTGCGCTATGCCATTACCGCCACCGTGGCCATCGCCATGCTGGCGGGCTCGGGACGCCTGCGCTTCTGGCGCATGCCCCACCGCGGGCTGCTGGCGCTGCGCGGCGTGATGCTGGCGCTGGTGGGCACCTGCTTCATGACCGCGCTGCTGTGGATGCCGCTGGCCGAGGCCACGGCGATCTACTTCATGTCGCCGCTGGTCATCGTCGCGCTCTCGCCCTGGCTGCTGGGCGAGCGCGTGGGACCGCGCAAGTGGATGGCGGTGGCGGCCGGCTTCGCGGGCATGCTGCTGATCGTGCGGCCCGGCGGGCAGCTGTCGGCAGTGGGCACGGTGCTGATGGTCGCCGCGGCCGTGGCGTATGCCCTGCTGCAACTGCTGACGCGGCGCCTTGCCGGGAAGGTGGAGGCGGGCGTGCAGTACGGTTTCGCGGCGGTGATCTGCATGATTGCCACAGGGGTGCCGGCGCCGTTCTTCCTGCCCGCGGCATGGCCTGGCATGGCCGACTGGCTGGCCATTCTCGCCATGGGATTCATGAGCGCAATCGCACAGGTGCTGCTGATCCTCGCTCTGCAGCGCGCGCCGGCATCCACCGTGGCGCCGCTCAATTATTGCCACTTGCTGCTGGCGCTGGTGTACAGCGCGCTGTGGTTCGGCCGCTGGCCGGACGGTCCCGCCATGGCGGGTATCGCGCTGATCATCGCAGCCGGGCTTTCGCTGACGTTGCCGCAGCGGGCCGGGGTCCAGGCGGGAAATCGCCTTCGTTCCGCTTCGACTGCGGAATCATCATGAGTGATTTGCAGCCGGATGGTACGGCAGCTTGCTGCTGATGCGTACCTCCTGTCCCTTCGATCATGACGGTTCACTGCCAGAAGTCAGGAATCCCATGCCTCGGTGGCGGATTTTGGGGCGATGGTTGGGGTGGGGATTCCGCGGGCGGAGAAATTGATGAGGTGCGCTGGGGTTGGTTTGCGGTAGGGTGGTTTGGTGAATTGCAGTGTTGAAGGCTTTAACGTCAAAGGCCTAACTTCAAAAGCTTAAAGTCAAAGCCAGTTTCACCACCCCTGCGGGGCGGCGACCTACTTTCTTGTCTTTCCAAGAAAGTAGGTAAAGAAGGCGCCCCATATGGCCTGGTACACCTACACGGCTCGCTTCGCATCGCTTGGGGGGCTCGCTTCGCATCGCGCTGGGGTGTGGCCCGCTCGCGGGCCACACCCTTTCCACGCACTTTCGTTTGCTACATCATGCGGCGCGAGAAATGCCCGGGTTCTGCTCCTGCCATCAGGTCTGCGAACTGGTCGCTGCTCATGTGGACGAGTTGCTGGTGGTCGCCTGCCTCGAAGAATACTTCCGGCTGGGCCAGCAGGCTGTCGTCGAGGTAGGTGTGCATGCCATAGGCCATGGCGACCGGCGGTATGGCGCCGAGATCGCAATCCTTGAAGACTTCGCGGATTTCGTCTTCGTGCGCCAGTACCAGCGTGCGCCCGGTTTGTGCGCAGATGGCGGCGAGGTTGAGGTGGTGGCTGGACGGGATCACCGCGGCTACGTAGCCGATGTCATCCTCCAGCAACAGGGTCTTGGCCAGGCGATCTCCGGGAACGTGCGCAGCCTCTGCAGTGGCCATGCTGCTGAGGGTGTAGGGATGGCGGATGGTGTCGAAACGGCTGTTTCTGCTGTTGAGGCAATTTGCCAGGGTGGTAGCCAAGGCCATGATGCGTCTCCTTCGCTGTACGTGCGGTGGCCACTGGGGCGGGCCCCTGCGTTTCCTACTATAGTCCGTGCCCCCGCCGGCTGCGCTGCTATCCGCCTTGGCCGCGTTGCCTCGCGCCGCCGTCATGCCTCGTCGTCCGCTTGCGCGGGGGAGGCCTGGCGCGGCTGGGGCCACAAGGCCTGCAATTCGGTCTTGAGGAAGTTCAGCAGGTAACGCGTGGCCATGGTCTGGTAGCGGTTCGGCATGGTCAGCATATAGAGGCGGCTGCCGAACACGCTGATGTGGTAGTCCGCCAGCACGGGCAGCAAGGCGCCCGTGTCGAGCTCCGCGCCGACGGCGTAGAGCGGGAAGATGCCCAGGCCGAGATCGCCCATCACGCCGTCCTTCAGGAAGGCGAAGTTCTCGGAGCTCAGCGTCGGCTCCAGCGACACTTGCTCGCGCGCGGCGCCGCCGCCGTTGCTGCGCGTGCCGAAGGCCTTGAGCTTCTGGCCGATGGGCGAGGCGCAGACGATGGCGTGGTCCTTGAGATCAGCCAGCTCGCGCGGAGGCGGCTGCGTGGCCAGGTAGCCGGGCGATCCGCACACCACCCATTCGACCACGCCGATCTCGGTCGCCACCACTGAATCCGGTGGCGTGGAGATAATGCGCAGGGCCACTTCCACATCCTCGGACACCAGGTTGTGGATGCGGTTGTCGAACACCACGTCGAGCGTGATGTCGGGATAGCGGTGCTTGAACTTCACCAGCAGCGGCGACAGCATCGAATGCCCCAGCCCGGTGGGCACCGACAGGCGCACGTGGCCTTGCAGGCTCTTGCCCATGCTGTTGATCAGCGCGTTGGCCGCCGCCACTTCGCCCAGGATGTTGCGGCCGTGCTCATACAGGCCCGCGCCCACTGGCGTGGGTTCGACATGGCGGGTGGTACGGCGCAGCAATTGCACGCCCAGTTCTTCTTCAAGGGCCTTCAGGTGGTAGCTCACGTTGGCGCGGGTCATCTTGAGCTTGCGCGCGGCAGCCGAGAGGTTGCCGGCGTCGACGATGTCCACGAAAAGGCGCAGGGCGTTCAGGTCCATGTGGCGGGTTGGTTCCTTCGGGTGAAAACGTGCCGGCAGGCGCTGGCACGGCAGACAGTGTAGCTTTTGCGGCGGGCGGGGCCGGGCGCGGCATCCGGCGCTATAGCGACTGCGCGACCTCCTTGAACGACTGGAGGAGCTGGCTCAGCCCAGGGCTCTCCGCATTCCTGTTCCACAGCATCCCGAGCGCGCTGAAGGCGACTTCCGGCGCCATCCGCACGCATTCCAGCAGGCCCATCGCGGCATAGTGATCGGCGACTGACCCGGACAGCACGGTCAGGTACGGCGACTCGCGCAGCAGCATCTGGATGATGATGGAAGCGGTCTCGATGCGCGGCATCGGCACCGGGGTGGCGGCGTGCATGAACGCATCCTCCAGCCGCGTGCGCATCAGGGTGCCGGCCGGCGGCATGATCCAGTCGTAGGCCGCCGCCCGCGCCCAGGTCGGCCTGCGCTTGCGCGCCATCGCATGGCCCGGGCTTGCCACCACCTTCACGGTGTCTTCCATCAGCAGTTCGCTGGCGAAGCCGGACTTATGGGCGCGGATGTCGAGCGGGCCCAGTATCAGGTCCAGTTCTCGGCGGTTGCTCAGGTCCAGGCCAAGGTCAGTTTGTTTCATGCACGTATTGTCGCTGGAAAGACCCGTCACCAGGCCCGGTCTGCGGCGAGTTAGCGGGTAAGAGAGCAGCGTCTCCACTGCCCCCTCCCCAAAGAACCGTACGTGCGATTCTCACCGCATACGGCTCAAGCACAGCATGAAGTATCGTTGCGCGATACCGGTCTTGCCATCCTGCACAAGCCCTTCGCATTCGTCATATCGTTGGTTCCTCTCACGGATGAGATGAGGGCGCTGAACTGCGACAAGGCAGCCTCTTCCAAGCTTCCCTACATCGAACCTCAAACACTGGTCTGCGACAGCCGCACTTCGCGAAAGTCTGCACCCTTTCGGGTCAGGGCAAATCTTGAACCCCTATGTCAGCCATTACAGCTCACCGTTTGCTTTCTCCGCGTTCTCACACCCGCTCCCCCAACAGTTTCCCTTGCGAGTCGCCTGCCGTTGCTCCGATGCTTTGGAGCAAGGGCGGAGAATCGGGCTTACCACGTTCCCAGTCTTGCCGACCCGTCGATGGCCCGGGCCTATCCGGTTAGCACCTGCCTATTCCCCGATGGCATCATGACGACGTGCTCCCAGTTCAAAGGGGAACAACCTGCCATTCACCTTTTGGTCAGAGCCTTTCAGCAGCTTTGGCTCTTTGGATGTGACGAGGATTCCCTCGGCAGTTCACTTACGTTGTGCATACGGAACTTGCCTAGCCTTCACACCGCACGGCTGCTGGCAGTGTCAGCCCGCGCTTGTCGCCAAGCCGGACCTTCTTTCGAGAAGTACATTGTCCCCAGAGCTTCATACCCGACGGTTACCCATCGCGCATGTCCAGGTAGGCAACTGCTGGTCGTACAGCAGGTCACAGCTTCAATCTCCACTACTCCGGTAGTTGAATGTGACAAGGCAAGAATGAGCTTTGCCATCCTCTACTTCATGCCACTTGACGCGCGGCGGACGGCGACACGTGTCGCACTTGAACACCATCCTTAAGCGCAATACATCAGGCAATACATCAGGCAGTCACCGACAAGCTAAAGACCATGGATAGAGACCAAGGGCAACGCTGGCTACAACTCTTCCTGCAGCGGCAGCCGCCGCAGCAGGCCCTGGCCGAAATGCTGGAAGACACTCATGTCGGGTTCACTGTCGTAGGTCCGCAGCAGCCCGTTGTGGCGCGTTACCCAGACCAGCTTCGGCTCCCCGCCGGCGGGGTCTGGCTCCAGCATTACCTTGTAGGCCACATCAAGCAGCTTCTCGTCCAGCGTCGCACCAAGCTGCGTGCACAGCGTCGCGTTGTCGACCACCACGCCCATCTCGGTATTCAGGCGGGCCGAGCGCGGGTCCAGGTTGAGCGAGCCGACGAACAGCAAATGGCGGTCGACCATATAGCTCTTGGCGTGCAGGCTTGCACGGCTCTTGCTGATCAGGCTGCGGTGCCCTTCGTGCGCCATCTCCGCATAGGCAGACGGCTTGAGCTCGTAAAGCTGGATGCCTGCCGCCAGCAGCGCCTTGCGCGTGGGCGCATAGCCGGCGTGCACGGCGCTCACGTCGGTGGCCGCGAAGGAGTTGGTCAGGATACTAACGCGCACCCCGCGGCGCGCCATGCCGGCAAGCCAATCGACCGCTGTTGCGTTCGGCACGAAGTACGGCGAAACCAGTGCCAGCTCCCGCCGGGCGCTATCCAGAAGGTGCACCAGCTTGGGGATGGCGTGGCTACTGTTGTCTTCGGGCGGAAGCGTGACCTTGACAGCTTGGTCCGCAATCACCGAGCCCTGCCCCCAGTAAGCGGGCACCTTGCCGCTTTCCAGCGCCTGCGCCTTGCCGGAATCGAGCAATTCCCGCGCATAATCGCTGCCCCTGGTCTCGGCCGCATGTTCGTCCAGGTATGTGCGCAGGGCCTGCACCTCGGCTTGCGCGTCGGCAGGGGCCGGCATCAGGCTGGCCACGGGATAGCTCGCCGCGCCATTCCAATAATCATCGAACACGGCCGATACCTGCGGCACCACCGGGCCGCCGGCGAGCACATCGAAGTCGCTGAAGTCCGTTGCTGTACTGGCGGAGAAGTAGGGGTCGCCGATATTGCGTCCGCCCACCAGCGTCAGCTGGTTATCGGCGGTCATTGATTTGTTGTGCATGCGCCGGTCCAGACGCCGGAAATCGCTGGCGAACTCCAGCCAGCGCGCGCTGCGGTTGGCGAAGGGATTGAACAGCCGCACCTCGAAATTCGGATGGGCGTCGATTGCCGCCAGCTCGCGGTCCTGCCCGCTCAGGTGCAGGTCGTCGAGCAGCAGGCGCACCCGCACGCCGCGGTCGGCCGCGGCAACCACCGCCGCCAGCACGGTCTTGCCGGTGAGGTCGCCGTCGAAGATGTAGTACTGCAGGTCAAGGCTGCGCTCGGCGCCGCGCGCCAGCGCCAGGCGTGCCACCAGCGCATCCGGCCCGGACGAAAGCGGGTAGAAGACCGATTGGCCAGGGTGCTGCGCCTGGCCGGGGGCGAGCGCCCGGCCCAGGCGCGTGCCGGCGGTGTCGGCAAGGGCTCGCGATGGCGTCCGGCTGGCCGGCTCGGGCAGGCTGGCGCAGGCCGTCAGCAGGGTGGCTGCCATTGCGCTGCCGGCAAACAGGCCGAAGCGGCGGAGCCAGCGTCCTTGTGCTTTCCCGGTGGCCACTACCTGCGCCTCATGGATTTCCTCCAAACAATGCGACATGGTGTTTTCCCCAAATTGGCTGTGCCAATGCCCCAAGGGGGCGGCGCGTTTTGCAAGGTACCACCAGTCCGGTTGGCATGGAACTGAAAGATTTCGGGCCAGCCTGATCTCCTGGCACGCGCGCTGCTTTTTGGAAAGGCGCGGGCGCCAGAATCCATAAGCCGTAACGCTGCCTATCAAACGCCGCAGGCGTTCCAGGCTAAATCGCAATCAACCCGAAATTGGGCAAACGCTGGGTAAAAAAAGCCGTCACAGATGCATGGGCGAGGCTTCGGCAGCGCCGATTTGCTAGTGTATCTGGCGCGCCGATTGCCCGGCATTTCTTGCTTTGACGATCATCGACGCCAGCTTTCCACCCGGTTCCGGGGTGGGATTGACGGTGGGGCACGGCCCGAATTGGAGGGGAAAGTGGATACTGCTTAGCATCGTGGCCGAACCCTATGCCTTTGCCTGGCAATTTTCGGAAACCCGTGCTCGCCGGTTCAGCCTTCCTTATCACATTGGCATGGCCTGCACATTGTCCGCACATCGTTCGGATTAGTCGGGCATCGCGTTTGCCAATGACTTGCAAGAGTGTCCTTTCAAAGACCTTTCGGACAGAGTTGTCTTATTGCATCTTAGTGCCGGCGGGTGATTGCGGCACCGTGGTGCACGTCAATGCCGTTAGCGGCGTGCGGGATCAAATTGTTGAGCCGCCTTTGCCGCGCAAGCTATTACTTGAATCCGGCAATGCGCACAGGTATTCGTCTGCTTCGACGGGGCATTCCGGCCGCCAATCCTGTGTGCAATGTGGGTGCCCCGCCGGGCGTTTCAATTCGCTACAATTCGGGGCGGATGTATCATCTTCTTACGCGATTGGATTTTCTTTAATCAAACGTGGTAGGCTGTGCCAGCAAAATTTCCCCTATCATTGAATTAACACCGCTCCAGGAGAATCAAAATGGCGACTTACAAGCAACTGATCGCAGAAAAAGAAGCGCTCGAAGCCAAGCTGGCGGAGATGCGTGCTAGTGAAGTGGCGGGCGTTATTGCCCAGATCCAGGGGCTCATGGCGGAATACGAACTGACGGCCGACGATATCGCCCCGAAGCGCCGCCGGGGCCGCCCGGCAGCCAGCGCGAATGGCGCCGCGGCCAAGCCCAAGTCCAGCCTTCCTCCCAAGTATCGCGATCCCAAGACCGGCGCCACCTGGACCGGCCGTGGCCGCGCACCGGCCTGGCTGGGTAAGAACCGTGCCCGCTTCCTGATTGCCGAAGCCTGATCGCGCAATAGCAGACTGAAAGCGCTGGCCCCGGCCGGGGCTCGCTTGCCCGCGTTTGCCCGCTTGCCGGGCATTGTGGCAAACCAATGGCCGCGCCTTGTGCGCGGCCATTGGCGTCCAGGAAATAACTCCCCCCAAGATTCGATATGAAAAGAGCGCTGCTTTCAGCGTTACTGCTTGCCGCGTCCTTTGCCGCGCATGCTGATGAAAAACTGTTGTCGAAACAGTACGGGGCCTCCCGAGTTCGACAGATTTTCGCCATTTCTGACTGC
>JYOD01000047.1 GCA_000955785.1 Burkholderiaceae bacterium 16
TTGTTTTGTCTCCACCCTCTTTGCCGACGCAAAGAAAAGTGACCGGCAGCCCCCGCAGGGGGATGTCGTATGGCTTTTGGGTGCAAAAACCAACACCGCCCAAATCAAATCCCAAACACCTAACAACAAGCCAATTGCTCTGTCCTTGGGTTCAACCCCCCATTAAACCCCCTACCCCTCCCTAACCAACTGCGGCAAAACCGGCAACTCCCCCGCCACCTCAGCAATCATCCTCCGCATCCACATAACATCCGGCGCAGCATGACACCGCTCATGCCAAAGCTGATAAAACCGCATCCGCGGAAACACCACCGGCGAAGGCACCATCTTCAACGGCAGGTACTGCGCATAGTGCGCGGCAAACTGCCGCCCCGTCGTGAACACCATATCGGTCTTCATCAACACATACGGCACCAGCCCAAAATACGGCAACGTAACCTGGATATTGCGCTTGTACCCCTGCTCGGCCAGCGCCTGGTCAATCATGCTGCGCTGCATCGAAGCATAGGGCGCGGGGGCAAGATGAGGCATCTCCAGGTAATGCTTGAGGGTCAGCCCCTTGCGCGCCAGCGGATGTTGCGCCCCCAGCATGCACACCACCTCATCGTCGAACAGCGGCGAGATATGCAGATGTTCCGGCGGCGACAGCCAGTTGCCGACCACGATGTCGAGCTGCCCTTGTTCCAGGCTGTCGAGGAAGTCGCTTGAAGACGTCATCGGGTGCACGAACAGCTTGGCGCCGGGCGCAAGGCGGCGCACACGCTCGACGATATTGGGCAGGAAGAAGGCGTCCAGGTAGTCCGGCGCCCCCAGGTGGAAGGTACGGGTAGTGGTGGCGGGGTCGAAATGCTGGGGCGGCCGGGCGATCCGGTCCATGGCCGCCAGGCTCTGCTCGGCCAGTTGCAGCAACTCGCGGCCGCGCTCGGTCGGCACCATGCCGCTCTTGCCGCGCACCAGGATGGCATCCCCGGTGATTTCCCTTAGTCGCTTGAGCGTATTGCTGATGGCGGGCTGCGACTGGCCGAGCCGGACCGCAGTGCGGGTCACGCTCTGCTCGGTCAGCAGCGTGTGCAGCACCCGCAACAGATAGGTATCGAGATGGTCGCGTCCGTGCATGGCGAGGGGGCGCCAGGCGCGCATGGCGGCCGGTGGCGTGGGGGATGGGAACGGCGCATAGTGTATGTCAGGCACCCCGTCATTGGTCAAATCCGGCTGCCGCACTCCTCGTCAGCCGTGCAACGCTCTCCCCCCTTGATGGGGCATATCACCTGGGCCGAATATTGCATCATCGGCACCAGTGCTATGTTTGCCCCCATCACAAAGAGAGAAGACACCATGGAGACGCAAACCATCCGCTTTTACCACCGCGGCCAGGTCCAGGAGGTCGCCGATGCCCCCGTGACCCGCACCGTGCTGCAGTACCTGCGCGAGGACGCGCGCTGCACGGGCACCAAGGAGGGCTGCGCCGAAGGCGATTGCGGTGCATGCACCGTGGTGCTCGGCGAACTGGGCGAGGACGGCCAGGTCGAGTTCAAGGCGGTCAATTCCTGCATCCAGTTCCTGCCCACACTGGACGGCCGCGCCCTGATCACCGTGGAAGACCTGCGCCAGGCCGACGGCGCGCTGCACCCGGTACAGCAAGCGATGGTGGAGTGCCATGGCTCACAGTGCGGCTTCTGCACCCCCGGCTTCGTGATGTCGCTGTGGGCGCTGTACCAGCAAAAGGCCGAGGACGCCGGCACCGGCCGCGCGCCGGCCCGCGAGACCATCTGCGACGCCCTCACAGGCAACCTGTGCCGCTGCACCGGCTACCGTCCCATCATCGAGGCCGGCCAGCGCATGATGGCGCTACCGGCGCCGCAGGCCAGCAAGCTGGACCCGCGGCAGATCGCCGACACGCTGCGCTCGCTGCAACGCGACGCCACGTTCCACTACAGCGCCGGCGGCCTGCACTTCTACGCGCCCCGCACGGCATCGGCTTTCGCCGCCATCAAGGCGGCCGAGCCGGGCGTGCGCATCCTGGCCGGCAGCACCGACGTGGGCCTGTGGGTGACCAAGCAGTTCCGCGAACTCGGCAACCTGCTGTACGTGGGGCAGGTAGCTGACCTCAACAGTATCGAGCAGGTGGACGGCGCAGTGGAAATCGGGGCGGCGGTCTCGCTGGAGCGCGCCTATGCGGCGCTCAATGCCACGCACCCCGAACTGGAAGAACTGTGGAAGCGTTTTGCCTCGCTGCCGATCCGCAACGCCGGCACGCTGGGGGGCAATATTGCCAACGGCTCGCCCATCGGCGACTCCATGCCCGCGCTGATCGCCCTTGGCACCGAAGTGGTGCTGCAGCGCGGCGAAGTGCGCCGCACCCTGCCGCTGGAAGACCTCTACCTGGCCTACCAGAAGACCGCCATGGCCGAGGGCGAGTTCGTCGCGGCCCTGCGCGTGCCGCTGGCGGGGCCGGAGTACTTCCGAACCTACAAGCTGTCAAAACGCTTTGACGAAGACATTTCCGCTGTCTGCGCTGCCTTTGCGCTGACGCTGGAAGACGGTGTGATCCGCCATGCACGCGTGGCCTTCGGCGGCATGGCCGCCACGGCCAAGCGCGGCGCCCTGACGGAAGCCGCGCTGGTCGGCCAATCCTGGACGGAAGCCACCGCCCGGGCCGCCATGAGCGCGCTGGCGCAGGACTTCACGCCGCTGACCGACATGCGCTCCACCGCCGCCTACCGCAGCCGTGGCGCCGCCAACCTGCTGTACCGCTTCTGGCTGGAAACGCGCGCCGACGCGCTGCCAGCCGCCGCCGTTAATGTCCGCGCCCCAGGCGCTGGCCAGATCGTCGCCACCGCATAAGGATAGATCGGCATGAACAAGCAAACCGAACCCTTCCTGCTCGACGCCGAGATCGAGGCCAAGGCCGCCGTCTCCACGCCACAAGTGGGCATTTCGCGCCCCCATGAATCCGCCCACCTGCACGTGGCCGGCACGGCCACTTATACCGACGACATTCCCGAGCTGGCCGGCACGCTGCACGCCGCGCTCGGCATGAGCACGCGCGCCCACGCCCGCATCAAGTCGATGTCGCTCGACAAGGTGCGCGCCGCGCCGGGCGTGGTGGCGGTGCTGACCGCCGAAGATATCCCCGCCGCCAACGAATGCGGCCCGATCATCCATGACGACCCCATCCTGGCCAACGGCCTGGTGCAGTTCATCGGCCAGCCGATGTTCGTGGTGGTGGCCACCTCGCACGATGCCGCGCGCCGTGCCGCACGCCTGGGGAATGTCGAGTACGAGGACCTGGCGCCGGTGCTGTCGCCCGAGGCGGCGCACCAGGCCGGCAGCTATGTGCTGCCGCCGATGCACCTGACACGAGGCGAGCCGGCCAGCCATATCGCCGGTGCTGCGCACCGGGCGCGGGGCAATATCCGCCTGGGCGGCCAGGAGCAGTTCTACCTGGAAGGCCAGATCGCCTACGCCGCGCCGAAGGAAAACGACGGCATGCACGTGTGGTGCTCGACTCAGCATCCCACCGAAATGCAGCATGCTGTAGCGCATATGCTGGGATGGCACGCGCACCAGGTGCTGGTGGAATGCCGGCGCATGGGCGGCGGCTTCGGCGGCAAGGAATCGCAATCGGCCATGTTCGCCTGCTGCGCCGCGCTGGCCGCGTGGAAGCTGCTGTGCCCGGTCAAGCTGCGTCCGGACCGCGACGACGACATGATGATCACCGGCAAGCGCCACGACTTCGTCTTCGATTTCGAAGTCGGCCACGATGCCGAAGGCCGCATCGACGGCGTATCGGTGGAGATGGTTTCGCGCGCCGGCTTCTCGGCCGACCTGTCCGGCCCGGTGATGACCCGCGCCATCTGCCACTTCGACAACGCCTACTGGCTGCCGAATGTGCAGATCGACGGCTACTGCGGCAAGACCAATACGCAGAGCAATACCGCCTTCCGCGGCTTCGGCGGCCCCCAAGGCGCCTTTGCCATCGAATACATCCTGGACAATGTGGCGCGCACCGTGGGCCGCGATTCGCTCGACGTGCGCCGCGCCAACCTGTACGGCAAGACCGAGTGCAATGTCACGCCTTACGGCCAGACCGTGGAAGACAACGTCATCCACGAACTGCTCGATGAACTGGAGGCCAGCAGCGCCTACCGCGAGCGCCGCGAGGCAACGCGCGCATTCAACGCCGGCAGCCCGGTGCTGAAGAAAGGCATTGCCATCACCCCGGTGAAGTTCGGCATCTCCTTCAATGTGGCCCACTTCAACCAGGCCGGCGCGCTGGTGCACGTGTACAACGACGGATCGGTACTGGTGAACCACGGCGGCACGGAAATGGGCCAGGGCCTGAACACCAAGGTGGCGATGGTGGTGGCGCACGAACTCGGCATCCGCCTGGAACGCGTGCGCGTCACCGCCACAGATACGAGCAAGGTGGCCAACACCTCGGCCACCGCCGCCTCCACCGGCACCGACCTGAACGGCAAGGCCGCGCAGCACGCGGCGCGGCAGATCCGCGAGCGGCTGGCTGCCTTTGCCGCGCGCCAGGCTGGCGTGGACGCGGACAGCGTGCAGTTCGGCGACGACCTGGTGGTGGCGGGCGAACTGCGCCTTGACTTCAGCGACCTGGCACGCCAGGCCTACGTGTCGCGCGTGCAATTGTGGTCCGATGGTTTCTACACCACGCCCAAGCTGTACTGGGACCAGTCCAGGCTGCAGGGCCGGCCCTTCTACTACTTCGCCTATGGCGCGGCCTGTTCCGAAGTGCTGGTGGACACGCTCACCGGCGAATGGCGCCTGTTGCGCGCGGACGTGCTGCACGATGCCGGCCGCTCCCTCAACCCGGCCATCGATATCGGCCAGGTCGAAGGTGGCTTTATCCAGGGCATGGGCTGGCTGACCACCGAGGAATTGTGGTGGAACAAGGATGGCAAGCTGATGACGCATGCGCCTTCGACCTACAAGATCCCGACCGTCAACGACTGCCCGGAAGCGTTCACCGTGCGGCTGTTCGAGAACGACAACGCGGAAGACAGCATCCATCGCTCGAAGGCGGTGGGCGAGCCGCCGCTGCTGCTGCCGTTCTCGGTGTTCTTCGCGATTCGCGATGCGGTGGCCAGCGTCGGGGATTACAAGGTGAACCCGCCGCTGGTAGCGCCTGCGACGAGCGAGGCGATCCTGGATGCGGTGGATGCGGTGCGGGTGGCTGCGCCGGTGGTGCAGTGAGCCGCATCCTCTAACACCGTAGCGACATAACCAGCCTCACCCAAAGCATCAACCTAAAAAGGCATCACCATGCAGGACGCGCCCCTCAAACCCTTCCGCTTCGCCGACGCCACCCGTCTGGTGCGCGCCGGCGTGCCGGTGGCGATGGTCACCATCGCCGAAGTAAGAGGCTCGGCCCCGCGCGAGGCGGGCGTGCGCATGCTGGTGACCGCCGACGACCTGGTGGGCACCATCGGCGGCGGCCATCTGGAATGGCGCGGCATGGAGATCGCGCGCACCATGCTGGCCGAACGCGATGCGACGCGGCAGATCGTGCGCATCCCCTTGGGCCCGGCCCTGGGCCAATGCTGCGGCGGCGTGGTCCAGCTCGCCTTCGAGGTGCTCGGCGAGCCCGACCTGCCCTGGCTCGATGCGGTGCAGGCCGTCTTCTCCGCTGGCCGCGCGCTCATGCGCACCGTGCCGGCGGCCGGTCCGGTGCGGCACGCGGCGACGCAGGCGGTCACGCCCTCGGTGAGCTTGCAAACGGATGGCGCCTGGACCGACGTCATGGTGCCCGATGAACTGCAGGTGGTGCTGTTCGGCGCCGGCCACGTCGGCCATGCGCTGGTCAAGGTGCTGGCCAACCTGCCGTGCCGGGTGCACTGGGTGGATGAGCGCGACACCTTGTTCCCGCCGGGCCTGCCCGACAACGTTACCCCGGAAGCCACGGATATCCCCGAAGCGGTGGTCGACCATGCCCCGGCCGGCAGCTATTTCCTGGTGATGACGCACAGCCACGCCCTGGACCAGACGCTGTGCGAGCGGATCTTGCGGCGCAATGACTTTGCCTATTTCGGCCTGATCGGTTCCAAGACCAAGCGCGCGCGCTTCGAGCATCGCATGGCGGAGCATGGGATTGACCCTGCCCGCTTTGCGGAAATGACGTGCCCGATGGGCGTCTCCGGCATCACGGACAAGGCTCCGGCTATGATTGCGGTTGCCATCGTCGCCCAGCTGCTGCAGGTTCGCGACCAGCGTCTCGCCCATCTGGGCGCGCTGAGCGCCAACCGCGGCGGCCAGGCGGCGAACACGACGCAAACCAAGACCGCAAAAGGAACCCCATGACGCTCGATGCCGCGCTCGCAGACCGTATCCGCCTGACGCCCAAGGCAGAACTGCACGTCCATATCGAAGGCACGCTCGAGCCCGAGCTGATCTTCCGGCTGGCCCAGCACAACAAGGTCAAGCTGCCGTATGCCAGCGTGGAAGCCCTGCGCGAAGCCTACGCCTTCACCGACCTGCAATCCTTCCTTGACATTTACTACGCCGGCGCCAGCGTGCTGCTGACCGAGGACGATTTCTTCGACATGACGATGGCCTACGTGCAGCGCGCCGTAGCCGACAACGTGCGCCACGCCGAGATTTTCTTCGACCCGCAGACCCACACCGCGCGCGGCGTGCCCATCGGCGTGGTAATCGACGGCATCTCCGACGCGCTGGCCCAGGCCCGCACCCAGTTCGATTTCTCCAGCAGCCTGATCCTCTGCTTCCTGCGCCACCTGTCCGAGGAAGACGCCTTCGCCACGCTGGAAGCGGCGCTGCCCTACCGCGACCGCTTCGTCGGCGTGGGCCTGGATTCCTCCGAGCAGGGCAACCCGCCTGAGAAATTCGCCCGCGTCTTCGCCCGCGCCCGCGAGCTGGGCCTGCGGCTGGTGGCGCACGCCGGCGAGGAAGGCCCGGCGCAGTATGTCACGGACGCGCTCGACATCCTCAAGGTGGAACGCATCGACCACGGCGTACGCGCCATCGACGACCCCGCCCTGGTGGAGCGGCTGGCCCGCGAGCGCGTGGCGCTGACGGTGTGCCCGCTGTCCAACCAGAAGCTCAAGGTCTATCCCGACCTGCGCGACCACTCGCTGCACCGCCTGCTGGAAGCCGGCGTGCTGGTCACGCTGCACTCCGACGACCCCGCCTATTTCGGCGGCTATATGAACGCCAACTGGGAAGCCACCTTCGAAGCCCTGCCGCTGACCGCGGACGACGGCCACAAGCTGGCGCGCAATAGTTTCGAAGCGTCCTTCCTGCCCGCCACGCAAAAGGCCGCCTTCCTCGCTGAAGTCGATCACTTCTGGCAATCCCCCCTGCCCGCGACGGCCTCCACGGCCTGAGCGCGGCTCACACCAAAATGCCGGCGCGCCACGCGCGCGCCGGCGCATGACGAGACACCGCTATGACGACCACGCCCCCCACCCCGTCCATCACCCGCGCCATCCGTGGCCGCGTGCTGCACTTCCTGCGCGATCCGCAGTTTCATGACGACGCGTGTCAGTATTGGGAAGACGGGGTGCTGGTCGTCACCGCCGGGCATGTCGCCGCGGTCGGCGACTACGCCGAGCTGGCCGCGCAGATCCCGGCCGGCGCCGAGGTGATCGACCGCCGCGGCAAGCTGATCGTGCCCGGTTTTATCGACACCCACGTGCATTACCCGCAGACCGACATCATCGCCTCGCCCTCGCCCGGCCTGCTGCACTGGCTGGAGACCTACACCTTCCCCGAGGAGCGCCGCTTCGCCGAGCCGGAATACGCGGCGGCGGTGGCGGGCTTCTTTGCCGACGAGCTGCTGCGCAACGGCACCACCAGCGCCGTGGCCTGGAGCACCGTGCACACGGCCTCGGCCGACGCGCTGTTCGCCGAAGCGGACCGGCGCAACCTGCGCCTGGTGACCGGCAAGGTGCTGATGGACCGCAACTGCCCCGAATTCCTGCGCGACACCGCCGAGTCCGGCGCGCGCGATTCGGCCGACCTGATCTCGCGCTGGCACGGCAAGAACCGCCTGTCGTACGCGATCACGCCGCGCTTCGCGCCGACCTCCAGCGAGGCGCAGCTGGCTGCCTGCGGCGAACTGGCCAAGGCCTATCCCGACGCCTATATCCAGACCCATGTGGCGGAAAACCGCGACGAGGTGAAGTGGGTGGCCGAACTGTTCCCGCAGGCACGCAGCTATCTCGATATCTACGATCACTACGGCCTGCTGCGTCCGGGCGCGTTCTACGGCCACGCCATCTACCTCGACCAGGACGACCGCAAGCGCCTGGCCGACAGTGGCGCCGCGGTGGCGCACTGCCCCACCTCCAACCTGTTCCTGGGCAGCGGCTTCTATGACTTCCACCAGTCCGACGCCTATCGCCTCAACGTGACGCTGGCCACCGACGTGGGCGGCGGCACCTCGTTCTCGATGCTGCGCACCATGAATGCCGCACACAAGGTGGCGCGCATGGGCGGCTATCACCTCACCGCGCTGCGCATGTTCTACCTGGCCACCCGCGCCGCCGCCGACGCGCTGGGCTGGAGCGAGCGCGTGGGCAGCTTCACGCCGGGCTGCGAGGCCGACTTCATCGTGCTCGATCCGCAGGCCACGCCGCTGATCGCCCGCCGCAGCGAACGCTCGGAGACGCTGGAAGAGCAACTGTTCGCCTTCGCCATGCTGGGCGACGACCGTGTGATCGATGAGGTCTATGTGATGGGCGAGCCGGCAAGCGCGCCGGCCTCGGTCGCGCATTAATCATCACTTTTATTCAGGCAGCACCGGGTCCTGGCCACGCCGGCTTGACCCGGATCAACACCCCTGTCACGCAATCCTTCTAAGCTGTCACACCGTCGGCCCCCTGTGGCCGTGCATCGCCAGTCCCGGGCACAGCCAGGTGCCCGACCCCGCGTTCGACAACTGAAGGTTTTTGAATGATTGCCACGCAGCAAGCCCCCTTTCCGAAGCCGATTTCCCCTGAAGCGCCCCTGCCCTCGCGCAAGATCATCCGCGGCTGGCTGATCCCGCTGGGCCAGCGCAGCACCCCGCGCGCGCTGGCGTTGTTCGCGCTGGATACGGCGCTGTTCGTGGCCGCGCTGGCCGGGGTGGTGATGTTCTCCCACTGGCTCGCCAAGCTGGCGGCGGGCGTGCTGACCGGCATCATCATCGCCCGCCTGTTCATCATCGGCCACGATGCCTGCCACCAGAGCCTGACGCCCCGGCGCGGCCTCAACAAATGGCTGGGGCGGCTGACCTTCCTGCCGTCGCTCACGCCCTACAGCCTGTGGGAAGTCGGTCATAACGTGGTCCACCACGGCTACTCCAACCTCAAGGGCTTCGACTTCGTCTGGGCACCCTACTCGCTCGAGGAATTCCAGGCGCTGCCGCGCTGGCGCCGCGCGCTGGAGCGCGTCTACCGCAACGGCTTCGGCGCGGGCCTGTACTACCTGGTCGAGATCTGGTGGTTCAAGATGTTCTTTCCCAGCCGCCGCCAGATGCCCACGCGCCGTGCCGTCTTCATGTGGGACTGCACACTGGTGGCCCTCTTCGGCGCCGCCTGGATCGGCGCGCTGGCCTGGTTGGCGGTGGCCAGCGGCCAGTCGGTCGCGCTGCTGGTGGGCCTGGGCTTCGTCGTGCCCTTCTTGGTATGGAATTTCACCGTGGGCTTCGTGCTCTACGTGCACCACACCCATACCAGCGTGGCCTGGTACGAGACCAAGACCATGTGGGCACGCGCCCAGCCTTTCGTCTCCACCACCGTGCACCTGCGCTTCCGCTACGGCATCGGCGCGGCCCTGCATCACATCATGGAGCACACCGCGCATCACGTGGACATGAGCGTGCCGCTGTACCGCCTCAAGCGCGCGCAAACGCTGCTCGAACACGCGCTGCCGGGCCGCATCATCATCCAGAACTTCACCTGGCGCTGGTACTTCCATACCGCCCGCCGCTGCAAGCTGTACGACTTCAAGGCGCTGTGCTGGACGGACTTCAGGGGCCGGCAGACGAGCGCCAACGCGCCCGTGCCGGCGTAAGCGCCGCGCCCCGGCCAGACGCCGGGGCTACTTCGGCTGCGCGGCCGACTTGCCGCTGACCTCCGCCATGCGCGCCCGCATGGCATCGGCCGAACCGATCTGATGGAACAGCGGGCCGCCCGGCGCAAAGCTGTCGGCCGTCGCCAGCCGCCCGATCACCACCGGTTCAAAGCCTGCATCCCGCACCAGTTGCTCGCCAACGCGCAGCGCGGCGGGATCGTCGGCTGCGATCGGCACGGCAATCAGCCCCTCGGCGCGGTGATGCTCGCTCGCGAATTTGGTGGCGCCCATGAAGTTGAAGGCACGGACGATGCGCGCGCCGCGCAGGTACTTTGCGGTGGTAATACCGATGCCCTTGCGCGCCGCTTCTTCTGCGATGGCGCCATCGCGCGCCCGGATGGCATTGGTCGCATCCACCACGATCTTGCCGGCAAAGGCCTTGCCATGCTCGGCAGCGATATCGGGCAAGGCCTTGTATGGAACGGCCAGAAAAATCACCTTGGAAAAGGCCAGCGCGTCGGCCACCGTGCCCGCGCGAGCAAGCGGGCCGAGCTTGTCGACGAGCGACTTGAGCTCTTCCGGATGACGCGAGGAGAACAGCACAGGATGTCCCGCGCGCACCCACAAGCCGCCGACCGTTCCTCCGATACGGCCGGAGCCAATCACACCGATGGGAATCGGGCCGCCATCCCGGCTCGCCTGCGCGCGCAAGCGCGCGGGCAACACGCCCAGCGCGAGCAGGGCAAAACCGAGGCTGCCGCTTAGCAAGCGGCGGCGCCGGTCAACCGTGCCGGCCTGACCGGCGCAAGCCACGGCGAAGCCGGTGCGATCCGCACGGCCAGGCCTGAAGACGGGACGATCGGGAAACGGCATGGCGAACTCCTCGATCCGGTGAGGATCACGATGCTGCGACACAGCAAAACGGAGCGCCACGCCTTTCGGAAATCCCGGTGCGTGGCGAAGCGCTCTCGGGGGCACCTTCAAACTCTAGGCGAAAAATGCAGCGCCCGTGACAATCCGCCTGCGCGACAGCCGGTTCGATTTGGCATGCGCCGGGCCGTGCACTACAGTAAGTATCACTTGCATCACCCTGGAAGGCGCCGGCGTGCGCGATGCCTTGGTGACCGTGCGCCTGAGTCCATGCGCTTGCGTCCTTGTCCCCACGGAGAAGGTAATGCTCCCCGCCCTCCCTCGACCGCGCAGCCCAGGCCTGGCGCACGCAGCGCGGCGAACGGCGGCGAGGTGCGCACTGCTGGCGCTGGCCGCGGGCGCTCCGGTGGTTCTGGCCGCCGAAACGCCGCGGGACGTGCCCGCCGACGAGGTGCACAACCTCAAGGAAGTCACCGTGGTCGCGCCCGCGCCGCTACCCTCGTTCTCCATCCCGCGCGAGGCGTTTCCCGGCAATGTGCAGACCGCCACGGATGCCGACATGGAGCGCGCCAAATCCGGCAACCTGTCCTCGTTCCTCGGCGAGAACATGGAGAGCGTCGTGATCAACGATGTGCAAGGCAACCCGTACCTGAAGGACATCCTCTACCGCGGCTACCGGCTCTCCTCCACCCTTGGCGCGGGCCAGGGCCTGGCGCTCTACCTCGACGGCGTACGCCAGAATTCGGCGCTGGGCGACGTGGTCGACTGGACCACGATCCCCGAGGCCGCCATCAGTACCATTACGCTGGTGCCGGGCAGCAATCCCCTGTACGGACTCAACGCGCTCGGCGGCGCGCTGGCGCTGACCACCAAGTCCGGCGAGACACACCCCGGGGTGGAAGCCGACCTGAGCGTCGGCAGCCACGGCCGCGCGCGGCTGGATGTCAGCGCCGGGCAGATGCTGGGCGACGGCTGGCACGCCTTCGTCGCGGGCACGGGGTTCCGGGAGGACGGATGGCGCGAACTTTCCGGCAGCTGGCTGGGCAATCTCTTCGCCAAGGTAGGCCGCTCCACCACGGACACGCAATGGAGCGTGAGCCTGCTTGGCAGCACCAGCAGCCTGTCCGGCAACGGCTTGCTGCCGGACAGCATCTATGGCGTCCAGCGCAATGCCATCTACACCGCGCCGGACATCACGCGCACACGCTCGTTCCAGGCGACGCTGAACGGCGCACACCAGTTCAATGCCGAAGACCAGCTGGCACTGACCGCCTATCTGCGCGTGGGGCGCTCGCAGGCAACCACGGGCGACGTCAGCGGCGCCTACCTGGACCGCTTGCTCGACTGCCAGGGCAACGCCGGCGACGACGGGTGCCAGCCCGGCAATGCGCCTGCCAACGCCGTGTTCAATAGCTCGACCGTCAACACGCATGACTACGGCCTGTCCGCGCAGTGGTCGCATACCGGCGACATCCACAGCGCGGTACTGGGCGCCGCGGCCGCGCTGAGCCGCGCCGCATACCACCAGGACACTCAGCCGGCCGCATTCAACGCAGATCGCGTGGCGGTGGCGGACCCTGCTTCCTCGCCCGCCACCGCGGCCTCGCTCGATGGCCGTACCACCACCTTCAGCCTGTATGCATCGGACACCATCAAGCTGTTGCCGCACAGCTATCTCACCGCGAGCGCACGCTGGAACACTTCGCGCACGCGCACCGAGATGACCTTGCCGAATGCCTCCGACGAGAGCTTCACGTTCTCGCGGCTCAACCCTGCGCTCGGCCTCTCGCATCAGTTGCTGAGCGGCCTCACCGTTTTCGCCTCTGCCTCGCAGGGCACGCGCATGCCCACCGCCATCGAGCTTGGCTGCGCCGACCCGGCCAATGCCTGCCAGTTGCCCACCGGCCTGCAGGCCGATCCTTACCTGCGGCAGGTGGTGTCGCGCACGTACGAATTCGGCGGCCGCTGGAAAGCCGCCGATGCCACCGACCTGACGCTGGCGCTGTACCGCAGCGACAACCGCGACGACATCCTGTTCGAGCGCTCGCCGGTCAGCCCGCTCGGCTTCTTCACGAACTTTCCCAAGACCCGCAGCCAGGGCCTGGAACTCGGCCTGCGCCAGCGCCTTGGCCGTCTGACGCTGCGCGCCAGCTACAGCTACCTGCAAGCCACCTACCAGGCCGACGGCCAGATCCAGACGCCCTTCGTGGCGCCCGTCAATGTGCGTCCCGGCACCCGCATGGCCGGCGTGCCGCTGCACAGTTTCAAGCTCGGCGTGGACTGGCGGGCAACGGACTCCGTCACGCTCGGCGGTTCCATGATCGTTTCGTCCTCGCGGCCCGTTGCCGGCAACGAAGATGGTGCATTGACCGCGCAGGATCCGCGTCTCGCCAGTACCGCCGGCTTCGCCCTGTTCAACCTGCGCGCGAGCTGGCAGGTCGACCCGCGCTGGCAACTCTATGCGCGGGTGGACAATGTATTCGACCGCCGCTATGAAACCTATGGACAAGCAGGCCTCAGTGTATTTCCCGGCGGCACGCTGCTGCAGCCCGGCGCGTCGGTGCCGACCGAGCGCTTCGTCGCGCCGGGCGCGCCGCGGCTGTTCCTGGTGGGGGTGCGCTACGAATGGGATGGGCGTTAGCGGCTGCGGCGCACCGAAAGTCCTTGGCGGCGACCACACCCTCGCCAAGAATAAAGCGACGCATGGTTGCCATCCCTGGATGGCACGAAGCCGGCCGTCACGGCAAGCAACGCAATCGGGAGGCGCGCATGGCCACGGAAAAGAGATATCGCAGGCCGGGCCGGACCACGCTGGCGCTGTGTGCCGCGCTCGCCTGCGCCGCGTGCGCGTGGCGCGCACAGACGCCCCTCCCCCAGCCCGCCACGGCCTATGTATCCGGCGAGACCGGCGGCATCGCAGTGATTGACCTCGGCCGGCTCGAAATCACGCGCACCCTGGACACCGGCGGCAAGGGTCCGCGCGGCATCGGCATCAGCGCGGATGGCCGCTACCTGCTGGCCGCCAACAAGGGCACCAGCGACCTTTCCGTCATCGACACGCGCGACGGCCAGCTGGTCAGGCGCATACCGATCGGCAAGAACCCGGAATTCGTGCGCGTGTCCGGCGGGCAGGCCTTCGTCACCTACGAGCCCGGCGAGCGCAACGGGCCACCCGGAGCGGAACCCGCGCCGGAAGCCGGCAAGCCAGCCAAGGCCGGCGACGACGCCCCGGTCCCGGCGGAAATCGCGGTGATCGATCTCAAGGACTGGCGCGTCACGCGCGCCATCCCCAGCGGGCTGGAAACCGAAGGCATCGAGTTCTCGCCGGACGCTCGCCTGCTGCTGGTCACCAACGAGGGCGACGACACCGTCTCGGTCTACGAGCGCGCCAGCGGCCGCCGCCTCAATCTGCTCAAGACGCCGCCCGGATCGCGGCCGCGCGGCATCAAGGTGAGCCCGGATGGGCGGCGCTACATCGTCACGCTCGAATCGGCGAACGCATTCCTGGTGCTCGACGCGGCCGACTACCGCATCCTGCGCACGGTGCCGACGCGCGCCGGGCCCTACGGGGTCGCGTTCGACCGCGCAGGCGAACGCCTGTTCGTCGCGGCCTCGCGTGCCGACACCATCCAGGTCTTCGATGCGGGCAGCTATGAGAATATCGCCAACATCGCTACGGGCAAGCGCTGCTGGCACTTCAGCTTCACCCCCGACGACGCGCGGCTGCTGATTGCCTGCGGCCGCTCGAACGCGGTCTATGTGGTGGACGCGCGCAGTTACCAGCCGCTGCGGGAAATCGCCGGCGTCGCGCTGAGCTGGGGCATCGTCACTTACCCGAAAAGCCCCGGGACGCTGGATGCGCCATGAACGCCGTGGCATGCGATTTCTCATCGCGCCAGCGTCCGTCGATCGCCCGCATATAGGCCAAAAGGCCAATTGACGCACCAGGGAATCGCGGACAAAGTGAATCAGTCTGGAGCGCAATTCCATGTCGAGACTGGCTCGGGGGCCCGCATGACCCTCCTTTGGCGCGTCGTCAGAATGCTCTTGCCGGGTACGCTTCCGTGGCTCATGGCCGCCGGGTTGCCGGCGCATGCCGCGGACGGCGATACGCTTGCGCAGGCCAGGGCGCGCGGCACGCTGCGCTGCGGCGTCAGCGAGGGCATTGCGGGATTCTCGGCGAAGGACGCTTCGGGCCGCTGGTCAGGCATCGACGTCGATTTCTGCCGCGCCGTAGCGGCTGCGGCCCTGGGCCAGGCGGACAAGGTGACATTCGTTCCGCTGAAGGCTTCAGGCAGGTTCCCGGCACTGCGCACAGGCGTGGTGGACCTGCTCAGCCGCAACACCACGTGGACCCTGGCCCGCGAGAGCACGCTGCGCGTGCAGTTCGCCGGAATACTTTATTACGACGGCCAGGCGTTCATGGTGCCCAGGCAAAACGCGCCCAGGTCGATTGCGGGACTTGATCACGCCACCGTCTGCGTCGAAAAGGGTACGTCCAGCGAAGACCATCTGGCGACTTACTTCGCAGCGAATCGCCTGACCGTGAAACCATTCGTTGTGGACTCCGCAACGGAAGTGGCCGACGCCTTTTTCTCGGGGCGCTGCAGCGCCTACACCGCGGACGCCTCCCAGCTTGCGGCCGCGCGCCTGCGCATCCGGGACGGCTCGCAAGCCTATGTCATCCTGCCCGAGCGGATATCGAAGGAACCGCACGGTCCGGTCGTGCGCAACGACGACCAGCGCTGGCTGACGCTCGTCCGTTGGGTACTCTTCTCGCTCATTGCCGCGGAAGAAGCCGGGATCACGCAAGCCAGCGCGGGCGAACGCATGCGGGATCCGGCGGTGGCCCGCGCATTCGAAGCCGGCGCGGACGCCAGCCAGGCGCTCGGCGTCGAGCCCGGCTGGGCCGCGCGCGCGGTGCAGAGCGTGGGCAACTACGGAGAAATGTTCGATCGCAATCTCGGCGCGCAAAGCCCGCTCAGTCTCGAACGCGGACTTAACCGGCTCTGGACGCAGGGCGGCCTGATGTACGCGCCACCGGTGCGATAGGCCTTATCGATGCAACGGGCAGCGGAGGCCGCCGCATGAGCGAACTGCAGATCTACATCGTCCTTGGCGTATTCGGGGCCGTGATTCTCACCATCGCCTTCAACCTGCTGGACATGGCGGTAGCTGCCCTGGTCGGCGTGTGCATCCTGATCTCCCTGGGGATCCTGAACGAGCAGGATCTGCTGAGCGCCACCCGCACCTCCGGCGGCCCCATCAGTCTGCTGTTCGGTGGCATGGTGGTGGCGCGCATCCTTTCCACCACCGGTCTCTTCGACCGCATCGGCGACCTGTACCTGAGTGCCACGGGCGGAAGCGGCAAACGGTTCCTGCTGTTGCTGATCGCGCTGGTCGCGCCCCTGTGCGCCTTCCTGCCGAACGCGACCACGGTCATTCTGATCGCACCCATCATCATCCGGGTTGCCATCGCCCTCGAAGTGGACTTTGTCGGACCGATGGTGCTGACCGCCATCGTGAGCAATTCCGCAGGCCTGCTGACGCTGGTGGGAGACCCGGCGACATTTCTCGTGGGCAGTTCCATCGGCATGACGTTTGGCGAGTACCTTCACCGCGTGAGCCTGGGCGGCGTCATCGCCTTGCTCGTCATCGTCCCGCTATTGCCGCTCCTGATGCCGGACCTGTGGCGCCTGCGGCGTCCGCTGCCGCCGCGCGCGCAGCTGCGCAAGCTCGAGCGGCCCATCTACGCGGCGCTCTCGCTCGCCGTCCTGTTGACAATGGTGGCGCTGTTCGTTTTCGGTGAGTACCTGCCCACGCGGCTCGTGCCGCCCACGGTCGCGCTGATCGCCAGCGCCCTTGCCCTGCTGGTCGGATATGAAGCCCGCTTCGAGCCGACCGACAGCGTGCTGCGGGACGTCGACTGGAAAACCCTGTTGTTCCTTGGGTGCATCTTCTGCCTGGTGCAAGCGGTGACCAAGACGGGACTGATCCAGGTCATGGCGCTGAAGCTCCAGGATTCCTTCGGCACCCAGCTCACGCTCGTTGCACTAGTGATGATTGCAACAATCGGGGTGCTTTCAAGCCTGCTGGCCAACGTTCCCGTGGCGGCGGCGTCGATCCTGATGGTCAAGGGCTACCTGGTCGCGGCGGAAGTGGTGCCCGACGCAGCGCTTGCGGAGCAGTTCACCCAGTGGCCGGCGGCCGCGATTCCGGTGTTCGTCGGGATGATGTTCGGCGCAACGCTCGGCGGCAACGCCACCCTCATCGGCGCATCGGCCAACATCGTGGCCGCCGGCATTTGCGCGCGCGAGGGCAAGCCGGTCACGTTCGCCAGATACATGCGCTATGGACTGCCGATCACCGTGGCCCAGCTGGCGGCGTCGGCGGTCTACGTCATCGTGCTAGCGCGGTTGATGCGCTGACGATGCGATGCGGGTATTCCGATACTCAACGGATACTCAGCGGATATCCAGCCGATGCTCAGGCAGGCGTCGGCACCACGCGGTAGTAGACGCCGTTAGCACCGTAGGAGGGCTTGAACCACGTGTTGCCGCACAAATAGTAAGTGCCGCCCCGAACGGTGGGCGTGATGCAGCCCGCTGGCAGCGTCGGGTAGATCGCCCCCATCGCAAATGCCATACTGGCCGGGGCTGCGGCGGCCGTCGCCCCGGCGACCACACCGGCGTTATAGGCATTGGATGTCGCCGCGGCCGTATTGGCCGATGCCACGGCCGCCCCTGCCGCCACGCCGACCACCGCGCCCGCCGCGGCGGCCCCTGCGGTGGACCAGCCTCCGCAGTTGTAGCACCCGGACCCGTAGTTGTTCACGACGACCGGCGGATGGTATGCAGGGTACGTCGCACCGTAGTAGGGGCTGTGGTACGCCGTGGCGCCCGAGGAGTTCGTATAGGTCGTATAGCCGGATCCCGTGGCATGCGTCGCCGTGCCGCCATACGCACCGGTGGCGGTAGTGCCCTGGCCGTAGGTGTGGGTCGCGGTGCCGCCATAGCGGTTGGTGGCGGTCGTCTGCCCCGAACCTTCCGCGTGCGTGGCAGTACCGCCGTAGCGGCCGGTTGCGGTCGTGCCCTCCCCGTAGGTGTGCGTTTCGCTGCCACCCCAGGCGTTGCTCCGGGTCGTGGAATCCGAACCGGGCGCGTGCGATGTGCTGCCTCCGCGATAGTTGGCGTGCGACCACGCCCCCACGGGACCGGCCGCGAGCGCCGGGATCAGCAACCCCAACAGATGGACCACGGCTTTCTTCATGATGCGTCTCCTCATTGCCCCTTGGCCGGCCTGGACTTCGGAGGAGGCTTCATGCCCGGCCCACCCTTTGCATCCGGCGGCTCGAACGCAATGCGCGCCGCGCTGGCCGCGCTGGCTGAAACGAAGGCGCTTGCGGGAACGGCGGCGTCCAGCTCCCAGTTTGATAGTTCCAGGACATGGCGCAAGCGGGTACGGTCATTGAGGTAAACGGCATAGATGCGGCGCGGCAGCTTGTCCTGCGTGCCGATCCACGCTTGCACGAACACATCCCCGGTGACATACGCCACCATGTCCGTTGTCGTATTCCCGACCACGCCTGACTGACCGACATAGAACGCGGTCTTCAGTCCGTCGGCGATGTCCTTGTAGGGATCCGTGACGATCACATCGGTAAACGGGAAATAGATCGCCGCGGTATCGTAGGCCTTCTGCAGCGCGGCGTCGATGGTCGGTGGCGCGTCCGCAACGGCGACGAGGTTCTCGGCTGGCGAAAGTGCCATCATGCTCTTGCCGTCGTAGTAGAACTCCGAGGGGGGCCCGTCGCCGAGCGTGACGATCTTGAGCTTGTCCGGCCGCTGCATGATCACCTGCGATTTGGTGGAATAGACGAGCGGCGGACCGAGGCGGCTCGGACTTTCATAGGAGACGACCGCCGTGAACGCCATCGTCCTGGCAGCGGCAAGGCGGGCGCTCGCCCCTTTTAGGATGTCTACCGCGCGTGGTTCGATGCCGGCCTGGAACGTCGGCGCGGCGGCCTTGAGCACCGGCTTGGCGGCGGCCTTCGGCTTGTTCTGCGCCGGCTGGGACTGCTGTGCCATGCCGGTAGCGGACAGCAGCAGGCCCAGCACCACAAAGGCTGCGCGCAACAGCAATTTCTCGTTGATCATCGCGGTCTCGGTAGATCATTCAGTCTGGTGTAGCACCCGACGGCGATCACGGAATCATGCCGCACTCGAACATCTTGTTGACGATCGGCGCCGCCACCCTGTTGATGAACGCGTTGCGCATCTGCGGATCGTCGCGCAGCAACTGCACGGCTTCCTGCTCCTTCGCGGGCTTCGGCTGCCCCTGTTTCTGGGCTTTCTCCTGCCATAGCTGCTCGCAGGACGCGCGCTGGTACTTTTGAACGAGCTTTTCGGCGACCTCGTTCATGATCGGGTACTGAGCCCTGGCGACACCCGCAAACAGCAGCGCCGGCACCACCGCAAACCACAGCAGACGCCTGGTCATGATCTTCCTCACTTCGTCGTGTCGATGATGGTGACGAGGCAGCGAATGTGCCGGCACTATCGCTTCCGGACGCGCTGCCTGACCCCGGATTCCCTCAGCAAGGGTCCGTCACGACCGCACGCCAGGGAAGAGCCATTCCCTCCATAGCCTATGCAACCCGCAGGGGGGCCGATATAGGACCATGGTCCAATGCGCGCGAACGCCATCACGCGGCGAGATAATCGTGGACCACGGTGCCCAGCCCGAGCGTCAGGTCGGTCATGATATGCACACCCGAGATCACTTCGAGCACCGGCAGCGACGCAACCGGCGCGAGCGCGTGATGAAACAGCTCGAGCCCGGCCGGCCCTTCCCAGGCCCCCTTCACGGTGATGTCTTCGCAGAAGTAGCGCACCAGTTCGCAAATGCGGGCGGTGCCATCCACATGCGGAATGATCTTGAGCAGGAAGTTGGGTGCCGACAGCGACGCCAGGATCTTGTCGTGGTCAAGCGCCCTGTGCTTGTAACCCATCGTCGCCACGGCTATCGGGACCGGCCCGTAGCGCAACACGCCGCCGATCGTATCCTTCTCGATGCGTAGCTGCGGCGATGCCAGCTTCTTGGGAAAGCCCCAGATTTCGCGGCCCGCCGCGATCGGCGATCCATCGTCGAGAAACATCGCGTGCACGTAGCCGCCGGTTTCGCCGCGAAAGCGCACCGGGATCACCTGGCCGCTTTCCGTATAGTCGCCGAAGCCGGTCGAATCCGGCATCCGGATAAATTCAAACTTCACGACCGGGTCGGTCATCTCCAGCGGGGCGGGGATGACGGCAGCCAGCGCGGCAGGATCGGTCCGGTAGGTAACGATCAAAAACTCGCGATTGATAAAACGATAGGGTCCCGGCGGGAACGCGGGACTCGTGAGCGGCATCGCGAAGGCGAGCCGCTTGATCTCTGCTTCGGTCATGGCGTGTGTTCCTGTTGACGGGGCGCTACGAGGTCATGTCGTAAATGCCGATCCCGCTGGTAAGCGCCAACGCTTCCTTCCACTTCGGACTGGCGACGGCGCGGCGTGCGTCCTCAAGCCCGCCGTTCCACAGGTCGGTCACCGTGGCGCGCGAGAATTCGTAGTCCTTGAAATCGGAGGATTGCGTGTTGTGCCGGTTGATGAAATGCAGCAGCGCGACGGTGCCGCGCGTGCTGATCGCCGTGAGCCGCTCCACATCCGGATCCGACTGTAGCGCCTTGGGCAATTTGTCGATGACACGGCGCAGTGCGCCGCGAAGGCCTTCGATTTCCCTGACGCGTGTCGTGTTGAAGCGCGTCTTGCTTGCATACTGGATGTCCTTGACTCGTTCCTGGACCTGCCGCAGATTCTGCGGCATCTCGCCCGCCCCGCTGAATACATCGACCTGCAAGACCAGCGCCCCCAACCGGAAGTTCTCATCGACGATGTACCACAGCGGCGAGTTCGAAACGATGCCGCCATCCCAGTACAGTTCCCCGTTCACCTCCACGGGCGGAAATCCCGGTGGCAGCGCACCGCTCGCCATCACGTGCTCGGGCCCGATCTGCATCTGCGCGTTGTCGAAATAGACCGAGTTCCCCGAGCGCAGGTTGACCGAACCCAGCGAGAGCCGCACATCCTTGCGGTTGATCAGGTCGAAGTCGACCAGTTTCTCGAGTGTTGCCTTGAGCGGCCGTGTGTCATAGAAACTCAGGGCTTCAATGCTGCCGTCGGGTGCCAGGAAAGGCGGGGGAACCCGTGGCGTGAAGAAGCCAGGAACCCCGAACGTTACCGAGGATGCCGCGCTGAAGACATTCAGCATCGGACGCCACGGGTCCAGGTAGGCAGGTGGAATAAATGGCGCATGCGCCGACATCCGGTCCCAGAATTCGCTCAGGCGCTCCACGCGGCGCTCCGGCGCATTGCCCGCGATCAGCGCGGCATTGATCGCCCCGATCGAAACGCCGGCAACCCAGTCAGGCATCAGGCCGCAGTCGGCGAATCCCGCGAAGATGCCCGCCTGGTACGCGCCCAGCGCGCCGCCGCCTTGCAGGACAAGAACCGTATGGTCGAACTTTCCCGCGAGCGCGGCTGCATCCGAAGGGGTCGCTTTGTTTGGCTGCGCCATGATGGTTCCCGGGGAATGGAGCCGGTGGTGAGACGTGGTGAGATCAAGGCGTGCATCACCCGCGGCGACAGCGCCGCTCTCAAGACCGTGCGCACGGCCTGGCGCCTTGGCTCCGGCACGGCTCGCCGTCGCAAATGCTGGCACGAGAGGCTGAGAGGCGGCGCACGCCGCCTGCCAGATACCACTCAACTGGAAAAATAGTCCGCGTGCAATACGACGGCAATTGGACCTTGGTCCCATCCGATCGGGAATTCGCACATCCGGCTGGCCTCACCCATTTGGGTAAAGCCGCTTTCGTAACTTTCGCAATCGAGACTAATGCCTTTTACAAAGGGACGACAGCGCCTAAACTTTTTTTGCCCATATGCCACTTGATAGCTGGTTTGCCCGGGCCGCCAGTGATGTTTCACTCACTCCGGCGCCCTGTCGCAAGCCAGTATCCGCCAGCAGAAACGGAATTGCGTCGTGTTTCAGGAACGCAATGCGCAAGAAATCAAAGAGGGGTATGGGACAGGTTCGCTTCATGGCCCAGCGGAGATGTCCGGTAACGAGCACCTTGTTGCAACGGTGCAACCACCAGATTCGACCGCATGCGCGCTGAGTTGCTCGTCTGCTCGCCGGCTTGCCGACGGCAGCGGGTTCGCGCAGGCCGCGCGAACCACTGACAGGGGAGCACGGCGCCATGACCATCGTTCACACCGCTGCCGTCCTGGAGGCTGCGCTCATCGCACTGTTGCTGATGTTGCAGTTCCGGCGCGCGCGCGACCGCCAGGCACCCGCAACCAGGGATGCGCCGATCACCCCGGGTCTCGGCGCCGCAAAGCCGCCGCACCGGCCTTTTCCTTTTACTTTTGACTTCCTGCGCGCCCGTGTCACCGGTGTCGCCAACGCAACCCGGGAGCAGCAGGCCGCAGGAGCGCCCGCGGAACAGCCGTGCCCTCGCGAGGCGCCAGGATCTCGCCAGTCCTGGCGGCAGAGCTGGCGCCCCATCCGCGCGCGCCTCGCGGCCGCCGAGGGATTCCGGCGAATCACCGTTCACCATGAACCGCATGAAGTCCTCGCGCAAGCACGCGGCGATCTGCCAGAAAGCTCCCGCGACGCCACGCGGCGACCGCAGCGCGACGAGACATTGCGCGGCACGCTGGAACTGCTGCCGTTCGCCATACTGGTGACGAATGCGCATGGCCGGATTGTGCTGGCCAATGCCGGCGTGGAATCGCTCTTCGGCTATCGCCAGGATGAGCTGATCGGCGCTAGCGTGGACGCGCTCGTTCCTGGATTGCAGGGCGACCCCGATCCCACCCGCCGTGCCGACACTGTAGACGCGCCGCGGGCCCGGGCGATAGGCGCTACGCGTGACCTGTTCGCGCGGCGCAAGGATGGCACCGAATTCCCGGCGGAAATCACAGCCAATCGCGCTTCGTCCGACGGGGACCCGCTTACGCTGACAGTCATCATTGACCGGACAGAGCGGTACGAACTGCAGCGCAACAGGCAGGAGCTCGCCCATCTGACGCGCGTCTCCACGCTCGGAGAACTGGCAAGTTCGCTCGCGCACGAATTGAACCAGCCGCTCACGGCCATCCTGAGCAACGCACAGGCAGCCCAGCGATTCATGGCGACGCAGCCGATCAATCTTGCCGAAGTGCGCGAGATCCTGCGGGACCTGGTCGAGGACAACCACCGCGCGAGTGAAGTGCTTCGCAGGATCCGTGCGCTCGTCAAGAAAGGCGAACTCGAGGCGGCGCCCCTCAGCCTTGCCCGCGTCATCGGCGACGTGGTCCTGCTGGTGCACAGCGACGCGATCGTGCGCGGCATCCGCGTGCTGCTGAACATCGACGCCGGACTGCCGCCCGTGCAGGGCGACAGCGTCCAGGTGCAACAGGTCGTGCTGAACTTGTTGCTTAACGCCTTCCACGCGACGGAGTCCCGCTCGGCCCACGATCGCGAGATCCTGGTGGACGCCGCGCTCGATGGTGCCGGCATGGTGCGCGTCTCGGTGCGCGATCGCGGGCCCGGCCTCGCCGCCGACAAGCTGGACAAGCTCTTCAAGCCGTTTTATACGTCGAAGCGCGACGGGCTCGGGCTCGGGCTCTCGATCAGCCGCACCATTGTTGAAATGCATGGGGGCCGTATCTGGGCGGAAAACAACACTGGCCAGGGCGCCACCTTCCATTTCACCTTGCCCATCGCCGCCGAGACCGAGCTACTTCACTCCGGACAACGACCATGAACCACGCCAAACCAACCGTCTTCGTGGTGGATGACGACGACGCAGTGCGCCGGGCGTTGACACGCCTGCTCCGCTCCGCAGGCTACCGGGCCGAAGGGTTCGGATCGGCGCTCGAGTTCCGTGCGTACCTCGAATGCGGTCCGCCCGCGGACTACAACGCCTGCCTGGTACTCGACGTGCAACTGCCTGACTTGAACGGACTGGAGTTTCAGCGTGAATTGCGCGGAGCGGGCATGCCGCTGTCGATCATCTTCCTCACCGGACACGGCGATATCCCGATGAGCGTCAGCGCGATGAAGGCGGGCGCGACCGACTTCCTGGTGAAGCCGGTCAGCGATACCGACCTGCTCAATGCCATCGAATCCGCATTGGGGAGCGCGTCGCAAGCGCTCGCGAGCCGCATCGAAATCGAATCGATTCAAAATCGTATCGAGCGGCTCACGCCGCGCGAGCGGGAAGTGCTGGCGCTGGTGGTCGAAGGCCGCCTGAACAAGCAAATGGCATGCGAACTGGGCACCGCCGAAAAGACCATCAAGGTCCACCGTGCCCGCGTGATGAAGAAGATGGAGGCACACTCGCTGGCAGAACTGGTGCGGGTCACCGATAAGGCCGGCATCCAGCCTCCGCCCCCTCACCTGCCCCAGAGTCCCGAGTCAGTCACGGCCGCATGACAGCACCTGCCGGGCCTGCCCCCATCCGTGGATCTTCAGTTGCATCCCTGATGACGGGCAGTCTTGGCACATGTCTTCCCGCTCGGACTTGTGTATACGCCCTTGCCATTCTTGGTCTTGGCCTCTCCACCCTTGCTCGTCTCAGTCGTCGTCACGCCATTCTGATTTTTTTCGGATACGACGGCGTTACCCGTGTTCCGGTTATACGCACCGGCCGATTCTCCATTGTTGCAATCGACAACACCACGCGCGTTCGTGGTGCATTCGGCAAACGCATTCGAACAAAGCATCACGCATGCCAACAGAGCTAGAATTCTCATGGCTACCCCTCGTTATGGCTGGCACAAACACCTTGCGCCAACTCGTCCTGTACTACAGAGTAGGCCATTACCGGCAGCGTCCCGGGCATCCTGCAAACACATGCCGATCGATTCGTCATGCACCCGATCCAAGTCGGCTAATGCACGCAAGGGCCGTGCGGCCTGTGCACGCTTGGCGGCACATGCCGTGCGGCGCCTCCGGTACGCGAGCGCCGGCATGCTCCTCATCTGGGCCGCCACCTCGCCCGCACAGGAAATGGAGCCGCGCGCCTATTCCGCCGTGCCGGTCGGAACGAACTTCCTACTGGTCAACTATGCGCGATCGAGCGGCGAGGTGCTGCTGGATCCTTCGCTGCCGGTGACCGACCTGCAAGCCACGATCAATGCCTACGCAACCGGTTACTCCCATAGCTTCGGGATTGCGGGACGGACGGCGAGCGTCGCCGTGCTGGTTCCATACGCCAACGCGAACCTGACCGGCAACGTCGAGGGCGTGCCGGGGCACGCCTACCGGTCAGGCATGGGCGACCTCAGGATGAGATTGGCCGTGATTCTCCTGGGTGGCGAGGCTCTCACGCCGGAGCAATTCGCGCGGCGCAACCCCACCGCTTCTCTCGGCGCCAGCCTGAGCGTGGTCGCGCCGACCGGACAGTACCTGCCGTCGCGGCTGGTCAACGTCGGTTCGAACCGCTGGGCATTCAAGCCCGAGATCGGGCTGTCCCAGCCGATCGGCAACTGGTTCGTGGAGGGAATGGCGGGCGTGTGGTTCTTCACCGACAACAACGATTTCTTCGGCGGCCGGCGCCGCAGCCAGGATCCGCTTCCCGTACTCCAGTGGCATGGGGGCTATAACTGGCGGCCCGGGCTTTGGCTCGCTACCGACGTGACGTACTTCACGGGCGGCCGGACAAGCGTAAATGGTGTCCAGGACCAGGATCTGCAACGCAGCGTACGCTACGGCGCCACGCTGTCCGTTCCGTTTGCGGCGCAATGGTCCGCCAAGCTCGCCTGGTCGCGCGGGCTGACAGCGAGCGTCGGTGGCAACTTCCAGACCTTTTCCATCACGCTTCAATACCGGTGGTTCGACCGCTGACCTGCCGACCTGCTGAACTATCGGCCGAGATGGGCGAGCGCGTCGCGCATGGGCGCAAGCGACACCGTGACCATGCCGTTGAGCGGCGTGCTCATCTCCTCGATCAGGAAAATCGCCCCTGAAGTCGATAGCGCGCACATCATCAAGGCGGCAATGATAGTCCCGTTGCGGTCGGCGAACATGCCAAAGGTGCCGAACACGATGGAGAGCCAGAGCACCAGCACGATCAGCAGGGATATCGGGATCGTAGCCTTCGTCTGCAGCAACGCCAGCCAGCGCGCGGCAAACACGTTATCGACAATCTGGAGGGCTTGCGCCTTCAGTTGACGCTGCTGGTCATCGCGGGGCGCCAGTGCCTCCACCGCGCGCTGGAACTCTTCCAGCTTGCCGACCGCCTCGGCGTTACCCAGGCTCCTCAGCTGTGCCGCGTCTCCGGACTCGAGGATCTGGACCTTTTCCGTGTAGATGCTCTTGAGCAAGCCCCGGACCACCCGCGCTTCCGGTCCATACTTGGCCAGTACGCGATCGAGGTGGATGACGCTGGCGGAATTCTGCACAAGCTCGGCGCTGGTGGTGTCAAACGTGCCCTTTGCCGACGACACCAGCAGCCCGAGCACCAGCGCGGCCATCGTTGCGATCAGGCCGGTCGCCATCTTGACAACACTGATGGACTGATCGCTGAGGTGGTGTGGCGGCAGTATGGCGCGCACGCCCATGCCGACCAGCGAACTGCCGAATACACACACGAACACGATCAGGGCGATGACGAGGTGGTTCATGCTTCAACCCTCCGCATGTGGTCATGAGCACAGCGCCCGTGGGTATCCACAGCGGTACCCACGGCCAGTGCGGCCCAGCGGACCCGGCCTTGCCCCCAATCCACAGGAATTCCCGCTGCCTCACGCGGCACGCTCCCCGGGCGGCTGGTGCGACACATTGCGATGGCACGCGCGGCGACGGAGCGGCATTGGAAAAGAGGCGCCCAGCCATATCTTGCTCCCCGCGCGGCATGACGCAATTGGACCAAGGTCCCATAGTGCCGGTCCCTCAGTGGTGGTAGCTTCACTGCGCAATGCGTCGAGACAGTGCATCGCAGCCAGCGAGGCAGTGCCGGCTTCCGATGCGGATGGGAGCGGCTATGGCACATGCGCGATGGTGGCACGAGCATGCCGCGCAACTGCGCGTCGGCAGCATGATCACTCTCCTGGTCCTGCTCCTGCTGCTCGTGTTCGTCATCCCGTTTTCTGTCTCGCCAAACAGCATCTACACGCGGTTCATGCGGGACATGCTCCTGTCGCTGATTCTCCTGACCGGGGTGGCGGCGGTATCGGACCACCGCCTGCAGTTCCTGATGGTCGCGCTGGTCGCCAGTGCGGCCATCCTGGTCCGCTGGACGGGATGGCTCTTTCCGTCGGGCAACATGCCAGGACTGCTCGGCGAAACGGCGCTCATTTCACTCGGCCTTCTTGGCATCGTCATCGGGATCAAGGTGTTCGGCCCCGGCAGAGTGACATCCGACCGGGTCCTGGGCGCCGTCGCTCTATATATTCTGATCGGCGTCGTCTGGGCGGAAGCCGATCAGCTCGTCAGCATTCACGTTCCCGGCGCCTATGCCGGAATCCCGGACGCCAACGCGCCCCCGGATCACTCGATCTGGCTCTACTTCAGCTTTGTCACGCTGACGACGGTAGGCTATGGCGACATCACGCCGGTCGCCCCTCCTGCGCGGGCGCTTGCGATTCTTGAGGCGCTGATCGGCCAGCTCTATCCAGCCATCGTGCTCGCGCGGCTGGTGTCGCTACGGGTCGCGGGCGAAGGGTCCGGCGCGAACCCATCGTGAACGATGCCGGAGAGTCCGCCGCGCCGGGACTCTATGGGACCAAGGTCCAATTGCCTTTGAACACCAGCGAACCCAATACTACCTGCAGCCGTGGCGAACCGCGAAGCATCGTGGGCGCATCAATGCGCATGGGCGTCCGCAGCCACCAGCCGCCTCTGCACGAGATGAGCGGCCCACCACCCCTGATCAATCGGGCGGCGATGCCGTAGCGAAAGACACCCGGAACCTGGAGCCATGCAGCGAACTGCTCGAACTCTAATCGGCTTGGCAATCGCGTCGCTGGCATCGGCCGCAGCGGCGCAGCAGCCCATCATCTACCCCGCAAGGGGACAGAGTCCGGAGCGCCAGCAGACCGATACCGGCGAATGCCAGTCGTGGGCGCAGCAATCCACCGGCGTCAATCCTGTCGCGCTCGCGGAGCGCATGGCCAACAGTCCGCCACCTCAACAACAGCAAGGCCGGCTCTTCCGCGGCGCCGGGGGTGGCGCATTATTCGGAACCGTGATTGGCGGGGCTGCGGGCGGCCACTGGGGCGAGGGAGCCGCGATCGGCGCGCTCGTCGGCACGATGGGATCCGGCATGCGTATGCGGCGCGAACAACAGCAAATGGACATGCAGCAACAAGGCATGCAGCAGCAGGCGTCGGGCCAGCTTTCGACATACAACCGTGCGGTGGCGGCATGCATGACTGGCCGTGGCTATACGGTCGGGTAGGGATCGTGCCAGCGTCGTCGGTGTGCCGGCCCGCCAGTCCGTTGTTTTTTTCGCTCGCCGGCTCACGACAAGCAGGAGGAAGAGCCATGCTGAAGACATTACAGGCAACCGCGCTCGCTACCTTTGTTTGCGCAACGCCTGCATGGGTGTTCGCCGCGGACTTCGACGGCAGCAAGCCGCTCTTGTGCGCCACCGTCGACGCGCACTTCTGCGATATCGGGGAAGTCTGCTATCGAACGCTCCCCGCGATCCTGGGGGCGCCGCAGTTCATGAGAATCAATTTCGCAAAGAAGACCGTATCCGGACCGCAGCGCTCCACCGACATCCGCTTCATGGAGCCGAGCAGCGGGCAGTTGCTACTGATCGGCACGGAGCTGGGCTACGGCTGGAGCATTGCGCTCGACACCAAGACCGGCTCCATGTCCGCGACGCTGGTGAACCGCGAAGACGTGTTCGTACTATTTGGTGCCTGCACACCGTCGTAGATCGTTCGCCGCTGCGCTTTCGCTGCCGTTGCCCACGCGAGCGGCCATGGCGCGTGCGTAGATCATGAACAGCACCGATGTCGCCCAACAGCGCGGTGGGCTGATCACGCTTGCGATCGCTTCCCTCATCGCGGGAGCGGCCACCGGACTGCTGGGGACCAGCTTCCGGTTAGCGCTGGAGCATGCGGACAGACTACGCGGCCTGTTTGTCGCATGGGCACAAGGGCACGTCATCGGGCTGGTCCTCGTCGTGTCCGCCGCCGCTTTCTCGACCGCCTTGGCGGCATGGCTCGTCAGGCGTTTTGCGCCCGAGGCGAGCGGCAGCGGCATCCCTCACGTCGAGGCCGTGCTGGGCGCCGACCAGCCTGCCGCGCCCCTCGCGCTCATCCCGGTCAAGTTCTTCGGTGGCGTGCTCGCCATCGGCGCGGGGCTGGCCCTGGGACGCGAAGGCCCGACCGTGCAAATGGGTGCATCGATCGCCCACCTGCTCGGGACACTGGTTCGCCGCAACGTGGACGACTGCAGGGTTCTGCTCGCGGCTGGCGCGGGGGCTGGACTGGCGACTGCGTTCAATGCGCCGATCGCCGGCGCGGTGTTCGTCCTCGAAGAACTGATGCGCCGGTTCGAGACGCGCACGGCCATCGCTGCGCTCGGCGCGTCGGCGGGCGCCATAGCGGTGGCGCGACTGATCCACGGCGATCTGCCGGATTTCCAGCTGGCAGCACAGCCATTTCCCGGAGCCGGAACGGTCCCGGCGCACCTTGCGCTCGGCGTGGTCGTCGGCCTTGCAGGTGTCGCCTATTGCCGCGCGATCCTCTGGGCGCTAGCCGCAGCCGATGGGCTCGCCCGCTGGCCGGCCGAAGTGCGCGCCGCGCTTGTTGGAGCCGGGGTCGGACTACTTGCGTGGTTTGCTCCGGACCTGGTGGGTGGCGGCGACGCAATCACACAGCGCGCCCTCGCCGGTACCGGCGCGCTTTCCGGCATCGCGCTGGTGTTCCTGATCCGCTTCGGCCTCGGCGCCGTATCGTACGCCGCGGGGACGCCAGGCGGCCTGTTCGCGCCGATGCTCGTTCTGGGCGCGCAGACGGGCCTTGTATTCGGCAGGATCTGTATTCACTGGTTCCCGGGCGTGGCCGCTTCTCCGGGCGCGTTCGCCGTGGTCGCCATGGCGGCCTTCTTTGCGGCCGTGGTGCGCGCCCCGATCACCGGCATCGTCCTAGTGACGGAGATGACGGCGAGCTTCACATTGCTGTTGCCCATGCTCACAGCCTGCTTCACCGCGATGGTCGTCCCCATCATGCTGCGCTGTCCGCCAATCTATGAATCGCTGGGCGAGCGCCTTCCGCACAAAAGAAAAAGGCGGCTCGCGGAAAAGCCGGACCCCTGATCGGTTCCATGCCGCCGACGCCCCATCCCGGAGGTCACTCTCCGCCCGTCGAGCGGATCGCCGCGGCAATATCGCGGCAGACCGCGGCCAGCGCCCGGCTGTGCGCGGCGACGAGCGCATCGTAACCGGGAGCGCCGGCAGGCTCGCTCACGATACTCCGGCCACTCACCGGCGTTCCCTGTTTTGGCGGCCGCACCAGCCACAGCACCGAGACTGTCGCCGCATCGCCCGGTGCGGAATCGAAGCGCTGGATGTCGACCGCGACCTGATACGCCGTCGCCCGGTCCGCCCATTGCGGATAGCTTGAAACACGCGCACCGGGAAGGAGCTGGGCCAGGTCTGCAACCATCACGTTCACAACCTGGCTCTTCAGCGGCTCGGCCCAGCGCGCGAACTCGTCGATCCTTACCTGTGTCGCATTGACCCGCAACACCAGTTGCGGGCGGTCGACAATCTCCGGCACCGCCACCAGCCCGATTGCGACAGCAAGGGGCGCAACACCGGTGTCAACGGGCGCGATTGCCCGCTCCGGACTCAGAGTATAGAAAGCCGCCTGAGGCGAACTCGCGCAACCGCCGAGCACCGAAGCCGCCAGTACCGCAGCTGTCAGAAGAAGAGAGCGCATCACTTCTTGTCCTCCGTCTTGCCGCGAATCAGCGCTTCCGGATGGCGCTCGAGATAGTCAGCGAGCGCGCGAAGCGATGCCGCCGTGCGCGACAATTCCCGCATCGTATCGGCGGTGCTCTGTACCAGCGCCGAGTCCGGCTGCATCGCAGTGTTGGCCGAGTCGAGAGCCGTGCGCGCGGAAGCCATCGCGGCGTGCGCCTCCGGCGCCACTTCCGTGTCAAGCGTCTTGAGCAGCTTGTCCACATTCTGCAAGGTCACGCGGACATCTTTCCCAATGCCCTCGAACGGCACCTTGTTGAGCTTGGCAACCAGGCTTGCGATCGAATCCTGAAGCGACTGCAGGCCACCAGGAACTGTCGGCAATTCCGGAGGCTTGGCGTCCCAGTCCACCGTCGCCTTGGGAGCCGCTGGGAAGAAATCCAGTGCGACGTAGAGCTGCCCGGTCAGCAGGTTTCCGGTTCTCAGCTGTCCACGGAAGCCATGTTCAACCAGCCAAATGGCGAGCGCGTGAGGGTTGTCCGTGAGCCTGCCGCCCTTGCCCTTGACTCCCGATTCGTAGCGCGACGTGAAGCGCTCCGGATAAAGGCGCACCTCGACCGGAATGCTGAATTCCTTCTTCTCCCGGTCGAAGCGCGTATATATGCCTGTCACCTCGCCCACCACGATGCCGCGGAAATCGACAGGCGCGCCGATCGTCAGCCCTCGTACCGACTCCTTGAAGCTCAGCACGAATGTCTCGACAATTTTGTCATGGCGCTTCATCGCCTCCGCACGATCGCGGAACAAGTCGAATTGGGCGTTGGCCTCTGCCTGCGGCCCACTCTCCGCATCATCAGGGGCTTGAAACGCGACCCCGCCAATGAGGATCGCAACCATCGATTGCGTATTGACCTTCACACCGCTTGTATCGAGCGACACATCGACGCCGCTTGCGTGCCAGAATCGCGTATTGTCATGCACGTACTTGTCGTAGGGTGCGTTGATAAATACCCGCAGCGTGACACCGTTTCCGTCGGGGTCCATGGTGTAGGAAGAAATCTGGCCGACCTGCAGGCGCCTGAAGAAAACGGGGGTTCCGATGTCGAGCGAGCCCATGTCCTCGCTCTTGAGCACGAACTCCCGCCCGGGGACGTCCTTTGCGAAGACCGGCGGGGTCTCGAGACCAACGAAGTCGCGCCGTGCCTTGGCCTGGGTGCCGACATCCGTGCCGATATACGAGCCGGACAACAGCGTACCCAGGCCCGATACCGTCCCGCCCGAAATGCGCGGCCGTACCACCCAGAAGCGGGTGTCGTCGACCAGCAAATCCGTCGCGTCCTTGGCCAGTTCAGCGCTTGCAATGACGCCGCGGTGGTCCTTTGACAGGGTGACGCTCTTGACGACGCCGATTTCCACATCCTTGTACTTGATCTTGGTCTTTCCCGCGTCGAGACCTTCGCCGGTGTTGAAGCTGATGGTGATGGTCGGGCCTTTCTGGAGGATCGCCTGCACCGCAAGCCAGCCGCCGATCAGCACCGCGATGAGCGGCACCAGCCAGACAAGTTGCAGGCGCCAGCGCGAGTGCTGCGTGACGACCGCCTCGGGAAAGTCAGGCGAGCCGGGTTCGTCGTTTTGTTCAGGAGGATTGGCCACGATCCTTCTCCACGGCATCCCAGATCAAGCGCGGGTCGAACGACATCGCGGCAAACATCGTCAGCACCACCACCGCGCCAAACGCCACCGAGGCGGGGCCGGCCTTGATCGTCGCCAGTGAACTGAACTGCACCAGCGCAACCAGAAGCGTGATGACGTAGATGTCGAGCATCGACCAGCGCCCGACAATTTCCACCAGACGATAGATGCGCGTCCGCCACCCACGCAGCCACCGCGAGTGGGACTGAGCCGAACCGACGAGAAACAGCATGGCAATGATCTTGAGCATCGGCACCGCGATACTCGCGATGAAGACCACGCACGCCAGCAACCGGGCACCGGAGGTCCAGAGGTAGACCACACCGCTCAAGATCGTATCCTCCTCCGAGCCGAAGAGCGAACTTGTGTCCATCACGGGCAGCAAGTTGGCCGGGATATACAGGGTCATCGCTGCAATCAGGAACGCCCAGGTGCGGGCGATGCTGGCCGGCTTGCGAAAGTGCAGATGTGTGCCGCAACGCGGGCAGCTGCCTTCATGGGCATGAGGAGCCGGCCGCGACAACAGTCCGCAGCTGTGGCAGACCAGCAGGCCCGCGCGGGCCGCCGTGGAGGCGGAGGCAGCGATCACGCCCCTTCCCCCTGCGTGCGACGCCGCATCAATCCGGGCCCACAGATCGCGAACGTCGAACGCGGAGGCAGCGGCGGCGAGCAGGAGCATCACTGCCCCGAATGCCCACATGGCGACGCCGGTCACCACGGTGGCGATATGCGCGAGTTTGACCAGAGCGACCAGCATGCCGAGGATCAGGACTTCGGTCATGCCCCAGGGCGCCGCCAGTTCCAGGATGCGAAACCCCACGTCGGGCCGGCGCGGCAACCGTTGCAGCCGCAGCGGTAGCAAGAGATACGTCATTGCCAGCATTCTCAGCAGCGGCATCATGATCGTGGTGACGAACACGAGACCGGCGAGCGGCCACATACCGTCGCGATAGAGGATCCGGACCGCGCCGAACAGCGTCGTCTGGACGAGGTCACCGTTCACCGACAAGCCCACCACCGGAAACATGTTCGCCACGACGAACAGCACGATCGCCGCGAGCGTCAATGCAAGCGCGCGATCAAGGCTCGCCGGGCGGCTTCGATAGAGTTCCGCGCCGCAACGCCGGCAGCGCGCGACGCCGGCGCTCGGCAATGCCGTCTCGCGCTGAAGCAGATCGCACTCGTGGCAGGCGATCAGGCGCGCCGCTGTCATGGCAGCGCTTTGCTGGTGCCGGAAGGCGACGCGTCCGGCGGGACGGACTTGCTGCCGTCGCCATACACCACCGAGGTCATGCGTTCGGCGTCGACCACCCAGCCGCCACCCATCGCCTTATAGAGATTCACGCTTGAGGTAAAGACCGTCCCTTGCGCTTGCGCGTAACTCAGTTGCGCGTTGAAGAGGCTGCGTTCGGCATCCAGCACTTCGATGTAGCTTGTGTATCCGCCCTCGTAGCGCAACCGTGCGAGCCGCGCGTAGGTCGCCAGGGCCTCGACCTGGCGGCCCTGCACGACGAGCTTTTCGCGCGTCTTCTGCAGCGACACCAGCGAGTCCGCGACATCCTGGAAAGCCACCTGGATCGCCTTCTGGTACGCGAACAGCGCCTGTTGCTGCAGCGCCTCGGCCTGCTTGACCTGGCCGCTGATGTTGCCCGCGGTGAAGATCGGCACCGTCACCGAGCCGGCGTATGACCACAGCCTGGCGGGGCTGGTGAAGAGCTGCGAGAACTGGGTGCTCGCCGTGCCGAACACGCCGGTCAGCGAGATTGACGGGAAGTAGAGCGCGCGCGCCGCGCCAATCAGTGCGTTGGCGGCGATCAGGTCCTGCTCTGCCTGCCGCAGGTCGGGGCGGCGTTCAAGCAATTCGGATGGCAGCCCGGCCGGCACCAATGGCAACACCAGGGCGTCCAGGTTTCGGTCGCGCTGGATCGGTTGCGGGTTCTGTCCCAGGAGGATGGATAGCGCATCCTCCTGTTGTGCAATCTGGAGTTCGATCTGCGGAATCGTCGACAGCGAGGACTCATACTCGGACTGGCTCTGCGCCAGTTCCATCTGCGACACTTCCCCACCCTTGTAGCGCAGCTCGAACACATGCACCGACTCTGCCCGGCTTGCCACGGTCGCCTTGGCGATTTCCAGTTGCCGGTCGAGCGAGAGCAGGTTCACGTATGACGACGCCACGGAAGCCACCAGCGTCAGGATCGTCGCGCGCCGCCCTTCCTCGCTCGCCAGCAGGCTCGCCCTGGCGGACTCCGTCTGACGGCGCAGCCTGCCGAAGACATCGATCTCCCATGCTGCGGAGAGCGTCGCCTGGAACTGGTTGAATACCGGCCCGACACCGGACGGCAATGCCAACGCCCCTAGCGGCACGCCCTCACGCTGTGCCGCGGCGCCTGCGCCGAGTTGCGGGAACAGCTGCGAGCGCGTGCTCTGGAATTGCCCGAGAAACTGTTCGACGCGCGCCGCCGCGATCTTCACGTCCTTGTTCTCGGCCAGCGCCGTCGCGATCAGATCGTTGAGCGCCGGATCCTCGAACTGCACCCACCATGTCGTATTGACGAGATCCTGCGCATCCGCCTCGGCAAAACGGAACGCAGGCGGCGTGTCGACGGCCGGCCGCTGGTAGTTCGGCCCGAGCAGGCAGCCGCCGAGCGTCAGCAAAGCCATTAGCGAAAGAGCCGAAGTGCGCATGTCATTCGTCCTCGCGTCTGGCGGACGGCGTGGCCGTCGGGCCGCCCGATCCCGACCCAAAAGAGCCTGGAGCCGGCTCGCCGGGCGCGCCGCCTTCCGGACCGGGAGTCTTCTTGCCTCCGCCCTTCTTTTCCGACATCGTTTCGAGCACGTAGAAGAACATCGGAATGAAGAACACTGCGATCACCGTCGCGCCGAGCATGCCGCCAATGACGCCGGTGCCGATCGAATGCCGGCTGTTCGCCGAAGCGCCGAGCGCAATCGCCAGCGGCACGCAGCCCAGGATGAAGGCAAGGGAGGTCATTACGATCGGACGCAGCCGTTCGGTCGCCGCCGTGACAGCGGCGTCGTAGACCGACTCGCCCTGTTCCCGGTTCAGCACGGCAAACTCGAAGATCAGGATCGCGTTCTTGGCCGCCAGCGCAACCAGCATCGTCAGACCGATCTGGAAGTACACGTCGTTCTCGAGGCCGCGCAGCAGGATGGCGAGCAACGCGCCGAAGACCGCGAACGGCACCGCCATCAGCACGCCCACCGGCAAGCTCCACTTCTCGTATTGCGCGGCGAGAATCAGGAACACCATGATCAGGCCAAACACAAACACAAGCGTCGATGAGGTGCCGGCCTGCCTGGCTTCGAAGGCCTCGCCGCTCCACCCCACGCCGTAGTCGGCGGGCATCACCTCGTCGGCAACTTCCGCAAGCGCGGAAAGGACCTGCCCCGAGCTGTATCCCGGGGCCGCATTGGCGGTAATCTTGACTGCCGGAAAATTGTTGAAACGCGTCACCAGATCCGGACCAGTGACGAACTTGGTGGTCACCACGGCATTTAGCGGGACCATATTGCCGGTCTTGCCGCGCACGAAGATCTGGTCGAGATCCTCGGGCTTGAGCCGATAGGATGGCTCCGCTTGCAGGATAACCTGCCACAGCCGGCTCGAACGATTGAACTGCGAGACGTACAGCGAGCCGAACATGGTCTGCATCGCGCTGTACACTTCCTCGACCGGCACCCCCAGGGTTTCCGCCCTTTCACGGTCCACGTTGACCAGCAGTTGCTGAGACGACGCATTGAAGGTCGACGTGACACGGGCCAGTTCGGGCCGCTGCTTCGCCTTGGCCATGTAGTCATCCACCACGCCCGCGAGTTGCGGGATGGTACCGTCGCCTTTGCTCTGGATCCACATCTCCGTGCCGCCGGTCGTACCTAACCCCGGGATCGACGGCGGATTGACCGGCAGGATGATCCCCTCTTTCACCTTGGAAAGTTGCTCGTAGGCGTCGATCAGTACCGCGCGCGCATTCTGCGTCTTGATATTGGCGAATTTATAGCGCTCGTCGAAGCTCTTGAAGCCGATAAAGAACGCCCCCGCGTTATTCTTGTTCTGGCTGTCGAGCAGGCTATATCCGTCGATTACCGTGACGCTGCCCACGGCCGGCTGCTTCATGAAGTAGTCGGTGACGTGCTGGGACACCGCCCCGGTGCGGTCCAGGCTCGCCGCATCCGGCATGATCACCGCGCCGAGCAGGTAGCCCTGGTCCTCCGGCGGCAGAAACGAAGTCGGGATCGACCGCGTCATGAGAACCGCGAGCACGATCATGCCGACGAACAGCAACAGCGCCACCATGGAGCGCTTGATGACCATCTTCACCATGTTCGTATAGCCAGCGGTCATCCGCCCGAAGGCATTCTCGAACCACCTGAAGAAACCCTTCTTCTCATGATGCCCCTCCTTCAGCAGCAATCCCGCCAGCGCAGGCGACAGCGTGAGAGCAACCACCCCCGACAGCACCACCGATATCGCAATGGTGATGGCGAACTGCTTGTACAGTTGCCCGGTGATGCCCGAAAGGAATGCCACCGGCACGAATACCGCGCACAGCACAAGCACGATCGCGATCACCGGTCCCGTGACTTCGTCCATGGCCCGTTTGGCGGCGTCCTTCGGATTCAGCTTGTGGACGGTCATGTTCCGTTCGACGTTCTCGATCACCACGATGGCATCGTCCACCACGATACCGATCGCAAGCACCATGCCAAACAAGGTCAGCATGTTGATCGAAAATCCCAGCGCCATCATGCCCATGCAGGTACCGACAATCGACACGGGCACCGCCAGCACCGGGATCAAGGTGGCGCGCAAGCTCTGCAGGAATACGAACACGACGATCACCACCAGCACGAGCGCTTCGAAGAAGGTGTGAATGACGTCCGAGATCGACGCGCGGGTGAACTCAGTCGTGTCCATCGCGATCTCGTACTCAAGCCCTTCCGGAAACGACTTCTTCATCTCCGCCAGCGTCTTTCGCACCTGGTTGGACACGTCGAGCGCATTGGCGCCCGGCTGCTGATAGACGGCGATAACCGTCGCCGGCTTGCCCTGGAACTTGCTGCGGATCGAATAGTCCTTTCTGCCGAGTTCGGCGCGGCCGATGTCCTTGAGACGCACGATCGCGGCATCGCCGCTCGCCGCGCGCAGGATGATGTTGTCGAACTCGGCCGGACTGCTCAGGCGGCCAGTGGTGGTTACCGCGAATGACTGCTCGACTGCCGTGCCGGTTGGCGACTGGCCGATGCTGCCGACCGCGAACTGCTGGTTCTGGTTGGCGACGGCCTTCTGCACGTCGGAAGCCGTGATCCCGAGCTGCGCCATGCGGTCAGGCTTGAGCCAGATACGCATCGCATAGTCAGGCGTGCCGAAAATGCTCGACTGATTGGCGCCTGATATGCGCTTTAACGCATCCAACACGTAGATGTTGGTGTAGTTGGCGATGTAGGTTGAATCGTAACGTTCGCTGGGCGAATAGATGGCGATGACCATCATGAACGCCGAGGATTTCTTCTGCACCTGGATGCCTTGTGACTGAACCGACGAAGGCAGCTGCGGCAGCGCCAGGTTCACCCGGTTCTGCACATCGACCTGGGCAAGCTCCGGGTTGGTGCCGATCTCGAAATAAACGTTGAGCGTGAAGTTGCCGGTCGATGAACTCGACGAGTTCATGTAGATCATATTGTCCGCGCCATTGACCTGCTGCTCGATTGGCGCGGCAACATTGTTTGCGACCACGTCCCCGGTCGCGCCGGGGTACGTGGCGGAAACCGTGATCTGGGGCGGCGTAATGTCAGGATACTGCGCGATGGGCAGGTTGAACATCGCCAGCGCGCCGCCGAGCGTGATCACGATCGAAATGACCGACGCGAAGATCGGCCGGTCAATGCAGAAATGGGAGATGTTCATTTCGCCTGCCCGGTCAGTTCGTCGCGGTAGTGTCAGACTGGCGCTGCGACAGGTTTTGCTCTTCGCTGCGCGGCGTATCGGCGGCGGCCTTCTGAGCGGGCGCCTGGGTGATTTTCAGCGGCGTGTCGGCGACAACGCGAATGGCGCCGTCGACGACGATCCTCTCACCGGCTTTCAGGCCCGCGTTGATGAACCAGTCATCGCCGTTCCACTCTCCGACTTCGACAACCCGTTGATGGCCTTTCGAATCTTTATCGACGGTCCAGACGAAATGGCTCTTGGAGCCCTGCAACACGGCACGTCGAGGCACGAGAATCGCATTTGGGCGCACCGCGCCGGCAACCCGTGCGCGCACGAACTGCCCTGGGCGCAGGGTGCCTTGCGGGTTGGCGAACGAGGCCCGCACGAGGAAGGTTCCGGTTTGCGTGTTGAATGCCGGATTGGTGAAGTTGATATGGCCGCGGCCCGGGAACAGGGTGCCATCGGCAAGCACGACCGTGACCTCGAAATCGTTGTTGGGGGGAAACCGCAACTGGCCTTTCGCGGCCTGGTCGCGGTAGGACAGCAACTCGTTCTCGGAAATGCTGAAGTTCACCCACATGGGGTCAAGCTGGTAGACGTAGGTTAGCAAGCCCGTCGCGGCCGCGGTCACGTAGCTGCCGTCCTGCTGCCTTGCGAAGCTCGACAAGCCCAGGAGCGGGGACTTGATCGTCGTGTAGCTCAGGTTGAGTTCCGCGGTCCGTACCTGGCCTTGTGCCGCGATCACGGCGGCCTCGGCCTCCTTCTCGTTGCCCGTCGCGTTGTCAAGGTCCTTCTGGCTGAGAGCGTTCTGGGCGGCTAGCGGAACCACGCGAGCCAGATTAGCCTTGGTCACGGTGAGCCTGGCCTGCTGCTGCGCAAGCTGGCCCTTTGCCGACTGGAGCGCCGCTTCGAATGGCTTGGCATCCATCAGGAAGAGCGTCTCCCCGGCATGCACCAGCGCGCCCTCGGTATAGACGCGTTTCTCCAGGAAGCCATCGACGCGTGCGCGAATCTCCACCTCGCGCGAGCTTTGCGTCTGGGCGGTGAACTCGAACTCGACCGGCGTATCACGCTGCGCGACAGTTGCGACCGTCACTTCGATTGTCGTGCGCGGCAACTCGTTCGCCGGCTTATGGCAGCCGGCAAGCAGCACTAAAGTCGCACCGGCAAACGCGGCCAGCAGGCAGGCACGGTTGCGCGCGTGCCTGCAACCGACGTTTACGATCCGCGAAGGTGAGATCACCATTTGAGTCTCCCATTGGGAACTCGGACTCCTGGAACACAACGCAAGCAAGCCAGATCCGCGGCCAGCTACGGCGGCATGCCGTAGCCAAACAACACAAGCGCGTCCTCCCGATTCAGCGTCAGCGCCATTGGGCTGAGGATCTTGTCGAGCGCGATAGTCGCCGCGTAACTGCGCCATGCGGTCGCAAACGCGGTTCGCCTTGGTTTCGTCGTCATCTGTGGATCCCCAACTCTCCGGCCCTGCCCTCTACTGCACTACTGCACTACTGCTCTACTGCACTGTGTATCCCCGGCCCGTCATGCATGCCGCCACCGCCCGGTTGAATGTCGCCATCTGCTGAGAAGCCTGCTGCTGGCCCGCTTGCTGCTGTTCGGCCGCGGCTTGGTTGCTGCGGCGCTGGCGCGTGCCGCCGACCACGGTCCCCGTGACCGCGCCAGCCGCCGCACCCTTGCCGGCATCGCCCGCGATCGCACCCACCGCTGCGCCTACCGCCGCGCCGCCTGCTGCCCCCCTGACCCGGCCGCCTTGTTGCTGCGGGGCGCTCGGCTGACCGGATTGCTGCGCAATGGCCACCGGATCCACCCCCGTATTCTGCTTCGCCCACTGCTGGCATTCGGCCGTATCCGAGTTTTGCTTTTGCGGACTCTGCCCTTTTGCCGGATAGATAATGGGCTGCTGCGCGGCAGCACCGAATGCCAGCATCCACGCGATCAGGCTGGTTGAGACTCGCTGCATTCGTAGCATGGCGTGGAACTCCCCAATACTTCCTGACCAAACGGCGCACTCGTCTGTCGCCCGCGCGCAGCTAACGCGCGCCGCACTGAACAGACACGACGCGCGCTTGCTGAGCGAGGAGCCCCGACTGAACGGGCGTCATGATCCGTTTCAGCGACTGAGCTTTGTGATCTTCTGACCTTGCAAACCGAGGCCGGCCATCAACCCCTGCTGCCCATAGATGAAGGCGTAGACGTCCGATGTCAGGTTTTCGCTGGTCATGGATTTTGCAACGCCCTCATCCACCACAACAACGCTCGGCCCAACACCGACCGACATCCCGTTGCTATCGTTGAGATCGGTCAAAGCCTTGTCGTTCATGAAGAACATTGCCAGTGAGAATGTCTGGGCGCCTGCCTGCAGGCCATACGAGACCGCCGTGGCGTTGTAGTAGCCCAGCACCCTGCCATCCGGGGCAAACATCACGCCGTTGCCGCCTTGCGCGCCCACCAGGAAGCCCGCCTTCATGATGTCGGGGAACACGAGAACCCCCTTCGCCGCGGTCAGGAGGTTCTTGGTCCTGGGATTCGTATCATTCAGCTTTGTCAGGGCCGCACGCGCAGCCGCTTCCAGCTGCGGGTCATTGCCCACGGTTGACGTCTGCTGGGTCGAACAGGCTACCGCGACCAGCAAGACCGGAATCGCGAGAATGAGCCGAAAGTACTTGATCATGATGCGTGCTCCATTCAGAAAATGACAACATGGCGTAAAGCGCATTCCCACCTAAGATTATTTCCGGGTCACATCCATAGTGATATCCGGGTCCCGCTAAAGCAATTGGACCTTGGTCCAATAGCCGCTCGCCGGGCGCTCGAAGCCGGTTCGCGTTCCTCACCCCTCGGAAGTCGGATCGATGGCCGTGCGCACGGCCTTGATAAGGATTTCATCGTTAAACGGCTTGCGCAGATAGGCTGCCGCTCCAGCCGCCAATGCCTGCTCGCGGACACCGGCTTCGTCATGTGCCGTGATGAAGATCACCGGGATGCCGCTGCCCGTGAGCCGCCGCTGGACCTCAAGCCCGTTCAGGCCGGGCATCTGCACATCGAGCACGACGCAGCCTGGGCGATATGACGGAATGGAATCGAACATATCCAGGAACTCGTCCCCGGCTTTGAACGTTTCCGATGACAGCCCGATGGAGCGCAAAAGCCGCTTGATGGCACGACGCACCGATTCGTCGTCATCAACCACTGCGACGAACGGTTTGACTTTGCTCATGGCGAAATTCCCCATACAGGCACCGCAGGGCCCCACCTGATTCGACGCTCGATTAAGACTATGACAGTTGGAAGACCGCAGATATTGGACTTTGGTCCAACTACGCGCGAGGATGCGGGCGCCTTCCCGGCGCCGCCAGCACGGCGGCGTGCGGCGGTCTGACGAGGCGGTGGCGGGATGCCGGCATGACAGGGGGCCATGCCGGCATCGGCTGCCGGGCCTGTCGCGCCGGAAGCAACGCGCTCAGCGCGGCGCGTCCAGCAAGCTCGCCACCTTCGACGCGTGCACCTGCTCCGCGATCTCGCGCGCGGTCAGTCCGCGATTGTCGCGCAGATCCTGCCTGGCGCCTTTGGCGAGCAGCAGGCGCACCGTATCGGCGCGGTCGTAGCCGGCTGCCCACATCAGCGCGGTGAGCCCATTGCCGTAGGTGGCGTTGACGTCCACGCCAGCCTCCAGCAACTGCCGCACCACCCCTGCGTGGCCCTCGCCTGCCGCATAGACCATGGCGCTCTTGTTGACGCGATCCGTGGCTGTCAGATCAGGATGGCGCACCAGCAGCATCGCCACGATCTCCTCATGGCCGCCAAAGGCCGCGGCCATCAGCGGCGTGACGCCTTGCACATTGGCCTGGCTAACATTGGCGCCGTGATCGACCAGCGTGCGCGCCATCTCGGTCAGGCCACGCTTGCTGGCGGTGAGCAATGGGGTATCGCCAATGCGGTTGCGCGCGTCCACCGCCGCGCCTTGTTGCAGCGTGGCACGCACGCCCGCGGCGTCGCCCGCCCTGGCGGCCGCGAGCAAGCGGGCATTGAGGCCGATGTCGTCGTCTGCCCTTGCCGGCAGCCACAACATGCCCATGCCGCAGAGCAGCGCGGCGATCCCCGCGCGCCATCCTGTGCGTCCGTCCATGTCCGTCTCCCCCACACCGCGTATGTTGCCAGCCCCTTCGCGATACCTTTGCCGGCTAAGTGTGGTGCGTAAGACGCGCAAATTCAAGGAACGTCCGAGCGTGTGCTGCGGCGCGGCATGGGTTGATTTTGCGGCGTGGCGGCGTGCCAGCGGAAGTTATGCAAGCGATGGCGATACAAGGTTGTTTTACCTGCACCCTCTCCTATACTGCACTTGACCCCGGGCCGCTTCGGTGCGCCACGCGCACATGCTTTCGCCCTGGGAAAGCCGGGGCACAAAAGAATTCAAGAAAGGAGCTCCCCATGCTCTCAGCACGCAGCCACTCCCGGTTGACCCTCCCCCTGCTACTCCTGGCCCTCGCCGCCTGCGCCGCGTCCGTTGCGACCGTCGCCTTCGGCGCGGACGAAATCCAGGGTGCTGCCACGACGACCGGCGCCGCCATGACCAGGCCCCTGCCATCGGTTACGCAGGCGCAACTCGACGACGCCGGCGGCAACGCGAACGACTGGCTGCACTCGAACGGCTCCTACCAGCAAACCCGTTATTACCCAGGCAGCCAGATCAACACCAAGAATGTCGCCAGGCTCAAGCCAGCCTTCCAGTTCCAGACCGCCGTGCTCGAGTCCATGGAGACAGCGCCGATCGTGGTCAACGGCGTGATGTTCCTGACCACCTCCTACGACCACGTCTATGCGATCGATGCCGTGACCGGCAAGGAGTTCTGGCACTACAAGCACAAGATGGGTCCGGTCACGACCTTCTGCTGCGGCCCGAACAATCGCGGCGTGGCTGTCAGCGGCGACCGTCTCTATATGGGCACGCTCGACGCCAAGCTGGTCGCGCTCGACGCCAGGACTGGCAAGTTGCTGTGGGAAACCCAGATCGCCGATCCCGAGCGGGGCTATTCGGAAACCATGGCGCCGGTCGTGGTGGACGACAAGATCCTGATCGGCACCAACGGCGGGGAGTACGGCATCCGTGGTTTCCTCAAGGCTTACAGCGTCACCGACGGCAAGCTGCTGTGGACCTTTTACACCATCCCCGAGAAAGGGCATGAAGGCGTCTGGGCCACCATGGACGCGACGGGCCGCGACATGAAGCGCGATATCGCGGCGGAGAAGAAGCAACTGGCCGACAAGGGCGGCGACTTCTACAAGTCCCTTGGTGGCGGCGTCTGGATGCCGCCGGCGATCGACCGCAAGAACAAGATGGCGATCTTCGTGGTGGGCAACCCATCGCCCGACCTGTATGGCGCCATCCGCCCCGGAGACAACCTCTATACCGACTCGATGGTGGCAGTCGACCTGGATACCGGCGCCTACAAATGGCACTCCCAATATGTCGCCCATGACGTGTGGGACCTTGACGCAGCCAGCCCGCCGATCCTGGTCAACGTGCGCGACAAGAGCGGCCAGATGATTCCCGGCGTGATCCACGGCGGCAAGACCGGCCACATCTATGTGCATGACCGCCGCGATGGCCATCTGATCCGCTTCTCCCAGGCCATGATCCCGCAGGAGAACATGTGGACGCTGCCCACCGCCTCCGGCGCGCGCATGCTGCCGGGCGCCAACGGTGGCGTGGAATGGTCGCCGATGGCGTTCGACCCGAAGACGCGGCTGGCCTATGCCGCCAACCTGCACCAGCCCATGACTTACCAGGTGGAAGCGACGCCCTACCCCGGTGGCAAGCTATGGCTGGGCGGCGCGTTCAAGACCATCCCGTCCGAGGCGCAATGGGGCAAGCTCTCCGCGGTCAATATCGACACCGGCAAGGTTGCCTGGGACTTTAAGACCGAGCAACCGCTGATCGGCGGCGTACTGGCCACCGCCGGCGGGCTGGTGTTCAACGGGGAAGGCAACGGCCTGTTCAGGGCCTTCGACGCGAGCACGGGCAAGAAGCTGTGGGAGTACCAATGCGGCGCCGGGGTCAACGCACCCGCGGTTTCCTACATGGTGGGCGGCAAGCAGTACATCGCGGTAGCGGCAGGCGGCAACACGCAACTGGACTTCAAGCGCGGCAACACCGTGCTGGTGTTCGCGGTGCAATAGGCATGCGCATCCCCCTCGGACGGCCCCGGCATTTTGCGCTGCCGGGGCCGGCGCTTGTACTGTGCGTGTTGCTGGCATGCGCGGCCGGCATCGCGCGCGCCGACCCCGAGGCCGGCAAGCGCAAGGCGGAAACCTGCGTGGCGTGCCACGGGCCGATGGGCAACTCCGGCAATCCGGTCTATCCGGTGCTTGCCGGCCAGACCGCGCGCTACATCTACGTGCAGCTAAAGGACTTCAAGGAAGGCCGCCGCGGCCACCCGCCGTTGACGCCGATGGCGGCGCCGCTATCGCGCGAGGATATGCTGGACCTGGCGGATTATTTCGCGGCGCAGAAACCCATTCCTTCCCAGTTCAAGGCAGACGGGCAAAAAGTGGAAGCCGGCAGGAAGAAGTCCGAAGAGGTGCTCTGCACCATGTGCCATCTCGGCAGCTTCAGCGGGCAGAATGAAATTCCCCGCGTGGCCGGACAGCAGTACGCCTATATCGTCAAGCAACTGGAAGACTTCCGCTCGCGCAAGCGCACCAATGACGCCGGCAACATGACCAGCGTGGCGCGTGGCTTGTCAGACGCGGATATCCAGAACCTCGCCAACTACATAGCGAACCTGCAATAGGCCCCTGGCCCCTGGCCCGCCGCCGTGCGAAAAAAAACGGGGCATGCGCCCCGTTCAAACCCTCGCCAGTCCGGACCTCCGGCCGCAAGCTGCACGGCCACCGGACCGTCGATCACCGATGCTCGGTCAGGGGGGATCCGCGAGGATCCCCGTCAATCAGTTGGCGGATCAGTTGGTGGTCTTGGCGCCGGCCTCGAACCACTGGCCCAGCAGCGCCCGTTCGTCGTCCGTGATCTGCGTGACGTTGCCAAGCGGCATGGCCTTCTGCTGCACCGCTTGCTGATAGATCAGCTGCGCGTGCGCCTTGATCTCGTCGGCCGTGTCCAGCTTGATGCCCTTGGCGGCGGTCGGCATCATCTTCGGCGCGGCGGCATGGCACTGGACGCAGCGCGAGTTGATAACCTCCTGCACCTTGGTAAAGCTCACCTGCGAGGCGGCACCATCCTTGTTCGCCACCGTCTCGCGCGGCTGCGGCGCGATCATGACCGCGACCACGGCCAGCACCGCGACACCGGCGGCGGGCCAGGCTACATTGATCTTGCCCTTGTGCTTGAGGATGAAGAACTGGCGGATCAGCACGCCGGCCAGCATGATCAGCACCAGCACGGCCCAGTTGTACTTGTAGCTGTAGGTCATGCTGTAGTGGTTCGACAGCATGGCGAACAGCACCGGCAGCGTGAAGTAGGTGTTATGCACACTACGTTGCTTGGCGTTCTTGCCATGCACCGGATCCACCGGATCGCCCGCGCGCAGCGCGGCAACCACCTTGCGCTGGCCGGGAATGATCCACACCAGCACGTTGGCGCTCATGATGGTGGCGATCATCGCGCCGGTCAGCAGGAACGCCGCGCGGCCCGAGAACACGTGGCAGGCCACGTAAGCAGCCAGCGCGACGTAGATCGCCACCAGGATGCCGACGGTGCGGTCGCTCTTGCCGAACACGCGGCAGATGCAGTCGTAGACCACCCAGCCCACGGCGAGGTAAGACAGCGCAAACCCGATCGCCGCGCCCGCCGACATGTCCATGACGTTCTTGTCGACCAGGAACGTGCTGGCGTTGAACAGGTACAGCACCACCAGCAGGCCGAATCCGGTCATCCAGGTGGAATACGACTCCCAGTAAAACCAGTGCAGGTTCTCCGGCAATGTCTTGGGCGCGCTCAGGTATTTCTGCGGGTTGTAGAAGCCGCCGCCGTGCACCGCCCATAGCTCGCCGCCCACGCCCTTCTCCTGCAGGTCGGGGTCATCGGGGCGGGTCAGGCTGTTGTCCAGCCAGACGAAATAGAACGAGGAACCGATCCATGCGATCGCGGTGATCACGTGCACCCACCGGAACAGCATATTGGCCCAGTCGAGGATATAGCCTTCCATGTCTTGTCTCCTTTGTTTCCCGTACCGCGCTCAACTGCCGCGGTAGGTCGAGTACGACCAGGGGGAGACCAGCAGCGGCACGTGATAGTGCGCGGCGGTATCGGCAATACCGAAACGCAGCGTCACCACGTCGAGGAAAGCTGGCTCGGGCAACTTCGTGCCCTGGGCGCGGAAATAATCGCCGGCACCGAATTCGAGTTCGTACACCCCGACGGCCATGGTGTCGCCATCCAGCAGGGGCTGGTCGCACCGGCCATCGTGGTTGGTGACGACTGTCTTCAGCGTGTCCTTGCGATTGTCGACAATTTTATGCAGAGTAATCGACATGCCGGCGCCGGGTGTGCCGGCTGCAGTATCGAGGACATGAGTGGTCAAGCGTCCCATCCTGTTCTTCCTTAGGGCTTTGGGTTGTGAGAGGCGCCGCTGCCTTCACTAGCACCATTTGTGGGAATGGTGCCCGCTCGGTACGTATTTCTAACGCATCCCGGCGCTGGACTGGTGCAGGGCGACAATGCTTTGCACCAGTCCGTATGGCAACTCGGGAATTACCCTGAGTTGTCGAAAACCTAGCTCGGTTTTGTTGACAATATTGCCGCCATAACCAAATAATTGTCAACAATTTTTGGGGCGCGCCACCCTGCTTTTACCCGCTGCCGGCGGCACGCCGTTCCCCCTCCTCACCAATACGCTGGTGCCAAGATGTCCAAGAGTCTCAAGCTGATTGGCGGTGCCGATGACACCGCCGCCCCGACCGAAATCAAGCCCGCCCGCAAGGGCTCCGTCGAGGAGCGCATGTATCACGAGATCTATGACGCGATCATGGAGCACCGGCTGCCGCCGCGCACCAAGCTGACCGAGCATTCGCTGTGCGAAATCTATGCCACAGCGCGCCACACGGTGCGCAAGGTACTGGCGCACCTCTCCGCCGACGGCATGGTCGATCTCGAGCCCAACCGCGGCGCCTTTATCGCCAGCCCCTCCACCGACGAAGCGCACGACATGTTCGAGTTGCGCCAGATGCTGGAGCGCGCCGTGCTGGAAAAGCTTGCCGCCATGCGCGACGTCAAGCGCGTGATCGCGCCGCTGCGCAAGATGGTGGAGGCCGAGCGCCAGGCTTTCCTCACCAATGAGCGCCCCAAATGGATCCGCCTGTCGGCCGAGTTCCATACCGCGCTGGCCGAGCTCTCCGGCAACGCGCTGCTGGTCACCATGATGCGCCGGCTGGTCTCGCGCACCACGCTGATGATTGCCAGCGTCGAGGCGCCAGGCAATAACGCCTGCTCCTTCGACGAGCACGAAGAGATCCTCGATGCCCTGGAACAGGGCGACGCCGCCCTGGCCCAGAGCCGCATGGCGCACCACCTCGGCGCCTGCGCCGACCGCGTCCAGCCAGATGAACCGGGCAACTTCGATCTTCGCAGCGTGCTGGGTCACTCCACCTAGCAAGCTGTTCCCGCTGCCATCCTGCGGCCAAGGCCCGATTCCTGCTCATGACAACGCGTCCCCGATGAGGCGCGCCGCCGGAATCACATACCGAGAGCCCCCCCCGCCCGGCAGCGTTCCCATCAAATCAAAAGGAGAGGAGACACACCCATGACTAGCGCTAGCACCACGGTCCCCACGGATCTAACCAACGAGCGGCTGCCTTCGGGCCGGCTGCTTGCGCTCGGCCTGCAGCACGTGCTGGTGATGTACGCCGGTACCGTCGCGGTGCCGCTGATCATTGGCGGCGCGCTCAAGCTGCCCAAGGACCAACTCGCCTTCCTGATCAACGCTGACCTGTTCGCGGCGGGCCTGGCCACGCTGATCCAGGCCTTCGGCTTCTGGAAGTTCGGCATCCGCATGCCGGTGATGATGGGCGTGACCTTCGCTTCGGTGGCGCCGATGATCGCCATCGGTTCCGATCCCAATGTCGGCCTGCTCGGCATCTACGGCGCGGTGATCGCCGCGGGGGTGTTCGGTATCCTGGTGGCGCCGCTGATGGGGCGGATGCTCGGCCTGTTCCCGCCGGTCGTGACCGGCACGGTGATCACGCTGATCGGCGTGTCACTCATGCGGGTGGGCATCAACTGGGCGGCCGGTGGCCAGCCCACCACGCGTGCCGTGATCGACGGCGTGGTCAAGGACGTGCCGAACCTGGCTTACGGCGACCTGGGCAACCTCGGCATCGCGGCGCTGGTGCTGGTGGCGATCCTGCTGCTGAGCAAGTACGGGCGCGGCCTGATCTCCAACTGCGCGGTGCTGCTCGGCATCGTGATCGGCACGCTGGTGGCAATGGCGCTGGGCAAGGTCTCCTTCGAAGGCCTCGACGAAGCCAGCCTGATGGCGGTCATCACCCCGCTGCACTTCGGCATTCCCAAGTTCGACGTTGCCGCCACCCTGTCGATGTGCGTGGTGATGCTGATCACCCTGGTGGAATCCACCGGCATGTTCCTCGCGCTGGCCGATATCACCGGCAAGCGCCTGTCCAATGAAGACCTGACCCGCGGCCTGCGCGCCGACGGCCTCGGCACCGTGATCGGCGGGGTGTTCAACACCTTCCCCTACACTTCGTTCTCGCAGAACGTGGGCCTGGTGACCGTGACCGGCGTGCGCTCGCGCTATGTGGCGGCGGCCGGCGGCATCATCCTGATCGCGCTGGGCCTGTTCCCGAAGATGGCGCACATCGTCGCCTCGGTACCGCAGTTCGTGCTCGGCGGCGCCGGCATCGTGATGTTCGGCATGGTGGCCGCGACCGGCATCCGCATCCTCGGCTCCTGCGATTTCAACCGCAACCGCTTCAACCTGTTCATCGTCGCCATCTCGATCGGCTTCGGCATGATCCCGACACTGGCGCCGACCTTCTTCCAGTACCTGCCCAAGTGGACCGACCCGTTCACCCATAGCGGCATCGTGCTGGGGACCATCGTGGCGGTGGTGCTCAACGTCTTCTTCAACGGCATCCAGTCGCGCGAAGAGGCGATGCGCAACGCCGCTGCCAATACGCACGGCACGGAATAAGTCCTGCCGGCGGCGGCCGGCACAGTTTTCCTGAAGAATCATGACCCTGATGACAAGCAACAACTATCCACGCGATCTGATCGGTTACGGCAGCCAGCCGCCGCACGCCCGCTGGCCGGGCGGCGCGCGCCTTGCGCTGCAGTTCGTCCTGAACTACGAAGAGGGCGGCGAGAACAACGTGCTGCACGGCGATGCCGGCTCCGAGCAGTTCCTGTCGGAGATCATCGGCGCGGCGGCCTACCCCGACCGCCACATGAGCATGGAGGGCGTATACGAGTACGGGTCGCGCGCCGGGGTCTGGCGCATCCTGCGCGAGTTCGAGCAGCGCGGGCTGCCGCTGACCATCTTCGGCGTGTCGATGGCGCTGCAGCGCCATCCCGAGCTGGCCCGGGCGTTCGTCGAACTCGGCCATGAGATCGCCTGCCACGGCTGGCGCTGGATCCATTACCAGGGCATGGACGAAGCCACCGAGCGCGAGCACATGCGCATCGGCATGCAGATCATCGAGGAACTGACCGGCTCGCTGCCGCTGGGCTGGTACACCGGCCGCGACAGCCCCAACACGCGCCGCCTGGTGGTGGAACACGGCGGCCTGCTGTACGACTCGGACTACTACGGGGACGACCTGCCCTTCTGGACCGAGGTGGAAGTCACCGGCGGCGAGAAGAAGCCCCACCTGGTGGTGCCCTATACGCTCGACTCCAACGACATGCGCTTCGCCACGCCGCAAGGCTTCAACACCGGCGAGCAGTTCTACCAGTACCTGAAGGACGCCTTCGACGTGCTCTACGCCGAAGGCGACCCGCAGGGGCTGGACCAGCCCAAGATGCTTTCGGTCGGCATGCACTGCCGCCTGCTGGGCCGGCCGGGGCGCATGCGCGGGCTGCAGCGCTTCCTCGACTACGTGCAGGGCCACGACAAGGTCTGGATCTGTCGGCGCGTGGATATCGCGCGCCACTGGGCCGAGACCCATCCCTACTCCGCAAAGAACCGCGCCTGAGCCAGGCGACCAAGCGACCAAGCGATAAGCCAATCCATGAGCAATACCTACTCCCTAGATCAACTCAATGCCCTGCCGGCCGCCGACTTTGTCCAGGTGCTCGGCGGCATCTATGAACACTCTCCGTGGGTGGCCGAAGCCGCCGCCACGCAGCGCCCCTTCGCCAACGCCGCCACCCTGGCCGATGCCATGCGTGCCATCGTGGACGGCGCCGGCGACGCCGCCCAGATCAAGCTGGTGCGCGCCCACCCGGAGCTTGCCGGCAAGGCCGCCGTGCGCGGCGAGCTGACCGCCGAGTCGACCCGCGAGCAAAGCGGCGCCGGACTCGATCAATGCTCCGCCGAGGAATTCGAGCAACTGCAAGCGTTCAACCGCCGCTATAACGAGAAATTCGGCTTTCCTTTCATCCTGGCCGTACGCGGCTATAACCGCGCCGGCATCATCGACGAGTTCGCAAGGCGCGTGGAAAACGATCCGGCCGCGGAGTTGCAAACTTGCATCAACCAGATCCATCGGATTGCACAGTTCCGCCTGAACGACTTAGTATCCGGCTGAGCCAAAAAAAGGCAGCTTGCGTTACCCCTTACCGATGTAACAGGCAGTGCCCGGGCCGAGCCTGCAACACCCTAGCCCAGGGCACGCCAGTAGCAAACAAAACGAATAGAACCCGTCAGGGACCCAGTACACAAAGAACGCAACGGATCAACCACGGAGAATTCACCAATGCAGAAGCAGATCAAGCCGGCCCTCAAGCTGGCAGCGATGGCTGCCGCCCTTTTCAGCGGCGCGGCCATGGCGCAATCCAGTGTCACGCTGTACGGCCAGGCCGACATGTTCGTTGGCGGCGTCAAGAACGTCGGCGCGGCCGACCGCGCCTATGTCGCCAATTCGGGCGGCATGCAAACCTCGTACTGGGGTATCAAGGGTACCGAAGACCTCGGTAGCGGCACCAAGGCCATCTTCGACCTGAACGGTTTCTTCCGCACCGACACCGGCAGGCAAGGCCGCTTCGACGGCGACTCGATGTTCAGCCGCAATGCCTTCGTGGGCCTGCAAAATGACAAGCTGGGCGCGCTCAAGCTGGGCCGCAACACCACGCCCTACTTCGTGTCGACCATCCTGTTCAACCCGCTGATCGACTCCTACGTGTTCTCGCCGATGGTGTTCCACACCTACTTCGGCGCCACCACCGCCAACGTGGCCGACCCGGGCATCATCGGCGATTCGGGCTGGAACAACTCGCTGCTGTACAGCACGCCGAACTTCGGCGGCCTGACCGCCAACGTGATCTACTCCTTCGGCGAGAAAGCAGGTTCGACCGGCCAGAACAAGTGGGGCGGCAACCTGATGTACTTCAACGGCCCGTTCGCTGCCACGCTGGCCTTCCAGCAAGTCAAGTTCGACAGCACGCCGGGTGACGTCACCGCTTCGGCCAACCCGCTGCTGGTTGGCTTCAACAAGCAGAACGCAGTGCAGGGCGGCTTGAGCTACGACTTCAAGGTCGTCAAGCTGTTCGCGCAAGGCCAGTACATCAAGACCGAGCTCAACAACAACCCCAACGGCGACATCAAGCACACCAACGGCCAGGTCGGCGTTTCGGTGCCCGTCGGCGCCGGCAGCATCCTGGCGTCCTACGCCTACGACAAGACCAAGAACTCGGTCTCGGACTTCAAGCGCAGCACGGTGGCGGTCGCGTACGACTACAACCTGTCCAAGCGCACCGACGTCTACGCCGCCTACTTCTACGACAAGATCACCAGCCTGTCGCACGGCGACACCTTCGGTGTGGGCGTGCGTCACAAGTTCTGACGCGTGCCTTAACTTGTCAACGGGAATTGAGACCCGCCCTGGTGGCGGGTTTTTTATTGCCTGCCGGCTATGGTGCCGGACTCCCCCGATCCGGCCTGCGAGCGCCTTGCCCCTGGTCCAGGGCCCGTGAAGTTCATGAGCCACCCCAAGGGATATCAATCCCCCAGCCCCGAAAGTATCTGGCGGCACCGCCTCTTTGCCGCAGACCGCCCAGGCCAGTAAAGGTCATCGATATTTCGCGCTGCAGCATGGATATGCTGCAGCGCGATAGGAACAGGCTACCGGCGATTGAGGATCGAAAGTCGCTGCTTAATAGTCCGATTCAATTGGCGGGGCTGCCGATGCCTGCCTAGATTTAGGTTCCAGGCAACAAGACGGCAACGGACGAGGTGACACATGCGTCGTGATGCAAAGACCCGGTCGGAGTTGATGGCCATCCTGAACCAGTTCCTGAACAACAATCCGGAGTGCGGTGAATGCGAGCTCCACGCCATGCGTGGACACCAACCCGACCACACCGGTTGCAACTGGAGCGCGGAAGTCGATTTTCCGCGCGAGCCCGATGATCACCTGCCCACCCGACTGGCAGCGGCGAAGTCCATCATCGTCGTGATGCGGCAGCAGTACAACCTGCTGCAGTAGCTAAGAAAGCACAGCTTTTCCGGGCCGGCGGAACTGCAGGACAAGCCGGTCACAAAAAACGGGGCTCCCAGGGAGCCCCGTTTTCATTGCACGATGCCTGGCGGCATGTGCACTCTCGGCGGCGGCATTGCTGCACCGCCGCATCGCGGATCAACGCGCCGCGTTGGCTTCCGCCACCGCTACCGCCGTCATATTGACGATGCGGCGCGTGGTGGCTTGCGGGTTGAGGATGTGCACCGGCTTGGCCGCGCCCAGCAGGATCGGGCCAATGGTGACACCCTGTCCGCCCGTGATCTTGAGCAGGTTGAAGGCGATATTGGCCGCGTCCAGCGTCGGCATCACCAGCAGGTTGGCGCTGCCAGCCAGCTTGGTGCCCGGCAGGAAGTGGCGGCGTACATCCTCGACCAGGGCGGCGTCGCCCTGCATCTCGCCTTCCACTTCCAGGTGCGGCGCCTCGCGGGCCAGGATCTCCTGGGCCGCGCGCATCTTCCGGGCCGACGGCCGGTTCGACGAGCCGAACATCGAGTGCGACATCAGCGCCACCTTCGGATGCTGGCCGAAGCGCGCGATTTCCTCGGCAGCCAGCTGCGTGATGGCGGCCAGTTCCTCGGCGGTGGGGTCGTCATTGACGAAGGTGTCGGTGATGAACAGCGTGTACTTCTCAAGCATCAGCGCGTTCATCGCGGCGAACACCTTGGCACCCCGCGCCAGGCCGATCACGTCCCGCACGTGCTCCAGGTGGGCTTCGAAGCGGCCCACGGTGCCGCACAGCAGCGCGTCGGCGTCGCCCATATGCATCAGCATGGTGCCGATCAGCGTATTGGAGCGGCGCAGCGCCACCTTGGCCATGTCGGGCGTCACGCCGTCGCGGCCGCGCAGCGCGTGGTAGGCCTCGTGGTAGGCGCGGTAGCGCGGATCGTCTTCCGGGTTGATCAGCTCGAAGTCCACGCCGGCCTTCAGGCGCAAGCCGGCTTTCTCGATGCGCATCTGGATCACGTGCGGGCGGCCGATCAGGATCGGGCGCGCCAGGCCTTCGTCCACCACGGTCTGCACCGCGCGCAGCACGCGCTCTTCCTCGCCCTCGGCGTAGACCACGCGCTTGGGCGCGGCCTTGGCGGCCGTGAACACCGGCTTCATGATCAGGCCGGTATGGTAGACGTACTGGGTAAGCTGCTGGCGGTAGGCTTCCAGGTCCTTGATGGGACGCGTGGCCACGCCGGATTCTTCAGCGGCCTTGGCCACCGCCGGCGCGATCTTTTCGATCAGGCGCTGGTCGAACGGCGTCGGGATAATGTAGTCGGGGCCGAATTTCAGCTCCTGGCCGCCATAGGCGGCGGCAACGGCGTCGTTCAGCTCGGCTTCGGCCAGATCGGCGATGGCCTTCACGCAGGCCAGCTTCATTTCTTCCGTGATCTTGGTGGCGCCGCAATCGAGCGCGCCGCGGAAGATGTACGGGAAGCACAGCACGTTGTTGACCTGGTTCGGGTAGTCCGAACGGCCGGTGGCGATGATGCAGTCCGGGCGGGCGGCCTTGGCCACTTCCGGGCGGATTTCCGGCTCCGGGTTGGCCAGCGCCAGGATGATGGGCTTGTCGGCCATGGTCTTGACCATCTCGGCGGTCAGAACGCCGGCAGCCGAGCAACCCAGGAACACGTCCGCGCCGTTGACCACGTCGGCCAGGGTGCGGGCCGAGGTTTCCTGTGCGTAGCGGGCCTTGTTGGGCTCCATGTTGGCGTCGCGGCCGACATAGATCACGCCCTTGGAATCCACCACCGAGATATTGGTGCGGGTCACGCCCAGGCTCACCATGGTGTCCAGGCAGGCAATGGCCGCCGCGCCGGCGCCCGATACCGCCAGCTTGACCTTGGCGATATCCTTGCCCACCACCTTCAGGCCATTGAGCAGTGCCGCCGCCGAGATGATGGCGGTACCGTGCTGGTCGTCGTGGAAGACGGGAATATTCATGCGCTCGCGCAGCTTCTTCTCGATGTAGAAGCACTCGGGCGCCTTGATGTCCTCGAGGTTGACGCCGCCCAGGGTAGGCTCCAGCGCCGCCACGATCTCGACGATCTTGTCCGGGTCGCGCGCATCGAGTTCGATGTCGAACACGTCGATGCCGGCGAATTTCTTGAACAGGCAGCCCTTGCCTTCCATCACCGGCTTGCCGGCCAGGGGACCGATATCGCCCATGCCAAGCACGGCGGTACCGTTGGTGATCACCGCCACCAGGTTGCCGCGCGAGGTGTACTCGGCGGCCATCGCCGGATCCTTGGCGATTTCCTCACAGGCGTAAGCCACGCCGGGCGAGTAGGCCAGGGACAGGTCGCGCTGGTTGGACAGTGCCTTGGTCGCGGTTACCTGGATCTTGCCCTTGGTCGGGCTGCGGTGGTATTCCAGCGCGGCCAGGCGCAATTGCGCTTCAGGACTATTGGGGGCATGTTGCGGTGCATCACCGCCGGTCTTGCTGGTCATTATGCTCGTCCAGGAAGTGGCCCAGCCAGTGCCCGCTGGAGCCGCGCCGGTCGTATCCGGCGTGCTTGCCGGAATCTTCCATTGCAGCTTTCAAAAAACGGGCGCCGGCGGCTCGGGCCGAAAAATCGAGCCGTCATTCTAGCTCACGCAAGCCCGGCGCGAAGCCCCTCCCAGAGGTGCCTCCAGGGTTTTAAGGCCTTTCGCCGGGCAATTCAGTTTTTACCCGCACACGGGCAATGCCCAGCCTCCTCCGTTTGCCTTGTGTCTACTTGTCATTCGGATCCAGCGGCAATGTCACCCGCCGGGACCGGCCGCTCTCGCCCGGAAACTGCACGAAGGCGCTGCGGATCAGGTACGGCATCGCCGCCTGCAGGGACGCGTTCTCGTCGCGGTGTTGCGCGGTAACCTGGTAGACCCGGCGCCCGGTAGCCGCATCCTTGAAGAACACGCGCAGCGTGGACTGCGTCACCGCCACATCGCGCACGATCGTTTGCGGCGGCCAGTAGCCCGGACCACCCCAGCCCCAGGGCCCCCAAGGGCGGTAATAAGGTCCCCAGTACGGGCCGCCATACCAGGGATCCGGGTACACGGTCTCCTGCACCCGCATCAGCCCCGAGTTGCTGTCGTATTCCATATTGACGAGGTAGTGCGCCTGCGGGCGCGCCACCTGTTCGAAGCCGACCCCCGTCAACGCCTGCGCCAGCCATTGCTCGTAGGTCTGGTCCTCGAACCGGCCCTCCTTGCCTGCTCCGTGATCAAAGGCATAGGTGCGCGGCGGATCGTTCTGCCAGTTGCCCTGGCTGAAGGCCGTCACCTCCGTGGTGACGGTGCTGGCGCAGCCGGACAGCAGCGCCACGCCAAGCAGGGCCATGCCCGCCACCAGCCTGCTGCCGCGCAAGCCCCTGCCGGCCTGCCTGCTCCATTCCCTGCAAAACCATAGTCCGGTCATGCTGCCCCCACACCGATTGTTGTTAGCCACGTGATTCAGACCGTGCCGGGCGGGCAAAATTCCGCGGCGGTGCGGCGCATCCAAGCCGTCGTCCCGCCGCTTGGCTACAATGGGTTTTTCAGTGCCTGGGCGCGCGGCCCGGCAGGGGCTGCGCCCCTCCCTCCCGCCGTGCCCATGGCGATCAAGCCGCCCAAAGTGGCCCACAGAGGACAGGATTCTTCCATGCTGCGCACCGACACGCCCGTTACCGTCCACCGCAAGGACTATACTCCGCCGGCCTTCGCATTTGAGCACGTCGACCTTGTGCTTGAACTCGATCCCGCCCGCACGGTGGTCACCAATACCTTGCGTTTCACCCGCCAGGGACCGGGCCCGTTGGTGCTGGCCGGCGAGGAGCTGGAACTGGTCGGCGTCAGCCTTGACGGCAAGCCGCTGGATGGCGCGCGCCAGGAAGCGGACAGCCTGACCCTGCCCGAACTGCCCGCGCAGGGCACGCTGGAAATCGTCACCGCCTGCCAGCCGGCCGCCAACACGTCGCTGTCCGGGCTCTATGTGTCCAACGGCAACTTCTTCACCCAGTGCGAAGCCGAGGGCTTCCGCAAGATCACCTATTACCTGGATCGCCCCGACGTGATGTCGACCTTCCGGGTCACGCTGCGCGCGCAACGCGCGGCCTACCCCGTGCTGCTGTCCAACGGCAACCTGATCAGCGAGCGCGAGCTGCCGGACGGGCGTCACGAAGCCGTCTGGGAAGACCCGTTCAAGAAACCCGCCTACCTGTTCGCGCTGGTAGCCGGCAAACTGGAGTGCATCGAGGAACGCATCGCCTCCGCCTCCGGCAAGGAAAAGCTGCTGCAGGTCTGGGTGGAGCCGCAGGACCTGCCCAAGACGCGCCACGCCATGGATTCGCTGATCCACTCGATCCGCTGGGACGAGCGGCGCTTCGGCCTGGAGCTGGATCTCGACCGCTTCATGATCGTCGCGGTGGGCGACTTCAACATGGGCGCGATGGAGAACAAGGGTCTCAACATCTTCAACACCAAGTACGTGCTGGCCAACGCCCAGACCGCCACCGACGCCGACTTCGGCAATATCGAATCGGTGGTCGGGCACGAGTATTTCCACAACTGGACCGGCAACCGCGTGACCTGCCGCGACTGGTTCCAGCTCTCGCTCAAGGAAGGCCTGACGGTATTCCGCGACCAGGAATTCTCGGCCGACATGATGGGCTCCGAATCCGGCCGCGCGGTCAAGCGCATCGAGGACGTGCGCATGCTGCGCCAGGTGCAGTTCCCCGAGGACGCGGGCCCCATGGCACATCCGGTGCGTCCCGACAGCTACGAGGAAATCAACAACTTCTACACCGTGACGGTGTACGAAAAAGGCGCCGAAGTCGTGCGCATGTACCAGACCCTGCTGGGCCGCGATGGTTTCCGCAAGGGCATGGACCTGTACTTCCGGCGTCATGACGGCCAGGCCGTGACCTGCGACGATTTCCGTGCGGCCATGGCCGACGCCAACGGGCGCGACCTGACCCAGTTCGGCCGCTGGTACAGCCAGGCCGGCACCCCGGTGGTTGCCGTGCGCACCGCCTGGGACGGCGCCAACGGCAGCCTGACGCTGACGCTGTCGCAAAGCTGCCCCAAGGTGGGCATCGAAACGCGTCCCGGCACGCCGGACAAGCTGCCTTTCCACATCCCCTTTGCGCTGGGCCTGATCGACGCCGACGGGAAAGACCTGCCGCTGCAGCTCGAAGGCGAAAGCCAGCCCGGCGCCACCACACGCGTGCTGGACTTCACCGAAGCCGAGCAAAGCTTCCGCTTTGTCAACCTGCCGCGCGGCGCCGAGCCCCCGCTGGCGTCGCTGCTGCGCGACTTCTCCGCGCCGGTCATCGTCGATGCCGACTACAGCGAGGCACAGCTCACCTTCCTGCTGGCCCACGACAGCGACCCGTTCAACCGCTGGGAAGCGGGCCAGCGCCTGACCACGCGCGCCCTGCTGCAACTGGTGGCGCAATCCCAGGCCGGCCACGAGCTCAAGCTCGACCCGGCACTGGTGGCGGCACTGCGCACTGTGCTCAACGATGCGCAACTCAGCCCCGCCTTCCGCGAACAGACGCTGACGCTGCCGGCCGAGGCCTACCTCGCCGAGCGCATGGGCGTGGCCGATCCGGCCGCCATCCACCGCGCGCGCCAGTTCATGCGCGAAGCGCTGGCGCGCGCGCTGAAGGCCGACTGGCTGGCCGCCTTCGAAGCCAATGCCACGCCCGGCGCCTACAGCCCGGACGCCGTGTCCGCGGGCAAGCGCGCGCTGCGCAACCTGGCGCTGGGCTACCTGGCCGACAGCGGCGACGCCGCCATGCAGGCGCTGGCCGAGGCGCAGTACCAGGCCGCCGACAATATGACGGACCGCTTCGCCGCGCTGAGCGCGATGGTGAACACCTTCGCGCCGGGGCGCGAAGCCGCGCTGGCGGATTTCTACCAGCGCTTCGAGCAGGACGCGCTGGTGATCGACAAATGGTTCTCGCTGCAAGGCATGCAGCGCGGCACCGTCGGGCCGCAGGCCGCCGGCCACGCAGGCAAGCACACCATCGAGACCGTGCGCGCGCTGATGCAGCACCCGGCCTTCAACCTGCGCAACCCCAACCGCGCGCGCTCGCTGATCTTCAGCTTCTGCGCGGCCAACCCGGCGCAGTTCCATGCCGAGGACGGCTCGGGCTATGCCTTCTGGGCCGAGCAGGTGCTGGCGCTGGACGCCATCAATCCGCAGGTGGCCTCGCGCCTGGCGCGGGTCATGGACCGCTGGCAGAAATATGCCCTGCCGCTGCGCGACCGCATGCGCGCGGCGCTGGAGCAGGTGGCCGCGGCCAGCGACCTGTCGCGCGACGTCCGCGAGATCGTCAGCAAGGCGCTGGCGGCGTAGCACAGCGGTTGGTGGTGGACGGCGGGGCGCCCCCCCGCCAGCCCGCCACCGGCAGGCCGCGGGCCCGCCCCAGTGGCCTGCCGGGCTGGCGCCCATGTAGAATTGCCGCCATTCAAGGAGAATCCCCATGAGTCGCATCAGCCTCACCCGCTACCTGGTCGAGGAGCAGCGCAAGCACAACACGATCGAGCCCGAACTGCGGCTGCTGATCGAAGTAGTGGCGCGCGCCTGCAAGGCCATTTCGAATTCCGTCAGCAAGGGCGCCCTCGCCGGCATCCTCGGCTCGGCCGGCACCGGCAACGTGCAAGGCGAAACCCAGCAAAAGCTGGACGTGATCGCCAACGAAGTCCTGCTCGACGCCAATGAATGGGGCGGCCACCTCGCCGCCATGGCCTCGGAGGAAATGGACAGCTTCTACGAGATCCCGAACCGCTATCCCAAGGGTGAATACCTGCTGCTGTTCGATCCGCTCGACGGCTCGTCCAACATTGACGTGAACGTGTCGATCGGCACCATCTTCTCGGTACTGCACATGCCCAAGCCGGGCCAGACCGTGACCGAGACCGACTTCATGCAGGCCGGCAGCCGCCAGGTCGCCGCCGGCTATGCCGTGTACGGCCCGCAGACCACGCTGGTGCTGACGGTCGGCAACGGCGTGCACATGTTCACGCTGGACCGCGAAGCCGGCAGCTTCGTGCTGACGCAATCCGACGTGATGATCCCGGAAGACACCAAGGAATTCGCGATCAACATGTCCAACATGCGCCACTGGGCCCCGCCCGTGCGCCGCTATATAGACGAATGCCTGGCCGGCGACGAAGGCCCGCGCGGCAAGAACTTCAACATGCGCTGGATCGCCTCCATGGTGGCCGACGTACACCGCATCCTCACGCGCGGCGGCATCTTCATGTACCCGTGGGACAAGCGCGAACCGGAAAAACCCGGCAAGCTGCGGCTGATGTACGAAGCCAACCCCATGGCCATGCTAGTCGAGCAAGCCGGCGGCGCGGCCACCAACGGTGTTGAGCGCATCCTGGACATCCAGCCGGAGAAACTGCACCAGCGCGTGTCGGTGATCCTTGGGTCAAAGAACGAGGTGGAACGCGTCACGCGCTATCACCAGGAAGAGAAGACGGCAGGCTGATTGCCGGCAGCAAGCAGCACGCGTTGAAAGGAACGGGACCAGTCGCTGGTCCCGTTTTTTTATGCTTCGGCCCTGTCCCTCACGCCAACGGACAACGCGCCCGCATGTGGCCGACATCGTCGCAGACGGTTGGTGCAGTCGGTCGCTGCATCGTGAACAACCTCCGCCACGTCCACCGCGGTGATCGTGCTGGCCGGAGCCAAGAATGCCGCCCGAATGGCCGCGGCGCCACCCCGTGGCGGCAACCGCGGCTCGCTCCGAGGAATTTTTTGGCGTGGGGGTTCACAGGAAAAATAAACGCTGCTATTATTGCGGGCTCGTTCGGGTTGTCTTACGAACGATGTGGCCGAAGTAGCTCAGTCGGTAGAGCAGCTCATTCGTAATGAGAAGGTCGGGGGTTCGATTCCTCTCTTCGGCACCAACAGATTCAAGCACCTAGCCCAGCCATCGCGGTTGGGCTTTGTTGTTTCTGGGCTTCATGTAGCCAGTGATACGGTCTTGGTCGCCTTGCAGGATTCGAACACACGATCCAGCCTGAGGATTTCCGGATGCCACCGCCAATCAAAGTTGAACTACTTCTTCACGACCCTCAATGGGCTGAGCAAGCAACCGCCGAAGGCCAGGCACTGATCGCAGCAATTGGCCCATGCGTGCTGGCTGTTCATCATGTGGGATCAACCGCTATTCCCCGCATCCGTACGAAGCCGGTGCTGGACCTCATCCCGGTAGTCTCAAGCTTGTCGGACCTGGACCAGCACAGGGGCGAACTCGAACGACTGGGCTACGCGTGGTGGGGCGAACTCGGCCTGCCAGGACGGCGCTACTGCACCAAGACCGATCCGGGCTCAATGCGCAGACTCGTCCAGCTTCATTGCTACGCTGAAGGTTCACCTGAGGTTGTCCGGCACCTTGCGTTTCGGGATTACCTTCGCCAGAACGCCGACGTCGCTCCGGCCTACGATCAAGAGAAGGCACGATGCCGGCGGCTGTACCCCAATGACTCGCACGCGTACGGGGATTGCAAGGATGCCTGGATCAGAGAGGTTGAAACACGGGCGCTCGTGGCGCTGAAGAATCAGTAAAACCGAAGCGCTCACACCGACGGAACCAACATACGTACAGGCGCGGCGCCGGGAAGCCAGTGGGCTCGCCCGCGCCTGCCACTCAGCCCAACACCAACGCGAGGACCGGCGGCAAGTCGCCAAAGCGGGCTGCGGCTATTGTGGCTTCCCTGCCCGTATCGCGATGCCCGTAGCCCCACCCGGCGAAGACCGACGGTATGCCGAGCGCCCTGGCAGCCAGCACATCCACACAATTGTCGCCAATCATCACGGCACGCTGCTGAAGCAGGCCGGCACGCGCCAGGGCATGTTGAAGGTGCACCGGGCTCGGTTTGCAGTATGGGACTGTATCGGCGCCACAGACTATGTCGAAGAATGAGAGAACGCCGAGTTCCTCAAGAATGCGGATAGCTGCGGCCTCAATCTTGTTGGTGCATACCACCAGGCGCCAACCCGCTTCAGTCAGATCGGCCAGTATCTTCCTTACCTCCGGATATAGCCGTGTCTCCGCTATGGGTGCGTCTACATAGCCCTGGATGAACGACGAGGATTCGTCATCCCCGATCTCGGCGCCGCGCAGTTGAAATGCGCGCGACGCAAAAACCCTGAGCCCGTCTCCGAGCAGCGTGGTCGCCTCGGCGACTGTCAAAGGCTGGAGGCGTCTTGCCTGCAGGAGCAGATTGATCTGTGCCGCAATATCCGCGGCGGCATCGATGATCGTCCCATCCAGGTCGAAGATCGCAACCCGCGCGGGCAGCTCGTTACGAAAACAGGCAGGCGATTCCATCATGTGACTCCATTTCCACTCACGCTGCGGCCCCGGCGTGCTCTCGATGCGCCCAATCTGCCTGCCGAGCCAATTGCACTATCAGGCAAAACATACACGTCGAAGACAGGTTGCGACCGGGCAATTCGATTGAAATTACCTTTAAAAATATTCATTTAATTTCAATCCCGACGCTCGTTGCCACATCCCAGCCCGACCGGCGCGCGGCCCCCCTCCCGGCCGGGACGTTGACAACCGCTTGCCCTCCAATCCCCTCCATAGGCTTAGAGCGTTCGACGGATTGAATCGACCGCGCCGGAGTACCAGACTGGTATCACGATAAGTACAACCACGGACCGCCCAACCGGGTGGCCGCGAAGTATGACGAACCGGCCGGCAGACACGCGGCACGCGTTCGCACTTGCCACGCAAACGGGGAGAACACCATGCATACCGCTGCCACCTAGGGCTGCCGGCGCCATGCCGGACTCGCGCAGGATGGCTGGACCCACGCTTCGACTGATGCGCGCCCAGCCCGCCCCCAGCCACGAAAAACAAGAAAGGAAGCGGCCATGGATGCCTATCCAGTCCCTGGCGCGGCGGGATATCGCCTTTTTCCGCGCGGACTGCTCATGGTGTTTGCCTTGTGCGCATCATTGTGGAACGTACCCGTGCGCGCAGACGATGCGACGCCGCCGGAGGCCCCGGCGCCCGCGTTCAGCCCGCAGGTCTGGCTGAACGCAGGGTTTCTCTCGTATCACTTCAATCACACGGCAGACTACAACGCGTACAACTGGGGAATCGGCGCCGATTTCCGCGTGAGCGAGGATTTCACCTTGTCCGCCGGCGTGTACCGCAACAGCATGCGCTACCACTCCACTTATGGGAGCCTCGCCTGGCAGCCCTTGCACCTGGGCCCGATCCGGATCGGCGCGATGGCCGGCGCGGTGCGCGGCTACCCGGACATCAATCATGGCGGCTGGTCCCCGATGGCCGCGCCGGTCATCAGCATCGAATACGGACGCCTGGGCGCGAACCTGATCTATGTGCCAACCATGCGGGGCAAGGTGGACGGCTGCATTTCGCTGCAGATCAAGATCCAGGTCTGGTAGCGCTGCGAAGCCGAAGCCGCAAAAAAGAAGCGCCGCATACAAAAGCATGCAGCGCTATGGAAGGAGGGCCAAGGGGTTAGGCCCTCATCGGGGATACCACCCCGGGGAGGAGCGGTATGTGGCTACTTTAGCGAGTAGCCGTGCCCCGACATGCCAGCCCTTTCCTAATCTACAAGGAGAAATTTCTGCAAAATGAGCCGTGAGACTTGCGCGTACCTGACGCAAGTGGTCATTCCCCCAAGCGCGGCCAAAAACCTGCCAGCGGCCGGCGGAGCGCAAAACGCCGCCAGGCAGCGGGTTTCAGACCAGCGCGATGCGATCCTCCACCAGCCGGATCTGGCCGCCCGGCTTGTCCTCCATGATCTTCATCGACTTCTGCCCGATGTGCAGGCTGACCCCGCCATGGATACGCCGGCTTACCTCGATCACGGCCTCGGGAGACGGGCGCAGCTTTTCGGCCAGCTTGGCCAGCCTGGCATCGAGCTCGATCGAGTCGCGGGTGAGCTTGAACAGCGTGGCGCGCGCCTTCTCGCGCAGGTCGCCGACGGCTTTCTCGGGATGCTTGGCGAAGAAGCTGACCAGTTGCTGCACCTTGCCCTGCTCGGCTTCCAGCTTCTGGCGCTGGGCCTCGGCCTCGGCCTTCTCGGCTTCGGCATAGGGGTTGGTACCGACCTGCACGATGGTGGCCGTGCCTGCGGAGGCACCGAGGATGGCGGTACGCACGGCCAGTTGCGCCCGGCAGCGTCCCCCGGTGATATTGCCCTGGCCACCCTTGGGGCTGCCGGCAACGATGCTGCTCCCGGCCGCGACATCGCTTTGGCGAATGCCGCTTTCCACCTTGACCTCGGTGCCGGCCTCCACCACCGCGCTTTCGATAAAGCGCGCATGCAGCGAGCCCTTGCAGCGTACCCGCGCCTCGGCGGCGGCGTTGTCGGCGCCCTGGTGAGCGCCTTCGGCCTTGCCGATAATGCCGCCTTTCACCACCACGTTGCCGCCCGCCTCCACATGGGCGGCCTCGATGGTGCCGCTGACGATCACGTCGCCGGTCACGCGCACGGTCATGCCGGTCCTGATGTCGCCGTTGACACGCAGGGTGCCGTCGAACGTGACATTGCCGGAGTGCATGTCCACCGCCTCGACATCGACCACCGGGCTCACGCTGGCGCCTTGCGCCGACAGCACCGGCGAGCCGGAAATAGCTGCCAGCAGGACCTCCGGATCCGCTGGATCGGGGGCCACCCCGGTCAGGCCTTCCGCGAATGGCGGATCGGCGGCGGGTACGGCTGCCACGATCTTGCCGAAGACGTCTACGCCATCGGTGCCCTGACAGGCCGGGATACGCCGCATCAGCGGCGTGCCTGGGTTGACCAGCAATAAGGATCCCAGGTCGCGCAGATCGATGCGGCCGCTTTCATCCTCTGCCACCAGCGGCTTGCGCGGCGCCAGCAGGCTCTCGAAGCGAGCCGGCGTGCCGGGCAGCGGAGCGCGTCCCGTGGCGATTTCCAGTCCGTCGCACAGGCCCGCCTCGACCGCGCCGCGCAGCACCTCCCGGTCCGGCTCCGCAACGACGCCGCGCCCGGCCAGCGCGGTGCGGATGTCGTCCCGCGTGACCGCGCGGCCGCCCTGCGGCGGCAGCAGGTTAAGCCGTACGCTCAGGTTGTCGCTGCTGACGCTGAGTTCGAAGTAGCCGTCCGTCAACTGGCCGATCAACGCTTCTACCGGCATGCCCTCCGTGGCACGCTGGCATTGCGCGAGAAAGGCGCCGATCGCGGCCGTGTCCAGCCTGGCCTCGGCCCAGCCGCCACCGGCCAGCACCTCTTCCAGCCCCGCGCGGTCCGGCGGCAGCCGGCCCGGCGCAACGGCGAATATTGCGCGCAACTGTCGCGTGCCTTCATCCAGGCTGACCTGCAAGCCTGCGGCTACGCCGGCTACTGTGTCTTGTCCCCGGTTTTCCATTCAGTTCTTCCCTTGATGGATCGTGTCCGGGCGGCGCGGCCCCGTCTTCCGCGCCGCCCGCGGTCCCGGCCCGGGCATCGCCGCGCCCCTGCGCCGCATATCCGGCGTTGGTTAAATGGCGAGGCGGCATGCTGCCGATGGCTGGCGCTGCGTATCTGGCGGCATGCCTGGGTTGGCTCGGCCACCGGATGCTCGGGCCTGCTGGGCAGGCCCCTGGGCCGGGTGTCATTTGCGCGCCGAAGGGTCTATGTCCTTTCTGGCGCACACAACACCAACGGCCGTTTCTCGGAAAACTTGAGCCGGGCGGCTTGGCCGGCCGGCGCTCCACCGCCAGCGGCGGAAAATGTACACTTCCGTCCATCGACGGAATGCCACGCAGCAACAAAGAGGATCACTGATGATCGTGCGAGAACGCCCCTCGGGACTGCGGCTGTTCCTGGTCCTGCGAGGCTCGATCCTGTCCCGCATATGGCGCGTGCTGCTGGTGAACTTGCTGGTGGCGGTAGGCGTCACGCTCAGCCACGGTGCGTTTTTCCAGCACAAGATCACGCTCACGGCCATCCCTTTCACGCTGATCGGCTTGCCGCTGGCCATCTTCCTGGGCTTTCGCAATACCGCCGCCTACGACCGTTTCTGGGAAGGCCGCAAGCTGTGGGGAGACCTGGTGGTACGCAGCCAGAACCTGGCTCGGCAATGCCTCGGCCTGATTGCCGAGGCGCCGGGTAACGCCGCCCCTGCCCCGGCCGGACTGGACGATGTGCGGGTTCGCATGATCTCGCGCGCCATGGCTTATGCCTACGCGCTGCGCAACCGCCTGCGCGGCAGCGGCGCGGATACCGGGCTGGAGCCGTCCTGGCTGCGGCCCGCAGAGCTTGCAGCGCTGCAACGCAGCACCAACGCGCCGGCCGCGCTGATGATGCGCATGGGCGAGGATCTGGGCCTGTGCGTGCGGCAAGGCCGCGTCGATCCTTGCCTTGCCGCCGGCATCGACGACACCTTGTCGCACATGGTGGCCGCGGCGGTGGCATGCGATCGCATCCGCAACACGCCCATCCCCTTTTCATACACGCTGCTGCTGCACCGCACCGCGTACCTGTATTGCTTCCTGCTGCCGTTCGGCCTGGTCGATACCATCGGCTTCGTCACGCCCATCGTGGTGGCGATCGTGGCATATACCTTCTTCGGCCTCGATGCACTGGGCGATGAACTGGAAGAGCCGTTCGGCACCAGCCCCAACGACCTGCCGCTCGACGCGCTGTGCCGCACCATCGAGATCGGCATAAAGGAAGCACTGGGCGAAACCGAGTTGCCTCCGCCGCTCGCCCCGGTGGATTACTGCCTGCTCTGACGCGCCATTGCCGGCCGGACCAGCATGCGCCGGTTCCATCACTCGCCCGGCCTGGCGCGACTTTCGGTAAACTCTCGCTGTACCGGCGCAGCGTCGTCCGGCTTTGGCGCACGCCTCACCGCTTTTCCCAGGTTCGAAACATCCCAGATGGCCCAGAAGTCCCCGGCGTCCAAGACGCCCGCCCCACCGGCGTCCAGCCCCCACGAAATCCGTCCCGGCCAGTCCATCGAGCTGCTCAAGGCGCTGCATATCCTCACGCGCGACGGCAAGATGAACCAGGACAGCCGCCGCAAGCTCAAGCAGGTCTATCACCTGTTCCAGTTCATCGAGCCGCTGCTGCAGGATCTCAAACAGGATCACCCCGACGTGACGCTGGTCGACCACGGCGCCGGCAAGTCCTACCTGGGCTTTATCCTGTACGACCTGTTCTTCAAGGAGCAGCTCGACCAGTCGCACATCTACGGCATCGAGACGCGCGAGGAACTGGTGCGCAGCTCGCAGGAGCTTGCCAGCCGGCTGGGCTTCAAGGGCATGTCGTTCCTGAACCTGTCGGTGGCCGATTCGATCAGCTCGCCGCAACTGCCGCCCACCATCGACATCGTCACCGCCCTGCACGCCTGCAATACGGCCACGGACGATGCGATCCGCTTCGCGCTGGAGAAGCGCGCCAAATACATCGTGGTGGTGCCTTGCTGCCAGGCCGAAGTGGCCGGCGTGCTGCGCAAGAACAAGGCAAAGCTGCTGGCCGGCAATCCGCTCACCGAGATCTGGCGCCATCCGCTGCATACGCGCGAGTTCGGCAGCCAGGTCACCAATGTGCTGCGCTGCCTGCAGCTGGAGGCGCACGGCTACCAGGTCAGCGTGACCGAGCTGGTGGGCTGGGAGCACTCCATGAAGAACGAACTGATCATCGCGCAGTACAAGGACCTGTCGCGCCGACGCCCGGCCGAGCGGCTGCACGAAGTGCTGCGCACGCTGGGGCTGGAGGAGATGGAAGAACGCTTCTATACGCAAGAGCCGGCCGCTGCCGGCTGATGCTGCCTTGCGTCATGGCCCCGGCGCTGCCAGGGCTGATCAACGCGCCGCCGCGACGGCGCGTTTTTTTATTTTCCGCCGTCTTCGGCCATCAGCTTGCGCCAGCCCTCGTGGCCGAGCCGGCGCATGGTCTGCTCGTTGCGCTCGTAGATTTCCGCCGCATCGGGAAACGCCTCCACGGCCCGCGCAATGCTGTCCTCGCGCAACAGGTGCAGGATGGGGTAAGGCGCGCGGTTGGTGTAATTCTCGATGTCGTCCGGCTCGCTGCCGCCGAACACATAGTCCGGATGAAAGCTGGCGATCTGCAGGATGCCCGCCAGCCGCAGGCTCTTGAGCAGGCGCTCGGCGAAGTAGAGGAAATCGTTGTACTCGAGGAAATCGGCCAGCGCATGCGGCACGATCAGCAAGGTGGTGTCGATCTCGGCGGGATCGGCATCGGCGAGCGTGCGCATCTCGGTTTCGAGATCGGCCAGCACGCCCTCGGTATCGGTGGCCTCGCACACCGCATAGCGGATCTGCCGCTTCACGTGCACGGCCTTGGCGAAGGGACACAGGTTGAGGCCGATCACGGCGCGCTCCAGCCATTGCTGGGTGGCGTGCACGACGGACTGGTCGGATGGCGAAGCGAAAGACATGGCGATGACGGACGGCGCTAAACCGCCATTTTAGCGCCCGCTGCCCGCACCGCCGCTGCAAGGCGGTGCCGCCTAGCGGCGCGGCGCGTAGATCTGGCGCGCCAGCGTCTCGGCCTGCCGCATGGCCGCATCGCGCTCGGCCGCGCTTAGCTTGCCGCAGACGTACTCCAGGTTGGCGCTATCCAGGTCGGTGACATGGCGATCGCCCGACAGCAGGATGACCTTGCGCCACATGCAGGCCTTGACGCGGTCGCGCTCCAAACCGAGGCAACCGGACTGCAGGCAGTAGGACAAATTGCGCTGGGCCAGGAAATCGCCCTTCATCGCCTTGTCCTGCAGGCCTTGCGCGGTTTCCTGCGCCCGTGTCACCCCGGCAAGCAGGCTCAGCAAGACCAGTACGACAGCCCGCACGGCGGGAAGAGGGGACGACAGGCGAGACGGCAAGACCATGGGGGGAACGCAGGAAACCAGTAGCACGCGGGAAAGCACGATCTTAGCAGTTGCCCCTCGCGGCCGTTCCGGCGCGGGCAAGCTGACGCGCCCTGCCCTATATAATCCGATCCGCCGCACCATACCTTGCGCCGCATTCCGCGACCGACCGCTTTCCCCCGGATTCAAACCATGTCTGCACCCACTGCCTCCCTCCCAGCCGCCAGCGTCGCCGTGATCGGCGGCGGACCCGCGGGCCTGATGGCGGCCGAGGCGCTGGCGGGGCGCGGGTTTCGCGTGGACGTGTACGACGCCATGCCATCGGTCGGCCGCAAGTTCCTGATGGCCGGGCGCGGCGGCATGAACCTGACGCATTCCGAAGCCGCGCAGCCCTTCCTGGCGCGCTACGGCAGCCGCAGCGCGCAGATCGCGCCGCTGCTGGCGGGCTTCGACCCGCAAGCGCTGCGCGACTGGGTGCACGGCCTGGGCATCGATACCTTCGTCGGCAGCTCGGGCCGTGTCTTTCCGACCGACATGAAGGCGGCGCCGATGCTGCGCGCATGGCTGCACCGCCTGCGTGAAGCCGGCGTGCAGTTCCATATGCGGCATCGCTGGCTGGGCTGGGCGGACGCCGGCGGCGACTCCCCCGGCAAGCTGTGCTTCGCCACGCCGGAAGGCGAGCGCGTGGTGCAGGCCAGCGCGGTGGTGCTGGCACTGGGCGGCGGCAGTTGGGCGCGGCTGGGCTCGGACGGCGCCTGGGTGCCGCTGCTTGCCGCGCGCGGCGCCGGGGTAGCGCCACTGCGCCCAGCCAACTGCGGTTTCGACGTAGCCTGGAGCGAGCACTTCCACACGCGCTTTGCCGGGCAGCCGGTGAAAGCGGTGGCGGTCGGCCTGCGCGACCGGGATGGCGTCGAACACTATCGCCAGGGCGAATTCGTCATCACCGCGGGCGGCATCGAGGGCAGTCTGGTGTATGCGCTAAGCGCGCCGATGCGCGACCTGCTCGAAGCCACGGGCGAAGCCGTGATCCACCTCGACCTGGCGCCGGGCCTGAGTGCCGAACGGGTAGCCGAAGCGGTACAGCGCCCGCGCGGCGCGCGCTCGCTGTCGAGCCATCTGCAAAGCAAGCTCGGCATCACCGGCGTAAAGGCCGGACTGCTGCGCGAATGCCTGTCGAAGGAAGCGTTTGCCGATCCCGCCCGGCTGGCGGTGGCGCTCAAGGCGCTGCCCTTGCGCCTGCTGCGCGCGCGCCCGATCGACGAAGTGATCAGCAGCGCGGGCGGTGTCGAGTTCGAGGCGCTGGACGCCGCTCTGATGCTGCGCGCCATGCCTGGCGTGTTCTGCGCCGGCGAGATGCTGGACTGGGAAGCGCCCACCGGCGGCTACCTGCTGACCGCCTGCTTTGCCAGCGGGCGTGCCGCCGGCCTGGGCGCGGCGGCCTATCTGGAAGCCGCCGGGGAGTAAGGCCGCCCGGAGGGCGCTCAGGCCGCCTTGCCGTTGACGATGCTCAATGCGACCGCCTCGGCCACCTCGATGCCATCGATGGCCGCCGAGTAGATGCCGCCCGCATAGCCTGCGCCTTCGCCGGCCGGGTACAGGCCTTCCACATTCATGCTCTGGTAGTCACCCTTGCGGCGGATGCGCAGCGGCGAAGACGTGCGCGTTTCCACACCGGTCAGCACGGCATCGTGCATGGCATAGCCAGCGATCTTCTTGTCTAGTTCGGGTAGTGCTTCGCGGATGGCCTCGATCACGTAGTCGGGCAGCGCGGTCGAAAGATCGGTCGGCGTAACGCCTGGCTTGTATGAAGGCTCGACCGAGCCCATCGCGGTGGAAGGCCGGCGCGCGATAAAGTCGCCCACCAGTTGCGCCGGCGCGTTGTAATTGCGCCCGCCGAGTTCGAACGCGCGCTCTTCCCAGTGGCGCTGGAAGGCAATGCCGGCCAGCGGGCCGCCAGGGAAATCCTCCGGCGTGATGCCGACCACGATGCCGGCATTGGCATTGCGCTCGGCGCGGACGTACTGGCTCATGCCGTTGGTGACCACGCGGCCCGGTTCCGACGCCGCGGCCACCACCGTGCCGCCGGGGCACATGCAGAAGCTGTAGACCGCGCGGCCGTTGCTGGCGTGGTGCACGACCTTGTAGTCGGCGGCGCCCAGCAGCTTGTTGCCGGCGAACTTGCCGAAGCGGCTGCTGTTGATCATGCCCTGCGGATGCTCGATGCGGAAGCCCAGCGAGAACGGCTTGGCCTCCATGAACACACCGCGTTCAAACAGCATCTCGAAGGTGTCGCGCGCGCTGTGGCCCACCGCCAGGATGACGTGGTCGGCCTCCAGGTACTCGCCATTGGACAGCTTGAGGCCGCGCACCTTGCCGCGCTCGATGTGGATATCCTCGACCCGGGTCTCGAAACGGATCTCGCCGCCGAGCGAGAAGATCTCGGCGCGCATCTTCTCCACCATGCTGACCAGGCGGAAGGTACCGATGTGCGGACGCGCGAGATAGAGGATGTCTTCCGGCGCGCCGGCCTTGACGAACTCGTCGAGCACCTTGCGGCCGTAGTGCTTCGGATCCTTGATCTGGCTGTACAGCTTGCCGTCGGAGAAGGTGCCGGCGCCGCCCTCGCCGAACTGCACGTTCGACTCGGGATTGAGCACGCTCTTGCGCCACAGGCCGAAGGTGTCCTTGGTGCGCTCGCGCACTTCCTTGCCGCGCTCCAGGATGATGGGCTTGAAGCCCATCTGCGCCAGGATCAGGCCAGCCAGCAATCCGCACGGCCCCATGCCGATCACCACCGGCCGCAAGGCCGTGCCCGGCGCCGGTGCCTGCGCGACGAAGCGGTAGACCATGTCCGGCGTCACGCTCCAGTTCGGCTTGCCGGCCATGCGCTTGATCGCCGCCGCCTCGTCCGTGACTTCGATATCGATGATGTAGGTGAGCTTGATATCGGAGCGCTTGCGGGCATCGTGCGCGCGTCGGAACACGGTGAATCCGGTCAGGCCGTCGGCCTTGACGCCGATGTCGGCGAGGCGCGCGAGGACGGCGGCCTTCAGATCGCTCTCGGCATGATCGAGCGGGAGTTTGACTTCACTTAGACGTAGCATGGGAACCTGGAATTCTGCGGCCGGTGGGTCGGCCCTGGAAGGGGCGCTGACTGCACTCTGGTTGAGCGTCGGGCTGGCCGGACCGCAATTTTATCGTTTTTAGGGCCAGGGTCCGCATTCTCTGCCACGAGGCCACGAAATTGTGAGATCTTCCGCACCCCGGCAAGGTCGAAACGTGTCCCGGCACGCATTGCCCGCAGCCCAACCAGACAATCCCAGGAAGGAAGAAAAATGATCGACGCACTAGTCAGCGGTCGGCTCCACGGCCATGCCAGCGAGCGTACCGGCCAGGGCGGCAGCCTATACGTCACCGCCAAGCTCAAGGCCGCGGTCAACGACGGCGATACCGTCATCGTCAACGTGATCGCCTTTGCCGACAAGGTGCGCGCCGCGCTGCTGGCGCTGGAGGATGGCGAGTCGGTGGCGCTGTCGGGCAGCCTGACGCCCAAGGTCTGGACCGACAAGAACGGCGACACCCGGCCCGCGCTGGACCTGGTGGCGCATGCCATGCTGAGCGCCCACGACCGCCAGGACTGAGCGGCGCGCCAGCCCTTCAGTCCTGCGCCGGCTGTGCCGTCTGCACCAGGGCGGCAAAGCGGGCCAGGTCCACATTGCCGCCGGACAGCAGCACGCCCACGCGCTTGCCGCTCACGGCAACCCGCCTGGCGAACACGGCCGCGGCCGCCAGGCAGCCGGTCGGCTCGACGATCATCTTCATGCGGCTGGCGAAGAATGCCATGGCTTCGACCAGTTCCGCGTCGCTGACCGTCACCACATCGTCCACCAGGCTGCGCAGCACCGGGAAGGTGAGCTGGCCGAGATGCTGCGTCTGGGCGCCGTCGGCGAGCGTGGCAGGGGTATCGATGTGGACGATCTTGCCGGTGCGCAAGCTGCGCTGGCCGTCGTTGCCGGCCTCGGGCTCCACGCCGATCACCAGGCAGTCCGGGTTGAGCGCGCGCGCAGCCACGGCGCAGCCCGACAACAGGCCGCCGCCGCCCAGCGGGGTCAGCAGCACATCCAGCGGCCCGGCCTGCTCGAACAATTCCTTGGCGGCCGTGCCCTGCCCGGCCATCACATGTGGATGATCGTAAGGCGGGATCAGCGTCAGGCCTTGCTCCTGCGCCAGACGGCGCCCGATGGCTTCGCGATCTTCGGTATAGCGGTCGTACAGCACCACTTCGCCGCCATAGCCGCGGGTGGCGGCGATCTTGATAGCGGGCGCATCGCGCGGCATCACGATCACCGCGCGCACGCCGAACAGGCGCGCCGACAGGGCGATCGCCTGCGCATGGTTGCCCGAGGAAAACGCGATCACCCCGCCCGCGCGCTGCTCGGGCGTGAACTGCGCGATGGCGTTATAGGCGCCGCGAAACTTGAACGCGCCCATGCGCTGGAAATTCTCGCACTTGAAAAACAGCTGCGCGCCGCTTGCCGCATCGGCGGTAGTGGAAGTCATCACCGGGGTGCGGTGCGCCACGCCCTCCAGGCGGCGGTGAGCCTGGACCACGTCGTCATAGGAAATTGCCAGTTCGGTCATTGTGTTGCTCTCCATGTATGCATTGCCTGCATTACCGCGCCACCAATGGCGCTCCCGGCGTTACCTCGCCAGCCAGCGGGCCCACCAGGCCCGCGCCGGCGGCGGCTGAAGCCGCAGCGTGGCTGCTCGCCGCGCCAGCACTTCCACCCAGCCCGCCGGCAGTTCCGCCGCGCTCCCGGCCTGCAGGCGCCGGGGCTGGCGCCACATGGTGCCGGCCAGCCAGCGCGGCGGCTCGGCCAGGTCCACCTCGCCCTCCAGCACATAAAGCGTGGTACCGGCCTGGGCATGGAACCGTAGCACACGGCTGGTTTCGAGGTCGAGCGTCTGCGCTTGCGGCACGGTCCCGGCCAGCATGGCGTGGGCAGGCTGCACCGACTGGACGGCGGGGATGATCGGGTCTGAACGATAGCTTTGCATGATGCCGGCTCCCTGGCGTTGACATGGTTCCAGACTACCGGGCCACACCGGACCAAAACAGGCACACGCCAGCGGCTTGTGAACCATAACAGAGGCGCGACCAACTCATCTGTTACGATACAGAAGCATTACATCTGTATCTGTTGCGCCGGCTCCCGCCGCGCCACCATGCCGCATGGAATCCGCCCCGCTTTATCGCCAGCTCGCCCAGCACTACCTGCATGCCATCGAAACCGGGGCACTGAAGCCGGGAGATCGCATCCCCTCCGTGCGCACCCTGATGGAACTGCATGGCGTGAGTTTGTCCACCGCGCTGCAAGCCTGCCGGCAGATGGAAAGCGATGGCCTGCTCGAAGCCAGGCCGCGCTCGGGCTATTTCGTGCGGCATACCCGCCACAAGCCGCTGGCGCCGATCGAGGAACCCGCCGCCACGCTGCCGGACCCCGCGCAGTACGTCGGCATCCATGAGCGCATTTCCGCCATCACCGCACGCGGTCGCCAGCTTCCGGTCGAGGTGAGCTTCGCCGGCGCCTGCGGCGCGCCGGCACTCTACCCGGCCGAGGCCTTGCGCAATGCCGCGGCGCGCGCGCTGCGGCGCCACCCGCATCTGTTCGGCAGCGCCGCCGACGCCGAAGGGCACCCGGCTTTTCGCGCCGTGCTGGCGCGGCACGCACTGCTTTCGCGCATCACCGTGGCGCCCGAAGACATCATGGTCACCCATGGCTGCACGGAAGCCCTCAACCTTGCCCTGCGCGCGGTGGCGCGCCCGGGCGACGTGATTGCCGTGGAGTCGCCCACCTACTACGGCCTGCTGCAGATACTGGAAAGCCTGGGCATGCGGGCGTTGGAGATTCCCAGCAGCCCGCAGACCGGCATCTCGCTCGACGCGCTGGAACTGGCGGCACAAACCTACGACAACATCCGCGCCGTGGTGGTGGTGCCGAACCTGCAGAATCCGCTGGGCAGCATCATGCCGGACGCCAACAAGGCGCAACTGGTGGCATGGTGCGAGCAGCGCGCCATCGCGCTGATCGAGGACGACTGCTTCTCCGCGCTGGCGGACAGCGACGCGCCGCTGGCCGCGCTCAAGGCCTGGGACCGCAGCGGCGGCGTGATCCATTGCGCCTCGTTGCACAAGATCCTGGCCCCTGGCATGCGGCTGGGCTGGATTGCCGCGGGCAGATGGCAGGCGCGCGTGGAGATGCTCAAGTACAGCCAGTCGCGGCCCAACGAACTGCTGGCGCAGATCGCGGCCGCCGAGTACATGGGGTCAGGCGCCTTCGAGCGCCACCTGCGGCGCCTGCGCGAGCAACTGCGCAGCCAGCGCGGGCAGGTGGCGCAAGCGATTGCCGCCGAGTTCCCCGCGGGCACGCGCGCCTCCAACCCGAACGGCGGCCTGCACCTGTGGGTGGAGTTGCCGGGATCGGTATCGTCCGAGACGGTGTTCGACCAGGCCATGGAGGCTGGCATCCGCGTGGTGCCCGGCGTAATGTTCTCCAACTCCAACCGCTTCGACCATTTCCTGCGGCTCAATTGCGGCACGCCGTACTCGCCTGCCATCGAGCGCGCGCTGCGCACGCTTGCTGGCGTGGTGGCGCGCGTGGCCGACAAGCCAGGGCCACAGGGCGGGGCGGGAGCCGCGCTCAGCGGCTGAGGGCCGGTAGCCACGGCCGGCACCGGGCAAAGCAAGCGGCCCGGAGCGCAGCATCCGTCGCCCGGCGCCACCATTCGCTCCTCCCATCGCGCCGTTCATCGCAGCACCCTAGGCATCCTCGGGGGCTGCCGGCATCCTTGCGAACATTGCCGAAACCGGCAGTCCACGCTCACAAGGAGAACCAGATGCCGCACCCCTCCCTCCCCCTTGCCGTCGAGACCGTGGGTTCCACCTTGCGCCTTTGCACGGCTCGCCGCGCCGACCAGGCGCATCGTCTGGCGCCGCGCGCGGACATCCGCGAGACCAAGGCTGGCCATGACGCGAAGGACGGCACCGGACACACGAAGCATGATCAAGGACAAAGCGGACATGCCTTGCTTGCCGATACCATCGGCCATGTTCCTGTCCAGACAGTCACCGACATGACTTACGCCCAAACCGCAGCCGGCGGCAAGCTCGACGAGCTGCGCACGCTGGCCGCCCATCTGACCGCCGGCTCGCTGCTGCAGGCGGCCACGCTGCAACTGATTGCCGAGCAAGAAAAATCGCCGCACGGGCACACGCCCGCGCGCATTGCCGAGCTTTCCCGCCAGGCCTGAGCGGCGGGAAAGCGCCTTCGGCAACCAGCCAGGCGTGTTTTTACACCACACACTCCCCATTTCTTCCTCTGCTGCCATATGCTATCGCCCGTAGCGAGCATGGCGGCAGCCTTCCCGGCAGATTCCGGATGGCCCGATCAGCCGTGCCGCCTGCGTTCCGGCCCGGCTGGCGCGCTTATCGGGAAAGGGAGAAAAGAGATTGGTAGCCACGACTGAGGTGTCGCGTATCGACGCCGAATACAAAACCTTGTTCCAGCTCGCGCCAGTCTCGCTGTGGCTTGAAGACTTCAGCGCGGTGCGCGAGTACTTCGAGGTCCTGCGCGCGCAGGGCGTCACCGACCTGCGCAGCTACCTGCGCACCCATCCGCAGGAAGTCGCCGGTTGTTCGGCACGGATCCGGGTGCTGGATGTGAACCGGCGCACGCTCGACCTCTTTCGCGCCTCGGACCTTTCCGACCTCGTCAGCAATCTCGATACCGTCTTTCGCGACGATATGTTCGACCAGCACGTCGAGGAACTCGCCCAGCTATGGGACGGCGGGTTGCGTTTTTCCAGCCAGACCGTCAACTACACGCTGGAAGGCAAGCGGCTGGACATCCGGCTGGAGGCTACTGTCATGCCCGGCTACGAGGCGACGTGGGAACGCGTGCTGCTGTCGATCGAGGACATCACCGCGCGCGTCGCTACCGAACACGAGCTGCGCCGCAGCGAGCAATACGCGATGGGCTTGTTCGAGCATTCGCCGGTCTCGCTATGGGTCGAGGATTTCAGCGCGGTCAAGCTGCTGCTGGACGAAGTACGCGGCGCGGGCATCACGGATTTCCGCACCTTCCTCAACGTGCACCCGGATTTTATTTCGCGCTGCATGCAGGAGATCCGCGTACTCGACGTCAACCAGCAAACCCTGCTGATGTTCAGCGCGTCGTCCAAGCGGGAACTGCTGTCGCGCCTGGGCGATGTGTTCCGCGACAATATGCGCATCCAGTTCGCCGAGCAGCTGATCGACCTCTGGAACGAAAAGCTCTGGCAGCAGCGCGAGGTGGTCAACTACGCGCTGGATGGCCGGCCGGTGGATGTGTTCATGCAGTGGTCGGTCTTTCCCGGCCACGAGGCGGACTGGGATCAGGTGCTGGTCTCCCTGACCGATATCACCGCGCGCAAGAAGGCCGAGGCCTATGTCGAGTTCCTGGGCAAGCACGACGTGCTGACCAAGCTCTACAACCGCGCGTACTACGAAGACGAACTCGCGCGCCTGGGCCGCAAGGGCCCGTGGCCGGTCAGCGTGATCGCGGTGGACCTCAACGGGCTGAAGCTGGTCAACGACCAGCTCGGCCACGGCGACGGAGACGCCTTGCTGCGCCGTACCGGCGAGGCGCTGAAGAAGGCCGTTGGCGAGCAGGCTTGCGTGGCCCGTGTGGGGGGCGATGAGTTCATGATATTGCTGCCGGCGCGCGACGAACGCGGCGCGTCCACGGTGGTCGAGCAGATCCATCAGGTGGTCGAGCTCAACAACCAGTTCTATCCGGGCACCGCGCTCAGCCTGTCGATCGGCACGGCAAGCTGCAGTGCCGGCGATCGCCTGAGCGACACCGTCAAGCTGGCCGACTCGCGCATGTACCAGGCCAAGCGCGCCCATTACGAAGCGCTCGACGACGAGCGCGAACGCCGGCGCCGATAGCGCACCGCAAACAGAAAGGGCCGGCGTCAGCCGGCCCTTTCTGTTTTTGCGCGCCGCGGTCCGCTCAGGGACCGCGGCGCGTTTGAAGCTCGCGTTACAGGTACACGACCAATGCCACGCCCGCGGCGATCAGGCCGAACTTCACCACGTAGTACGCCGGCCGGCTCCATGCCTTGAAGCGGCGGCGATACTGCCCGCCCAGCCAGACAATACGGAACAGGCGATTGATGACGCCGGTCTGGTCGGATTCCTCGTTGGGCGAGCTCGCCGCGGTCATGACCTTGCGGCCCAGCCAGCGGTTGACCTTGCCGGCCCAGCCGAAGCGCATCGGACGCTCGATATCGCAGAACAGGATCAGCCGGTTGCTGTCGCTCTTGTTCTCCGCCCAGTGCAGGTAGGTCTCGTCGAACACCACACCTTCCCCGTCGCGCCAGCTATGCCGCTCGCCATCGACCTCGATAAAGCAGCGGTCGTCGTTAGGCGTGGCCAGACCCAGGTGGTAACGCAGCGAGCCCGCGAACGGATCGCGGTGCGGGTTCAGCTTGCCGCCGGGAGGCAGTTCGGCGAACATCGCCGCCTTCACGCTCGGCAGGCCGCGCAGCAGCTCGACGGTGCGCGGGCACAGGACCTCGGCCGAAGGATGGCGGGCTTCATACCACTTCAGGTAGAAACGCTTCCAGCCGTATTTGAAAAACGAGTTGAAACCCGCGTCGTCGTTCTTGTCGGCAGCCTTGATCTTGCGCATGGCGGCCAGGGCCAGGCCCTCATCGCGGATCTCCGGCCAGGCGGCACGGATCTTCTCGAGTTCCGGAAAGCGCTCGACGGGGATGTAGGGCGTGCGCGGCACACCCGAAAAAACATACATGAAGCAGTTGACCGGCGCCACCAGCGCCGAATGATCGAGCAACTGGCGCCAGATGCGCAGCCTCACCTTGCCGCGAAAATGCACGTACAGGATCGCTCCCAGGTACGTCGCGACGATTATCCACTTGATCACCCGAAATCCTCCATTCCATGTCAACAGCACCGCGCAGTTGCATTCGCGGCAACAGGACGGTGTCGGGGGGCGAAAACCCGTAGTTTATCGAAATGGCGGGCGCCGTGCTCAATGAGATTGATGCGCCACAGACCAATTCGTCACATGAGGCGGATGGGAAACCGGCCGGTCCGGTTCAAGGCGTGCCGCGCGATTGCCGGGCGATGCGCTCGATCAGCGCATTGGCGTCATCCGGCAAGCCCTGCAGCGTCAGCAGCCGCGCGTTGAGCACCATATTCTCCAGCACCAGTTTGGCGGTGGAGGCCCACATGGTGGCCAGCAGCGCATCCACCGGCATGCCCGCCGATTCCATCGCGCTGGAGCGCTGCGCTACCAGATGGCATACCAACGCGCGCAACGTCGCATCGTCGAAAGGCAGGTCGGCATAGTCGATCGGGTCCTCCTTCTCGACTTCGACCATCAGTTGCATGAGCATGTCTTCGGTCATCGGCAAGCTCCCACCGGTTCGGATGTTCCTGACGATGACGCTAACCCTCGTCCATCGCGTTGTCAATGCGGCGGGCGATCGACCTCAAGCGAACAACAACAGATACGATACGCCGCGCGCGGTTGCCAGATCCGATGACTCAGGGTAATCGATAGATAGGACGCATCATTTAAGACTGAACAAAGCGTGTAAGCTCCGGTCTGATTCCCATCACTAACTAAACAGTAGCGTTCATGACCAAGCGTTTGTTGTCGGCCATGCGTCAGTACGCATGGTTCGGTGGTGTCAAGCACCACGTGGTCCAAGGCGTGGAAGCGCTGGCCACCTTGCTCAAATCTCCCGCAGTCGCGGCCCGCGCAGTGGCCGCAATCGTTGCCGAAACCGAACAGGGCGTGCAGGTGTGGGTGTCCTATTTCGGCAAGCCGATGGACCCGCATACCACTTACGTTTTCTGGCCCATGCAGCGCGCGCTCAAACCCGCGCGACGACGCGTCGCCGTTCCCTTGCCCCGGCAACACTGGGATCGCGATCGTCAGTAGACGCGTTGCACCCTCGTTGCACCATCACCTGCCGGCCGATCGAGGCCGGTGACGAGAGGCGCCGGCCCCAGCGGTTCATGACGCCTCGCTTCCCCCATCTCCCGCCCGTTCTCCTCACTGCCAGCCGCTATTGCGGCAATCGCCTGATCCCACCCCCCGCGGATCGCCACGCCGCCCTCAGGCGTCGGCCCAGCGCCGCAGCAGGTTGTGATAGACACCGGTAAGCCCCACCACGGCGGGCTCTTTTTGCCCAAGCGCCTGCCCTACCCGCTGGATCTGCGTATCGAGATCAAACAGGACCGAACGCTGGCCTTCGTCGCGCACCATGCTCTGAATCCAGAAAAATGACGACACGCGCGCTCCGCGCGTGACCGGGCTGACGTGATGCAGGCTGGTGGCGGGATACAGCACCATATGTCCCGCCGGCAGCTTTACGCGCTGTTGGCCGTAGGTGGCCTCCACCACCAGTTCACCGCCGTCGTAATCCTCCGGCGCCGTCAGGAACAACGTGGCCGACAGGTCGCTGCGAATGCGGAAGCTGGTGCCGCGCAAGTGGCGGATGGCGTTGTCGATGTGATTGTCGAAGGCGTGCCCACCCTCGTAGCGATTAAACAAGGGCGGGTAGACCTTGAGCGGCAGCGCGGCCGAAATGAACAGCGGGTTGGCCCCCAGCGCATCCTGGATCAGGTCGCCGACCTGGCGCGCCACAGGCGAGTCTTCCGGCAATTGCAGGTTGCGCTTCGCCAGCGCCGATTGATGGCCGGAAGTGGCGTTGCCGTCAGTCCATTCCGCCGCGTCCATCCACGCGCGGCATTGGGCTACCTGAGCCTGTGTCAGCACATCGGGGATTTGCAGCATCATGATTTCGATTACCTCGGCAAGACGGTTAGCGGGCGGCATCTGCAGGCCAGTTGAGCCAGCAGCCTGATGGCGCTCCGGTGAGCGCCGATTGTAAGAGAAAGCTACACGCCACACAAATAGGAATCATTACCATTTACAGATGGTTTGACCTGACGCAAGTCAACCGGCATGCAGGAAACCAGTACTGTCAGCCGTGTGCCGACAGCCGCCGCGCATGCCGCCCACTACAATGAAATGCATCCAGCCACTCTGCCCAGGAGACGGAAATGCCCGAACCGGTACATGACGAAGCGTTGGTCAATCTTTACCTTGAGCAGATTTCCGCCCTGTCGATCAGTGCCTTCGATGGTGCCGATGTCGGCCAGGAACTCAGCCAGGTCGTGCGCGAGGCCGTTGACCAGTGCGGCGCCAGCAAGGCCACGCCCGCGGGCAATAACCTGAGTGTGCTGATCGAGCGGCTGGCCGCGCGCGCCGAGTCCGCGGCCCGCGAGGGTCAGCCGCAGGTGCGCGACACCTTTGCACGCGCCGCCGAGCTGGCCCGGACGCCAGCCTGAGGTTTAAGCGGGCTGCGGCCCGCGTGCGCGCTCGCGGGGTAATGAACCTCCCGGCGGATCACGATCTCTAATTGGTATCGTCCGGCACCCGCCGGGTGCGATCCATTGCCGGACTCAACGCATCATGCCCCGCGCCATGCTTCGCCTGCTGTTTGCAGTATCACTGCTGTCGGTTGGCGCATGCGCGGGCTACCCCTATGACGCCGGCTACGCCCCCTACAACCCTTACGATCCCTATGGGTTCTATGATGGCGGCGTGGCCTATCCGGCTGGCGCCTACGGCTATGGATACGGCTACAACTACGGCTATCCGCTGCCACTCTATAGCGGGTCCTACGGCGCCTCCTTCTATTACGGCTACGGCGGCTACGGCTATCGAGGCCCGGCCTACCGCGGAGGCTGGCGATACTACGGTGGCTATCCGTATGGCCATCCCTATCATTCCGGCATGGGACGATCCTATTACCACGGCGGCTGGGGTGCCCATGGCAACTGGGGAGGACATGGCAGCTGGGGAACCTCCGGGCAACGCGGCAGCGGCCGGAGCGGAGGTGGTCGTGGCCGGCATTGAGAGCGCATTAGCGAACTGCGCCTGCACTGCGATAGTGCGACCAGCGTGCCCTGCGCGGTTCGGTGCGAATAGCTCCGGGCAATGCGGATTTCGATCGTAGGAATTTGCAGAACTTGGCCAGAACGGCCGGGAGGCAAGACCGGAAAAAGGTCTTTGGTTGCGGGGGCAGGACTTGAACCTGCGACCTTCGGGTTATGAGCCCGACGAGCTGCCAACTGCTCCACCCCGCGTCCGAGAGGCCGGATTATGGTGGATCGCGCCGCGCATTGCAATCGCTTTGTGACGTCATCGTGAAAAAACGGCTTCCAGGCACCGTAGCCCGCCATCTCCGCGTTGGATGGCCTGCGCCGCAGCGCAGGCACACCGCAATCCGGATCGCAGGTCCATGCGCTCCCATCAGGCGCGCCGCGCCGCACGCGGCTCCTCATCCTCGGATTCCAGCGTGCTCTTCAGGAACCGGTTGACCTGGTCCAGCGCTTCGAGCTTGGTATCGAAGGACTGGTGCGGAAACGGGTTGTGGCACTTCTCAATGATTTCGCCATCCTTCTTGCGAATGACCTCGACAATGATTGCCCATTTACCCCTGGGCAGGGACAGGATCTCATAAACGATCTTGTAGCCATCGAACTCCAACATGATGTACCCCCTTGCTGCTTGCGCGCCTGACAGGCTGCGCGCTTCAGCATCAGGGTAGGCCGGGGGGACAATCGCCGCCGTGATCGCAATCAAAGATGAATGAAGAAGGCATCTCACGGCATGATATGCGACGTTGCGCATTTCGCAATAGCTACCCGAGGGCATCCCGGAGGGCAGCAGGCAGCATGTGCGGCACGCACTCACCCAACCCCCGGCGGAGCGCCGCGAGCCGCATTTCCGCCTGCAGCAAGCCCGAGACAAACAGACGGGCAGCTAATCCCCCCTGGGCCCCACCAGTTGGTCGACGAGTTGGTAGGCCGCGCCAAAGGCCGCCACTTCGGCAGCGTGCCGGGTAGCAAAATGTGCAGCACCGCTCGACAAGCGCTCCGTATCGCCGGCGTCGGACGGGTCCGCACCCTCCTGGCAGACCCTGACTTCGTATCCCCACTGGGCAACTTCGCCCAGCGCCGCGACGCCACCCGCCCGCGGCGATGAAACCAGGACATAGACGTCCATGCCCCGATAAGCCTCCACCCGCCAGTCCGCGTTGCTCATGAGATCTCCTGGGTTGTCCACGGCAAGCACGACTCGAGGAGTCATGCGCACACCTGAACCAGCCTAGCCCGCCGGCACGTGGCTCGCAAGACGGCACGCGCCTACACGCCACAGGCCGCGGCACGATAAGGCGCAGCGCGCCATGGACTGGCCGAGTCATCAAGACAAAGACGAGCGAACGACAACTGCCGCAAGAGGCCGGCGCCGGGTCCGCCCCACATCGCGCGGCCCAGCAGATAGCTCACCGCAACCTCCTCCCAGGACTCAAGCTGCGCGAAGACCTGGGACGCCGCGCGCTCGATCACTGCCCAGGCCTGCGCCTCGGTCTGCATGCCGCAATCGTAGGCCGCCCGCGCGACATGGATCGCGCGGCTCATGTCCCAGGCCAGCACGCCACGCGCGAGATCGACCCGCGAACCAACCACGCGGCTCGCCCTGAGGTCCGGCATGGCGCGCTCGAGGTTGTCAACGCAGAGCGCGAGGCGCACCGGATCAAACAATTCATCGAGCAGCACGATCTCGCGCTCGCGGGCCGCACGCGGCACCGCAAACAGGATCCGGCAAACCTGCGGATACAGTGCGCGATGCCCCTCCTCCAGCAACCACGCCAGCGTGCCTCGCGCTTCGCCGGCTGTATGGATATGCCAGGCGTTCGCCAGCAAGTCCGCCTGCGTGCGTGGATCGGCGCCGGTGGCCAGGGTGCGGGCATTCAGGGAGAAGCGCTCGTCATGCAAAAGACTCACCAGCAGGCAGCGCTCGCGGCCACCGGAGGTGGGCATCGCGCTACTATCGAACACCACAGCGCAAGTGCCGCCACGCAAGTCCAGCTTGCCGCTCGCATCAGGCGGCAACGATAGCGGCGGCAAGCGCCGGCGGCGCGCCGCATCGGCCAGCAGGGCGAGCAGCACAGCGGAGACAAACCATGGCAGAGGTCGCATCGCAAGATTCCCCAAGGGAGAGTGCGATCGCTCGGCATGGCAGATCGGGAACAACCAGCACGAGAGCGATCCGGCTACAGAAGCGCATGTGATGCGCGCCGGAACAAAGACTAGCGGCGAGAAGACTGGCGCACGAGGAGAGGAATCTCAATCGCTCGCGCGCCCGTCATGCATACGCGTCGTGGGCACGGACAGAACGCCGTAGAATGAACGGGATCCGGAAATGAAAAAGGGCTTCCATTTCTGGAAGCCCTTTTAATCGGTGGTGCGGCTGGCAGGATTCGAACCCACGACCCCTTGGTTCGTAGCCAAGTACTCTATCCAACTGAGCTACAGCCGCACTCGAGAAGAGAGATTATAGCGAACTTTCAGCGTTTGTGAACCCCCTACGCACATTTTTTTGCTTTTTCTTCTGACCGCGCGCGCCTTCCTATAATGACAGCCCCGCAGATGTGATTCCAACCATGAACAAGGCATTTGTCAAAGAGTCTTCCGGCGATGAGGATGACGACCTTCCCGAAGGCGCCACCCCGCTGCCGCCTGGCACCAAGAACTATATCTCCGCACAAGGCTACCAACGCTTGCGCGATGAACTGATGCACCTGATCGACGTGGCGCGCCCGGAGGTGGTCCAGATCGTTTCGTGGGCGGCGTCCAACGGCGACCGCTCCGAGAACGGCGACTATCACTACGGCAAGAAGCGCCTGCGCGAGATCGATCGACGCATCCGCTTCCTGACAAAGCGCCTGGAAAAAGCCGAGGTGGTGGACCCTTCCCTGCAGGGCGACAACGACCAGATCTTTTTCGGCGCCACCGTCACCTACGCCAGCCAGACTGGCGAGGAAACCACTGTCACGATCGTCGGCACCGACGAGGTCGACCTGGACAGCAACCATGTGAGCTGGATTTCCCCGATCGCACGCGCGTTGCTCAAGGCGCGCGAAGGCGATACCGTGCCGCTGCGCACGCCGGCCGGAGTCGAGCAGATCGATATCCTGGAGGTTCGCTATCCCGAAAAGCAGGCGGAGCAGAGCACCGCCGCGCAAACGGGCGAGCACTGAGCCGGACACGCCGGCCGACGGTCAGCCGTCGTTGCGGTCGCGGAAGATGCGGATGACGTCGGGGTTGCGCCTGAGCGCCCGCATCACATTGGCGAGGTGCAGGCGGTTCTGCACCTGGATGATGAACTGCATGTAGGTGGCCTCCTGCTGGCCACCCTCCTGCTGCTCCATCGACACGTGCGCGACGTTGGCGTCGGCCGAGGTCAGGTCGGCCGCGACGCGGGCGACGATACCCTTGACGTTGCGCACCATCACCTTGATCGACACATCGAAGGCGCGCGTGGTCTTGCGCGCCCACATCACGTCGATCCAGTGCTCAGGATCCTTGCTGTGCAGGCGCTTGGCCACCTTGCAGTCCTGCACGTGGATCTGCAAGCCCTCGCCCTTGCCCAGGTAGCCGACGATGGAATCGCCGGGAATCGGGCGGCAGCAAGCCGAGAAGATGATCGACATGCCTTCGTCGCCGGTGATCGGCACCGCCGGCGCTTCTTCGCCGGCGAAGGTCTGCACGGCCGCCAGCAGCGCGCTGTCGACGTCGCCGGACAACTCTTGCAGCAGGATCTCCATGCGTTTGGCCACCACGGCGGGCACGCGCCGCCCCAGCGCCAGGTCGGCGAAGATGTCTTCCTTGTGCTTGTTGCCGGTCCACTGCACCATGCGATCCCACACCGACTGCGGGAGTGCTTTCAGCTCGATCCCGAGCTGGCGCGCCGACTGCTCCAGCAGGCGCTCGCCAAGCTGGATGGCTTCGTCGAGCCGCGTGGTCTTGAGATAGTGGCGGATGGCCGCGCGCGCCTTGCCGGTGCGCACGAAAGCCAGCCAGGCCGGATTCGGCTTGGAGTACGGCGCCGTCACCACCTCGACGATGTCGCCGCTCTTGAGCTCGGTGCGCAGCGGAAGCAGCTCGTTGTTGATCTTGACCGCCACGCACTGGTTGCCGAGATCGCTGTGCACGGCATACGCGAAATCGAGTGCGGTGGCGCCGCGCGGCAGCGCGCGGATGTGACCCTTGGGCGTGAACACGTAGACCGCGTCCGGGAACAGGTCGATCTTGACGTGTTCGAGGAATTCCTGCGAATCGCCGGTCTGGCTCTGGATATCGAGCAGCGACTGCAGCCACTGGTGGGCCTGCTGCTGGATATCGTTGGCCTGGTCGGCCTGGTGCTTGTACATCCAGTGCGCGGCCACGCCGGCTTCCGCGATCTGGTGCATGTCGCGGGTGCGGATCTGGAATTCCACCGGCGTGCCGAACGGGCCCACCAGCGTGGTGTGCAAGGACTGGTAGCCGTTGATCTTCGGGATGGCGATGTAGTCCTTGAACTTGCCGGGCATGGGCTTGTACAGCCCGTGCAGCGCACCCATCGCCATATAGCAGTGCATCTGGGTTTCCACCACGACGCGGAACCCGTATACGTCGAGCACCTGCGAGAACGACAGCTGCTTGTCGTGCATCTTCCGGTAGATGCTGTAGAGCGTCTTCTCACGCCCCGACAGCTCGGCCACGATGCCGGCATCCCCCAGCGCCTTCTGCGCGGTCTCGAGGATGCGCCTGACCACCTCGCGCCGGTTGCCCCGGGCGGCCTTGACCGCTTTTTCCAGCGTGGCGTAGCGGAACGGCGAGCCGACCTTGAAGGACAGCTCCTGCAGTTCGCGGTAGGTGGTGTTGAGACCCAGCCGATGGGCGATCGGCGCGTAGATCTCCATCGTTTCCAGCGCGATCCGGCGCCGCTTTTCCGGCGGCACGAAATCGAGCGTGCGCATGTTGTGGGTGCGGTCAGCCAGCTTGACCAGGATCACCCGTACGTCGCGCGCCATCGCCAGCAGCATCTTGCGGAAACTCTCCGCCTGCGCCTGCTCGCGGCTCTGGAATTCGAGCTTGTCCAGCTTGGTCAGGCCATCGACCAGCTCCGACACCTTGGGACCGAATTTTTCCGCCAGCTCGCTCTTGGTGATGCCCTGGTCTTCCATCACGTCGTGCAGCAGCGCCGCCATGATGGATTGCACATCGAGCTTCCAGTCGGCGCACAGTTCCGCCACCGCTACCGGATGCGTGATGTAAGGCTCGCCGCTCTGGCGGTACTGACCGAGGTGGGCCTCGTCCGAGAACTGGAAGGCCTCGCGCACGTGCGCCTGGTCGGCCGGCTTGAGGTAGGCCAGCTTTTCCATCAGCCTGGTGATCGAGATCACCTGCTGGCGCGGCGGCACCGCCGGCTGCGAGGTCGGCCCGAAGAAGTGACGGTAGGACTGCGCCAGCACAGCGTCGATAAACAGCGCGTCGCCCGGGCCGGCTGCCACCGGGGCTTCGCTCAGTTCACTTTCGGCGGCGGCCTGGACGGCCCTGCCCTTGCCCGAGCCCATTGCGGGCGCGACGGCACGTTCCCCGACAACATCGTTGCCGAGCGGATCGGGAAGATTGGGAGCGCCCGTACGCGCCGTCACGGTCGACTGACCGGGACCGGCGCGCTTGCGCTGAACGGGAGGCACTGCTTCGCCACCCGCGTCACCAGGCGCTTCTCCGCGCGGGCGCGCCGGCGTCGCCGTGGGGCTGGCCGTCGCGACAGGAGAGGAAGGCTGGGAGGAAGACATGTGGGCGGCTTTCCGAAATCTGGCTGGTTAAGCAAGTACGCGAACCGGTACGTTAGCAGAGTCTCAATGCAAAGGTACGCGTTGCGAGGACTGGCCACCGCCGCCCGAAAATCAGGTCGGTACCTTCTTGAGCATCTCGATGCCGATCTGGCCCGAAGCGATCTCGCGCAACGCCACCACGGTGGGCTTGTCCTTGGCCTCGACCTTGGGGGTGTGACCCTGCACCAACTGACGGGCCCGGTAGGTCGCCGCGAGCGCGAGCTCGAAACGATTCGGGATGTGTTTCAGACAATCTTCGACGGTAATACGCGCCATATCAAATCCACCTCGGGACAAAACCTTATGCGATGCCGGCCATTTTACAGCACGCGGCAAGAAACGTTCCCGCCGCGCTCCGGATCAATGAATGCCGAGCTCGATGAAGAGGTCGGCGTGACGCGCTTTTTGCGACGAAAAACGCAGACGGGTAGCACGTATCACGCTGCGCAGCTGTTCGAGCGCCTGCTCGAAAACCTCATTGATGATGACATAGTCCGACTCGGAAGCGTGGGCCATTTCGCTGCCGGCCGCCAGCAGGCGGCGCGTGATCACATTGGGCTCGTCCTGGCCGCGCTTGTTCAGGCGCTCTTCCAGCGCTTGCAGCGACGGCGGCAGGATGAAGATCTCCATGGCGTTGGAAAAGCGCTGGTGCACCTGCTGCGCGCCCTGCCAGTCGATTTCCAGCAGCACATCGTTGCCCTGGGCCATCTGCTGCTCGATCCAGACCCGGGATGTGGCGTAGTAATTGCCGTGCACCTCGGCCCACTCGAGAAATTCGCCGCGATCGCGCGCGGCGCGGAAGGCGTCCACCGTGGTGAAGTGGTATTCGCGGCCATCCTGCTCGCCCGGCCGCGGCGCGCGCGTGGTGTGCGAGATGGACAGGCGGATGGCCTGGTCCTGCGCCAGCAGCGCATTGACCAGCGTGGACTTGCCGGCGCCGGAGGGCGCCACCACCATGAACAGGTTGCCGGGATAGGCGGTGTCGATTGCGACGTGGGACGACGTTTCACTCATGATGATTATTCTAGGTTCTGAATCTGTTCTCGCATCTGCTCGATCAGCAGCTTGAGTTCCATGGCGGCATCGGCCAGTTCCTTGGCCGCGGCCTTGGAGCCCAGCGTGTTGGCTTCGCGGTTGAGCTCCTGCATCATGAAATCGAGCCGCTTGCCGGCCTGCCCGCCCTTCTTGAGGATATGGCGGGTTTCGTTCAGGTGCGCCTGCAGGCGCGACAGCTCTTCGGCGATGTCGATGCGGATGCCGTAGACCGTGGCTTCCTGGCGGATACGCTCGCCGATTTCATCGCGACTCATCGACGGCATGCCGTTCGGCGCCACCAGGTTGAACGCCTCCTGCAGTCGCTCGGTCAGCTTTTCCTGGTGGTGGGCGATCAGCTGGGGGATCGTCGGCGTCAGGCGCTCAACGATGGCCAGCATGGCCTCGATCCGTTCGTCCAGCGTGGCCTTGAGCGCATCGCCTTCGCGGCGGCGCGCTTCGAGCAACTGGGCCAGCGCTTCCTTGGCCGCACCTATCACCGCCTCGCGCAACGCGTCCTGCGACAGTTCGGGCTCGACCAGCACGCCCGGCCAGCGCAGGATCTCGCCCATGCGCAGCGAGCCCGCCTCGGTAAAGGTGGCGGCCACGGTGGCTTCGATCGAGCGGATCTGCGCCAGCAGGGCGTCGTTGAGCGCCAGCGTGGTGCCGCCGGCACCGGCATCGGCGCGCTGCAGATTGATGCGGCACTCCAGCTTGCCGCGCGACAGCTTCGCCATGAGCATTTCCCGCAGGGCCGGCTCGAAGGCGCGGCACTCTTCGGGAGCCCGGAAAAACAGGTCGAGGAAGCGCGAGTTGACGGTGCGGAACTCCACCGAAACGGAAGCCGTCCTGCCGGTGGGCACGCCATGCGCGTCGGTCAGCGGCGCCTGGCGGGTCGCCAGGCCGTAGCCGGTCATGCTGTGAATCATTGGATAGTCTCGCGAAATGGCCATCCGGCCGCATGCGTTCAGACGGCGCGGGGAGCTGGCAGCCCCGCATCCGCGCCGGCCGAACGCCGAAAAGAGAGCCAGAAATGGCCGCTATTGTGTTCTTTACAAGTCATCAATTAGTCAGGACAATCCGGAGGCAATCAAGGTCCCGAATCCTATGACAGAGTCCAAGGGCGCATCACCTCCGAAGAGCGCACCGCTGCCCATCGGCACGCTGCTGTCCAACTACCGTATTGTAAAGAAGTTGGCCAGCGGGGGGTTCAGTTTCGTCTACCTTGCCACCGACGAGACCGGCTCTCCCGTTGCGATCAAGGAGTACCTCCCGTCGTCCCTGGCTCGCCGCAACCCCGGCGAACTGATCCCCGTGGTGCCGGAAGAAAGCGCCGCTTCATTCCGCCTGGGGCTCAAGTATTTCTTCGAGGAAGGCCGCTCGCTGGCCCGTATTTCCCATCCCAGCGTGGTGCGCGTGGTGAATTTCTTCCGCGAGAACTCCACCGTCTACATGGTGATGAACTACGAGCTGGGCAAGACGCTGCAGGAACACATCCTGCTCGCGCGCCAGCAAGGCCGCGCCAAGGTGCTGCGCGAACACTTCATCCGCAAGGTCTTCCACGACCTCATGAGCGGCCTGCGCGAAGTGCATATCCACAAGCTGCTGCACCTCGATATCAAGCCTGGCAACATCTATCTGCGCGAGGACGAGTCGCCCATCCTGCTGGATTTCGGCGCTGCGCGCCAGATCCTGACGATGGAGGCGTCGCGCTTCCAGCCCATGTACACGCCGGGCTTTGCCGCGCCCGAACTCTACGGCAAGCATTCCGAACTGGGGCCGTGGACCGACATCTACAGCCTCGGGGCCACGCTCTACGCCTGCATGGCCGGCATGCCGCCGCAGGAGGCGAACCAGCGCGAAAAAGACGATCGCATGGCGGATTCCATCACCCGGCTGCGCACCAGCTACACCAATGGCCTGGTGGACCTGGTCGAATGGTGCCTGCGCCTGACACCGTCCGAACGGCCGCAGAGCGTGTTCCGGCTGCAGAAGGAGTTGCGCGAACAGACCAATGCGCTGGGCGAACAGGCGGCCGCACCGGCCACCGCCTCTGCCGCCGAGCGCCCCCTTGCCAGCCGGTTCCTCACCCTGCTGCGCAAGCGCGAAGAACCCGCCGCGGGCATCCATGCCAAGGAGGCCGGCACAAGCGGCGAATGATGCATAAAATACATCTGCCCGCGTCTGGCGCGTGCTCCGCGCTCCGGCCTGCTCCGCCATCCCTTACCATCATGGGAGCCGTCGCTCCGCTGCCCTGCCGCACCCAGCGCCGATTGGGCACAAAAGCGGCGCCGCCGTCTCCCGAAAACTGATTTCCCTACAGCCACCATGCGATTCTCCGTCTACCAGGAAAGCAGAAAAGGCGGCCGCCGCATCAACCAGGACCGCATGGGCTATTGCTTTACGCGGGATGCCCTGTTGATGGTCCTGGCCGATGGCCTGGGCGGCCACGCTTTAGGCGAAGTCGCCGCGCAGCAAGCCTTGCAGACCCTGGCGCGCCAGTTCCAGGCCCAGGCCCGGCCCTCGATTCGCAATCCTGCCGATTTCCTGCAGGACACCATCATGCTGGCCCACCGGGAAATCCACCGCTATGCCGAAGCCAACCGGCTGGCCGATGTCCCCCGCACCACCGTGGTCTGCTGCCTGGTCCAGAATGGTCAGATCCACTGGGCCCACGCCGGCGACTCGCGGCTGTACCTGGTGCGCAAGGGCACCCTGCTGACCCGCACGCGCGACCACTCCAAGATCGAAAACCTGTTGCAGCAGGAACGCGTGCTGCCGATGCAGGTGGCGAACCACCCTGAGCGCAACAAGCTGTACAACTGCCTCGGCTCCCCCAACCTGCCGCTGATCGACATCGGCGGCCCGCTGCGGCTGGAGCCCGGCGACGTCGCGCTGCTGTGCTCGGACGGGCTCTGGGGCAGCATCGAAGAACAGCTCCTGGTCGACAAGGTGACCCACCTGTCGGTGGTGCACGCCATCCCCGACCTGATCGAGCAAGCGCTGCACAATGCGGGCGACGGCGCCGACAACACTACCGCGATCGCCATGATGTGGGAACTCGACGCACACCTTGCCAGCGAGGACTCGGTCGCCACCGAGACCCTGCCGCTCAACACCTTCACCACCTCCATCCTCGAGAACAACGGCGGCGACACCGACCTGCTGTCGGAGGAGGAAATCGAACGCTCCATCGCCGAGATCCGCGCGGCGATCGACAAGACGAGCAACTTCATGCGTTAAGCGTTCCGGGAGGCCTGCGAAACCTGCCTCCCATACCGACGAGAAGTACCGCCCGCGCCGCAATGGCGCGGGAATTCGCGGTTCGCCGCGCGCCGAATCGAAGCCGGACGGGCACGCGCAGCCCCGCGGCGTTAAAATCCGTGTCCTGAACCGATTCCCGAGAAAACCCACACATGCGACCGAGCGGACGCGCAGCCGATGCGCTGCGCCCTATCACCCTGACCCGACACTACACCCGCCACGCCGAAGGCTCCGTCCTGAGTGCCTTTGGCGATACCAAGGTGCTGTGCACCGCCAGCGTGCTGGCCAAGGTGCCGCCACACAAGAAGGGCAGTGGCGAAGGCTGGGTCACCGCCGAGTACGGCATGCTGCCGCGCGCCACCCATACGCGCTCCGACCGTGAGGCCGCCCGCGGCAAGCAGACTGGCCGCACCCAGGAAATCCAGCGCCTGATCGGCCGCGCCATGCGCTCGGTGTTCGACCTGTCCGCGCTGGGCGAGTACACCATCCACCTGGACTGCGACGTGCTGCAGGCCGACGGCGGTACCCGCACCGCAGCCATCACCGGCGCCTTCGTGGCCGCCCATGACGCCATTTCCGCGATGCTGCGGGACGGCCAGCTCAAGACCAGCCCGATCCGCGATTTCGTCGCCGCCGTCTCGGTAGGCATGGTGGACGGCGTGGCCGTGCTCGACCTGGACTATGCCGAAGACAGCAACTGCGACACCGACATGAACGTGGTGATGACCGGCAGCGGCGGCTTCGTCGAAGTGCAAGGTACGGCCGAAGGCGTGCCGTTCAGCCGCGCCGACCTCGATGCGATGACCCGTATTGCCGAGCAGGGCATCGCCGAACTGGTGGCGCACCAGCGCCGTGCGCTCGGCTTGGCCTGATACGGTGAACGCCATGCAACGCCTAGTCCTCGCCTCCAACAACCCCGGCAAGCTCGGCGAGTTTGGCGCGCTGCTGACGCCGCTCGGCTTCGAGGTGATACCGCAGGGACAACTCGGCATCGACGAGGCCGAGGAACCCTTCGCCACCTTCGTCGAAAACGCCCTTACCAAAGCGCGCCACGCCAGCCGCCTGTCCAGCCTGCCCGCGCTGGCCGACGATTCCGGCATCTGCGTCGACGCGTTGGATGGCGCGCCGGGCGTCTACTCCGCGCGTTACGCGCAACTGGTAGGCAAGCCGAAATCCGACGCCGCCAACAATGCGCACCTCATCTCGCAACTCGCCGGCAAGCTGAACCGCCGTGCCTACTACTACTGCGTGCTGGTGCTGGTGCGCCATGCCGAGGATCCGTGCCCCGTCATCGCCGAAGGTGTATGGTCCGGCGAGGTGGTCGACGCACCGCGCGGCAACGCCGGCTTTGGCTACGATCCGCACTTCATGCTGCCCCAGCTGGGCAAGACAGCGGCCGAACTGAGCCCCGCGGAAAAGAATGCGATCAGCCATCGCGCGCTGGCGCTGAAGGCGCTGACCGAACGCCTGCAGGCGGACGGCATCACGCCCGGCTGCCCATGATCCCGATCGTTCCCGTCGCGTCGACCGGCACCACCCCTGCCGATACCAAGTCGCTGTGGCTGCAGCCGGGCCAGATCTCCCTGCCCGCCTCGCCGCCGCTGTCGCTCTATGTGCATATCCCCTGGTGCGTGCGCAAGTGTCCGTACTGCGACTTCAACTCGCATGCGGTGCCCGGCGCGGCGGACAGCCACGACATTCCGGAAGATGCCTACCTGGATGCGCTGCGCGCCGACCTGGAGCAATCGCTGCCCCTGGTATGGGGCCGTCCCGTGCACACGGTCTTTATCGGCGGCGGCACGCCCAGCCTGCTGTCGGCCGCCGGCATGGACCGGCTGCTCTCGGACATTCGCGCGCTCTTGCCACTCGACGCCGACGCCGAGATCACCATGGAGGCCAACCCCGGCACCTTCGAAGCGGAGCGTTTCGCCAGCTATCGGGCCAGCGGCATCAACCGGCTGTCGATCGGCATCCAGAGCTTCAACGACCGCCATCTCGCCGCGCTCGGCCGCATCCACGGCGGCGACGAAGCGCGCGCCGCGATCGGCATCGCGCTGGACAATTTCGACAACGTCAATCTCGACCTGATGTACGCGCTGCCAGGCCAGACCCTGGCGGATTGCGCGCAGGACCTGGAAACGGCGCTGTCGTTCAACACCACGCACCTGTCGCTCTACCATCTGACGCTGGAGCCGAATACGCTGTTCGCCAAATTCCCTCCGGCCCTGCCCGACGACGACAGCGCCTACGAAATGCAGGACCTGGTCGAAGCGCGCACTGCCCAGGCCGGCTACCGGCACTATGAAACCTCGGCCTACGGCAAGCCGCATCGCGAAGCGCGCCACAACCTGAACTACTGGCGCTTCGGCGACTACCTGGGCATCGGGGCCGGCGCGCACGGCAAGCTCTCCTTCCCGCACCGGGTACTTCGCCAGATGCGCCACAAGCATCCGGCCACCTATATGGCGCAGGCCATGGCCGGTAATTCCGTGCAGGAGCAGCACGACGTCGGCGCGGCCGACCTGCCCTTCGAGTTCATGCTGAACGCGCTGCGCCTTACCGACGGCGTGCCGGCCAGCACGTTCTTCGACCACACCGGACTGCCGCTGCACACCATCAGCCGCGAACTGGCCGCGGCCGAGAAGAAGGGCCTGCTCGAAGCCGATCTCGCCACCATCAAGCCCACCGAACTCGGCCGGCGTTTCCTGAACGACCTGCAGGAGATGTTCCTGAAGGGGTGACGCCACACGCCTTGCAGCAAACAACAAAACGGCCACCCGAGGGTGGCCGTTTTGTTGTCGCAATTCTTGACGCGATACCCGCGTCCCGGTCAATACGGCATCGCCATGTCGTTGGCGACCTGCGCACGGGAACCAATGCGCAAGCTGCTGACATCGCGCTGCGTCACCGTGGCCAGACGGCCATCGTCCAACCGCACATTGACGCGATAGACGGTCTCGGTGCTGCTGCCTGCGCGCTTCTCGATCTGGTTGCCCGCTAAGCCACCCGCTACCGCACCGCCGATGGTCGCAATGGTATTGCCGGTACCCCCGCCAACCTGGTGCCCCAGCAGGCCGCCGGCGACGCCGCCGATTACCGTGCCGAGCACGCCCGAACTGTTCTTCTGGGTGGTCACCGGCTCGATCGACTCGACCCGGCCATGAAACACCGAACCCGCCGGCGCCTGGTAGGTATTCGTGCCCGGCGCCGGGGGCGGCGTCTGGTACCCAGCCTGCGGCAGCGGAGCGCCATAGCCGCCGCCATAACCACCGCCCGGCGCCGCGCAACCCGCCAACCCGGTCAACGCGGCGGTCGCCGCTACGCCCAACAGAATCTTGCCCTTCATCAGTTATCCTCCTCGATTGCCTGCAAATGCATGGGACAGGGGGACGCGCCACCCCGGCGCGCGCCCTCACGCATGATAGGAGCACCGAGCCTGAAAGAAGGTTCCGCCGTATCCGAGAGACACCGACAAGACAACATTGCACAACATGCGCGACCAAGCGTCTCCGCCCTTGCTATAATGCGCGGCGCTGGCCGTTGCGCCAGCGTCAATGCAGCATGAAGCACGAGCGGAGACCTCCCCCCTGTTCGCGCTACAATGCCTGCACTTCCTTACTGGAAGCGTGGCCGAGTGGTTTAAGGCAGCAGTCTTGAAAACTGCCGATGGGGTGACCCATCCGTGAGTTCGAATCTCACCGCTTCCGCCAGATTTTCCGCTCGCGAATGCAGCCGCCTCGATTGAGCGAAACGACAAACGGTCACTCCGGTTTGCCTGGTTCCGTCAACAAGCGGTACGCCTCCTCCTGCGATATATCCAGCCGATAGTGCCGCGCCAGCATCCGCGCGAAATAGTGCGCGGCGCCGGGCTCGCAGTGCCTGAGCTGCTCGCGATAGGCCTCCAGCTCGAAACGCAGGCGCCAGCGCGGGCTGAGCAGGTAGAACACGCCCATCAGCCCCCCCGAGCGCCAGAACTGCCGCACGTGCACCTTCTCATGCTCGATCAGCGCATGGCTGACGCCAGGCCGCACCAGGATCAGCGGCCCCGGCGCGAAGCCGTCGAACCCGCGCGGAATCAGCCACCGGGACTCTGTCTCGATCAGCAGGCAGGGCGGCGATTTGCAGAAGCGGATCATGGAAGGCGCCAGCGGCGGGGCAGCGCAAAGCGCGCGTAGCCCAAGCCTATCAGGTTGCGCGTGCCCGCACCCGAATCCGCTCCGCAAATGAAAATGCCCCGCAGACAGGCGGGGCAAAGAGCAATGCTTGCGCCGATACCGCGAACCTAGTCGATGCTGATCTTGCCGGCTTCGATCACGGTCTTCCAGCGCTGTAGCTCCTGCTTCTCGAACTGTTCGAACTGCTCGGGCGTGTTGGCGACCACCTCGAAACCGTTCTCGGCCAGCTTCTGCCGCATCTGGGGCTCATTGAGCGCGCCGACAAGGGCGGCATGCAGCTTGGCCTTGACGTCCTTCGGCAGCCCGCGCGGCGCCGCCACGGCTTGCCACGAATACACATCGACGTCCTTCACGCCGCTTTCCGCCATGGTGGGCACGTTGGGCAGCACGGACGAGCGCTTGTCGCCAGTTACCGCCAGCGCCTTCAGCTTGCCGCTGCGAATATGCTGGAGCACGGCGTTCACGTTCTGGAATGAGACGTCCACCTGGCCGGCGAGCAGGTCGGAGATGGCCGGCGCCCCGCCCTTATAGGGAACATGGAGTCCGTCGGTACCGGATTTCTGCCAGAACAACGCGGCCGTCAGGTGGTCTGACGAGCCGGCTCCGGAACTGGCAAATGCGACCTTGCCAGGATTCTTCTTCATGTACGCAACCAGTTCCTGCAGGTTCTTCGCCGGGAAATCCGGCTTGGTGACCAGCACATTGGGCGCGCGCACGGCAACCGTCAGCAGGTCGAAGTCCTTGGCCGGGTCATAGCCAAGGTTCTTCTGCAGGAAGGGGTTCACGGCGTAGACGCCGATCGACGCCACCAGCAAGGTGTAGCCATCCGCGGGCGCGCGCTTGACCATGGTCGCGCCGATGGCCCCGGTGGCGCCCGGGCGGTTGTCCACCACGAAGGGCTGGCCCAGCTTCTCATTGAGCGGCACCGCCAGCATGCGCGCGATGGTGTCGGTGGAGCCTCCGGCCGGGAATGGCACCACGACCGAGACGGCCTTCTGGGGCCACGCCGTCGATGCGACAGCGGTGCCGGCGGCCGCCAGCACTGCCACGGCTGCGATCATGGCGGTGGTCAATCGGCGCAGCGCGCGGTACGTGGGCGCGGCTGTGGTGCCGGTCATGCGGGACCGGTCGTCAGTCTTGAACATCGTTGTCTCCTCGCTTCTGAGTGGTATTTCTTGTGTCCGGATGGTCCGCGCTCACCGGACCATGCACGGCGCCTTATTGTTGAAGGTCCAGCCCGGGATCAGGAATTGCATGGCAGCCGCATCGTCGCGCGCGCCCAGTCCCATGTTCTTGTAGCGCTCGTGCGCCAGCGCCACCTGCTCCATATCGAGTTCGACGCCGAGGCCCGGCTGCGCCGGCACGGCTACCTTGCCGTTCTCGATCTTCAGCGGCGCCTTGGTCAGGCGTTCGCCGTCCTGCCAGATCCAGTGCGTATCGATCGCGGTGACGCGGCCCGGCGCGGCAGCGGCCACATGGGTGAACATGGCCAGCGAAATATCGAAATGGTTGTTGGAGTGCGAGCCCCAGGTCAGGCCCCATTCGGCGCACATCTGCGCGACCCGCACCGAGCCCTGCATGGTCCAGAAATGCGGATCGGCCAGCGGGATATCGACCGACTGCAGGCGCACCGCGTGGCCCATCTGGCGCCAGTCGGTCGCGACCATATTGGTGGCGGTGGGCAGGCCGGTGGCGGTGCGGAACTCGGCCATGACCTCGCGGCCCGAATAACCATCCTCCGCGCCGCACGGATCTTCGGCATAGGCCAGTACGCCATGCTTGTCGCGGCACAGGCGCACGGCTTCGGCCAGCGACCACGCGCCGTTGGGGTCCAGCGTGATACGCGCCCTGGGGAAGCGTTCGGCAAGCGCCAGGATGGCTTCCATCTCTTCATCGCCGCGCAGCACGCCGCCCTTGAGCTTGAAGTCGTTGAAGCCGTAGCGTGCATAGGCCGCCTCCGCCAGTCGTACCACGCCTTCTGCGCTCATTGCCGCTTCGTTGCGCAGGCGGAACCACTCGTTGTCCGCCTCTGGCTCGCTGCGATAGCCGAGCGTGGTGCGGCTGCGGTCGCCGATATAGAACAGGTAGCCCAGCATCTCCACCGCATCGCGTTGCTGGCCCTCGCCAAGCAAGGCCGCTACTGGCACGCCGAGGTGCTTGCCGAGCAGGTCCAGCAGGGCCGCTTCCAGCGCGGTGACGGCATGGATGGTGATGCGCAGGTCGAAGGTCTGCAGGCCGCGCCCGCCCGCATCGCGGCTGGCAAAGGCACTGCGTACGCTATTGAGCAAGGCCTGGTGATTGCCGATCGATTGCCCCACGATGAGTTCCCGCGCATCCTCCAGGGTCTGGCGGATCGCTTCGCCGCCCGGCACTTCGCCAACGCCGGTATTCCCCGCGCTGTCCTTGAGGATGACGATATTGCGGGTGAAGAACGGACCGTGGGCACCCGACAGGTTCATCAGCATGCTGTCGTGGCCGGCTACCGGCACCACAGTGAGTTCGGTGACGACGGGCGTGCCTGCGACGGGCGCGGCGCGGGTAGCGGAGATGGGTGTCTGGATCATGTCGAATTCCGGCGGAAAGAGCAGTGCACGGCCTGGCGGCGGCGGATCTTACGGGTTGTCTCGGTCTGGCTGCCCGGTTGCTGCCGGGTACCTGTTCGTCGGTGCTGGCCGGGCCTGAAATTGAGTTGGAGGCCCGAGACACCTGTTATCGGTCGTCATATAACTTACGACGCAGTATAATGAGCCCATCGAGATCCGGTCAAGCCCCCTGCCCACTATCATGTCAAACCCGATGTTTGCCTCCACCACCCCGCTGCGGCGCCGCGGCCGCACGCTTGCCGAAGAGGCGGTGAGCAACCTGAGCGAGCGCATCCAGCAAGGCCTGCTCAAGCCGGGCGACAAGCTGCCGACAGAATCCGAAATCATGGCCGCGCTTGGCGTCAGCCGCACCGTGGTGCGCGAAGCGCTGTCGCGGCTGCAGGCCAGCGGCCTGGTCGAGACCCGCCACGGCATCGGCACCTTCGTGCTGGCGCGCAGTACCGAGAACGGCTCGCCCTTCCGCATCGACCCGGCCACCATGGGAACCGCCATGGACGTGCTGGCCATGCTGGAATTCCGCGTCAGCCTGGAAGCCGAGGCCGCCAGCCTGGCAGCGTCCCGGCGCAGCGACGAGCAGCTGGCGGCAATGCGCCGTGCGCTCGACGAACTCAAGCGCACGGCGGCCGGCGGCGAGGATTCGGTGGGGGCTGATTTCGAGTTCCACCTCGTCATTGCGCGCGCTACCGGCAATCGCTATTTCACCGACATCATGGGACATCTCGGCACCATGGTGATCCCGCGCAGCCGGCTGCACGTCAGCGCACAGGAGCGCGAGCAATATCTCGAGCGCGTCAATATCGAGCACGAGAATATCTACGATGCGATCGAGCGGCGCGACCCCGAAGGCGCCAAGGCCGCCATGCGCATGCACCTGACCAACAGCCGCGAGCGGCTGCGCAAGGCATCGGCGGCGGTGGAAGCAAGCTAAGGATTGGGAGGTCTGGAGAACCCCGGCGCGACCGGAGGTTTTCCTGCTTGCTAGCAAAGTAGCTCGTGTTGTATGATGTCTTACAATAAGTCTGATAAGACCTTAGCGCTGCTCGCTGGCCCCGCGGCGTTAGTCCAGAGCCACATGGCCGCGCGTCCGCGCAACTACCGTCTGTCGCGCTAGCCAGTGCCTCGAATCAATGCGAGCCGCTCGCAAGACAACCCCGGAAATCCCGCTCGCGCTGCGGCGCGGGCACCCTCTTGATCCTTGATCGCAGTTGAAAAGCAGGAAACGCTCATGACCATCACCGGCGAAATGCTGATCGGCGCCAGCGCAGTGCGCGGCACCACCAAGATCCTCCATGCCACCAACCCGGCCACGGGCGAAACGCTCGCACCGGAATTCCATGGCGGCGGCGCCGCCGAGGCCGAGCGCGCCTGCGTGCTGGCCGAAGCCGCGTTCGACACTTACCGGAACACCTCGCCGGAAACCCGCGCGCAGTTCCTGGAATCCATCGCCAACGGCCTGGAAGCCCTGGGCGACACGCTGATCGAGCGCGCCCACGCCGAAAGCGCGCTGCCGGTTGCGCGCCTGCAGGGCGAACGCGCACGCACCGCCGGCCAGTTGCGCCTGTTCGCGAGCGTGCTGCGCGATGGCCGCTGGCAATCCGCCACGCTCGACTCCGCCTTGCCGGAGCGCACGCCGCCGCGCCCCGACCTGCGCCTGCAGAAGATCGCTATCGGGCCGGTAGCGGTATTCGGCGCCAGTAACTTCCCGCTGGCGTTCTCGGTGGCGGGCGGCGATACCGCGTCGGCGCTGGCTGCGGGCTGCCCGGTCATCGTGAAAGCGCACTCGGCCCACCTCGGCACCTCCGAGCTGGTCGGCCGCGTGATCCAGAAGGCCGTGGCGGACGCCGGGCTGCCCGAAGGCGTGTTCTCGCTGTTGGTCGGCGCGGGCGTTGCCGTGGGTACGGCCATGGTGGCGCATCCTTCGATCCAGGCAGTGGGCTTTACCGGCTCGCGCAGCGGCGGCCTGGCGCTGGTGCAGACAGCCAACAGCCGGCCGCAGCCGATCCCCGTCTATGCGGAGATGAGCAGCATCAACCCGGTGTTCCTGCTACCGGCGGCGCTGGCCGCCCGCGGCGCGGAGATCGCGCGCAACCTGGTGGATTCGCTGGTGATGGGCGTGGGCCAGTTCTGCACCAACCCCGGCCTGTTGCTGGCCGTGGAAAGCCCGGCGCTGGATGGGTTTCGCCAGGGCGCGATTGCGGCGCTGTCCGAAAAAGGCGCCGCCACCATGCTGACGCCCGGCATCTGCCAGGCTTACGACAACGGCGTGGCCCAGCTCGGCGACATCGAAGGACTGCGCCGCATTGGCAGCGGCAAGCCAGCGAGCGGCCCCAACCAGGCCCGCCCTGCGTTGTTCGAAACCACGGCTGAACGCTTCCTGGCAGACCATCGCATGGAAGCCGAAGTATTTGGCCCATCCTCGGTACTGGTCGTGTGCCGCGACCATGGGGAAATGCTGGCGGTGGCACGCCGGCTCGAAGGCCAGCTTACCGCCACCGTGCAAGCGGATGCAGGTGACCGCGCCGACGCCGGCAGCCTGCTGACGGTACTGGAGCGCAAGGCTGGGCGCGTGCTGTTCAATGGCTATCCGACCGGGGTGGAAGTGTCCTATGCGATGGTGCATGGCGGCCCCTTCCCCGCCACGTCGGATACGCGCGCCACCTCGGTCGGCGCTTCCGCGATCGAGCGCTTCCTGCGCCCGGTGTGCTATCAGAACGTGCCTGCGGAATTGCTGCCGCCGGCGCTGAAGGACGGCAACCCGTTGAAGGCGTGGCGTCTCACTGACGGACAACTGGCGCGCGACTGACATTACGCACAGCCGTAAAAAAGGGCCGGTAATCCCGGCCCTTTTCCATTTCGCGCGGCACCCGTTGCCTACGCTGCAATACGCTCGATCGCGGCCGGCGCCTGCGGCGGCTGGATCACCGGCGCGTTACCGCGCGAGCGGCCCGAGCTGAGATAGTCGGCAATCGATTCCTGCGTGACTTCGCCAAGATAGACACCATCGGCATCCACCACCGGCAGCCAGCTCGTGTTGTGCTGGTACATGCGCGAAAGCACGATGCGCAGGTGCTCGTCGAATGCAGCGGTCGCCATGAACGGCCGCAACGCATTCGCGCACACCCCTTGCCCCGTGCGCGCGTCGCGCCGCGTGACGTAGCCGAGCGCGCGCTGCGTCTCGTCCACCACCGGCAGGTGACGCACATCCGCCTCGTCCATGAGGGCGAAAGCCTGCGCCAGCGGCATGTCCGGGCTGCAGGTCTGCGCCATGGTGGCGGCGTCGCCGGCGCGCACCAGCAGCAGGCGCTTGAGCGTATTGTCGTGGCCGATGAAGGCCTGCACGAAGTCGTCGGCCGGGCGCGCCAGCAGTGCGTCGGGATGGTCGAATTGCACCAGCTTGCCACCACGGAATACGGCCACGCGGTCGCCCAGCTTGATGGCCTCGTCGATGTCGTGCGAAACCATGATCACGGTCTTGCCAAGCTGGCGCTGCATCTGGAAGAACTCGTTCTGGATGCTCTCGCGATTGATCGGGTCGACCGCACCGAAGGGTTCGTCCATCAGCAACACGGGCGCATCCGCCGCGAGCGCGCGGATCACGCCGATGCGCTGCTGCTGGCCGCCCGACAATTCCCGCGGATAGCGCGTGAGCATCCTGCCGGGATCGAGTTGCACCATCGACATCAGTTCGCGCGCGCGCTCGCGGCAGCGCTTCTTGTCCCAGCCCAGCAGGCGTGGCACGACCATGATGTTCTCCTCGATGGTCATGTTCGGGAACAGGCCGATCTGCTGGATCACGTAGCCGATCTTGCGGCGCAGCGTGACTTCGTCCACGCGGGTGGTGTCCTCGCCGTCGATCAGGACCCGGCCGGAGCTGGGCTGGATCAGGCGGTTGATCATCTTGAGCGTGGTGGTCTTGCCGCAGCCCGAGGGACCGAGGAAGACGCAGATCTCGCCCTTGGGCACCGTGAGCGAGACGGCATCGACGGCGCGCACTTCGGCGCCGTCTTTCTGCTTGAAGGTCTTGGTGAGTTGGTCGAGTTCAATCATGTTCAGCGAATTCCTTTCGGTGTCAGCGCCCGCTGCAACCACTGCAGGCAGGCATCGGCCACGATGGCGAGCACGCTGACCAGCACCGCGCCGATCGCCAGCTTGCTCATGTTGCTCTGGCTGATCGCTTGCAGGATCAGCACCCCAAGGCCACCCGCGCCGATGATGGCGGCGATGGTGGCCACGCCGATATTCATCACCACGGCGGTACGCACGCCGCCGAGGATGACGGGCACGGCCAGCGGCAGGTCCACCAGCCGCATGCGCTGCCAGGTGGTCATGCCGATGCCGCGGCCGGCTTCCTGGATGCCGTCGTCGACGTTGGCAAGCGCCACGCAGGTATTGCGCATGATCGGCAGCAGCGAATAAAGAAACACCGCGGTCACCGCCGGCACATAGCCGAGCGCGTGGCCGAAGCGGGCGAAGATCGGGATCATCAGGCCGAACAGCGCGATCGACGGCAGGGTCAGCACGATGGTGGCCAGCGTCAGCAGCGGCGTGGCGAGGAAGCGGAAGCGCGCGCACAGGATGCCCAGCGGCACGCCCACCACGATAGCCAGCCCCACCGCGGAGCCCACCAGGGCCAGATGCTGTCCGGTGAGCTTGAGCAGCGTTGGCCAGCTATGTTGAAGGTAAGTCAGCAAGTCCATGCGACCCTCCTCAGATCAGGCCATGGCCGCGCAGGAATTCCTGCGCCACCTTGTCGACCGGCTGCTGGCCGATATCGACCTTGTAGTTCATCTCGGTCATGGCCTCGTTGTCGAGCTTGGCCGACAGCGCATTGAGCAGGCCCGCGAGCTCGGGATGCTTGTCCAGCGTCGCCTTGCGCACGACGGGCACGGCGTTGTATGCGGGGAAGAAGTGCTGGTCGTCCTCCAGCAGCACGAGGTCGAAGCCCTTGACGCGGCCATCGGTGGTGTAGACCAGGCCGAGTTCCACCTGGTCGTTCTTCAGTGCCGTATAGACCAGGCCGGCATCGAGCTGGATCACGTCACGCCGCGAGAACGGCAGCTTGTAGAGCGTCTTGAGCGGCTCCAGGCCGTCTGGGCGCGCGGCGAATTCCATGTCGACCGCGAACGGATGCGCGGCGCCTTTCGCGGCGGCCTGCATCTTCCCGGCGAAGGCCGACAGCGTGGTCACGCCGGCGGCCTCGGCGCGCTTGCGCGGCATCGCCAGCGCATAGGTGTTGTTGATGCCCGAGGCGTCGAGCCACATCAGGCCGCGCGCTGCGTCCAGCGTCCTGACGCGCTCGTAGCTCTCCCTGGCTTCGAGCTTTTCCTCGACCTTGTTGAACACGATCAGCGCCGTGCCGGTGTAATCCCACACCACGTCGAGCTGGCCGCTTTCCATGGCCTGGCGCATCAGCGTGCTGCCCAGCCCGGACGTCAGCTCGGTGGCAAGGCCTTTGGCCTGCAGGTACTGGGACGTCATCGACGACAGGATCAGCTGCTCGGTGAAATTCTTGCCGCCTACGCGAACGGGATCGGCGTGCGCCGGCAGCGCCAGGGCTGCCAGTGCGGCGAGCACGGCGAGACTCGCCAGCATGCGTGCCTGGCCGCGGGCCGCGCGGCCCGCGCGGGCCAGCGCGCTTGTGATGAAATGCATCGGGTTCTCCTTCATGTTCGGTGCGCGCATCAGCGCGCCAGCCCGCGGCGGCGCAGGTAGCAGTAGCCGGCGGCGGCGAACAGGCCGTCGAGGGCAAGCGCCAGCAGCGCGGTAGCCGCGGCGCCCAGCAGCAGCAAAGGCTGGTTGTTCAGGTAGATGCCGGGAAAGATCAGTTCGCCCAGGCTGTTGGCCCCGATCAGGAAGGACAGCGGCACCGTCCCGACATTGATCACCAGGCTGATACGCACGCCCGCCAGGATCACCGGCAGCGCATTGGGCAATTCGACCCGGAACAGGCGCTGCATTGAGGTCATGCCAAGGCCGCGCGCGGCCTCGGTCAACGCCGGCGATACGCCGCGCAGACCCTCGCAGGTATTGCGCACGATCGGCAGCAGCGAGGCCAGCCAGAGCGCCAGGATGGCGGGCCGCTCGCCAATGCCGAGCACAGCCAGGGCAAGCGCCAGCACCGCCAGCGACGGCACGGTGTTGCCGATATTGAAGACTTGCATCAGGCGATCGGCCCAGCGGCGCATGCAGGGCCGGCTCAGGCCGATGCCAGCCGGAATGCCGGTGGCCAGGGCCAGCGCCATCGACCACGCCACCAGGCGCAGGTGGTCGGCCACGTCGTACCAAAGGCGGTCTTGGTACTGCCGGATGACGTCGACGCCGATCCACGCGACCAGACCGGCCAGCGCGGCGAGCGCGAGACATCCCCAGGCCAGCGCCTGCTTGGATTGCTTGGACATATTCCCCTCTCTCCGCATGCCACATGTGGGCATAAAAAGCCACATCCGGATTGACGGACGAACAAATGGGCACGGGCGGGTGCAATGGGGGCCGCCGGCCCTGACTAGATTGCCTTGCCCGCCATGACCGGCAGATGAACCGGTGGACGGGCGCCGGGTTCCACGCGCTGAGGCGGGAAACCCAATTGACGGGACGCTATGCCGGTGAAGGCTGGGATCCCTGGAGCGGCGCAACCCGCTGCAAGGTGCAGAAACGGGAGGCCAGTGGCAGCGCAAATTTGGTGGTTCCGACGCGCCGCCGGATCAATCGGCCGGTGCCGCACACGGGAGGCTTGGGCGGGGCGCAAGGTGGTTGAGACGCTTGCCAGGGCCCTGCCAGCCCGACATGATTACGCAGCATCGGATGACAACGAGATGGCTATTATACACATTTACATCTATCTTGTCATCATCTCGTTCCCACACCGCTTTCCGCCCGCATTTACCAGCCTTCGTCCGATATCTCCGCGCCTCCCGCGCTGTTCCAGAATCGACCTCCCCATGGACCCTGATCGTGCCACCGGCAGAACAATCTGTTGCCCGGATGCCCTCTACCGGTTTTGGCCCAAACCCTTAAATTGGCAGGGTAGCCAACGGGGTCGGGCGCCATTGCAGCCGGCCCCGCCCCAACAGGAGATCCATCATGGAACAACGCACTACCGCCCCCATCGTCCCGGCCACCGCCGTGGAGACCGTGCAGCGCTCGCGCGCGGTCGACCGCGTGGTGCGGGGCATCGCCACCTCGGATGGCGCCGGCGTCAAACTCACGCGCGTGCTCACGCAGAACCTGCAGCGCCGGCTGGACCCGTTCCTGATGCTGGACGCCTTCGGCACCGATAGCCGAGACGACTACATCGGCGGCTTCCCCGATCACCCGCACCGCGGCTTCGAAACCATCACCTATATGCTGGCCGGCCGCATGCGCCATCGCGACAGCGCCGGCAACGAGGGCCTGCTGGAAAACGGCGGTGCCCAGTGGATGGTGGCCGGCGCCGGCGTGGTGCATTCGGAGATGCCCGAGCAGGAGGACGGCCGCATGGAAGGCTTCCAGCTGTGGCTGAACCTGCCCGCCGCCGACAAGATGACGGCGCCGTGGTACCGCGACCTGCCGGCCGCCGCCGTGCCTACCGTGGCACTGCCGGATGGCGCCACGGTACGCGTGCTGGCAGGGGCCTCGCACGGCGTGGCAGGTGCGGTGACGCGTCCGGTCACGGAGCCGCTTTACCTGGACGTGACGCTGCCCGCCGGGCAGAGCTTCTCCCAGGTGCTGCCGGCCGGGCATAACGCCTTCCTGTACGTCTACCGCGGCGAGATCGCGGTCGGCACGGGAGACAACGCGGCCGTGCTGGAAGCGCAGCGCATGGGCGTGCTGGACAACGCGGCAGGCGCGGACGGCGTGACGGTCAGCGCCAGCGCCGATGCGCGCTTCCTGCTGATCGCGGGCCGGCCGCTGGGCGAGCCGATCGCGCAATATGGGCCGTTCGTGATGAACACCCAGGAGCAGATCTACCAGACGCTGGCGGATTTCCGCGAAGGCCGCTTCAACCAGATCGCGGTCGGTAACGGCGCCTGACGCGCCAGTTACCGCCGGGGAGGCCCATGGTGCCGCCCCCGGCGAACCATGCGCCGGAGCGCCCTGCTCCGGCCGCTGCCGCACCTCCCCGCTTCCCTCGTCTTTCCCCCCTGCCTCCCCCGGTTGCGCCGCTTGCGGGCCATGTTGCCCACCTTCCGCCCCAGCGGCGGCGGCCCGCCTGCGCCATGTGCCCGGCATGCGACTTGCAACCGGCCTGTATCCATTGCGGGGCCGAGAAAACTGTCCTGGACAGGCCGTCCGAACCCCGCACACTTATATAATCCACGGTTAATAAACGGCATCACCGGCCAATGATGGTTGCTGCAATGCGTAACGGCGATCCTGCCCCACGCACTGCAGGAGGTGCTGCCCGATACGAACATTGATCCACGTTGCCGCCATAACGACTCGAGCCGCCTCAGTGACCTTAAGTACAACCCCAAGGCTGGCGCTTGCCCATATCAGCAAGCGCTACCCCGGCGTGACCGCCAACGACGATGTGTCACTCGTCGTCGCCCCCGGCGAAATCCACGCCGTGCTCGGCGAGAACGGCGCCGGCAAGTCCACCCTGATGAAGATCATCTTTGGCGCGGTCAAACCCGATGCCGGCGATATGCACTTCAACGGTGCCCCCGCCGCCATCCACAATCCGCACGATGCCCGCAACCTGGGCATCGCCATGGTGTTCCAGCACTTCTCGCTGTTCGATACGCTGACCGTCACCGAGAACATCGCGCTCGGCCTGCCCAGGGCAAGCAAGGGCGCCGGCGCCACCAGCATGAAACAGCTGGCCGAGCAAATCCGCGAAACGGCCGAGCGTTACGGCCTGCCGCTGGAGCCCAATCGCCATGTGCACACCTTGTCGGTGGGCGAGCGCCAGCGCGTGGAGATCGTGCGCGCGCTGCTGGCAAAACCGCAGCTGCTGATCCTGGACGAGCCCACTTCCGTGCTGACGCCGCAGGCGGTGCAGACGCTGTTCGTCACGCTGCGCCAGCTCGCCGCGGAAGGCACCAGCATCCTCTACATCAGCCACAAGCTCGACGAGATCCGCGAGCTTTGCCATAGCGCCACCGTGATGCGCATGGGCCGTGTCACCGGCGTGTGCGATCCGCGCCAGGAGAGCGCGGCTTCGCTGTCGCGCCTGATGATCGGCGGCGAGCCGCCGCGCGAAGCGCGCGTGCAGACCGAACCCGGCGCGTGCCGGCTGGCGGTGCGCGAACTGTCCCTGCCGCGCGCGCATGCCTTCGCCACGGAGTTGTCCGGCATCTCGCTGGATCTGCATGCCGGCGAAATCGTCGGCATCGCCGGTGTGTCCGGCAACGGCCAGCAGGAATTGCTGGCCGCGCTGTCGGGCGAGGACGTCCGCGCAGAACGCAACGCCATCGCGCTGGACGGCAAGCCGATGGGCAAGCTGGACGCTCGCCAGCGCCGCCGCGCCGGCCTGGCCTTCGTGCCGGAAGAGCGCCTGGGCCGCGGCGCCGTCCCGGGCATGAGCCTGGCGGCCAATATCCTGCTTTCGCACCAGTCCGCGCCCTATGTGCTGCGCGGCATGATTTCGCCCAGGGCGGCGGCCGGGCTGGCGCAAGCCGTGATCGGCCGCTTCCGCGTCAAGGCAAGCGGGCCGGACGCGCTGGCCAAGAGCCTGTCGGGCGGCAACCTGCAGAAATTCATCGTCGGCCGCGAGATAGAGAGCGGCCCCAAGGTGTTGATCGTGGCCCAGCCGACCTGGGGCGTGGACGTTGGCGCCGCGGCGCAGATCCACAATGAGTTGCTGGCGCTCAAGGCCACCGGCTGCGCCTTGCTGGTGGTGTCCGAGGAACTGGACGAACTGTTCGCCATCTGCGATCGCCTGCACGTGATCGCCAAAGGCCGGCTGTCTCCGTCGATCCCCACCCAGGACGCCACGCGCGAACAGGTCGGGCTGTGGATGAGCGGCTTGTGGGAAGGCGGGCCAGGCGGCCGTCGCGAACAACAGGAGGCCGCGCTCCATGGCTGATTTCCTGTTTCGCTCGCCCGTGTCGCTGGCGCCACGCGGGCTGCCCTCGCGGCGCATGGCCTACGCTTCCCCGTTCATTGCGCTGGCCCTGACGCTGGCCTTCGGCGCCCTGCTCTTCCTGCTGCTCGGCAAGGATCCGGTGGCCGCGCTCAAGGTCTTCCTGGTCGATCCGCTCAAGGACCGCCGCGCCATCGGCGAGGTGCTGCTCAAGACCGTACCGCTGGTGCTTTGCGCGCTCGGCCTTTCCGTGTGCTACCGCGCCAATATCTGGAACATCGGCGCCGACGGCCAGCTGATCCTCGGCGGCATTTTCGCCGGCGCCACGGTGCTGTACTTCGACGTGCCCGGCAATGGCGTCAACGGCACCGTGGTGCTGGTGCTGGCATCGCTGGCCGGCGTAGTCGGCGGCATGTTCTGGGCATCGATCACCGCGGCGCTCAAGGACAAGTTCAACGCCAACGAGATCCTGGTGTCGCTGATGCTGACCTATATCGCGCAGCAACTGATGCTGTACGTGGTCAATGGTCCGCTGAAGGATCCCAACGGCATGAACTTCCCGCAGTCCAAGGTGTTCTCCAGCGAATTCCTGCTGCCCAACCTGCTGTCGGGCTCGCGCCTGCACGCGGGTTTTGCGGTGATGCTGGTGCTGGTGGTGGTGATGACCGTCTTCATCTTCCGCAGCTTCGCGGGCTACCGGCTGCAGGTGGGCGGCACCGCGCCGGCGGCGGCGCGCTATGCGGGCTTCTCGGCGCGCCGTTCGCTGTGGAGCGCGCTGATGATCTCGGGCGGCACCGCCGGCCTGGCGGGCGCCTTCGAAGTGACCGGCCCGATCGGGCAGTTGCTGCCATCGATCTCGCCCGGTTATGGCTTCACCGCGATCATCGTGGCCTTCGTCGGCCGCCTGCATCCGGTGGGCACCGTATTCGGGGGCATCGTCATGTCGCTGTTCTATATCGGCGGCGAAATGGCCCAGTCCCGACTGGGCCTGCCTTCGGCGATCGGCTCGGTGTTCCAGGGCATGCTGCTGTTCTTCCTGCTGGCCAGCGATACGCTGATCGACAACCGCCTGCGCTGGCGCGCCAAGGCCGCCTGAGCGGAGCCCACAAGATATGGAACAATTCGCCCCTCTTATCGCCACGGCGATCAACGCCGGCACGCCCCTGCTGCTGGCCGCGCTCGGCCTGCTGATCAACGAACGCTCCGGTGTGCTCAACCTGGGCGCCGAAGGTATGATGCTGGTGGCCGCCGCATTCGGCTTCATGGTCGGCTACCAGACGCAGTCGCCGATGCTCGGCTTTGCCGCCGGCGCGCTCGCCGGCATGCTGATGGCCACGCTGTTCTCGTGGCTGGCGCTGGTGCTGGCCACCAACCAGGTGGCCACCGGCCTGGCGCTGTCGATCTTCGGCACCGGGCTGTCGGCCTTCATGGGCCAGCGCTTCGTCGGCTTCGCCATGCCGTCGCAGGCCAGGTCGATTCCTTTCCTGGCTGATATCCCGTTCTTCGGGCCGGCCTTCTTCCAGCAGCACTGGATGGTGTATTTCAGCCTGTTCCTGTGCGGCGCCATCATGTGGTTCCTGTTCCGCACGCGCGCCGGGCTGACCCTGCGCGCGATCGGCGAGTCGCCGGAATCGGCGCACGCGCTGGGCTATCCCGTGCGGCTGATCCGCTTTGGCGCGCTGCTGTTCGGCGGTGCCTGCTGCGGGCTGGCCGGAGCCTACCTGTCGCTGGTGTACACGCCGATGTGGGTGGAGAACCTGGTGGCAGGGCGCGGCTGGATCGCGCTGGCGCTGACCACCTTCGCCACCTGGCGACCCGGCCGCGTATGGGCCGGGGCGTGGCTGTTCGGCGGCGTCACCATCCTGCAGTTCTACCTGCAAGGGATCGGCGTGTCGATGCCGTCGCAGATCCTGTCGATGCTGCCCTATGCGGCCACCATCGTCGTGCTGGCGCTGATCTCGCGCAATCCCGCGTGGATCCGCCTGAACATGCCAGCCTCGCTGGGCAAACCCTTCCGCCCGGGTGTTGCCTGACCGTTTCGATTGCGGCGCGGCCCGGCGCCATGCCGGGCCGCGCCGCATTGCCCGATTTTCAGAAGTCCGCCAGAGACCTCACGCCGAAAGCCCTCGTTACCAGAGCCACAGTTGCAACCTTAATCAAAGAATCAGTACCCAGGTCATTACAAGGAGAAATCATGATCGTCACGCGCAGGAAGACCCTCGCCGCACTGGCCGCCACCGCCGTGCTGGCTCTCGCGGGCTGCGGCAAGAAGGAAGCCGAAAAACCAGCGGAAAGCGCCGCCCCGGCTTCGGCCCCCGCCGCCGAGCAGAAGGCCGAACCGCTGAAGGTTGCCTTCGTCTACATCGGACCGGTCGGCGACGCGGGCTGGACCTACGCCCATGACGCAGGACGCAAGGCCGTTGAAGAAAAGTACGGCGACAAGGTAAAGACCACCTTCGTCGAGAACGTGCCTGAATCCGCCGCCGATGCCGAACGCGTGTTCCGCGACCTCGCCGCGCAAGGCAACAAGCTCATCTTCGGCACGACCTTCGGCTACATGGAATCGATGCTCAAGGTGGCCAAGGAATTCCCGGACGTGAAATTCGAGCACGCCACCGGCTTCAAGACCGCGGACAACCTGGCGCAGTACGACGTGCGCACCTATGAAGGCGCTTACCTGGCCGGCGTGGTCGCCGGCAAGATGAGCAAGACCGGCAAGATGGGCGTGGTGGCATCGGTGCCCATCCCCGAGGTGATCCGCAATATCGACTCGTTCACCCTGGGCGCGCGCAGCGTGAATCCCAAGGCGACCGTCAAGGTGGTGTGGGTGAACAAGTGGTTTGATCCGGGCAAGGAGCGCGAAGCCGCCACCACGCTGATCGGCCAGGGCGTAGACATGCTGATGCAGAACACCGACTCCGCCGCCGTGGTGCAGACCGCGCAGGAAAAGGGCGTGTACGCCTTCGGCTGGGACAGCGACATGAGCAAGTTCGGCGAGAAGGCCCACCTGGCCGCCTCGGTGATTTCGTGGGGCGTCTACTACAACAAGGTGGTGGGCGACGTGCTGGCCAACCAGTGGAAGAACAGCACCACGTGGTGGGGCCTGAAGGAAGGCATGATCGACCTGAAGGGCTTCAACGCCGTGGTGCCGGATGACGTCAAGGCACTGGTGGAAGAGCGCAAGAAGGGCGTGGCCGACGGTTCCGCGCCGATCTGGAAGGGTCCGCTCAAGGACAACACCGGCAAGGAGCAGCTGACCAAGGACCAGGTCGCCGATGATGGCTTCCTGCATGGCATCAAGTTCTACGTCGAAGGCGTGGAAGGCAAGATCCCGGGCTGAACGTAAGCACCGGTTCAAACAGTACCGGCACCCCGCACCCGCGGGAATGCCGGCACGACGGCGGGTCGCCTGCCAGGCCCCGCCGCTCCTCCCCGAAGTCCTCCCCTGCCCGGACTCCCCCCTACGGAACTTGAAGCCCCGTGGATTGGCCCAAGCTATCTGCGAGTGGCCCAACCTGGCCACGTCGCAAGTGAAAAGTGAAGGAGGCTTCTCATGTGGAAACGATTTTCAGCACTGTGGACACTGCTGAGGCGCGACGGCCGCCTGCTGTGGTTCGCGCTGCGCCATCCCGACGCGCCGCCCTGGCTGCGGCCGGCCACGTTCGGCCTGGTGCTCTACGCCATTTCGCCCATCGACCTGATTCCCGACTTTATCCTCGGCCTGGGCATCGTGGACGACGTGGTGCTGATTCCGCTGGCGGTGCACTTCATGCTCAAGCGCCTACCGCCGCATGTGCTGCGGCAGGCCGAGGCGCGCGCCGGCGCCACTACGGTGCGCGCCCGCTAGCGCGCGCCGCTCAGGGCAGCAGGATCGTGGTGCCGGTGGTCTTGCGGCCTTCGAGATCGCGATGCGCCTGTGCCACATCCGCCAGCGCATAGCGCTGGCGCACCTCGATCCGGACCCGGCCGCTGGTCACCATTTCGAACAGTTCGGCCGCCATCGGCTCGAGCAGTTCGCGGTGCACCACGTATGTCATCAGCGTCGGCCGCGTGACGCGCAGCGAGCCTTTGTTGCCCAGCAACGAGAGATCGAACGGCGGCACCGGACCCGACGCATTGCCGAACACCACCAGGGTGCCGCGCGGCTTCAGGCAATCCAGCGAGCCATTGAAGGTATCCTTGCCGACTGAATCGTAGACCGCCGCGACGCCCTTGCCGCCGGTGATTTCCCTGACCCTGTCCACGAACGATTCGCGGGTATAGACGATGGTGTGGTCGCAGCCATGCGCGCGCGCCAGCGCGGCTTTTTCGTCACTGCCGGCGGTGCCGATCACCGTGGCGCCCAGCGCCTTGAGCCACTGGCTGGCGATCAGGCCAACCCCGCCCGCGGCGGCGTGCAGCAGCACCGTATCGCCCGGCTGCACCCGGTAGCTGTCGCGCACCAGGTATTGCGTGGTCAGGCCCTGCAGCATCATCGCCGCGCCCTGCTCGAACGAGATGGCATCGGGCAGGCGCACCACGATATCGGCCGGCATCACCCGTACCTGCGCATACGCGCCCGTCGGGCGTCCGGCATAGGCGACACGGTCGCCCACGCCGAGGTGCGGCACGCCATCGCCCACGGCCTCCACCACACCGGCGCCTTCCATGCCGAGTCCGCCCGGCAGCGCCTGCTTGTACAGCCCGCTGCGGAAATAGACGTCGATGTAGTTGAGGCCGACCGCCTCGTGCCGCACGCGAACCTCGCCGGGGCCGGGATCCCCGACCTCGACGTCGACCCACTGCATCACCTCGGGGCCGCCGGTCTCGAAAATGCGGATGGCCTTGCTCATGTCTCGCTCCTGTTCCTGTTGATGCTTGTCGATGCTTGTCGATGCTTGTCGATGCGCGTCGGCAAGCGATGTCCATGCGCGGTCCGCGCGGAAACGATCAGGCCGGCTTGCCCGGCTCCGGGTATATACGCCGCAGCTCCGCAATCAACAGGTCGGCGGTCGCCACGTTAGTGGCGCAAGGCACGTTGTGCACGTCGCAGGCGCGCACCAGTGCATTGATATCGGGTTCGTGCGGCTGCGACGTCATGGGATCGCGCAGGAAGATCACCACGCCGACGCGGCCCTCGGCCAGTTGCGCGCCGATCTGCAGGTCGCCGCCCCAGGGGCCGGACAGCATGCGCGTCACCGTGAGGCCGATTTCGTCGCTCAGGCGGCCGCCCGTGGTGCCGGTTGCCAGCAGTTCACAGCGCGCCAGGAAATCGCGATGGCGGCCGGCAAAGGCCACGATGTCATCTTTCTTGTGGTCGTGCGCGATCAGCGCGATACGGGGGAGAGTCATCGGCGTCATCCTGGCCAGTCAGCAAAGGCCGGGCCGGTGCGGCCCGGCGGGAAACACGCCGGGCGGCGGCACTGCCACCGCCCGGAGGGGGGCAGGCGCTCAGAACGTGCCGGGGTAAGCGCCGCCGTCGAGCAGGATGTTCTGCCCGGTCATGTAGGCCGCATGGCGGCTGCACAGGAAGGCACAGGTGGCGCCGAACTCGGCCGGCTCGCCGAAGCGGCGGCTCGGGTTCTGCGCGGCGCGGCGCTGCGCGACTTCCTCGACGGACAGGCCGGCCTGCTTGGCGCCGCCTTCCATGGTCTTGTAGAGGCGGTCGGTATTGAACGGGCCGGGCAGCAGGTTGTTGACGGTCACGCCATGCTGCGCCACTTCGCGCGCCAGCCCGGCGACGAAGCCGGTCAGGCCGGAGCGTGCGCCGTTGGACAGCCCGAGCACGTCGATCGGCGCCTTGACGGCACCGCTGGTGATATTGACGATGCGGCCCCATTTGCGCGCGATCATGCCGTCCACCGTGGCCTTGATCAGTTCGATCGGCGTCAGCATATTGGCATCGATCGCTGCCAGCCAGGTATCACGGTCCCAGTCGCGGAAGTTGCCTGGCGGCGGCCCGCCCGCGTTGTTGACGAGGATGTCCAGGTCGCCCAGCTTGGCGACGGCGTCCAGCGCCAGCTTGCGCCCCGCCGGAGTGGTGATGTCGGTGGCGACAGGCACCACGCGCCGGCCGTGGCGCGCGCGCAGGTCCGCCGCCGCCTTTTCCAGCGCCTCGGCGCCGCGCGCCACGATCACCACGTCCACGCCTTCGGCAGCCAGCGCATCGGCGCAGGCAAAACCGAGACCCTTGCTGGCGCCGCACACCAGCGCATGCTTGCCGCGCAATCCTAGATCCATCTCATCGACTCCTTGTGTCATCGAGGCGGCCACCCGCCTGCTTGTTATCTTGCGTGCCCTTCACACCGCCGCGCCCCCTGGCTCCGGGGCGCGCCGACAGTAAATATATCCCGCCCATCACCAATGCGCTGCCGGCAAGCTGCACGCCGGTGATCGGCTCACCCAGCAGCCAGAAGCCGAGAAACAAGGTGGACACCGGCCCGAGCATGCCCGCCTGCGACGCCATCGGCGCGCCAATGCGCGCCACCGCCACCATGGTCAGCGACACCGGAAGCACCGTGCAGAACACCGAGTTGACCAGCGACAGCCACATCACCGGCGCCGGCTGCAGCAGCGCCGCCAGCGGACGTCCCAGCACCAGGTATTGCACCACGCAGCAGGCGGTGGAAACGCACATCGCATAGGCCACGAGCCGCAGCGACCCGATACGCTGCACCAGTTCGCCCGAGGCAATCAGGTAAATGCCATAAGTGAGTGCGCTGCCGAGCACCAGCGCGGCACCGAGCCACACGCCGCTGCCGCTCACGTCGAGATCATGCGCGAAAACCAGCACGATGCCTATATAGGCAAGCAGCAAGGACAGCCATTGCCGGGTGCTGATGCTGCGTTTGAACAGCACAGCGCTGGCCAGCAGCACGAAGGATGGCGTCAGGAACAGGATCAGCCGTTCCAGCCCGGCGGTGATGTACTGCAGCCCGAGGAAGTCGAGGAAGCTCGACAGGTAGTAGCCGATGATGCCAAGGAAGACGATGCGGCCGCGGTCGGCCCAGGACAGCGCCGGCAGCCGGCGCGACTGCCACCAGCCGATGGCCATGAACAGCGGCACGGCGAACAGCATGCGCAGGCTGATGACCATGACCGCGTCGACGTCGTAGCGGTACATCAGCTTGGCGACGATCGCCTTGCCGGAGAAGAGGATGGCGCCGACGGCGGCCACGGCAAGGCCGGCGCGCTGCGATGCCGGCTGGGCGGGAGACAAGCTGCTGGTGCTGGAGAGCTGGGATGCGGACACGGGAAAGCCGGATAGAAGGGCCGCGCGCCGCCGGGGGCAAGGCGGACCGCTGAAGACGCGAGTCATTGTATTCGAAAAGAGTCAACTGCATCCGGCGCCCATTGTCCTGCGTGCGGCTGTTGGGCGATGTCACCTTCCTTGAGGAATCCGCCATGCGACGCACCCTCTGCTGTCTGGCTCCGGTTTCGACCGGATGGTGGCGACGGCGCCGCTGGCTTCCTGCCAGCCAGGCCTCCACGAAGGCCTGGCTGGCAGGCATCCTGAAACTGCCGTAAGCTCGCCGCTCGGCGCGCGCAACACGTGCCCAATAAGAAGAACCAGGAGCATTCACTCATGACGGCAGCACCCCTTTCCCTAGTGCCCCCTCGCTTCGCCTTCCGCGGCAATCGTCGCGCGCCGAGGACCGGCCTGCATGGCGCCCATCCGCTGATGGCCGCCGTGGCCGCGGCGGCCGCGCTCGCGGCCGGTTGGCTGCCCGGCGCCGCCAGCGCCGCAGATTTCCCCGCCAAGCCGATCCGCTTTATCGTGCCCTATGCCGCCGGCGGCACCACCGACCTGGTCGCGCGCACCGTCGGCCAGAAAGTAGCCGAGAAGCTCGGCCAGCCGGTGGTGGTGGAAAACCGCCCCGGAGCGGGCGGCAATATCGGCATGGAGGCGGTCGCCAAGGCCGTGCCGGACGGCTACACCATCGGCTTCGGCGCGATCTCGACCAATGCGCTCAACCCGCATATCTACAAGCACGTGCCATTCGATCCGCGCAAGGACTTCACCGCGGTGAGCCTGCTCGGCACCTCGACCATCGTGCTGGAAGTCAGCAACAGCCTGCCGGTGAAAACCGTGTCGGAACTGGTCAGCTATGCCAAGGCCCACCCCGGCCTGACCTACGCGACCGCGGGAACCGGCACGTCGATGCACCTGGCCGGCGCGATGTTCTCGCAGATGACGCAGGCGGGCCTGACCCATGTGCCATACAAAGGCAGCAGCCCGGCCATCAACGATATGCTGGGCGGCCATGTGCAGGTGATGTTCGACAACCTGCCCGCCTCGCTGCCGCACATCCAGGGCGGCAAGCTGCGCGCGCTGGCCGTGGCCGGCAAGAGCCGCTCGCCCGCCCTGCCGAATGTGCCGACGCTGGCCGAGGCCGGCCTGGCTGGGTACGCTGTCGAGCCGTGGTTCGGCGTGTACGGGCCCGCCGGCATGCCCGCGCCGGTGGTGCAGGCGCTCAATGCCGCCTTCGTCGAGGCGCTGGGCAATGCGGACGTCAAGGACAAGCTGGTCCAGGCGGGCTTCAACCCGAAGGGCTCGAGCGCGGCGGAACTGCAATCGCTGACGCTGTCCGAGTACGAGAAATTCGGCAAGGTCGCCAAGAGCGCCAGCATCTCGGTGGATTGAGCGGCGCCCGCCGCTCGCTTCCGGGCGGGACACCGCCGGAGGCGCGCGGCTCCGCATCCATTACAATCCGGCTGCACCGGGCCATCGCGCCCACTCCTGCCGCCTACCCGCCATGAAGCAAGATCCGCGTTTCCCCAAGCTGTACATCCTCGATCACCCGCTGATCCAGCACAAGCTCTCCCATATGCGCGACAAGGACACGTCCACGCGCACATTCCGCGAACTGCTGCGGGAGATCACGCTGCTGATGGGCTATGAAATCACGCGCAACCTGCCGCTCACCACGCGCCACATCGAGACGCCACTGGTCGAACTCGATGCACCCGTGATCGCCGGCAAGAAGCTCACCATCGTGCCGGTGCTGCGCGCCGGCGTGGGCATGAGCGACGGCCTGGTCGAGCTGATTCCTTCGGCGCGCATCGGCCATATCGGTGTCTACCGAGATGACCAGCACCGCCCTGTGGAATACCTGGTGCGCCTGCCCGACGTGGAAGACCGCAGCTTTATCCTGTGCGATCCGATGGTCGCCACCGGCTATTCCGCCGCGCACGCGGTCGACGTGCTGAAGCGCCGCGGCGTGGCGGACGATTCGATTACCTTCGTCGCGCTGGTGGCTGCGCCGGAAGGCGTGGAAGTGTTCCAGAAGGCACACCCAGGCGTGAAACTGTTCGTGGCTTCGCTGGACAGCCATCTGGATGAGCACGCCTACATCATTCCTGGCCTGGGCGACGCTGGCGACCGGCTGTTCGGGACCAAGAACTGAGCGTTCCCTTGAAAACGGCTCGAGCCGCGCGCTCTCTGCGCCCGGTTTGATCCGCCTCAACCCACGCGGCGAGGGGTCTGCCTAGACTGGCGGCAACGGCACATGATCCGGTGTGCCGTGCCTGACCAGGGAGACCCAGATGGCAGCCTTGAAGATCCTGTTCACCACCAGCACCGGGCTGATGAGCCTCGGCGTCATTGGCTTCATCATTGGCATGGGGTGGTTCTTCACCCGGCTGTTCCTGCGCAAGATGCGGGAAGACGAGGCGGCGGCGCAACGCCGCTGAACCGGCCGCCGGCGCCTTCCGGCTTTCGCCTATTTCTTCTTGCCGGAACCCAGCAGGCTACCCAGCACGCCGCGGATCAGCTCGCGCCCGACTTGCGAGCCGACCGTGCGCGCCGCCGACTTGGCCATCGACTCCAGGATGGAATCGCCGCGCCCGGTCTTGCCGGTGCCCTTGGTCAGCCCGCCGAAGATCTCGCCCGCCTGGTCGAGCCAGCCGCCACCCTGCGCGGGTGCCTGCTCCGGCTGGCCTGCCGTGGGCGCTGGCGCGCCGTTGCCGGCGGTGGACGGGGATGACGCCGGCGCAGCCGCCCGGCCCTTGAGTTTCTCGTAGGCCGACTCGCGATCGATCGCCTGCTCGTAGGTGCCGGCTACCAGCGACGCAGCCAGCAACTGCTTGCGCTCGTCATCGGTGATGGGGCCGATCCGGCTGCCGGGCGCCATTATCCAGGCACGTTCCGTCATGCCGGGAATGCCCTTGGCGTCGAGCAGCGACACCAGCGCCTCACCCACGCCGAGTTCCCCGATCGCCTTCTCCAGGTCCAGGCCAGGCTTGGCGCGCATGGTGGTCGCCGCCACCTTGACGGCCTTCTGGTCGCGCGGCGTGAAGGCGCGCAGCGCGTGCTGCACGCGGTTGCCAAGCTGCCCCAGCACGGTGTCGGGAATATCGACGGGATTCTGCGTGACGAAATACACGCCAACGCCCTTGGAGCGGATCAGGCGCACCACCTGCTCGATCTTGTCGAGCAGGCCCTTGGGCGCGTCGTTGAACAGCAGGTGCGCCTCGTCGAAGAAGAACACCAGCTTGGGCTTGTCGAGATCGCCGGCCTCGGGCAGCTTCTCGAACAGTTCCGACAGCAGCCACAACAGGAAGGTGGCGTAGAGCTTGGGCGAATTCAGCAGCTTGTCGGCGGCCAGGATATTCACCACGCCCTGCCCGTTCTCGGTCTGGATGAAATCATCCAGGTTGAGCATGGGCTCGCCGAAGAACACATCGGCGCCTTGCGATTCCAGCGCCATCAGGCCGCGCTGGATGGCGCCGATCGAGGCTGCCGAGATATTGCCGTATTCGGTGGTGAACTGCCCGGCGTTGTCTCCCACGTACTGCAGCATGGCGCGCAGGTCCTTGGCGTCGAGCAGCAACAGCCCGCTGGCGTCGGCGATGCGGAATACCAGGTTGAACACGCCCTGCTGGGTGTCGTTGAGGTCCAGCATGCGCGACAGCAGCAGCGGCCCCATATGCGAGACCGTCGCCCGCACGGGATGGCCCTTCTGCCCGAAGACGTCCCACAGCGTGGTAGGGCAGGCGCCCCACACCGGCTCGGGCAGGCCCAGGTCGGCCAGGCGCGCCTTGAGCTTGTCGGAGAGCTTGCCCGGCTGGGAGATGCCGGTCAGGTCACCTTTGACGTCGGCCATGAAGACCGGCACGCCCAGACGCGAAAAACCCTGGGCCAGGCTTTGCAGCGTCACGGTCTTGCCAGTGCCGGTGGCGCCGGTGATCAGGCCGTGCCGGTTACCCATCTCGGGCAGCAGGGCAAGTTCGAGCTCGGCGTTCTTGGCGATGATGATGGGTTCGGCCATGGTTTCTCTGGTTGGCAGGCAGCACAGCGGCATCGCCGCGACCGTCCCCGCCCGCGCGCCGCCCCCCGTGATCGGGGGACCGGCGGCGGCGGGGCCGCGTGATAAAATGCTGGGCTGATTATAGCCAGCCCCCAGGCCGGCTCACAGACACACAACACCATCCAGCCGTGCCGCCGATCACCCGTTGTTCGTCCGGCACGGCCGGCGCGCGCCGTCAGGGCGCGCGCATCAAACGTTTTGCGCTTCGGAGAGAATCATGGCCGGTCACTCAAAATGGGCCAATATCAAACACAAGAAAGCCGCCGCTGACGCCAAGCGCGGCAAGGTCTGGACCCGCCTGATCAAGGAAATCACCGTCGCCGCGAAGCTCGGCGGCGGCGATCCCGATTCCAACCCGCGCCTGCGCCTGTCCATGGACAAGGCGATGGACGCGAACATGCCCAAGGACAACATCCAGCGCGCCATCCAGCGCGGCGTGGGTGGCTTGGAAGGCGCCAACTACGAAGAAATCCGCTACGAGGGCTACGGCCTGGCCGGCGCGGCCATCATCGTCGACTGCCTCACCGACAACCGCACCCGCACCGTGGCCGAAGTGCGCCATGCCTTCTCCAAGAACGGCGGCAACATGGGCACGGAAGGCTCGGTGGCGTTCATGTTCACCCACTGCGGCCAGTTCCTGTTCGCCCCCGGCACCGCCGAGGACAAGCTGATGGAAGTCGCGCTGGAAGCCGGCGCCGACGATGTCGTCACCAACGACGACGAATCGATTGAAGTGCTGTGCCCGCCCAACGATTTCGCCACGGTCAAGGCCGCGCTGGAAGCCGCGGGTTTCAAGGCCGAGATGGCCGACGTCACGATGAAGCCGCAGAACGAAGTCAGCTTCTCGGGCGACGACGCCGTCAAGATGCAAAAGCTGCTCGACGCCCTGGAAAACCTGGACGACGTGCAGGAAGTCTTCACCAACGCGGTGATCGAGGAATAAGGCGGGGATCGGGCAAGACCTCGCCTCACGGCGGCAGCGCGGCCCGACAGGCCATGGCTGCCGCTTTTCGCACTTCGCATGCGTAATTTTTTCTGGCAGTAAATCATGAAAGTATTGGTTGTCGGCTCGGGTGGTCGTGAACACGCGATGGCCTGGAAATTGGCCCAGTCGCCCAAGGTGCAGGTGGTGTACGTGGCGCCGGGCAACGGCGGCACCGCGCTCGACAAGCGTCTGCAGAACGTGCCCCTGACGGATCCGGAAGTGCTGGCCGCCTTTGCCGAGCGCGAGGGCGTGCACTTCACGGTAGTCGGCCCCGAGGCGCCGCTGGCGGCCGGCATCGTCGATATCTTCCGTGCAAAGGGCCTGCGCATCTTCGGCCCCACGCAAGCGGCGGCCCAGCTGGAATCGTCCAAGGATTTCGCCAAGGCGTTCATGCAGCGCCACGGCATCCCGACCGCCGCCTACCAGACCTTCAACGACGCCGCCGCGGCCCATGCCTACATCGACGCGCAGGGCGCGCCGATCGTGATCAAGGCCGACGGCCTGGCCGCCGGCAAGGGCGTGGTGGTTGCCGCCACGCTGGAAGAAGCGCACGCCGCGGTCGACATGATGCTGGCTGACAACCGCCTCGGCGATGCCGGCGCGCGCGTGGTGATCGAGGAATTCCTCGAAGGCGAGGAGGCCAGCTTTATCGTGCTGGTGGACGGCAGGAACGTCCTCGCACTGGCTACCAGCCAGGACCACAAGCGCCTGCTCGATCACGACGCAGGCCCCAATACAGGCGGCATGGGCGCGTATTCGCCGGCGCCGGTGGTCACGCCCGCGCTGCATGCCCGCGCCTTGCGCGAGATCATCATGCCGACCGTGCGCGGCATGGAGAAGGACGGCATCGTCTACACCGGCTTCCTCTACGCCGGCCTGATGATCGACGCCGAAGGCAACCTCAAGACGCTGGAATTCAACTGCCGCATGGGCGACCCGGAAACCCAGCCGATCCTGGCCCGCCTGAAGACCGACCTGGTCGACGTGATGGAGCACGCCGTCACCGGCAAGCTCGACGAGATCGAGCTGGACTGGGACCGCCGCACCGCGCTGGGCGTGGTGATGGCCGCTTATGGCTATCCCGACGCTCCGCGCAAGGGCGACGCCATTACCGGCATCCCGGCCGAAACCGAGGAAAGCGTGACTTTCCACGCCGGCACCACGCTCAAGGACGGCACCCTGCTGACCACGGGCGGCCGTGTCCTGTGCGTGGTGGGGTTGGCAGATACCGTCAAGGCAGCGCAACGCGCGGCCTACAGCGCGACCGAGAAGATCCACTTCGATGGCATGCAGTACCGCACCGACATCGGCTACCGCGCCATCAAACGGTAAAGGGACGAATAGATCTGCTGCGCGGCCCATGGCGGGCCGCTCGCTACGATTTCTTGGCCCTTTACGGCGCTTTGTGCTGAATTTGCCGAATCCGGCCAAGTGTTGTCCCTGCCAGTACAATCATGACATCGCCATGACGGCCGGGCAGGTTGACTGACCTGCCCGGCCGTCACCGCTCCGGCCACCCGCCCGCACACCATGATCGATTCCCAGGCAGTCCGTGCCTATCTGCTCGGTCTGCAAGACCGTATCACCGACGCTGTCGCCGCCATCGACGGCAAGGCGTTTTCCACCGATGCCTGGGAGAAGCCGCCCACCGAGCGCCTGCGCGGCAGCGGCCGCACCCGTATCCTGGAAGGTGGCGCCGTGATGGAGCGCGCCGGCGTGGGCTTCTCGCATGTGCGCGGCGACGCGTTGCCGCCCTCGGCCACGGCCAACCGGCCCGAGCTGGCCGGCCGCGGCTTCGAGGCGCTGGGCGTCTCGCTGGTGTTCCACCCGCGCAATCCCTATGTCCCGACCGTGCACATGAACGTGCGCTGCCTGATGGCGGTGAAGGAAGGAGCAGAGCCGGTCTGGTGGTTTGGCGGCGGCATGGATCTGACGCCGTACTACGGCAACGCCGAAGACTGCACGCACTTCCATGTCACCTGCCGCGATGCGCTCGCGCCCTATGGCGGCGAACTCTATCCGCGCTTCAAGCAATGGTGCGACGAGTACTTCTTCCTCAAGCACCGGGGCGAAGCGCGCGGCATTGGCGGCATCTTCTTCGATGACTTCTCCGCGCTGGGCTTCGATCGCAGCTTTGCCATGATGCAATCCGTGGGCGATGCATTCCTGGAGGCCTACCTGCCGATCCTGCAGGCGCGCAAAGACACGCCCTATGGCGAGCGCGAGCGGGAATTCCAGGCCTACCGCCGTGGCCGCTATGTGGAGTTCAACCTGGTATTCGACCGCGGCACGCATTTCGGGCTGCAATCGGGCGGACGCAGCGAATCGATCCTGATGTCGATGCCGCCGCTGGCAAGCTGGCGCTACGACTGGCAGCCGGAGCCGGGCAGCGCGGAAAGCGCGCTGTACACCGACTTCCTGCCCGTGCGCGAGTGGGCCTGACGGCAACCCCATGGCACACGACATCGCACGACCGCTCACCGCCAACGCGGCAGACGCAACCAACGGCGCCCGCCCCTACCGGCTCGGCATCCTCGGCGGTACCTTCGATCCGCCCCATATCGGCCACGTGGCGCTGGCCAGGCTTTGCATCGAGCATCTCGAACTGGACGAACTGGTCTGGATCCCGACCGGCCAGTCATGGCAAAAAGGCGACGACGTCACCCCCGCCGCCGACCGCCTCGCCATGACCGAACTGGCCGCGAAGGCGCTGTCCGACACCCGCGCGCTGGTCCATGCCAGCCGCATGGAAGTCGATCGCGCGGGCCCCAGCTACACCGTCGATACCGTGCACGAACTGCGCCAGCACTATGGCCCCACCGCTTCGCTGGCCTGGCTCATGGGTGCCGACCAGTTGCTGCGCCTGCACACTTGGCATGGCTGGCAGGAACTGTTTGCCGACGTGCACCTTTGCGTAGCGACGCGACCCGGTTTCGACCTCGCCGAACTCGATGGTCCGGTGCGGGAAGAGCTCGCCGCGCGGCGGGCGTCCACCGACCTGATACAATCCATGCCCTCCGGCCGCATGTGGATCGACCAGACGCTTGCCGTCGACCTCTCCTCCACCGCCCTACGCCAACGCCTGGCTGCCGGACAACCGGCAGATGACCAGCTGCCGTCCGGCGTGGCACACTACATCGCGAGCCGCGGCCTGTATCGGCCGACCCAGTCGGATCTGCCCATCCCGGCCCGCCCCCAAACCGATCTCAGCTGAACTGAAAAAGCACCATGGATATTCGTAAACTGCAACGCGCCATCGTCGACGGCCTCGAGGATGTCAAAGCGCAGGACATCAAGGTGTACGACACCACCCACCTGACGGAACTGTTCGACCGGGTGGTGATCGCCAGCGGGACTTCGAACCGCCAGACCAAGGCGCTGGCCGCCTCGGTCCGCGATACCGTCAAGGACGCCGGCGGCCATATCGTCGCGGTGGAAGGGCTGGAAACGGGCGAATGGGTGCTGGTGGACTGCGGCGACGCGGTGGTCCACATCATGCAGCCACAGTTGCGCATGTACTACAACCTGGAAGAACTCTGGGGCGACAAGCCGGTACGGCTCAAGCTGTCCACCGCCAAGAAGGGCCTGGCCAAGGCCAGCGAGCCCATCGACGGCGAAGACGAGGACGATAGCCCGGTGGTGCGCACCGCACGCCGCGCCACCGGCCTGCGCCCGGCCCTGGCCCGCCTGCCCGAAGGCATGAAAGAGCCTTCGCCGCCGCTTGGCCATGAAGACACGGATCCGGACGCCATCGCCACCAACCGCGCCCCGACCGTACAGAAACGCCTGACCAGCGCACTGGGCTCGGCCCCGGCACGCAAGGCGCCGGCCAAGTCCGCCGCGCCGCGCAAGACGGCTGCCGGTACCGGCGCGGCACGCAAGACCGCCACCAAGACCGCAGCGACTAAGACGGCTGCCGCCAAGGCACCGGCCGCGCGCAAGCGCACCACCCGCTCGGCCTGAGCGGAACCGCTCCGCTTCCCGTCATGCAGTTGCTGATCGTGGCCGTTGGCCACAAGATGCCCGGCTGGATCGAAACCGGTTTCGCCGAGTACGCGAAGCGCATGCCACCCGAGTTGCGCATCGAGCTGCGCGAAATCAAGCCCGAGGCGCGCTCGTCGAGCAATAACGCCACCACCGTGATGCAACGCGAGGCGGCCCGCATCGAGGCGGCGCTGCCTAAGCAATGCCGCATCGTGGCACTGGACGAGCGCGGGCGCGATCTCACCACGGTGCAACTCGCCGCCCAGCTGGGCGACTGGCAGCGCGAAGGCGGCGACGTCGCCTTCCTGATCGGCGGCGCGGACGGGCTGGATCCCGCGCTAAAGGCGCGCGCGCAGACGCTGCTGCGCCTGTCCAGCCTGACCATGCCGCATGGCATGGTGCGCGTGCTGCTGGCCGAGCAGCTTTACCGCGCCTGGTCGGTGACGCAGAATCATCCGTACCATCGCGCCTGAAGCTGGCTGGCCGCCGCCAGTGGCACGCAGCGGGCAAGGCCGGCAGGTACAATGCGACCGAAGCGGCGCATGCCGCCGGCACATTTCCCCGGATCCCCGACTGCCTTGCCGTGACCCATTCCTTCCTCTACCTCGCCTCCCAGAGCCCGCGCCGGCGCGAATTGCTGACCCAGCTTGGCGTCGCCTACGAACTGTTGCTGGCCGATGACACCGAAGACGCCGAGGCGCTGGAAACCGTGCTGCCGGGCGAGAGCCCCGACGACTACGTGCAGCGCGTATGCGCGCTCAAGGCCGAGGCCGCGCTGCGCCGGCGCGAACGGCGCGCCCTGCCCGACGCCCCGATCCTGACCTCGGACACCACCGTCTGCCTGGGCGGCGAGATCCTCGGCAAACCCACCGACGACGCAGACGCCGCGCGCATGCTGGCGGCGCTGGCAGGCCGCACCCATCGCGTGCTGACCGCCGTGACCGTCGTGTCCACGCTTGGCCTGCGCCACGCGCTTTCGGTCTCCGAGGTCAGTTTCCGGCCCATGACAGCCGATGAAATCGCGGCCTATGTCGCCAGCGGCGAGCCAGGCGGCAAGGCCGGCGCCTATGGCATCCAGGGCCGCGCGGCGGAGTTCGTCGCGCGAATCGACGGCAGCTATTCGGGTATCATGGGTTTGCCCCTGTTTGAGACCGCTTCGCTGCTCAGACAGGCCCAACTGCGGTTCTGAGAACCCCGCCGCCGCCCTTTCCGCTACCCCGCGGCTGCCCTGGCCAAGGCAGCGCCCCGGAGCGCATGGCGGCACAGTGCGGACAACCCCCTGGCCGGTCAGCCGGCGACGAGTTTCATCCACTATGACTGAAGACATCCTCGTCAACATCACACCGCAGGAAACGCGCGTGGCCATCGTGCAGCAGGCCGCCGTGCAGGAACTCCATGTCGAGCGCACTCTGTCGCGCGGGCTCGTCGGCAATATCTACCTGGGCAAGGTCGTACGTGTGCTGCCCGGCATGCAATCCGCCTTTATCGACATCGGGCTCGAACGCGCCGCATTCCTGCACGTCGCCGATATCTGGCATCCGCGCGACCCGGAAAAGAACGGCAATGCCGCGCCCCTGGCGATTGAGAAGACACTCTATGAAGGCCAGGCGCTGATGGTGCAGGTCATCAAGGACCCGATTGGCACCAAGGGCGCGCGCCTGTCCACCCAGGTGAGCATCGCCGGACGCACCCTGGTCTACCTGCCCCAGGACCCGCACATCGGCATCTCCCAGCGCATCGAAGGCGAGGTCGACCGCGAAGCCCTGCGCTCGCGCGTGCAAAGCCTGGTACCGGCGGACGAACGCGGCGGATTTATCGTGCGCACCATTGCCGAGGAGTCCAGTAACGAGGAACTCGGCAACGATATCGCCTACCTGCGCAAGATCTGGGCCTCCATCCGCCAGAATGCCACCACCCTGCCCGCGCCCAGCCTGCTGTACCAGGATCTCAACCTGGCCCAGCGCGTGCTGCGCGACTTCGTCAACGACGCCACCAACGTGATCCAGGTGGATTCGCGCGAGAACTACCAGAAGCTGGTGGAGTTCGCGGAGGAATACACCCCGGCCGTGCTGCCGCGCCTGTCTCACTACACCGGCGAGCGCCCCGTCTTCGACCTCTTCAATATCGACGCCGAGATCGAAAAGGCGCTGTCGCGCCGGGTCGACCTGAAATCCGGCGGCTACCTGATGATCGACCAGACGGAGGCCATGACCACCATCGACGTCAACACCGGTGGCTACGTCGGCGCGCGCAACTTCGACGACACGATCTTCAAGACCAACCTGGAAGCGGCGCACACGATTGCGCGCCAGCTGCGGCTGCGCAACCTGGGCGGCATCATCATCATCGATTTCATCGATATGGAGAACACCGAGCACCGCGACCAGGTGCTGTCGGAACTCAAGCGCGCACTGTCGCGCGACCGCACGCGCATCACCGTCAACAGCTTCTCGCAGCTCGGGCTGGTGGAGATGACCCGCAAGCGCACCCGCGAGTCGCTGGCGCACGTGCTATGCGAGCAATGCCCCGTGTGCACGGGCAAGGGCCAGGTCAAGACGCCGCGCACGGTGTGCTACGACATCCTGCGCGAAATCATGCGCGAGTCGCGCCAGTTCAACCCGCGCGAATTCCGCATCCTCGGCTCGCAGCAAGTGATCGACCTGTTCCTGGAGGAAGAAAGCCAGCATCTGGCCATGCTCGGCGACTTCATCGGCAAGCCGATCTCGCTGCAGGTGGAATCGACCTTCCATCAGGAGCAGTACGACATCATCCTGATGTAACAGTCCGGGCCGTTTGGGCTCGCCTTCCTTGCGCCATCCACTATAAATAGTGATATGGGATGCGCCTCGCCAGCGCATCGCGCGCGCCGCGCTACCGAGCGCAAGGAGTCACCATGAAGAACAAGCGCTGGCCTCTGTGGCCGTGGCTTTTTGTCGCCGCGCTGACGGCATGCACCGTGACACTGCCGCCGGCCCCACCCGCCGCGCGTGCACCTGCGCCCCCTGCGGCGGCGCCCGCTGTTGTCCGCGAACGGCCCACGCCAATTGTTCCGCGCGACATCGATATCTCCGCCAATTGCCAGCGCACCGAGGAAGACGGCTTCCGCGAGGATGCGCATATGCAAGTGGTGAGCAACGACGTGCGCAGTCTGTCCTGGAAACTCTGGGTGGGCAGGCGTGGCTCCTGCCATTTCGATCTCGCCGAGTTCCGCCAGGTGCGCAAGACTCCGCACATCGAACTGCGGGCCATCGACGACAGCGGCTGCACGCTGATGGTGTGGCAGGATCCACGGCGCGTCACGCTCGCCCATGCGCATTGCGAGCAGCATTGCACCCCGGGCATCTATGAGCAGGCGTGGCCGGTGCTGTTCAACCCACGCAGCGGCACGTGCGCGCAGATCCGGTAGCGCGCAGCAAGCGCTGGCATGGGGAAACCGGAAAAGGAGACGGGCGCGACGGGCACCGCCTCCGGAAAGCAGCCGGCCGCCCTACTTTGCCTTTGGCACACGCCCCATCAGGTAGAACTCCTCGTTCGGCCGCATGCTGATGGTGTTGGCCATGCGGTTGGACAAGGCGAAGAAGGCGGTGATGGCCGCAATATCCCAGGCGTCCTCGTCGCTGAACCCATGCTTGCGCAGTGCAGCGAAATCGGCATCGCCCACCTCACTGGAGGCCTGGCAGACCTTGAGAGCGAAGTCGAGCATGGCGCGCTGGCGTGGCGTGATGTCGGCCTTGCGATAGTTGACAGCCACCTGGTCGGCCAGCTCCGGTTTCTTCTCGTAGATGCGCAGGATGGCGCCATGCGCCACCACGCAGTACAGGCACTGGTTGGCGCCCGAGGTGGCAACCACGATCATTTCGCGCTCGCCCTTGGTCAGCCCCCCCTCCTTGAGCATCAGCGCGTCGTGGTAGGCGAAGAAGGCGCGGAATTCGTCCGGCCGGTGGGCCAGCGTGAGGAACACGTTGGGTACGAAACCAGCCTTGTCCTGGACTTCCAGGATGCGCGCCCGGATGTCCTCGGGCAGCTCGGCGATGGCGGGAACCGGGTAGCGGCTCAGCGGCGGCGTGGATGCGGTCATGGTGGTCTCCTTCGGGGGTATCCCCCTCTTTGCACTGCGCATGAACCGCCCGCAACAGCTGCCGCGGGCAGCGAAAAACCGGCTTACTGGGTGGCGAACTGGATCTTGTGGAGTCCGGCGTAGAGTCCCTCGGCCGACAGCAGTTCGGCGTGGGTGCCATGCTCCGCCACCCGGCCGTGGTCGAGCACCACGATGCGATCGGCGTTCTCGATGGTGGACAGGCGGTGCGCGATCACCAGCGTGGTACGGCCGACCATCAAGGCCTCCAGCGCGGCCTGGACCTGCCGCTCGGACTCCGAGTCGAGTGCCGAGGTCGCTTCGTCCAGGATTAGGATCGGCGCGTCCTTGTAAAGCGCGCGCGCGATCGCCATCCGCTGGCGCTGGCCGCCGGAGAGCTTCATGCCGTTGTCGCCGATATTGGTATCTAGCCCTTGCGGCAGGCCCTTGACCACATCGGTCAGGTAGGCGGCGGCCAGCGCGCGTTCGACGCGCGCCATATCGATGGCCGCCGCGGGATGCACGCCATAGGCAACGTTGGCGGCCACGGTGTCATTGAACAGCACCACCTCCTGGCTGACAAAAGCGATCTGGCGACGCAGGTCTTGCAACGAGAACGCGTCGATCGTCTTGCCGTCCAGCAGGATGCGGCCCTCGGTCGGGTCGAAGAAGCGCGGCACCAGGTTGACCAGCGTGGTCTTGCCGCTGCCCGACGGCCCCACCAGCGCCACCACCTCGCCGGCGCTGACGTTGAAGTGGATGTTGTCCAGCGCCGGACGGGCGGCATCGCCGTAGCGGAAGCCCACCTTCTCGAATACCAGCTCGCCACGCGCGCGCTCAAGCGGCAGCCCGCCGTTCTGCGGCTCGACCGGCTCATCGATCAGGCCGAAGATCATCTCGGCCGCGGTCAGGCCGCGCTGCAGCGGCTGGTTCAGGTCAGTCAGGTGCTTGAGCGGCGAGACCAGCAGCAGCATCGCCATCACAAAGCCGGTGAAGCTGCCCACCGTGGTGTGGTTGGTCTGCGACTGGATCATCGCGATGGTGAGAATGACCGACAGCGCCAGCGCCGCCAGGAATGCCGTGACGGGCTGGTTCAGCCCGCCCGCCACTGCCATGCGCATGGAATAGCCACGCAGGCGTTCGGCCATGGCCGCGAAACGCGACGTCTCATACGCTTCGCCGCCATGCAGCTTGACCACCTTGTAGCCACCGGCGGCTTCCTCTACCACGTAGGCCGCGGTGTTGGTCAGCGCTTGGTGGTCGCGATTGAGGCGGCGCAGGCGGCGATTGACCTTGGCCATGACGAAGCCGATCACCGGCAGGATCACCGCCACCACCAGCGTCAGGCTCCAGTTGGTATAGAACAGGTAGACAAGCAGCGCCAACACGGTGAGAGAATCGCGCACCAGGGTGATCAGCACGCCGGTCAGGATCTGCATGACCTGGTTGACTTCGAAGATCACCGCATTGATCAGCGACGCCGCGGTATTGCGATGGTAGAACAGCGCGGGAGCATGCAGCATGCGCTCGAACATCTGCATACGCATCTTCAGCAGCACCCGGTTCGAGATCAGGGCGAGCAGGTAGCCGGAAGCGAACTGCGCCACCCCGCGTACCAGTGCCACGCCAATCAGCAGGGCCGGCACGTGCCAGAGCTTGCCGGCATATGCGCCGCCGAAACCGTTGTCGAGCAGGTCATTGACGACCTTGGGCATGATCCCTTCGGCGCCCGCCACAGCCGCCATCGCGATGATGGCGACGATGAAGACGCGCATTTCCGGACGCAGGTATGACCAGACTCGCTTCAGGGTGTCGGCTTCCTGTGCCGGGGGCGCATTTTGTTCTTGGACTTTCACGGTTTCTCCACCCCGTCGGTCCGGGGATACTTTGCTTGTACTGCAGCCAGCCCGAGCAAGAGCCCGATCACGCCGGCATAGAAAACGATATTTGCCTGGTGGGCCATCGTGACCTGGGTCAGGCCGCCAATCAGGCTGGCCATGACGACCGCCAGTCCGGCCGCGGCAAGGCACTCGCCACGCTCGTCGCCCTGGCGGCGGCTCTGGCGCAAGAGCCCGAAGAACAGCCAGGCCGGCACCAGGAAAATCGACATGACGGCAATCAGGCCGGGCACGCCCATGGTAGCAAGCGCCTCCATCACGTCGTTGTGGGCATGCTCCAGGCAGAACTGGTGGCTGCGGCTGACCTGGCAGGCCGGCAGTGCCTGCGTCAGCTGGCGGAACTGGCTCAGGCCGATCCCGGTCCACGGATGCGCTTCGAACGCGTTGGCCGCGATTTGCCATATCAGCAGGCGAGCGCCGGTCGAGGTATCCGCATTGCCGGCCTCGAACTGCGCAACATCCTGGCCGACCAGGTCCACCCGCTTGGCGACCGGGCTGCCCGGCACCAGATAGAGCGCACCCGCTAACGCCGCCAGCAATGCCACCATGCCGATAAAGGCCGGCAGCCGGATGCGGCGGTAGCGCACCGCGAGCAGCGGGACCATGGTCAGGGCCAGTGACAGCCAGGCGCCACGCGATCCGTTGAGGACCAGCACGGCACCCGCCACCACCAGCCCCCCCCATGCCAGCGCATGGTCGAGCCGGCGATGGCCCGGCCGCGCAAATCCGATCAGACCGAACGCCGCCACCATATTGGCAAAGGCGATAGGCTGGGTCCACGCCGCCGGGCGGTCATCGTGCAGCACCAGAAACTGGTACGCCACGATCAGCAGGCAGGACACCAGCGCCAGCGGAATCCCGTACCAGAGCATGCGGCTGTCCGGGCGATGCCGCAGCACCGCCAGGCAGGTCAGCATGACCAGCAGCACGCGCGTGGGGTTATCGATCGCGCTCCAGCGCAGGCCGAAGAGCAGCTTGGATGCGATGCACACCACAAGTACCGCTAGAATGGCTAGCCCGAGCGGGACCAGCAGGGCGCGATACCGCGCCATGGTCAGGCCCATGCCCCGCCAGCCCAGCAGCATGGCCAGCACCACCGCGCCGATGAAAATGCCCGCGCCGCGCGGTACGCTCAGCAGCAGCACGGGGAAAGCAAGGACCAGCCCGTTGGCCAGCCATGCCTGTTTGGTCGCACGAAACACCATAAGCAAACTCTATGAGAATCTCTGTCGTACTAATTACAAAAAACGAGGCACACAATATCCGGGAGTGCCTGGAAAGCGTGTCCTGGTGCGACCGCGCGATTATAGTGGATTCGGGTAGCCAGGACGGGACGGTCGAACTGGCCCGCAGCCTGGGTGCCGAGGTCTTCGAAACCGAGCACTGGCCGGGTTTCGGCGCCCAGAAAAACCTGGCGGTGTCGAAGGCCGACAGCGACTGGATCTTCTCCATCGACGCCGACGAACGGGTCACCCCCGAGCTACGCGACGAGATCCTCGCGGCAATCGCGTCCGGCCAGGCCGACGCCTATGAGATGCCGCGCCTGTCGCGTTTCTGCGGCCGCTTTATCCGCCACGGCGGCTGGTATCCCGACTACGTCACACGGTTGTTCCGGCGCGGCCGCGCCCGCTTCACCGACGATCTCGTGCATGAACGCGTGATCTCCGACGGCCCCACGGGCAAGCTGAACACGCCGCTGTTGCATTACACCTATGACGACTTTTCGCAGGTGCTGCGCAAGATCGACCAATACTCCACCCTGGGCGCCCGGCAAGGCCTGGCGCGCGGCAAGACGGCCTCGCCCGCCAGCGCCGTGCTGCATGGCGCCTGGGCCTTCCTGCGGACCTACCTGCTGCGCCGCGGCTTTCTGGATGGCGCGCAAGGCCTCGGCGTGGCGCTGATGAACGGCCAGGCCAGCTACTACAAGTACATCAAGCTGTGGTACCTGCAGCAGCAGAAGCGGCAGGAGCAGCCGCGGTAAGGGCTGCCGCCCCCGCACATGGGGCGCCCAGCAGATCGTCGACGCAAACGCCGAAAGCTGCCGAGGTCGGGCCAAAGCCCATCTGCTCGATATGGACCGCCGCATAGGCCAGCAGCCGGGCACGCAGCGGCTCGTCCTCCAGCCCGCGGCGAATCGCCTCCGCCAGCGCGGGCACATCGCCAACCGGCGTCAGCAGCCCGGCCTTGCCCTCGGCCAGGATCTCGCGCGGGCCCACAGGGCAATCGGTGCTCACCACGAACTGGCCGAGCGCCATGCCTTCCAGCAGCACATTCGGCAGTCCCTCCATCTTGGAGCTGAATGCCATCAGTCGCGCATGGTGGATCCAGGCATAGGGATTGGGCTGGAAGCCGGCAAAGCTGACGCGCTCGCTGATACCCAGCTCGCGCGCGAGCGCCTCAAGCCGGCCGCGTGAAGCGCCGTCGCCCACCAGCACCAGCCGCTCGCGCAAACCCGTGCCCCTGACCAGCGCCGCGTAGGCCCGCAGCAGCGTGGTGAAATCCTTCTGGCTCTCCTCCAGCCGTCCCACCGAAACGATGTAGGGATGGGCCGGCGGGCTGAACGGTGCCTTGCCGAGCGCGCGAATGCGGTCGAGATCCGTGGCGTTGTAGAGGCGGATGAACTTGCCGGCCGCCTCGGGAATCAGCGCCCGCGCATCCGCCAGCATGGTGTCATTGAGCACGACGATGCGGTCATAGTGCTCGCGGCACTGGCGCCGCAGCTTGCGCAGCTTGCGGCGGTTCTCGCGCTCAAGGTGCGCCACGCTGAAATGCTGGTAGCCAATCATCGGCACCGGCAACCGCCCCGTCAGCCGCGACAGCGACATGTCGTAGTCGATCACCAGGTCATAGTCACGCAGGATGCCGCGAAAACGCCGGTTGACCAGCGGCTTGCGCAGCGGCGGTAGCAGCACTTCCTCGTAGATCTTGCCAAGCGGGCCCAGCTTGCCCGCTTTCTTCAGTTGCCGGCAGCGCGACAGCCAGGCTTCCGGCGCGAGGATGTGGAGCTTGACGTCCGGCGGCAACAGCGCGCGGAAATGGGTCTCCAGTGCTTCGGTCGGATAGGTCAGGGTCAGGCCAATCTCGAAGCGCTCGCGATCCAGCGAGGCGAGCAGCGACACCAGCGAGGTCTCGATGCCGCCGCGCAGGAAGTGGGTCAGGTGAAAGAGGATGCGTTGCTTGGCCATGCGGGGCTTGTGTGATCCATGGAATGACGGGATGGACGGCAGCAATACCGATCAGGGCGGCGCAATGCCGTTGCCACCCTGCCGGCAGCCCGGGTCAACCGTACAGCATGCGAACGTTCTCGCCCGACAAGGCCGAGCGGAAGCTCGCGAGGGCATCTTCGGACGGCGTGACCAGCCATTGCCGGCCCAGCTCCGCCTCGCAGCGGGCACCGGTGGTGGCATAGCTGATGCGCACCGGCAAGCCAGGGCTGTTGGCCACCGTCGCCAGGTAGGGCGTAAGCAGCTCGCGCAACAGCTCGGTAGAGGCATTGCAATTGAAAGCCAGGCCGACCGCTTCGGCGTACTTGGCGCGCGCCGCCACCAGGTCCATCACCGATTCGGCGGTGAAGCGCACGCCGCCGGTAAAGGTGTCATGGCGGGCGTTGCCTTGCACGATCACCATCTCGTCCTCGCGGAACATATGGCGGTTGGCGTCGAACAATTCGTTGAACACGGTCATCTCGACCTGTCCGGTGCCGTCGTCGAGCAACACGATCAGCATCTTGCCGCGCTGCGTCATCTGGGTACGCATGCCGGTAATGATGCCGGCGATCACCTTGCCGCGCACATCGCGGCCATAGCCGCCGCCATTGCCCTGTACTTCCTTCTCCAGCCCGGCCAGCGTGCCTTTGAGAAAGCGGCCGACTTCGTCACGATAGGCATCGAACAGGTGCCCCGAGAAGTAATACCCCAGGGCCTGCTTTTCTTCCTGCAGCGTGCGCTTGGGCGCCCAGCGCGGCTCGTCAACCAGTTCGGGACGGTGCGATTCACCGGCATCGGCCATCAGGTCGAACAGCGAGACCTGGTTGGCCGACTCAGCCTTCTGCTCGGCGGCTTCCATCGCGAGCGACACGGAGGCAAGCAGCTGGCCGCGATTGTCATTGAGGCTGTCGAAGGCGCCGGCGCGGATCAGCGCCTCGATGGTGCGGCGGTTGACCTGGCGACGGTCGACGCGCTCGCAGAAGTCGAACAGGTCGGTGAAAGGCTTGTCCTCGCGAGCGCGCAGGATGTCCTCGATGGCGCCCTGCCCCGAGCCCTTGATGCCGCCCAGTCCGTAGCGGATCGTCTTGGCATCGGTCGGCGCGAAGCGGTATTCGCTGGCGTTGACGTCGGGCGGCAGCACCTTGAGGTTGTTGAGCTTGCAATCCTCGTACAGGATCTTGACCTTGTCGGTGTCATCCATGGCGAGCGACATATTGGCTGCCATGAATTCGGCCGGATGGTGCGCCTTGAGCCAGGCCGTGTAATAGGCCAGCAGCGCATAGGCGGCCGCGTGCGACTTGTTGAAGCCGTAGCCCGCGAACTTCTCCATCAGGTCGAAGGTGTCGTCGGCCTTCTCGGCGGTCAGGCCGTTCTTGGCCGCGCCCGCGCGGAACAGCTCGCGGTGCTGGGCCATTTCCTCGGCCTTCTTCTTACCCATGGCGCGGCGCAGCAAGTCGGCGCCGCCCAGCGAGTAGCCGCCGATGATCTGCGCCATCTGCATCACCTGCTCCTGGTAGACCATGATGCCGTAGGTCTCCTTAAGCACCGGCTCGACGCGCGGGTCCGGGTATTCCACCTTCTCGCGGCCGTGCTTGCGCGCGCAGAAGCTGGGAATCAGGTCCATCGGGCCCGGGCGGTAGAGCGCCACCAGCGCGATGATGTCCTCGAAGCGGTCGGGCTTGGCGTCCTTCAGCATGCCCTGCATGCCGCGGCTTTCCAGCTGGAACACGGCTACCGTGTTGGCCGTCTTGAGGATGTCGAAGGCGGGGCCATCGTCGAGCGGAATGTGGCTGCAGTTCCAGTCCGCCTTGGTCGGATCGAGCCGGCGGATATAGCGTTCGGCCCAGTCCAGGATGGTCAGCGTGGTCAGGCCCAAGAAGTCGAACTTGACCAGGCCTGCCGCTTCCACGTCGTCCTTGTCGTACTGGCTGACCACGCCGCTCATGCCGTCGTTCTGCGCGCCCTGCGTATAGAGCGGGCAGAAATCGGTCAGCTTGCCTGGCGCAATCAGCACGCCCCCGGCGTGCATCCCGACGTTACGCGTCATGCCTTCCACGCGCTGCGCCAGCTCCAGCAGCTGGCGCACTTCTTCTTCGTTCTTCTCGCGCTCGGTCAGGAGCGGCTCTTCCTTCTTGGCTTCCTCGATGGTGACGAGCTTGCCCGGTTTGAACGGAATCAGCTTGGCGATGCCGTCGACGAAACCGTAGCCCAGGTCGAGTACGCGGCCCACGTCGCGCACCGCGGCCTTGGCGGCCATGGTGCCGAAAGTCGCGATCTGCGAGACGGCTGCGTGTCCGTACTTCTCCTTCACGTAAGTGATCACGCGATCACGGCCGTGCTGGCAGAAGTCGATGTCGAAGTCGGGCATCGAAACCCGTTCCGGGTTCAGGAAACGTTCGAACAGCAGCGCGTACTTGAGCGGATCCAGGTCGGTGATGCCCAGCGCATAGGCCACCAGCGAACCGGCGCCGGAGCCGCGCCCCGGTCCTACCGGCACGCCATTGTTCTTGGCCCAGTTGATAAAGTCCGCCACGATCAGGAAGTAGCCGGGGAAGCCCATCTTGATGATGGTGCCGGTCTCGAACTCCAGCCGGGCGTAGTACTCGGGGCGCTTGGCCTCGCGTACAGCCTCGTCGGGGAACAGCACCGCCATGCGCTTTTCCAGGCCTTCCTTGGCCAGGTGCACGAGGTAGTCGTCGAGCGACATGCCGTCGGGCGTGGGGAACAGCGGCAGGCGCGGCTTGCCCAGTTCCAGCGTGAGGTTGCAGCGGCGCGCGATCTGTACCGCGTTTTCCAGCGCGGACGGGATGTCGGCGAACAGCGCGCACATCTCCTCCTGGGACTTGAAATACTGGTCGGTGGTGAAGCGCCGCGTGCGGCGGGGATTGGCCAGCAGTTCGCCTTCGGCGATGCAGGTACGGGCCTCGTGCGCGGTGAAGTCGTCGGCGGTCATGAACTGCACCGGATGCGTTGCCACCACCGGCAGGTGCATTTTGGCCGCCAACTGCACCGCCTGCTGCACATAGGCATCGGTGCCGGGCTGGCCGGCACGCTGCAGTTCAATGTAGAAACGCTGCGGGAAGACCTTGGCCCAGTGCGCCGCGGCTTGTGCCGCTCCCGCCTCATTGCCATTGGCCAGCGCCACGCCGATATCACCGCCCATGGCCCCGGAAAGGGCGATCATGCCAGTGGCCAGCGGGAGGCCCTCTTCACCCGCCTCGTCAAACCAGGCCGGATCGATCTCGGCGCGGCCGCGGTACTGGTTCGACAGCCATGCGCGCGACAGCAGCACGCACAGGTTGAGGTAGCCGCGCCGGTCCTGGACCAGCAGCAGCAGCCGCGTGGGCTTGTCGCGATCGTCGGCGTTGGTCAGCCAGACGTCGGCGCCGACCACGGGCTTGACGCCGCCGCCGCGCGCTTCCTTGTAGAAGCGGATCAGGCCGAAGGCGTTGGCCAGGTCGGTCAGGGCGAGCGCGCCCATGCCATCGGCGGCGGCGGCCTCGACGGCGTCCTCAAGACGCACGATGCCATCGACGACGGAGTATTCGGAATGGAGACGGAGATGAACGAAGCGAGGTGCAGACATGGGCGTAATTGTACCGGCTCGGCATGTCCTCGCCCGCCTTCTTTGCACCACGGACCGCACGGCAAGACCAACCCGGCTGCTCGGAAAAGACCGGCACGAGGCCTTCAAGGCGCTATAATTTCGCCTTTCCAATCAGGCAGTTACCGCGCGGTCACAATGCGCGGGCCGGGCGTGCGCCACCTATGCAGATCGTAAACATCTCCGCTTACAAATTCGTCACGCTGGACGATATCCCGGCTTTGCGCCGGGAAATGCGCGCGCGCTGCGAAGCCCACGGGCTCAAGGGCACCATCCTGCTCGCACCGGAAGGCATCAACCTGTTCCTGGCCGGCGTGCGCGAAGCCATAGACGGCTTCCTGGGATGGCTCCACGCCGACCCGCGTTTTGCCGACATCGAGCCCAAGGAGAGCCTGTCGGAGAACCAGCCCTTCAAGCGCATGCTGGTGCGCGAGAAGAAGGAAATCATCACCATGAAGATGCCGCTGATCCGCCCCGAGGCAGGGCGCGCGCCTGCGGTACGGCCCGTGGAGCTCAAGCGCTGGCTGGACCAGGGCCATGACGACGCCGGCCGCCCGGTGGTGATGCTCGATACACGCAATGCCTTCGAGGTCGCGGTCGGCACCTTCGAGCAGGCGGTCGACTACGACATTACCAAGTTCAGCGACTTCCCGCCGGCCATTGCGGCACACAAGGCGGAGTTCGAGGGCAAGACCATCGTGTCGTTCTGCACCGGTGGCATCCGCTGCGAGAAAGCCGCCATCCACATGCAGGAGGCCGGCATCGAGCACGTCTACCAGCTCGAAGGCGGTATCCTGAAGTATTTCGAGGAAGTGGGCGGCAGCCACTATCAGGGCGACTGCTTCGTCTTCGATTACCGCACCGCGCTCAACCCGAGCCTGGAGCCCGCCGGACCGAAGCAGTGCTTCGCCTGCCGCGCCGTGGTCACCGCCGAGGAGCAGCAAAGCCCTCACTATGTGGTGGGCAAGAGCTGCCCGCACTGCATCGGGCAAGACCAGGCTGCCGCGGCCTGAGATCGCTCCCTGTACGGCTGCCCGATGGCAATCAGGCAGCCAGCAGATGGTAGAGGTTGCGAAGCATGCCGGCGGTGGCGCCCCAGATAAAGCGGTGGCCGCCGTCTTCGCGCGGGAAGGGCATGGCGTAGAACAGGCGCTCGCCGTCCACCCAGCGGAACAGACGCTGCTGGTGATGGGAAGGGTCCATCAGGAACCCCAGGGGAACCTCGAAGACATCGGCGACCTCGCGCGCATCGGGGCGCAGCGTGAAACCGTCGCGCACCAGGCCCACCACCGGGCTGACATGGAAACCGGTGCCCGTGATGTAGTCGGGCAGAGCGCCCAGCACCTCCACATAGTCGCGCACCAGCCCAACTTCTTCTTCGGTTTCACGCAACGCCGTGGCAACACGGTCGATATCAAAGGCTTCGTGCCGGCCGCCCGGGAAACTGATCTGCCCGGCGTGCGAACTCAGGTTGGCATTGCGCTCGGTCAGCAGCACGGTCAGCCCGTCGCCCCGCTCTACCAGAGGCACCAGCACGGCCGCGTCGCGCAGCTTGAGGCTGCGATCGTAGGCACGCGATTCGTCAGTCAGCTCGGGCGCCCACGCCGGTGGCGACTGGAGCCGGTGGCGGATGAACTCGGGCTGCAGGCGCGCATCCGCAAGCGGCGGATGCCGGGTATCGGTTGCGACGATGGGGAGGGATTCAGGATCGAAGGCTGGACGCATAATCGTTGCGAGTATGACAGAAGCCGGCCAAACCGTTCTTCATGCACCGCAGCAAAATACCGCACGCAGACGCAAAAAGGGCACCCGAAGGTGCCCTTTTTGCGTAGCCACGACCGGCAGAACCGATCGTGGCGACAGCGGCTTACTCCGCAGCAGCAGCCTTGGCCGGTGCCGACTTGTATGCCAGCTTTTCCTTGATCCGCGCGGACTTGCCCGAACGCTGACGCAGGTAGTACAGCTTGGCGCGGCGGACGTCGCCACGGCGCTTCACTTCGATCGCTGCGATCAGCGGCGAGTACAGCTGGAACGTACGTTCCACGCCTTCACCCGACGAAATCTTGCGCACGATGAAGGACGAATTCAGGCCGCGGTTGCGCTTGGCAATCACCACGCCTTCGTAAGCCTGCACGCGCTTGCGGCTACCTTCCACCACGTTCACGCTGACGATCACGGTGTCGCCGGGTGCGAATGCGGGGATGGTCTTGTTCGCGGTCAGGCGCGCGATTTCGTCTTTCTCGATCAGTTCGATGATGTTCATCGTTTTTTCTCCTTGTCCATCATGCCGACGTTGTATGCCCCAAGCATGGCCTGGGCCCCGGCAGAGGATGGGGTTTCACCTGGCAGGAGCGAACTCCCGCCCTTCTTTCGCCAGCCAGGCCGACAGGAATTTCTCGTCGGCCCGGCTCAGCAACCCTTGGCTGCGCGCTGCCTCGATCAGATCGGGGCGCTTCTTCGCAGTATTCGCGAGCGCCTGCTGGCGCCGCCACTTCTCGATCTCGGCATGATGGCCCCCGAGCAGTATCTCGGGCACCCGCACACCTTCGTATTCTTCCGGCCGCGTATAGTGCGGACAGTCCAGCAGCCCATTGACGAAGCTGTCCTGAACCGCCGACTGGGCATCGCCCAGCACGCCCGGCAAATGCCTGACGACCGCGTCGATTACGGCCATGGCCGGCAACTCGCCACCCGACAGCACGAAATCGCCGAGGCTGATTTCCTCATCCACGCGCCGCTCGATCAATCGCTGGTCGATGGCTTCGTATCGGCCACAAAGCAGCACAAGGCCGGGACGCTGCGCCAGCGACATCACCTTCTGATGCGTCAGGGGCGCGCCTTGCGGCGACATCAGCACCACATGCGGCTTCACCGTCTCGCCCGGCACATCCGTGGCGGCTTGCGCCGCCAGTTGCGCCGAACATGCCGCGCCGATCGCATCTTCCAGTGGCTTGGCCAGCATTACCATGCCAGGACCGCCGCCGTACGGGCGATCGTCGATCGTACGGTAGTTGTCGCTGGTGAAATCGCGCGGATTCCAGGTGCGCAGCGTATAACGCTGCTGCTTGGCCGCCCGGCTGGTGATACCCCAGTCGGTCAGCGCACGAAACATCTCGGGAAATAGCGTGATCACATCGAACTGCATCCGCCCCTCCCTATACTTGCCCACCCGGCCGCCGCCAGCCGAGCGTCCGTTGCCGGACCGCTCAGTAGTCCAGGCCCCAGTCGACCACCACGCGTCTGGCCGAAATATCGACCGAGCGCAGGAATGCGTCGACAAAGGGGATCAGGCGCTCGCCTGCCTTGCCGTCAGGCAAGGTATGCGCTACCTGCAGGATCTGGTGCGCGCCGTTGTCGATCAGGCCGGACACTTCGCCCAGCGACTCGCCCTGCTCATTGAACACGGCGCAGCCGATCAGATCGACCCAGTAAAATTCGTTTTCATCCGGCGCGGGGAAATCCTCGCGACGAATCCAGACACGGCGACCCTTGAGCGCTTCCGAGTGATTGCGGTCGGACACGCCGTTCGCCTGGGCCACCACGGTACCGCTATGCTCACGGGATTGCACGACCTTCACGCACAATGCCTCCGATGCCACGGCATCGGCCGCGCCCACCAGGCCTGTCGGCGGGGCTTTCAGCAGCCACCAGCGGCGCGCATGCAACAGCGCGCTCGCATCGTCGGCATGCGGCTGGACCTTGATCCAGCCCCGAATGCCGTAAGCCGCACTGATGTAACCAACCTCGATCAGGTCGTCCGGCAGCTTATCGGTATATGCCAGCGCAGCCGGAAACCCAGCTACACCCCGCGGCTTGAGAGTCGCTTTTTCCTGCACACCGGCCTGGGGCCGGGCCGAGGGCTCGAGCGGCACATTGAGCGGCCGCCGCGCCGGGACGCCTTGCTTGCGTTCTGTCACGTGTCGTTTGCCACGCGTCGCGAAACGCGCGTCACAACAATCAGGCTACGGCCTTGGCGGCGTTCTGCTTGACCAGACGGGCAACCGTCGGCGACAGCTGTGCGCCCACGCCTTGCCAGTAGGTCAGGCGGTCTTGCACCAGACGCAGGCCTTCTTCGCTTGCCGAAGCCAGGGGGTTGTAGAAGCCGATACGCTCGATGAAGCGGCCATCGCGACGATTGCGCGAGTCTGCCGCGACGATATTGAAGAAGGGGCGCTTCTTGCTGCCACCGCGAGCCAGACGGATTACGACCATGGTTTGATTCCTCAGAAAACTTGATGTTCGAACACGAAACGCAAGAGTATAGACCAAATCCCGAGCCCAAACAAACACTTAGAGCGATTGACTCGACACCTGGCTACAGGCATCGTGGCGAAAACCCCGACAGGAGATCTTGCCGTGCGTTCCTACCTTCACATTCGCGCCCTGCTTGCAGCCGCTTTCGCCGCGGCTGCCTGGTTCGGTCCCAATGCAAGTGCGGGCACGGCCCTGCCGCTGGAGCAGATCCAGCTGCCGCCGGGGTTCCGCATCGACGTGCTGAGCCAGGATGTGCCGGAAGCACGGGGCATGACCATGTCGCCGGCCGGCACCCTCTTTATCGGTAGCCTTGGCCAAGGCAAGGTCTATGCAATCAGCAACGCGCTGGCGCCTAACCCGAGGGCAAGGACAATCGCCACCGGCCTGACCATGCCGGTAGGCGTGGCCTTCCGCGACGGCGCCCTTTATGCGTCCTCGGTCTCGCGCATCGTCCGGCTCGATGACATCGAAGCCCGGCTCGACACCCCGCCAAAACCGATCGTGGTGAGCGATCGCTTCCCTTCCGAAACCCACCACGGCTGGAAGTTCATCGCCTTTGGTCCGGATGGCTATCTGTATATCCCGGTTGGCGCACCCTGCAATATCTGCAAGCCTGACGAAAACCGCTACGCCAATATCATGAAGATGAAGCCCGACGGCTCCGACCTGCAGGTAGTAGCCAGGGGCGTGCGCAATTCGGTGGGCTTTGACTGGCACCCGGTCACGCGCCAGCTGTGGTTCACGGACAATGGGCGCGATCAGCTGGGAGACGATGTGCCAGACGACGAACTCAACCGCCTGACCCGTTCCGGCCAGCATTTTGGCTATCCATACTGCCACGCCGGCAGCATCGCCGACCCGGAGTTCGGCAAGCAGCGCAACTGCTCGGAGTTCGAGCCGCCAGCAGCAAAACTGGGCGCGCATGTCGCCTCGCTCGGGATGCGCTTCTACACCGGGTCACAGTTTCCCGCCGAATACCGGAACAGTATTTTCATCGCCGAGCACGGCAGCTGGAACCGTAGCACGAAGGTCGGATACCGCATTGTCCGGGTAGTGCTGAACGAGAGTGGCCAGGCAGTGCGCCAGGAAGTCTTCGCGCAAGGCTGGCTGCAAGACGGCAAAGCCTGGGGCAGGCCGGCCGATGTCCTGGTGGCTCCGGATGGTTCGTTGCTGATCAGCGACGACACGGCGGGCGCCATTTACCGTATCCGCTACGCGCCGTGAGGCGTTGGAACGCCACTCCCCGCGCAGCCCGCAGGCAAGCTGCAAAACGTACCGGATGGGGGCGAAACAATCCGTTACACCAGTAACGGCTTTTGCATATGCGTCCCGAAGGCCCGTGCGTACCATGAACCCATATCTCGAACAACTCACCGCGCGACAGGATACTGGGATTCCGCATGCTCCCCCGCACCTTCCTGCGCGACTCGGTGGCTGGCATCCTGTTGGCCGTTTCAGTGCTCGGCCTCAACGCTGTCAGCCATGCGCAGGTCGCGTTTTGGCAACACAGCCGGCCCGAAGGCCGGACTGCGGGCAATGGTAACGCTCGCGGCCAGGGCGGCTGGGAGATGGCTAGCGTACGCGCCGAACGGCAAGACCATGTGCGTGCCCAGATCGAAAGAATGGAAGCCCGTGCCCGCGCTGATAACCGCCTTAACGGTCGCCCCTTGCCCCCCCAGGAGCGCGATGATGAGCGCGGCCGCCCACCCGATCGCAACGCGCAAGGCGACAACGCGCGCGGCGAGCAGCGCGGTCCCGGCCCCGGCTGGCAGGCGCGGGGACGCGACGGCGGCCGTTAGGTCCGCCTGACACCGGCATTTCCCTCCCCCGCTTGTTTGCCCTCCAAACGGCGGGGTCCGCCTCCCTTTCCCGTACCCCCTTCCGCCCCGATGTGCCGCGCACGGAACTACCGTGCGCCCTCGCCGTCCGACCCGCATCGCTCCCGGCCTTCCCGCGCCGGCGCCTGAGGCCAGCGTACAATGAGCGCCGACGCCAGCTTGACTGGCATTGCCCTGATCTTGCGCCGGCCGCCCCCCCTGGCCCGCCATCAACCTAGTTGCCGCCTCATGCCTGCCGCTACCCAAGTTCCAGCCGCCACCGCACTCGTCAAGCCGCTTCCGGGCAAGTCCAAGCTGCTCACGGTCGCGCTTGCCTTCCTGTTCGGCAGCTTGGGCTTGCATCGCTTCTACCTGGGTGGTTTGCGCGACAAGTTTGCGTGGGCTCACCTGCTGGCGGCCCTGGCCGGGGTCATCGGCGTCATTTCGATACAGACTGGCGCCGGCACGCCGGCCCTGAACTGGACCTTTGCCATCGCCGGTGGCACATCGGTGATCAGCGCCTTCCTGGCGGCCATCGTGTACGGCCTGCGCCCGGACGATAAATGGGATGCTCGCTTCAATTCCCATGGCAAGCCGACCCGGTCTGGCTGGCCGGTCGTGATCCTGGTCATCCTGTCGCTGCTGATCGGTACCGGCCTGCTGATGGCGGGCCTGGCCATCAGTTTCCAGACCTTCTTCGAATCCCAGGTCGAAGCCGCTCGCGCCCTTTCGCAGTAATTAGCAGCTCCAAGGCCCAGCGGCCCAGGCGCCATGCACTTCGACCTGCTCGATATCGCGGTGTTCGTGCGCGCGGCGGCGCTGGGCAGCCTGTCGGCGGCAGCGCGCGATCTCGGGCTGTCCACGTCATCGGCCAGCAACCGCCTGGCGCTACTCGAACAGAAGCTCGGCACGCGGCTGCTGCACCGGACCACGCGGCGCATTTCGCTGACCGGAGACGGCCAGCGCTTTCTTGAGCATGCCGGGCAATTGCTCGACACGGCCGACCAGGCCGCGCAGTCGGTAGGCCGGGGGGCGGAAGCACCACACGGAATACTGCGCGTCACGGTGCCCGCATCCTTCGGCCGCCAGCACGTCTCTCCGGCCATCCCTGCCTTCCTTGCCGCCTACCCCGGCCTGACGCTGGACCTGCGGCTGACGGATCAGGTGATCGGCCTGGTGGAGGCCGGGGTGGACGTGGCGCTGCGCATGGGCGCCCTGCCCGACTCATCGCTGGTGGCCCGCCCGCTGGCCCCGAGCCATCGCGCCATTTGCGCCTCGCCCGCCTACCTTGCCGCCCATGGCACGCCACGGCACCCGGAGGACCTGCGCAACCACAATTGCATCGTGCTTGGCGACCAGGCCTCCTGGCAGTTCGACACGGCGCTGGGCAAGACGGTGATCGCCGTCAGCGGCAATCTCCGCACGGACAACGGCGAGGTCATCCGGGATGCGATCCTGGCTGGCATGGGGCTCGCGCTCAAATCCACCTGGGATGTCGGCCCCTACCTGCGTAGTGGCGCGCTAGTCAACGTGCTGCCCGATTATCCGGTACTGCCGTCGGTTTCGATCTGGGCGGTCTACCCGAGCCGCCGGCAAGTGCCGGCAAAAACCCGCGCCTTTACCGATTTCTTTGCGGCGCGCTTCGGCTCCCCGCCCTACTGGGATCGCCCCGAGGCAGCACCGCCTGCCTGACTGGCCTGGCTCCCGCACGGCAAAAACACACCTTGGCTGTTTTTGCGAAGTGCTGCAGCAGGAATACCCATTGCCGAACCGCCGTCCCGCACAGACCCCGTCGTGCGCGATTCGCCAAATCTTCTGCTTCCAGGGACTTCCACCCTTTACTCCTTGCCGGTCAGCCGTAGAGCACTGTATATTTATACAGCATCAACCGTAGCCGCAGGACTGCCAACGTGACGACCCGACCCCCCTCCTCCAGCCCGCTCAAAGGCCGGGCGGCGCGCTCGAACAACGTCAGCCGTTTCGATGCATGGACCCGCGAACGGGCCGACGATGAGTCACGAGCCCTCGATGAGCCAGAGATACCCCAGATCCAGACCATTGTTTTCACGGAGAAGGCGAAACGCATCGTCTCGCGCAACCAGTCACCGGACCTGCCCTTTGATGCTTCCATCAATCCCTACCGAGGATGCGAGCACGGTTGCATCTACTGTTATGCCAGACCCAGCCATGCCTATCTGGGACTTTCGCCGGGCCTCGACTTCGAAACCCGCCTGTACGCGAAGGAGAACGCGGCCGAGCTGCTCCAGGCCGAACTAGGCAGCCGCAGTTACACGCCATCGGTCATCGCGCTTGGCGCCAATACCGACCCTTACCAGCCCATCGAGCGCAAACTCCGCATCACACGGGGCATACTGGAAGTGCTGGAACGGTTCAACCATCCGGTGGCCATCACGACCAAGTCGGGGGTTGTCACGCGCGACATCGACATCCTCCAGCGCATGGCGGCCAGGAACCTGGTCCGGGTCCATATGTCGGTCACATCGCTCAACAATGAGATAGCCCGCACGCTGGAACCGAGGGCGAGCGCGCCGGCGCGTCGCATCGCAGCCATCGCGTCGCTGAGTGAGGCCGGGATTCCCGTGGGAGTGATGGTGGCGCCCGTCATTCCAAGCCTGACCGACCCGGAAATGGAGTCCATCCTGGAAGCGGGCGCCAACGCTGGCGCGACGACAGCCGCCTATATCCTGCTGCGGCTTCCGCGCGAGGTAGCGGATCTGTTTTCCGAGTGGCTGGCCACCTACCATCCGCTGCGCGCCCGGCATGTCCAGAGCCTGATCGCGCAGATGCGGGGCGGCCAGGCCTACGACTCCAGCTTCGCCACGCGCATGACAGGTACCGGCATTTTTGCCGAACTGCTGCGCAAGCGTTTCAAGCTGGCCTGCCAGCGCCATGGGCTAAACGCCGAACGCCATCCCCTGACTACCGAACATTTCTCAAGGGCCGGCGCAACGCCACAGATGTCTTTGTTCTAGACAGATGCCGGCAGGGTCTCAGGTGTGCGGCGCCTTCTCGTCGACCGAGATCGCCAGCGTCTCCTTGATTTCCTCCATCACCACGTAGCTCTTGGACTGCGCGGCACCGGGCAACTGCAGCAGGATGTCGCCCAGTAGCCGGCGATACTCGCCGATCTCGCGGATGCGGGCCTTGATCAGATAGTCGAAATCGCCTGATACAAGGTGACACTCCAGCACCTCGGGAATACGCGACACCTCGCGGCGGAACTGCTCGAACATATTGCCCGACTTGTTGCCAAGCGAAATCTCCACGAACACCAGCAGGCCACTGCCAAGCAGCACGGGATTCAGGCGGGCGTAGTAGCCCATGATGACGCCGTCGCGCTCCATGCGCTTGACCCGCTCGATGCACGGCGTGATGGTCAGGCCAACCGCTTCCGCCAGCTCTTTCATCGACATGCGGCCGTCCGCCTGGAGCAAGACCAGGATCTTGCGGTCCAGCCGGTCCAGGCTGCGCACGGGCTGGCGGTTTGTTCTCATTAGTTCTTCCTGTTTCCGTGAAAATTACGACAACTATGACTGCACATATTTCAATAGTATAGAGATAAATACTCTATCCACACTATTTCTTGGTTGTGAGCCCCCGACTATGCGCGTTCTCGTTCTTGGCAGTGGCGTAATTGGCGTGACCAGCGCCTGGTACCTGGCCCGTGCCGGCCATGATGTCACCGTGATCGACCGCGAGGCGGCGCCTGCGCTTGGCACCAGTTTTGCCAATGCAGGCCAGATCTCGCCGGGTTACGCGTCGCCATGGGCAGCGCCTGGCGTACCGCTCAAAGCCATCAAATGGATGTTCCAGGAACACGCGCCGCTCACCATTCGCCCGGACGGCTCGCTGTTCCAGCTGCAGTGGATGTGGCAAATGCTGATGAACTGTACCGCCGACCGCTATGCCGTCAACAAGGAACGCATGGTGCGGCTGGCCGAGTACAGCCGAGACTGCATCCGCACCCTGCGAGCCGATACCGGCATCGCCTACGAAGGCCGCCAGCAAGGCACCCTGCAGATCTTCCGCACCGACGAGCAGCTCGACGGCGCGGCCAAGGACATTGCGGTGCTGGAGCAAGCCGGCGTGCCCTACCAGTTGCTATCGCGCGAAGAACTCGCCGCCAGCGAGCCAGCCCTGGCCGCCGTCAGCCACAAGCTGAGCGGCGGCCTGCGGCTACCCAACGATGAAACCGGCGACTGCCAGCTGTTCACCCAGAAACTGGCGGCGATGGCCGAACGGCTGGGCGTACAGTTCCAATACAACCGCTCCATCGACGGCCTGCTGACCCGGGGCGATGCCGTCACCGGCGCCATGATCGGCGGCGAGCCCGTCACGGCGGACTTGGTGGTGGTGGCCCTGGGCAGCTGGTCGACGCAGTTCGTGAAGAACTTCCTGCCGGGCCTGTCGAACCTGCCGGTCTATCCGCTCAAGGGCTTCTCCCTGACGGTGCCGATGACCGATGCGGACCGCAGCCCCGTCTCCACGGTGCTCGACGAAACCTACAAGGTTGCGATCACGCGCTTCGACGATCGCATTCGCGTCGGCGGCATGGCCCAGATCGTCGGCTACGACCGCACGCTCGACCCGGCCAAGCGCCGCACCCTGGAGCATGTGGTGACCGACCTATTCCCCGGCGCCGGCGACGTCAGCCGCGCCAGCTTCTGGACCGGTTTGCGCCCGATGACGCCGGACGGCACGCCCATCGTCGGCCCCACGCCGCTCAAGGGTCTCTGGCTCAATACCGGCCATGGCACGCTGGGCTGGACCATGGCTTGCGGTTCGGGCAAGTTGTTGTCGGACCTGGTGTCCGGCACTTCGCCGGCGATCCGCGCCGACGACCTCTCGGTCGCGCGTTATCTCAAGCGCCCGGGTACTCGCGCCGCGCACCGTCCTGCGGTGGCCTGATCCGCCAGAACTGAAAAGGGCGGCCCCGCGGGGCCGCCCTTTTTTTGCCTGCTACCGTGCGATCTC
>JYOD01000048.1 GCA_000955785.1 Burkholderiaceae bacterium 16
CAAGGTGATTCAGGCTGTCGTTTATCTGGGGCGGGCTATCAGCAGGCAGGCCGTCGTAAAGGACGGTCTGATGGCTGGTACCGTGGACTAGCTTTGGGCTTTGGACTTGTTCAGGGTGACGGCGGCGCGAATGAGAGTTTTCAACGCCTCCTCGTCTATCTTCTCGCCCTCGTGGAAGTCGATGGCACGCCTTGTGTTTCCGTCAAGACTGGAGTTGAAAAGGCTCGAAGGATCCTTCAGAGCCGCCCCTTTGGCGAAGGTCATCTTCACGATGTTCTTGTAAGTCTCGCCTGTGCAGATCAAGCCGTCGTGCGACCACACCGGAACCCCTCTCCACTTCCACTCCTCGACGACTTCAGGATCGGCTTCCTTGACTAAAGTACGGAGCCGGTTGAGCATCTTGCCCCGCCAGTCGTCTAGCTCCTTGATTCTCGCGTCGATCAGTTGAGAAGGAGACTTGCTTTCCTGCAACCCGCTCTTCGTCATGCCCGTTTCTCCTCAAGTGTGAACTCCAGACTTGCAACACAGGGCTAGATGAGAATAGTAATGGCACGTGTCACCCTATGGTGTTGATAAATGCCTGGGGGAATTGCCCTTCCCGCAGGAATCCAAAGAATAATGGACGCGACTGTCAATTCCTGTCAGTAGTGTTTGACCTACTGCTGAGGGATATCCGGCTGCCGGGCAGTCGGAGATGGGGCCAGGATTGCCCCGTCGTTCGAGTGTCAGGTGGTCACGGTGCCGGAGCGCTGGCCCGCCGCGGTTCAGCGCCTTGCGGCAGCAAGTGCAGTGCGCAGGAGTGCCAGAAGGAGATCCAGAACATCAGGAAATCCTATGAGTCCTCAGCGACTCAGACGTGGCGTGGCGAATTCCCGCTCGCTCGCGAGAAAAACGGTGGCGCCTGGCGCAAAGATTTCCCGCGCGAAGCACTCGATGAGATCTGGGACCTTATTTAACCCGATCACGGCGCCTCATCCCCTACGGCGCTTCGGATCTGCGCCGCCAGCTGCATCAGGTGCGGCTTGAGAAGGCGCGCGGCGCTGGCCGGCGTTGCCTGCGTGGTCGTGCTGACGTTCAGGATGTGGATTGCGTAGCTCTTGAACACCAGGGGCGTGGAAAGCGCGACCACTTCCGGCTGCCAACTTGCCATGCACCAGCCCTGCTTCCGTACCTGCTCGATGCCCTGCTCGATCTGTTGCTCCAGCGCCGGCCAGTTGGCGCGCAAGCGCTTGCCGAAGCCTTCCAGCAAGGCCTTGGTCTCCCGCGCCGGGGCTGCGGCCAGGTAGGCGCGGCCCAGGGACGTATGCTCCATCGGCACGCGCTGGCCGGTCACCACGGTGCGAAGCGAGACCTTGCGGCTATAGCGGATGGACTCCAGGTAGACCATCTCGTCGCGATCGGCCATGGCCAGCCCGACATTGATGTGCTGGCTTTGTGCCAGTTCGCGCATCAACGGTGCCGCCACTTGCAGGACTGCCGAGCCGCTGCGCATGGCGTGGGCCAGGCTGAGAACCGGTGCGCCGAGCCGGTAGGCGCGCAGCGTTGGGTCGTATTGGAGGAAGCCGGCGTCCACCAGGCTTTGCGTGAGCCGGCTGACGGTGGAGCGCGGCAGGCCGGTACGCTCGGCCAGCTCGCCGTTGCCCAGTACCTCCGAGCCTGGACGAAAGGCCCGGAGTATCTCCATGCCGCGTTCGAGGGAGCGGTTTGCCGACGTGCTGGTCGCTCTTCCTCGCGCTCTCGTCAGTGCTTGTTCGGGGTTCAAGGCGTTGCTCCTGATGGGGCCGATTTCCGGTAGCCGGAATCAAGCGTATCGGAGCCGAGTTTGACATAGTCAGCGCTCGCGGAACCAGGCACATTGCGACTCTGCGCGCCCTCTTCCGCCCTCTTCCGCCCTCTTCCGCCCTCTCCCGCCCTCTCCCGCCCTCTTCCGCCCTCTCCTGCCCTCTCCTGCCCTCTTCAGTCCGCCAGCACGACAACACCATCCGCCGCCTTCACTCCTTGGGAGGCCGGCAACACAAAGACCGGGTTGATCTCCGCCTCCACCAGCCGCTCGCCCAGGGCTGCCGTCATGGCGGAGAAAGCCACAATGGCGTCCGCGAGGGCGTCGACGTCGGCCTTGGGCCGCCCCCGGAAGCCATCCAGCAGCGGCCAGGTCTTGAGTTCGCGAATCATACCCAGCGCTTCGGCGCGCGACAGCCCGCCCGCCGGCCGGAGCATGCGCAGGGTGGTGTCCATGAACAGCTCCGCCGTGACGCCGCCCATGCCAAGCAGGATCGCGGTGCCGAGGGCATCGCGGTGCATGCCGAGGATCATCTCGACGGCGCCGCTGACCATCTCCTGGACGAGGAAGCGCCGCGGCACCACGCCGGTATGCGCGTGCACGTCGGCGCACATGGACGAAAGGCGGCCCGCCACGTCTTCTGGCGACAGGTTGACGGCTACGCCGCCGACATCGCTCTTGTGCGTGATCTCGGCCGAGAGGATCTTCAGCACCACGCGTGCGCCCAGGCCGCCGGCGGCCGCGGCTGCCTCTTCTCCGTTCGCGACGACGGTTTCACGCACGGCGGGGATGCCGAAGCGCGCGAACAGTTGCTTTGCGGCCGCTTCGTCGAGCGCGCCGCACGGGTAATCCGCTGCGGCGCGGACGGCGTTGGCATGCGCGGCGGGCAAGCCGGGCGTTGTAGCCTGGTCTGCCGGCGTCTCGCGCCGTTGCGCGGCGCGCAGCATTGCGTCAAATGCCACGGTACAGCTTTCCGGCGCGCTGAACGCGGGCACGCCGCGCTCGTTCAACAAGCTGGCAGCCTGCGGCGCATGTGGGCTGACATAAGCCAGGATCGGCTTGTCGCTGGTGGGCAGGCATTGCTGGATCGCGCTTGCCATCAGGTCCGGCATCGCCAGGCCCGACGATCCGACGATCACGGCGACGGCATCGTAGCTCGGGCTATCCAGCAGCGCCCTGATCGCGCCGCGCAACAGGTCTGGCTGCAGGCCTGCCAGGGTGACGTCGATGGGATTGCGATCCAGCGCAGCATGATCGCCCTTTTGCAGTGCCCGCAGCTGTTGCGCGGTGCTTTCATCGGGCGGGGGCGTCTCGAAGCCGGACATCCCGAGGCTGTCCGACACTAGAGTGCCGGCGCCGCCTGTCGAGGTCAGGATGGCGATCCGGTTGCCGCGCAGCACCCTGCCGGTGGCTAGCGCGGCGGGGATATCCAGCAGGTCCGCGAAGGTTTCCGCGCGGATCACCCCAACCTGCCTGAACAGCGCATCGTACATCCGGTCCGCGCCGGCGAGCGCGCCCGTGTGCGATACCGCCGCCCGGGCTCCGGCCTCGGAACGACCGATCTTGAAGGCCACCACCGGCTTTCCGGCCCTGGCGGCTTTCAGCGCGGCGGCGCGGAATTTCTCCGGATTACGTACGCTTTCGACGTACAGGGCAATCACCCTGGTGGCTTCGTCATCGGCCAGGTAGTCAATGAAATCCGCCAGTTCCAGATCCACTTCGTTGCTGGTGGAAACCAGCTTGGACAGCCCGATGCCACGCGCGGCGGCGCGCGACAGCAAGGCGCCAAGAATGCCTCCGCTTTGCGAGACCACGCCGATGTTGCCGGCCGGAAAATGCGCCATCTCAAGCGCGCCGCTGGCCGACAGCGGGATGTTGTCGGTCAGGTTGACCAGGCCGATGGTATTGGGGCCCAGCAGGCGCATGGCGCCCGCTGCCTCGATCAGCTCGGCCTGGCGCCGCGCGCCTTCGGCGCCGGTTTCGGTATAGCCGCTGGCCAGCACGATGGCGGCGCCGGTGCCGCGGGCGGCCAGGTCGCGAACTGCCAGGTGGGCGCGTTCCGCGCCAAGCAGGACGATGCCCACATCCGGCACCTCGGGCAGCGACCGGACATCCGGATAGCAGCGCAGGCGGTCGATCTCGCTCACTTTTGGGTTGACGGGGTAGATGGCGCCGGCGAACCCGTGCTTCTTCAGGTAGGCAACCGGGCGTCCGGCGGTCTTGGCTGCATCGGCGGAAGCACCGATGATGGCAACGCTGCGCGGATTGAGCAGGCGGCCGATGACGGAGCGTGTGTTTGCTGTGTCCATGGTGTCAGGCCTTTTCCTTTGCTGCCATCTTGTCCAGGAATGCCAGCACGGACTCGCGGTGCTCGGTGCTGGTATAGCAGATGCCCTGTGCCTGGCTGCCCTGCGCGAACACCTGGCCGGCCGGCAGCTCGAAGGTCTGGTTCAGGATGGACTTGCCCAGCGCCAGGGCGGTGGCCGACCCCTGGCTCAACTCGGCGGCCCAGGCGCGCGCATTGGCCAGCAGCGTTTCCGGCTCGCTCAGGCGATCCGCGATGCCAAGCTGAAGTGCCTCGGCGGCATCGACCTTGCGGCCGCTGAAGATCAGTTCCTTGGCTTTGACCAGGCCGGTGCGGCGCGGCAGGAAATACATGCCGCCGCCGTCCGGGATCAGGCCGCGATGGATGTAGGACCACGCAAAGCTGGCGCTTTCCGACGCCATCACGAAATCGCAGCTCATTGCCATGTCCGCGCCGAGCCCGGCCGCGGCGCCATTGACCGCGGCGATGGTCGGCTTGGGCATGTTGTGCAGCAGCGCGACCGTATGGTGCACCCGTTGCTGGCGCGCCCAGCCATTGAAGGCAACTTCGCCCGGCGGTGCGTCCATGCGCCGCTGCATGCCGGCCACATCGCCGCCTGCGCAAAAGCCCTTGCCGTTGCCGGTGAGGACCAGTGCGCGAATGCTCCTTTCCTGCGTGATGTGTTCGAGGGCGGCGATCAGCTCGGTGCGCATGTCATCGGTCATGGCATTGCGTTTTTCCGGGCGGTTCAGCGACAAGGTGGCGATCCCGGCATCGATGTCGAGCGTGATCAGTGAGGTGGTGGTCATTGGCTGGTCTCTCTTTGTCTGGTGGCCATGCGATTGGCCTTGCGTATCATGTGTTGCCGATGCAGCGGGATTACTCGACGGTGATCTTGGCTTCCTTTACCACGCGGCTCCAGCGGGCCTCTTCGCCGCGCACGTAGCGCCCGAATTCCTCTGGCGTGCCCGCACTGACCTCAAGGCCCTCGGTTTCGGCACGCTTGCGGAACGCGTCGGTCTGTACGGCCTTCCTGGCTGCCGCATTGAGGCGGGCGATCACCGGGGCGGGCGTGCCGGCCGGCACGAACAGTCCGTACCAGCTTTCGGCCACATAGCCGGGCACGCCGCTCTCCGCGATGGTGGGAACCTTGGCCAGCACCGGGCTTGCGGAGCGTTGCGTGGTGGTCACCGCGATGGCGCGCAGCTTGCCGCTTTCCAGCTGCGGTCCGACCGCCGAGGCGGTGGCGAACATGACGTCGACCTGCCCGCCCAGCAGGTCGGTAATCGCGGGGCCGGCGCCACGGTAAGGAATGTGATTGAGATCGACCTTGGCCAGCGACTTGAACAGCTCGCCGGCAAGGTGCGCCGAGGTGCCCGGGCCTTGGGAGGCAAACGAGATCTTTCCCGGTTTGGCCCTGGCGGCCGCGATCAGGTCCTGGACCGTTTTGTAAGGACTGGCCGGTCGCACCACGAGCACGTTGGGCGACCGGCCTACCAGCATCACGGGGGCGAATGCCTTGTCGGTCGCATAGGGCAGCTTGGCGTGGATGCTCGGGTTGACCGCGTGGGCCAGCGTCGCCATCACCAGCGTGTAACCGTCCGGCGCGCTTTTGGCCACCATGTCGGAGCCGATGATGGTGCCAGCGCCCGGCTTGTTGTCGACGATCACAGGCTGGCCCAGGTCCTGGGACATCGTGACCCCCATGGTCCTGGCGATCAGGTCGGTCCCGCCGCCGGGGGCGAAAGGTACCACGAGGCGGATCGGCTTTTCTGGGTAGGCCGCCACGGCGGCCGATGGCGTCAGCGCGGCCATGGCGGCGAAGGAAATGGCCAGCTTGGCCAGCATCCGGCCAAAGAGGGGGATTGAGTTCGGCACTTGCGTCTCCGGTCTGGGTTCAGTGCGGGACCCGGCGCCACTTTCGCGCCTTGCCCCGCCCGTTTTGATGAGTCCAGAGTAAGCGTTAATGCCGTCCGATACAGCCCCGCATTTCCGGCAGACGGAATTGAAAGCGGCCGTTTCCGTGCCCGGACGGGCTCACGCCTCAGGGGGAATGGGCTGACACGGAATACCGCAGCGTGGAGGGCGCGCCATCGCGCAGAGCGCTCGCATATGCGCAGTCACGCGGATGCAATCCGCCCGCGGCAATGGCTAAGCAGGATACGCGGGCAATGCCAGCGCATCGCGCATCACGAAGCGGTCGCGACCATTGCGCTTGGCTTCGTACATGGCGGCGTCGGCCTTCTCCAGCATTGGCTCCAGGAACGGCGATGCCGGGATTTCGCAAACCGCGCCGACGCTGATGGTGACGTACGGGTGTTCGGGCCAGCCACCGTGCGGCAGCGCCAGCGAGCGCACGGCCTGGAGCAGCCGCAATCCGGCTTCCCTGGTTTCGCGCGGCGAGATGTGCGGGAGCACGATGGCGAACTCTTCGCCGCCAACGCGGGCGCAGAAGTCGCCGGGGCCGTTGCGCATGGCGTTCCCGAGGGCGCCGGCGATCCGGCGCAGGCATTCGTCGCCGTGCACGTGGCCGTGGAGATCGTTGTATTGCTTGAAGTAATCGACGTCGATGATCAGCAGGCCGACGGGGATGCCCCGCTCGAACGCATTGGCCAGCGCGGCGGCGGCCTCGCGCTGGAAGAACCGCCGGTTGAACACCCCGGTCAGCGCGTCGCGGTACAGGTCGGCCTCGATGCGAGAGAGCTTTTCCTCGGTTTCGCCCAGCCGCACCGCCAGCGTGGAGTTCTCCGAAGTCAGCGCCTGTTCGCGCGAGCGGAAACGGGTGACGTCGCGGAGGAACACAATGCTCCCTACCGGTTGCCGGTTGAGGTTGCGTACCGGGTCCACGGTGAGCTCGTAGTCGACCCGCTCCTCCGAAATCAGGTGGGATGCGCCGCTACCGGGCATGCCAGAGCGACTTGCGGCGATTGCGTCATTCCAGGCTGCAGGGTACGGGCTGCCGCGTTCCACGGCTTCCAGCAGCCGGCGGGCGGCGGGATTGAAATCGACAATGATGTCGTCCGCATTCACGATTACGCAGCCCTCTTGCAGGGCATCGAACACCCGCAGCCTGGCATAGTGCCCCACGTCATTCAGGTGCCCGCGCAGCGCGCATATCCACACCAGCACCGTCATCACGGAGAGGGTGGCCGGGGTCAGGTCGCCCCCGAGCGGCCCTGTCCATCCACGCAGGTACGCGATATTGGCCACCAGCGGCAGCGCCAGTCCGCCCGCCAGCACGGCGCGCCCACCCCGCGTCAGGCTGCTGCTGGGCACGCGGGCCGTCAGCAGGAAGTAAAGGCTGATCAGTAACAGCAGGTAGGAATAGGCGGCCACCACCGCGTACGCCGGACCATGGGTGAAGACCGCGCCGGGTGGCAGGCCACCAGGTACCATCGCGATCGAATCCCAGATCAGGTGGTGCCGTTCGTTGGTGAAGACGAGGCCCAGCGTCACGATATTGATCACGATGGGCATCGAGAGCAATGACCAGGGAATGACGAACCTGGGCCGGCTGAGCTGGATCATGGCGCAGAGCCAGGCGATCGGTACCGCGACGATGCCGAAGTACTGCAGCTTGGCCCACATCACGCGGGTTTCCAGGTCGAAGGAACTCAGTTCCAGCAGGCGGCCGCCGCTCCATATCACGCAGCCAAAGGCCAGCATCAGGAAGGCCTTGACGGTGGGGTCGTCCCGCCTGGTCCACGCGGCCACGGCAACCGTGAGGCTGCCAACGACCGCAAAGGTGAGACAAAGGATGAGGGGGTACGAAGGCATTCGGCCGGTTCCAGGACGCGCTCGCCCGCCGGCGGTGCCCGGCGGCGGAATCTCCGGACGGATTATAAGGCGGGTCTGCGGGCGGCATGGAAGCCGATGCCACCCAGGCCCCTCCCCTCAAAAGCCCAACTGCCGCGCGGCCAGGTCTTTCATGATTTCCTCGGATCCACCACCGATCATCATGACCTTGACCTCCCGGTATACACGTTCGCTCAGCGTGCCGCGCATGAAGCCCATCCCGCCCAGGATCTGCACGGCCTGGTCGGCGCAGAACTGCATCGCCTGCGTGGCCTGGATCTTGGCCATGCAGGTGCGCGCCACCAGTTGCGCGGGGTCTCCAGCCTGGTGCTGGACGCGGTAAGCCAGGTCATAGACGAGATTGCGCGCGGCTTCGATGCGCAGCGCCATGTCGACCAGCTTGTGGCGGATCACCTGCCGCTCCACCAGCGGCTGGCCGAATGTGTTGCGCTGGCGCGCCCAGTCCAGCGTTTCCTGCAGGCAGGCCTCGGCATAGCCATAGGCGCTTGCGCTCATCCCCAGCCGCTCGGAATTGAAGTTGCGCATGATGATCTGGAATCCGCGGTTTTCCTCGCCGATCAGGTTGGCGGCGGGGATGCGGCAGTTGTCGAAATGCAGGTGGGCGGTGTCGGAGGCGAGCCAGCCCATCTTCTTCAGTCCGGTGCGGGTCAGGCCGGGCGGGTTGCCTTCGATCAGCAGCAGGGAGATGCCGCCCGCGCCCTTGTTGGCAGGGTCGGTGCGCACCGCCGTGGTGATGAAATCGGCGCGCATGCCTGAGGTGATGAAGGTCTTTTCGCCGTTGACGACGTAGTGGTCGCCGTCGCGCACGGCCGTGGTCCTGAGGCTCGCCACATCGGAACCGCCGCCCGGTTCCGTGATGGCCAGCGCGGCGATCTTGTCGCCGGCGATGACCGCGGGCAGCACGCGCTGCTGCAGCGCCTCGCTGCCTGCCGCGACGATCGGCGGCACACCGATGGAGTGGGAATGGAGCGACGCATTGACGCCGCCCGAGCCGCTGCGGGCGAATTCCTCGGCCTGGATCAGGTGGTAGAAGATGTCGCCGGGCGTGCCGCCGAAGCGCTCCGGGTAACCCAGCCCGAGCAAGCCGATCTCGGCAGCGCGCCGGTACAGCGAGCGGGGAAAGGTCCCGGCTTCATCCCATTCGTTCACAAACGGCGAGATCTCGCGGGCGACGAATTCGCGCAGGGTGCTGCGAAACTGTTCGTGCTCGGCCGTGAAATAGTGGGCGAGCGGCGGCAGGGTCAGGAGGCTCATCGTGGGTCCTGTCAGTGGGCAGGCAGCCGGCGCGGCTGCCGTTTGGGGTCGAGGGGCATGCGGCATGGGAACCGGCCACAAACCGGCGGGCGATTCCATGCGGCACTGCCGGCATGCCTCGACCATAGGCTGCGCCGCGCACTTCGTCTTGCGCAAAGTGGTCGGCGCTCCGGTGCCCGGCCCCGCCGCTATCCGGGTGGCATTGCCTCGAGCTGTCTGGCGGAAGCTTCCAGTCCCAGGAGGATGCTGTCCGCCACCTTCTGCGGGAAACCAGCCGGCAAGGCGGCGCCGACCTTCCCGATGACCGCCGGCGTTTGCGCAATGAGCCGCTGGATCATGCCCTCGGCATCCGGGCCGTGGAAACACTTGGGCGCCATCGCGTTGAAATGCCGGCGCTGCACGTCCTTGAACAGGTAGTGCCGGTTCTTGCCGGCCACCGCCATGGCCAGCTTGGCCTTGTGCCACGACCACTGGTTCGCCCCGTTGCCGACCACCGGCCAGATCGACATCACGTCATAGAGCGGCGTCATCCGGTAGCGCCCGCCGGGCAGCAGCCGGATGCTGAAATTCTTGGCATGCCCGTCGGGTGCCGCCAGCATCCAGAACAGGATCTGCGTGGCGAGGAAGGACTCGAGGTCTTCGTCGGCGTGGGTCGATTGCCGCAGGATCTGCGCGATATCGCGCATGCCCGGGCCGCCGTCCGCTTCGTATTTCAGGTGGGGAGCGACACCCAGCGCCTGGCAGAAGTCCTCCTGCGGCAGCCGCAGGATCCAGTTGCCCGACGAGTGCGGTTGCCGGTCGAAGCGTTGCACGCTCAGGACCTTCTGGCTGGCGAAGGTCTTGATTTCGCTGTGCGCGACCGGCAGGCCATAGGCGGCGAGGATGGTCAGGCAGAGCCATTCGTTCTCGACCGAGGTGCTGAGGTCGGCTCGCTTGTTGCCCACCAGCCCGAGCGGCAACTTGAGGATGTGGGTGGTAGGCGTGGCGCCGTGGGGCTTCATCCACTGGTTGCCGTGCCACAGCAGCGCCGTCTTCTCCTGCGCACCGGCCAGGGAGATGCGGAAGTCGTCTTCATCGCCCTGTGCGCCCAGGGCGGCCGGGCTGACCGTTTGCCGCAGCAGTCTTTCGATATCGGCATCGGACTGCGGCGTGCCGTCGATGTGGTCATGGCCCACCGGCTGCTCGCTTTCGCTGAGCAACTGCACCGCGCCGACGCAGTCGCGGCCAATGGCTTCCAGCAGGTCGAAGGCCTCCGTGGTCGCTGTCCGGAAGCGGGTGGCGAGACGCTTGCGGATGGCGTCGCTGTCGGGCAGCAGGTTATCGAAGTAGTTGCGCACCCTGTCGCCCTTCAGCGGGGACGCACCGACGCCGAAGGGCAGCGACAGGGACAAGGGCCGGCCGGCGGGCGAGGCGATCCAGCCGGGGTCATACTGCAGTTCCATATCCCCCCGCGTGGGGATGCGCCACGTCCCTACCCGCTCGCCATTGGCCCACACCGAAAGCGACCGCGCATGCGATCTGCGGCCCATGTCTACCACTCCACCGTTGGGGAATCGGCGCCGGCCGGGCGCTTGTCCTGGACGACCAGCTCAAGGCCCAGGCTGCTGACCAGCGCCAGCAACTGATCCGCGCTGATGCTGCCGGGGTTCAGCTCCATATGGGAGACGCGGCTTTGGCTGATGCCCAGGCGCGAGGCGAGGTCCGTCTGGGACAGCTTCCCCGCACGCCGTGCGGATTGCAGCACCTGCCCAAGCTGGCCAGCGGTGGAGAGCAATTGCTTCATCTTGGTGATCCAGGCTTACCCGTTATGTGCGTAAGATCATTTTATGAGTAATATAGGTATTCTGCAAATACCAATTTAATGGGTATTTGCAGAATACCAATTTAGTGGGTAGGAAGGGGCGAGATCGGCCGCTGCCAAGCCGTGCCAAAGCCCGGTTGCCAGGTTACGGAGCAGGAAATCCGTGCTTGTTGCGGGAGCCGCCTAGCCAGGCATGCCGTCGCCCACCGCCACCCGCTCGCCGATCAGCGCAAGCTTGCGCGAGCCGGCAAAGATGTCGCTGGGTTTGAGCCCGTAGACCTGGCGGATGGAGTGGCTGAAGTGCGTGGAGTCAGGGTAGCCGGTATCCAGCGCCACATGCGCCAGGTTGGAGTCCTGGGTGACATAGTGCAGCAGGCTGCGGGCCCGTTTCCACGTGCGAAAGCTGCGGAACGGTGTGCCAACCTCTTCCTTGAACAAGTGCAGGAAGCGCGAAAACGACAGGTGGGCCGATGCGGCGCAAGATTCGGCCGTGGCGGTGGCCGAGGGCGCGTTGCGGATGCGCTGCACCACGGCTTCGATGCGTGGGTCCAGCCGGCGTGGCGCCAGCGCATGGCCGAAGAAGATCTGGTCGAAGCTGTCCGCCTGCAGGTCCAGTTCCCGTCCGCGCTCGCTCAGGTAGGCGTGGGCCTGGCGCACGTGGCGCACGAATGCCGCATCGTCCACCGGCCCCGCCCGGCCGCGGATCACAGACGGCAGGCGGGCGAGGTCGATGCTCTCGGCCTCTAGCCCGAGGTCGCAGATCATGCGGTCATCGCAGGCCACCGAGTGCGGCATATAGGCTGGCACCACCGCCAGTTCCGTGGACGCCCAGGGCCCGCCGTCGAAACGGATGCGGATGGGTGCGCGCAAAGCCACATAAATCAGCAAGCCGCCCATGGTGCGGACCGAGGGCGAGCCCAGCAGGCCGGCGTAGAAGAGCCGCTCCGGCGTGAGCCACATTACCCGGCCGGTCCCTGCCCTGGCGCCGGGCGCCAAGGTCATGGCTGGCGGGCACGCAATGCCTTGTGCTTGCATCTGCATGTCCTTTGTCTCCTGCCGGGCGCTGTCCGCGCACCGGTTGGTGCGTCGTCAGGCCTGCGGGTTGTGCGGTCTGGGTGCTTCGGACGACACTGGCCGGGCGGTGCTGCCGTGCCGCGGCGCAAAAAGCAGCGTAGCCGGAGCAGCCGGCTGCGTCTTGCGTCAGGTGGCTATGGGCAGGCGTTCCGGCCCGGTAGCGCCAGGGGCCGGACCGTGCGCTGGTCAGCCCGGTGCGCCCGCCGTATCGTAGTGCTCCCGATAACGCTGGCGCAACTCGAACTTCTGGATCTTTCCCGTGGACGTCGCCGGCAGCGCGGCCAGCAGCACCACGTCCTTGGGCACCTCGAAGCCGCCGAGATGCGCCTTGCAGTGGGCACCCAGCTCCTCCTGCTCCACCGCCGCGCCTGGCTTGAGCGTGACGAACGCCGTCACCGCCTCGCCCCAGCGCGCATGCGGCAGGCCCACCACCGCCGCGTTGGCCACGGCGGCATGGCGCAGCAGCACTTCTTCGACCTTGATCGAGGGTACGTTCTCGCCACCGGTCTTGATCATGTCCTTGATGCGGTCGAGGAACAGCAGTTGCCCGTCCTCGTCCAGCACGCCCAGGTCGCCGGAGTGATGCCAGCCAAAGCGCTGCACGCGGGCGGTGGCCTCCTGGTCCTTGTAATAGCCCAGCATCACGTTGGGCCCGCGAAACACGATTTCGCCCGGCTCGCCGGCGCCGAGCAGCCTGCCGTCGTCGGCCATCACCGCCACCTCGTTGACCACCGTGCCCACGCCCCAGTACGCGCCGAAGCGCTTGCGCTGTTCCTCCGCCTCGAAGATGGTGGCCGCCGGGTACATCTCGGTCTGGCCCGAGCACAGGATGAAGTTGGGGCAGAACGCATCCAGCAGGCGCAGCAGCAGGTTCTTGGGCAGCGGCGCCATGCCGTAGATGCACAGCCGCACGCTGGAAAGATCGGTGTTGGCGAACTGCGGGTGCTCCAGCATGGCCCGGTACATCATCGGCAGCGCCACCACGACGCTGATGCGGTGCCGGGCCAGGTCAGCCAGCACGCGGGCGGGATCGAAGCCGCGTCCCACCACCACGGTGTGCCCGCCTAGCAGCGCACTCATGGTATTGCCGTGCTGGGCACAGTGGAACATCGGCAGCAGGCAGGTAAAGACCTCCCGCGCCGTGCCGCAGCCCGTATCGACCAGGTTGGCGGACAGCACCGAATGCACCGAGGCGTGGGAATGCATCACGCCCTTCTGCGGGCCGGTGGTGCCGCTGGTGTACATGATCTGCGCCAGCTGGCCGCTGGCGATATCCACGTCGGGCAGCGCCTCCGGCTGGCCGGCCAGCGCGTCGGAGTACTTCGTCGCGGCCGGGCCCGCCAGGCCGCCTGCCACCTCGCCTGCGGGCTCCAGGAGCACAACGGGAATGCCCAGCGCCGCCACCAGTTCCGCGATGCCGGGCCGCGCCAGCACGGACGCGTCCGCCACCAGCCGCGTGACCTCGGCGTGTTCCAGGATGTATTGGATCGCGTCCGGCGCCAGGGCCGTATTGATCGGCACCCACACCATGCCCGCCTTCTGGATTCCCAGCAACGCCACGATCATGCCGATGGAGTTGTTGCACAGCATGCCGACACGCTCGGCGCTGCGCATTCCCTGCGCCAGCAGGTAATGGGCGAACTGGTTGGTGGCGGCGTTCAGCGCCGTGTAGGTCAGGCTATGGTCGCCCTCGATCAGCGCCGTCCGGGCGCCGAAGCGCCGGGCGGAGCGGTGGACCACATCGCCGAGGGCGATGCGGCCGATGCGCTCGCGCGCCTGTTCCGTTGCTGTGCTCATGTCTGTCTCCGATTGTCCGTTGCGCCGGACCCGCCGCCTGCCATGGCGGCGGGGAGCGCCATCCCGTTGTGGCTCGCCGCGCTCAGTTCATCTTGGGCGGCGGCAGCAGGTCGCTGGCGGGAATCCACTTGTCGCCGGCCACCTTCATGATGCGGATGCGGTCGTTGCTCAGGCGGTTGCTGGCGGAGACATTGAAGCCGGGGTTGCCCAGCGTGTCCTGCGGCAGCTTGGTTGACTCCATGGCGGCGTTGAAGGACTCGGCGGTCAGGTTGCGCCCGGCCTTGTCGGCGATGGTGGCGAAGGTGGTGTAGGCGTAATAGCTGAACATCGAGTACACGCCCGGGTCTTCATTGAAGCGCTTCTTGTAGGCGGCTGCCCATTGCCGTACCGCCGGGTTTGCGTCATCCGCATAGGGCAGCATGATGAAGGCCGCCGCATGCAGGCCTTCCATGGCCTTGCCGCCCAGCAGCGGCACCTGGTGCGCGTAGTTGGCCGAGGTGCCGGCGAAGACCGGGTTGAAGCCGATCTTGCGCGCTTCCTGGACCGAAGCGATGTACTCGCGCATGGTGGAGGCGTTGAACACCAGGTCGCAGTTGGCCGCCTTGAGACGCGCCATCTGCGAGGAAAAATCGGTGGCGCCGCGCTTGTACGACACCTTCTCCACTAGGGTCATGTTCCTGGCCTTGAGATAGGCCTGCACGCCTTCCACCGACTCCCGCCCGTAGTCGTCGTCCTGGTACAGCGCGCCAACCCGCTGATAGGGCTTTTGCTTGAAGAAGTAATCCATGATGGTGGTGGACATCAGGAAATTGGACGGCCCCAGTGCGATCTTGTACGGGCTGGCGGGCTCATACATGTCGCGCGCGGCGCTCTGCGGCATGAAGTTGAAGACCTTGCTTTGCACCAGGAACGGCAGCGTGGCCATATTGGGCGCGGTGCCCAGGTGGCCGATGATGGCGAACACGCCGTCCTGCGTGACCAGTTTCTGCGCCGCCAGCACGGCACGCTTGGGTTCGTAGCCGTTGTCTTCCACCACCACCCGCAGCTTGCGGCCCTGCACGCCGCCGCGGGCGTTGATTTCTTCCACGGCCATGGTCATGCCGTTGCGGGATTCCTTGCCGTAGTTGACGATCGGCCCGGACATATCGGTGATCAGGCCGAGCACGATTTCCTTGTCGGTGACGCCGCGGGTCTGCGCAGCGGCCCCGGCGCTCAAGGCCAGGGCAAGGGCGGCGATGGTGGTCTTCAAGATCATGGTTGTCTCCTAGTTTTATGGTGCTTTATGGCGCTCTATGGTGGTGCTTATGGTGCTTATGGTGCTTCAGGGAGCCGGGAACCGGCGGACTGCCTTGGTCAATGGACGCTCTGTGGCGGCTTGGGTCTCGCGTGGACCCTGCCTGGCCCGGCCAGCGGGTCCGGCGAGAGCGAGATGGTTGCCGTGGAAGGTCCCTGACCCGCCGGCGCTGGCACATCGGCCGGGGACGGCGGTGCCGACCAGCCGGACAAGCGCTGCCCGCCCCGCGCCAGTGCCGCCAGCAACGGTGAGATGTCCCAGTAGTCGTAAGGATTGCCGCGCAGCCGCGCATAGCGCTCCAGTCCCGCCACGATGCGCGGCAGGCCAATGCTGTCGGCCTGCCAGACCGGGCCGCCGAGGTAATCCGGAAAGCCGTAGCCGGCGGTCCACACCATGTCGATGTCGCCGGGCCGGCAGGCCACGCCCTCTTCCAGCAGCTTGGCGGCCTCGTTGATCAGGGGATAGAGCAGGCGCTCGACGATCTCGGCATCGGCGATATCCATGCGGCGGGCGATGCCGTGCGCGCGCCCCAGCGCGGCGCAGATGCGTTCCGCTTCGGGGTCGGGCACAGGTTGCCCGTCCGGATACCGGTAATAGCCCGCACCGCTCTTGCAGCCGAGCCGCCCCAGCATGAACAGCGTGCGCACCACCGCGCGATAGGCGGGATCGGGCGGCAGCCCGCCCGCCTTGCCGTACTCGAGCACGATCTTGGCGCCCACGTCGATCCCGGCCAGGTCCAGCATGCGGCATGGGCCCATCGCCATGCCGTAGGCTTGCATCACGGCGTCGAGCCGCGCCGGGCTTACCCCTTCCATCAGCAGGAACTCGCTCTCGCGCAGGTAGGCTTCGGCCATGCGGTTGCCGATAAAGCCGAAGCACACGCCCGACACCACCGCCACCTTGCCGAGCCGCCGGGCCAGTTGCATGGCCGTCACCAGCACATCCGGCGCGGTGGCGCTGCCGCGCACCACCTCGATCAGCCGCCCGCCGTTGGCCGGATTGCGGAAATGCACGCCGGCGAAATCGGCGGGCCGGCCGCTGGCCTCGGCCAGCACTTCCACATCCAGCGTCGAGGTATTGGTGGCGATGATCGCGCCGGGCTTGCAGATCCGCCCGAGCCGGGCGCACACATGCTGCTTGAGCGCCATGTCCTCGTCCACCGCCTCGATCACCAGCTCGCAGCCGGCCAGCGCTGCATAGTCCAGGGTTCCCGCGATCAGGCCCATGTGCCTGGCGACCTGCTCCGGCCGTATCCGCCCCGCCGCAGCGCTGGCTTCGTACTGGGCGCGGACCGAGGCCAGACCCCTCGCCAGCGCGGTGCCGCTGGCTTCCACCAGCGTCACCGGCAAGCCGGCATCCGCCAGGCTCATGGCGATGCGGCTGCCCATGGTGCCGGCGCCGACCACGCCTGCCGTGTGCAGCGCGCGCGGCGCTGCTCCCGCAGGCATGCCGGGCACGCGGGCCGCCTGCCGTTCGGCAAAGAACAGGTGCCGCAGCGCCCGCGATTCGGGCGAGGCCACGCAGGCGGTGAGCAAGGCTGCCTCCATCGCCTCGCCCTGCGTGAACGGCAGCGTCGCTGCCGCTTCCACCGCTTGCACGATGGCCGCGGCGGCGGGATAGTGCGCGCGCTGCTGCGTGGCATGTTGCATGGCCTGCGTGAAGAAGTCCTTGGGCAGGCCAGCCACGGGTACGGATAGTGTGGACAGGCGTCGCGGCGGCGCCAGACGCTCAAGCAGGTCTTCCAGGAAGTTGAGGCCCGCGGCCAGCGGCTCGCCCTGCACCAGCGCGTCGACGACGCCGGCGGCCAGCGCCGCCTCGGCGTCGAGCATGCGCCCGCTCAGCATCAGGTCCAGTGCCAGCGCTGCCCCGCAGGCGCGCGGCAGCCGCTGGGTACCGAGCGATCCCGGCAGCAGCCCCAGCTTGATCTCCGGCAGTCCGACCCGCGTGCCGGGCAAGGCCACCCGGTAATGGCAGGCCAGCGCCAGTTCCAGCCCGCCGCCGAGCGCGGTGCCGTGCAGGGCCGCCACGACCAGCCGTTCGCTGGCTTCGATCCGGGCCAGGATGCGGTTGTAAGGCGCGGCGGTGAAATCCGGCGCGTCGAACTGGGCAATGTCGCCACCGGCCACGAACGTCCGGCCCGCGCACCAGATCAGCAGGCCATCGAGGGAGGGATCGGCCTCGAAGGCGGCCACCCTGGCATCCAGCCCTGCTACCGTGGCCACCGAGAGCGCATTCACCGGCGGATGGTCGATGCACAGCAGGCCGATGCGGCCGTGCCGCACCAGGCTGACGGGAACCGCTTTGTCTGCATCGCTCATGGCGCCTCCTGTTGGGGCCGCTTGCGTTCAGGCCACCTTGGCCAGGTACATCGACTCGATCAGCGCGCTGTACTTGTCGTTGACCAGCTTGCGCTTGAGCTTCATGGTCGGGGTCAGTTCCTCGTCCTCGGCGCCGAGGCGGGTTTCGATGAGCCGGAACGCCTTGATCTGCTCGACCCGCGCAAACTGCTTGTTGACCTTGTCGATTTCCTGCCCAACCAGCGCGATCACTTCCTTGCTGCGGCACAGCGAGCCGTAGTCGGAGAAGTGCACGTCGTGCTCCTGCGCCCACTGTTCCACGTTGTCCTGGTCGATCATCACCAGGCAGCTCAGGTAGGGCCGGCGATCGCCGATGACGACGGCGTCGGTTACGTAAGGGCTGAACTTGAGCTGGTTCTCCCACTCGGACGGCGTGACGTTCTTGCCGCCGGCGGTGATGATCAGGTCCTTCATGCGGTCGGTGATATAGAAATAGCCCTGCCCGTCCACCCGGCCCACGTCGCCCGTGCGCAGCCAGCCGTCCACCATCGTTTCGGCGGTCTTGCCGGGCAGGTTCAGGTAGCCCATGAACACCTGCGGCCCGCGCACCAGCAACTCGCCCTCGTGGGAGATCTTCACCTCGGTATGCGGCAAGGCGATGCCAATGCTGCCCGGCCGCGTCCGTCCCGGCGGGTTGCAGGTGGCCGCGCCGGTGATCTCGGTCATGCCCCATAGCTCGTGCAGCACGATGCCCAGCGCCATATACCAGCGAATCAGGTCCGGCGAGATCGGCGCCGCGCCGGTCACCGCCAGTTGCACGCGGTTCAGCCCCATCATGCGGCGCACGTTGCCCAGTACCAGCGTATCGGCCAGCCAGAGCTTCAGGCGCGCGCCGGGGGGCAGCGGCTTTGCCTGGCCGTCCTCGTGCACGCGGGCCCGTCCGGCGGCAATGGCCCAGTCATAGGCCCAGCGCTGCAGGCGGGTGGCCTCGCGTACCGCGATGGTGACGCTGGAATAGAGCTTCTCCCACACGCGCGGCACCGCCAGGAAAGCATCGGGCTGGATCTCGCGGATATTGTCGAAGATGGTGTCCGGGTTCTCGACGAAGTTGACGACGGCGCCGGACAGGATCGAGTAATACTCGCCGAAGATCCGCTCCGAGACGTGGCACAGCGGCAGGAAGGCCATGCGCTCGCCGATGGTGGTGGCGGGCAGGAACTCGCGCAGCGTCAGGCAGCTGCGCAGCGCATTGCGGTGCGACAGCATCGCGCCCTTGGGCCGTCCCGTGGTGCCCGACGTGTACACGAGCACCGCCAGCGCATCGGCGCTGCCGGCGGACAGCCGTTGCGCCACCAGATCCGGCTCTCGCGCCCGCACCTGCCTGCCGAGTGCCAGCAGCGCGTCGAAGCTGAGCACGTCCGGGTCGTCGAAGCCGGCTAGCCCTTCCATGTCGTAGACCACCACCTTGCGCAGCCGTGGCAACCGCTCGCGCACTTCCAGGTATTTGTCGAGCTGCTCCTCGTTTTCGACGAAGAGCATCACGCTGCCGGAGTCGTGGCACAGGTATTCCACCTGCGAAGGCGAATCGGTGGGGTAGATGCCGCTTACCACGGCGCCGGCCGTCAAGGCGCCCAGGTCGCTCCACACCCATTCCCGGTTGGTATTGGACAGCACCGACACCACCTCGCCCGGCTGCAGGCCCAGTTCGGCCAGGCCGGCGGCAACATCGGCCACGATCTCGCCCACTTCGCGCCAGCGGTAGCTGCGCCAGACGCCGAGATCCTTCTGCCGCATCATGACCGCGTCGCCGCGCTCGGCCACGCCATGCCAGAACATTTGCGGCAGGGTGTCGAATGCCGCTTCGGAAAGGGGCTTCATGGTGTGCGCTGTCGCCATTGCCATAGGTTGCTCTCGGGAAAACGGGTGATCGGTATCGATGGCGGAGGCCCTTGCCGCGTGCTAGCGCCAGGTCTTGCGCTTCTTCCAGCGGCGCTCGCCGCGCACGCCACTGTCCTTCATGCCGAGGTAGAACTCCTTGATATCGTCCTTCTCGCGCAGCACGGCGCAGGTGTCTTCGGCCACGATGCGGCCGTTCTCCAGTACGTAGCCGTAGTCCGCCGCGTTGAGCGCCATGTTGGCGTTCTGCTCCACCAGCAGGATGGTGGTGCCGCGTTCGCGGTTGATACGGACAACGATCTCGAAGATGTCCTTGGTCAGCTTGGGCGACAGGCCAAGGCTCGGCTCGTCGAGCAGGATCAGCTCCGGCGCCGCCATCAGCGCCCGCGAGATCGCCAGCATCTGCTGCTGGCCGCCCGACAGCAGGCCTGCGTCCTGCCCGGCGCGCTCGCGCAGCACCGGGAAGTAGCCGTAGACCGCTTCCATGTCGCGCGCCACGCCGTCGCGGTCGCGCCGCGTATAGGCGCCCATCAGCAGGTTGTCCCGCACCGACAGCAGCGGGAATACCTCGCGCCCCTCGGGCACATGGCTCAGGCCGCGCCGCACGATCTGCGCCGGGTCCATCGCGGCAATGCTCTCTCCCTTGAAGGCAATGCTGCCGCGGGTCGGGTCGAGCACACCGGAAATGGTCTTGAGGATGGTGGTCTTGCCGGCGCCATTGGCGCCCAGCACGGTAGCGATGCTGCCGCGCTGCACTGCCAGGCTTACGCCGCGGATCGCCTTGACCGGTCCGTAGGCGCTTTCCACGTTGGCCAGCGCCAGCACGGGGGCATCCTGGATCTCGCGCATCTTGTCCGTGCCTTCCATCAGGTTCATGCCGCCCTCCGCAGTGAGGCCACGTTGTCCACCGTGCCCAGGTAAGCCTCGATCACGCCGGGATGCGCCTGCACCTCGGCCGGCGTCCCCTGCGCCAGCACCTGGCCCTGGTTCATCGCCAGCACCCGGTCCGACACGCGTGATACCAGGCTCATGTCGTGCTCCACCATCAGCACGGTGATGCCCAGTTCGCTCTGGATGTCGCGGATCCACCAGGCCATGTCCTCGGTCTCTTCCACATTCAGCCCGGAGGACGGCTCATCGAGCAGCAACAGGCGCGGGCCGCTGCACAGGGCGCGCGCCAGTTCCACCACCTTGCGCACGCCGTAAGGCAGGCCGGCCACCAGTGCATCGCGGTGTGCCTGCAGGTCCAGCAGCTCGATCATTTCTTCAGCCTTGTGGCGCGCGGCCAGTTCCGAACGGCGCGCGGCGGGCGTGAACAGCAGGTCGGCCCAGAAACCGGCGGCGCGATGCGTGTGATGGCCGATCAGCAGGTTCTGCAGCACCGTGGCGTGCTCGAACAGTTCGATATTCTGGAAAGTGCGCGCGATGCCCTGCGCGGCGATCGCGTGCGGCGGCAACTGCGTCAGTACCTCGCCTTGCCACAGGATCTCGCCGCTGGTGGGCGGATAGATGCGGCTGATCAGGTTGAACACCGTGGTCTTGCCGGCCCCGTTGGGGCCGATCAGTGTGAAGACCTCACCGCGCCGGACATCGAAGCTCACGCCGTTGAGCGCCAGCACGCCGCCAAAGCGGACCGACAGGTCGCGCACGCTGAGAAGAGTGTCTGTCATGGTGCCGGCCTCCCTATTTCAGGCGCTCGGAGCGCTGGAACGCCTTCTGGCGCCGGAACATGCCCTGGCGATAGAAGGGGAACAGCTCCAGGTAAGTACGGATCTTGTACCAGCGCCCATACAGCCCGAGCGGCTCGAACAGGACAAATGCCATCAGCACCGTCCCGTACACCAGCGCCTGCAGCCCGCTGGCCTGCGCAATGGCCGGCGGCAGGAAATCCTTGGCCAGCACGATCGTCTGCGGCATGACGATCAGGAAGATCGCGCCGAGGAAGGCGCCGTGCACGGAGCCTAGGCCGCCCACCACCACCAGTAGCAACAGGTCGATCGACTGGGCGATGCCGAACTGCTCGGGCGAGATATAGCGCAGCTTGTGGGCGTAGAGCGCTCCCGCGATGCCGACCAGCGCGGCGGACAGCGCAAAGGACAGCGTCTTGTAGCGCGCCAGGTGAATGCCCATGCTCTGCGCCGAGATCTCGGAATCGCGGATGGCGATGAACGCCCGCCCGGTGGCGCTGCGCAGCAGGTTGAGCACCGCCAGCGTAGCCAGCAGGCAAACCGCCAGCGCGAGGTGGTAGAACGCCACCGGCCCCTCCAGCACGTAGCCGAACAGTTGCGGCGCGGCCACCGGCAGCCCCGCATTGCCGCCGGTCACGCTGTCCCAGCGCGCCAGGACTTCCTCGACGATCAGCCCGAAGGCCAGCGTCGCGATGGCCAGGTAGATGCCCTTGACCCGCAGCGCCGGCAGCCCCACCACCACGCCCGCCAGCGCCGACAGCGCCCCCGCCGCCAGCAAGGCCGGCACGAAGGGCACGCCGTGGCTGGTCAGCCAGGCCTGCGCATATGCGCCAACGCCCAGGAATGCCGCGTGCCCGATCGACAGCAGCCCGGTGTACCCGGACAGCACCATCAGGCCCAGCCCCGCAATGGCGTAGATCAGCACGAAGCCAAGCTGCGCGATCCAGTAGCTGCTGGCCCAGCACGGCGCGATCAGCAGGCAAACCAGCAGCAAGCCGTACCAGAACACGTGGCCGGAGTGCCTTGCCAGGCTGAGGTCCTGGCGATAGTCGGTCTTGAACAGGAATCGCATCGCGTTTCTACACCTTTTTACGCAGGTTCTCGCCGAACAGGCCGTTGGGCTTGATCACCAGCATGACCAGCACCACCACATAGGCCGCCACATCCTTGAAGCCTTCCGGCAGGTAGAAGCCCGCCAGCGACTCCACCACCCCGATCACCAGCCCACCCACGATCGCGCCCGGCAGGCTGCCGAAGCCACCGACCACCGCAGCGGGGAACGCCTTGAGGCCGAGCATGCCCATGCTGGCGTGGACAAAGGTGATGGGCGCCAGCAGCAGGCCCGCGATGGCCGCCACCGAAGCCGACAGCCCCCACACCAGCCCGTTCAGCCGCCGTACCGGAATGCCCATGTAATAGGCGGCCAGCTGGTTCTGCGAGCTGGCCTGCATGGCCACGCCGATGCGGCTGTAGCGGAACACCAGGTAGAGCACCACGCAGAGCGCGGCGGTGACGCCGATGACCGCCACCTGCTCCACGCTGAGCACCAGGCCGCCGGTGCGCCATACCATGCCCTGGTAAGGCACCGGCAAGGTATGCGTGCCGGCGCCGATGCCGGGCACCATGGTGATCAGGCCGCGCATCACGTAGCCCATGCCGATGGTGAGCATCACCACGGTGAACTGCGGCTGGCCCAGGATAGGGCGAATCGCCAGGCGCTCGACCAGCATGCCGAAGCCGGCCATGCCCGCCACCGTCAGCGGCACGGCAAGGACCAGCGGCAACCCGAGCATGGTCAGCACCACGCCGGCGAAGGCGCCCAGCATCATGAACTCGCCTTGCGCGAAGTTCACCGTCTCGGTCGCCTTGTAGATCAGCACAAAACCCAGGGCGATCAGCGCGTAGATGCAGCCCAGCGCGATGCCCGAGATCGTCAATTGCAGGATCTCCAATCTTGTCTCCTGTGTCGGCCGCCCCTTGCCGCGCGCGGTGTGCGGGCGGCCGGGGTCGATCTCGGAATTGGGTGGGTCACGAGCGCCCGATGGCACCGGGTGCGGCACGTGCCGTCTTGCGCTTCGCCGTGTTGCGACTGATGCGACTGGTGCGCTGGTGCCACCGTAACAAAACTACCGGTGTGGCTCTTGTGTGGACTGGCTGTATATGGATTGGGGATTACCCATGGATAACGCGGCTGGCGCTGTGCGCCAGTTGCGGGCTGGCGGCTTCGCGTTCCCAAGGTGTTTGCCCGGATTCGAAGCGGGCTTGCCAGAAGTCGATGGTTGGTCCTGCCATTGGGTGCTCCTCTTCTTTTTGCGAAATCTTCTCTTTGCGAAACTTCCCAGCCGAGTTCGGATATTTCTGGTCTGGTGGGGCGACTTGGCCTTGTGCTTTGCGGGTTGGTCGTTGTTTCTTTGTGCGGCGTTGGTTTTTGCACCCAAGTGCGTACGACATCCCCCTGCGGGGGNNNAGAAAGCCGACCCTGCCGGGGGCAGAGCAATCAGGCTATTGGGCGTTGGTGGTTTCGTCGTCAGGCCCAAGGTGTTGGCTGGCGAATCCTACCGGCCAAAAGGACATCGCTGCTGCATGACCCATGGGTTACGTGGTACAACCCCTGACCTCGTGTGCGGTGAGCGTTCGACCATCTGCCGTTACCGGCGCGGACCACCACGACACATCGCCCGCCAATGGTTTCGTGGTGGGGCGGGCGCGGTGGTCAGAGTCTCGGGCATATCAACCCGGTGCCACCGCGCCCAACGGAACTGGTGCGCCTGCAACTTCGTGGCCGGCCACTACGCGAGCGACAGACGGCTTGAAGTAAGTGATGTCTGCTACCGGGGGCCTCACCACGAATCCCGGAAGCTGGCAGGTTCGTGGTCAGTCAAGCCGGTACCGGCAGAAGCCCGCCGGCACTCTGGGCCATACGACGAAATCATCGATATTCGAGAGCCTTATTGCTCTGCCCCCGGCAGGGTCGGCGTTCTTCTCGTTAGTCTTCTTTGCCGAAGCGCTGAAGCAAAGAAGAGTGACCGGCGTCCCCCGCAGGGGGATGTCGTACGCACTTGGGTGCAAAAACCAACGCCGCACAAAGAATCAGCGAAAGAATCAGCAGACCACCCCCTCCATGGCCCCCCCTACTCCAATCCCATCTCCCTCAACCGCACCTTCAACACCTTCCCCGTTGGATTGCGCGGCAACGCCGCAACCACCCGCAACGCACGCGGCAGCTTGTAGCGCGCCAGCCGAGGCTCCGCAAAGGCCTGCAATGCCTCGAGCGTCAGGCTGGCCCCCGGCCTGAGCGCCACCACCGCCACCACGTGCTCGCCCCAGCGCGGATCGGGCGCACCGATCACGGCGACTTCCGCGATGGAGGGATGCTCGTACAGCACGCTCTCCACTTCGGCCGGGTAGACGTTCTCGCCGCCGGTGATGACCATGTCCTTGAGGCGGTCGCAGACGTAGTAGAAGCCTTCTTCGTCGGCATAGCCGACGTCGCCGGTGCGGAACCAGCCGCCTTCGTAGAACGCCGCTGCGGTGGCGTCCGGACGGTTCCAGTAGCCCTTCATGATATTGCCGCCGCGCGCGCAGATTTCGCCGCGTGCGTGGGGTTCGGTGAGCGGCCTGCCCTCGAAATCGCGGATGCAGACTTCAGTCAGCATGGCCGGCGTGCCGCAGGAGCCGAGCTTGTCCTGCGCGCGCCCGGGGTCCAGGAAGATGGTCGCGGCGGCGGTCTCGGTCAGCCCGTAGCCCTGGTTGACGGGGATGCCGCGCGCGACGAACAGCCGCAACAAGGGCTCGGGCATGGGCGCGCCGCCCACCGAGATGCCCCGCAGGCTGGACAGGTCGGCCCGATCGAAATCCGGATGCTGGCTGACAAACAGCAGCATGGCGGGCACGGCGAAGCTCACCGTCACGCGGTGCTCGGCCACCGCCTGCATCACGCCGGCCGGATCGAAGCTGCGCTGCAGCACAAGGTGGCCACCCGCCATCAGGATGGGCAAGCTCACGCAGCACATGCCGCCAACGTGGAACAGCGGAGCGAAGTTGAGCGCGACATCGCTGCTGGCGAGGTCGCTCATCATCATCACGTTGAGGTTATTGGCCCAGAAGTTGCCGTGCGTCAGCATGGCGCCCTTGGGGTGGCCGGTGGTGCCCGAGGTGTACATTACCGCGGCCACTTCATCGGGATGGGTGGGCGCAGGAGACGGTGCGGCCTTGGCCTGCGCCATCAGCGGCACCAGTGCCTCCCAGCCCGGCGCCGCGGCGCGCCGCAGGTAGCGCTGGCATTCCAGGCTCGCGCGCACCTCGTCGATCAGGCCGGCATGGTCTTCGTCGGCAAACAGCGTATGCACGCCGGCATCGTTGAGGATATACGCCAGTTCCGGGCCGGTCAGCCGGAAATTGAGCGGCACGAAGATGGCGCCCAGCCAGCCGCAAGCGAACTGTGTCACCAGGAACTGCGGATCGTTCAGCCCGAGGTAGCCCACGCGCTGTCCACGGCCTATGCCGCCCGCCGCCAGCACGGCAGCCATCCGTTCCACGTCCGCCACCAGTCCGGCGTAAGTCCAGGTCTGCCCCGCGCAGGTCAGCGCCGGGCGGTCCGGACTGCGCGCGGCGCGGCGGCGCAGCCATTCCGCCATGCCGGGCGCCAGCATGGCGGCGCTGTCGCTGTTGTCATGGCTTGCGCTGGCGCGGGCCGGCTGCAAGGACAATGTTGCGTTCATATTCGGCTCCCGTTCCTCAAATACCTGACGATGCCGGCGCGCCCTTCCCTGCCCGGCGCCCGGATTACGTGTCGATTTTCCCGATCTGCTTCGCAGTCTACTTCCCGGTCCAGACCGGCTTGCGCTTCTCGTTGAAGGCGGCCAGCCCTTCGCGGGCATCTTCGGTCATGGCCAGCAGCGCGATCTGGCTTTCGGTATAGGCGATGCCCTCAGCGAAGCTCATCGACGCCATCGCCTGCATGGCGTACTTGCCGCGCCGTATCGCGGTGGGCGACTTGTCGGCCACGCGGGCGATCAGCCATTCGGTCCGGGCGTCCAGTTCGTCCGGCGCGGCCAGGTGGTTGACCAGCCCGGCGGCCTTGGCCTCGGCGGCGGAAAACGGCTCGCCGCTGATGCACCACTCGCGCACCAGCCGGGGCGGTGCCAGCGTCCGCAGCAGGCTCAGCACCTGCATCGGGAACACGCCCACCTTGACTTCGGGCAGGCCAAACAGCACGTTGTCGGCCGCCACCGCCATGTCCGTCATGCACAGCAGTCCCATGCCGCCGGCCATGCAGGTGCCGTTGATCCGCGCGATGCTGGGCAGCGTGGCATGCTGCGCCTCGCGCAGCATGTCGGCGTAGTCCACATTAGGCCGCGACAGGTCGAAGGCAAAGCTCTTGCCCGGTTGCAGGTCGCCACCGGCGCAAAAAGCCTTGTCGCCGGCGCCGGTGAGTACGATGGCGCGGATGGCCGGATCGGCGTGAGCCGCCCGGTAGCCGGCGCGGATACCGTCCACCACTTCCTTGTTGATGGCGTTGCGCTTGTCGGACCGGTTGATGGTGATCCAGAACGCGGCGCCGCGTTTTTCATGCAGGACGGCTGGGGTTTCCGATTCGCTCATGGTGCTCCGCCGGATAGGCTATGTCTGTGTTTGGGAAAAGGAAGAGGAAGAGGCAGAGGCGGTTCAAGCGGCTGCCTTCACCGGCTCAGCCGGCGTCGCCTCGAACTCGATCTCCGCGATCACGCGCATGGCCGCGGCCTGGTCGCCGATCTGCACATGCACGGCACCGACCCGCCCGGCAGCGGGCGCCACGTGGATATGCTCCATCTTCATGGCTTCCAGCGTCACCATGGGCTGGCCGGCTTCGACCTGGTCGCCGGCGGCAACCATGACATTGACCACCCGGCCGTTCATCGAGGCGCGCAGCTTGCCATCGCCGGCGGCTTCGCCGGCCCGCGCGGCCGCCGCCCGCGTATGGTCCTCGACGCGCAGTGGCGCGCCCTGGTATTGCAGCAGCAGCGTGCTGCCGTCACGATGGAAGGCCGCGCTCTCGACCACGCCGTCGCAGCGGAACCGCACGGCATGCTCGCCCAGCGCAAGGGTCTCGAAGGCGAAATGCGTTTCGCCCATGGCGACTTCAAAGCGATTGCCGCCGCCGAACGCCAGCGTGGCCTGGTGCTCCGCGCCGTCGAGCCGGTAGCGCAGGCCGATCGGCAGCGTCGGCGCCAGGCTGGCGGCGGGCTCTCCGGGCTGGCGCTCGGGGGAGGTTTCGTACAGCAGCAGCGCGGCCAGCGCGGCGGCGCGCCGGCGCAGCGCAGCGTCGGGCCGCAACAGCGCATCCTGGTGCTGGCCGATAAAGGCCGTGGTGGCTTCGCCCGCGGCAAAGGCCGGATGCGCCAGGCAGCGGCCCAGGAATACCTGGTTGGTGGTCACGCCGAGCGCCACCAGGTCTTCCAGTCCGCGGGACAGCTTGCGGCAGGCTTCGTCGCGCGTGCCGCCGTGGCTGACCAGCTTGGCGATCATGGAATCGTAGTAAGGCGGAATCGCCGCGCCGCTGCCCAGCGCATGCTCCACCCGCAAGGCGGCCGGCGCCTGCCACAACGCAATGGCGCCGCTTTGCGGCATGAAGCCACGGTCTGTGTCCTCGGCGCACAGCCGCACTTCGATGGCGTGGCCGGAGAAGGTGACGTCTTCCTGCGCCAGCGGCAGCGGCTCGCCGGCGGCGATCTGCAATTGCAGCGCCACCAGGTCGAGGCCGGTGATCGCCTCCGTCACGGGATGCTCGACCTGCAGCCGCGTGTTCATTTCCATGAAGTAGTAATTACCCTCGCGGTCCAGCAGGAACTCCAGCGTGCCGGCGCCTTCGTAGCCGATCGCCTTGACGGCGGCCACGGCGGTGGCGCCCATGCGGGCTCGCAACTCGGGGCTCACCGCCGGCGATGGCGCTTCCTCGATCAGCTTCTGGTGGCGCCGCTGCACCGAGCAGTCGCGCTCGCCCAGGTGGATGGCGTTGCCATAGCGGTCTGCCAGGATCTGGATCTCGATATGGCGTGGTTCGACCACGGCGCGTTCCAGAATCACCTCCGGATCGCCGAAGGCGCCCTGCGCTTCCGAGCGTGCGCTGCGCAGCAATTCGGGAAAGGACCGCGCATCGGGCACCAGCCGCATGCCGCGCCCGCCTCCGCCCGCCGTGGCCTTGATCATCACCGGAAAGCCGATGCGTCCGGCTTCGGCGCACAGGCGCGCCTCGTCCTGGTCTTCGCCCTGGTAGCCCGGGATGCAGGGCACGCCGGCCGCCATCATCAGGCGCTTGGCGCCGGCCTTGTTGCCCATCGCCACGATGGACTCGGCGGACGGGCCGATAAACACCAGCCCCGCCTCGCGGCAGGCCCGGGCGAAGGCGGCGTTCTCGGCCAGGAAGCCGTAGCCGGGATGCACCGCATCGGCGCCGCAGCGCCTGGCGGCCTCGACAATGGCGTCGATGCGCAGATAGGATTGCGCCGGCTGCGCCTCGCCGATATACACCGCCTGGCCGGCCTCGTGGACATGGCGCGCATCGGCGTCGGCGCTGGAGTAGACCGCCACCGTGCGGTAGCCCAGCGCGGTGGCGCTGCGCATCACGCGCAGGGCGATTTCGCCGCGATTGGCGATCAGGATCTTGTGGAATGGCGTGGGCTGCTTCATGGTGGCCTGTTCTGGTCTTTAGCTTTGAACGCTTACTTCGCCTGGGGAAACGTCCCCATGAACTTGCACAGGATCTGCATCATGACCTCGTCGGCGCCGCCGCCGATGGAGGTGAGCCGCCCGTCCCGGAAAATGCGCGAGATCGGGCTTTCCAGCACATAACCCATGCCGCCCCAGAACTGCAGGCAGCGATCCGCCACCTCGCGCGAGAGCCGGCCCGCCTTGAGCTTGGCCATGGTGGCCGGGCGCGTGGCATCCTCGCCCCGCACCATCATCTCCACGGCGCGCCAGCACAGCGCGTGCAGCGCTTCCACCTCGGTCTGCAGTTCGGCCAGCGTGTAGTGCACCCACTGGTTGTCCAGGATGGAGCGGCCAAAGGCCTTGCGCTCGCGGGTGTACTCGATGGTGAGGTCGATGGCCTTGGCGCACCGGCTGCACGAACTCAGGGCACCCCACAGCCGCTCCACCTGGAACTGCTCCATCTGGTAGGTAAAGCCCATGCCTTCCTGGCCGATGCGGTAGCGCTGCGGCACGCGCACATCGTCGAAGTAAAGCTGCGCGGTATCGGACGAGTCCATGCCGATCTTGCGGATCTTCTTGGCCACCGAGACGCCTCGGGACTTCATCGGTACGACGATCAGCGTCTTGTTGCGGTGCGGGGCCCCGTCCGACGTATTGGCCAGCACGCAGCAGAAATCCGCCTGGGTGCCGTTGGTGGTCCACATCTTGCCGCCGTTGATGATGTAGTCGTCGCCGTCGCGCCGCGCCGTCGTCTTGATCGAGGCCACGTCGGAGCCGCTGCCCACCTCCGAGACGCCCAGGCAGGCCACGTACTCGCCGCGGATCGCGGGCGCCAGGAATTCGCGGCGCAGCTCCGCGCTGCCGTGGTGGGCCAGGGCCGGCGTGGCCATGTCGGTCTGCACGCCGATGGCCATCGGCACGCCGCCGCAGTTGATATCGGACAGCGTCTCCGCCAGCACCGCGCTGTAGGAGTAATCGAGGCCCATACCGCCATCCTCTTCCGGCTTGGACAGGCCCAGCAGGCCAAGCTCGCCCATCTTGCGGAAGACTTCATGCGCCGGGAAGATTTCGGCCTCTTCCCAGGCGTCCACGTACGGATTGATCTGCTCGGCGATAAAGCGCTTGATGGTGGCGCGCAGCGCCTCGTGTTCGGGGGTGAGTTGCATGTCGCGGGTCTCCGTTCTCTGTTCTCTATTCTCTTGTCTTATGTTCCGGGTGGGTCCGTGGCCTTCAGGTCAGGGCCGCGCCACGGCGAACTGCATGGGTTGCGGTGTCCTGGCGTCGCCCTCGCGGCAGACGGCCAGCACATTGGCCAGCACCGCACGCGTATCGCGCGGGTCGATCACGCCATCGTCCAGCACATGGGCGCTCGTGACAAATACGCTCATCTGGCGGTCGAAGCGCTCCACGATGCCCTTCTGCAACGCCTCAAGCTGGTCGGAGTCCGCCTCCCCGCCTTTGCGCTTCATGGCGGCCTCCGTGACGATGGCCATGGTGCGGGCCGCCTGTTCGCCGCCCATCACGGCAGTCTTGGCATTGGGCCAGGAGAAGCAGAAGCGCGGATGGAAGCCCCGCCCGCACATGCCATAGTTGCCCGCGCCGAACGAGGCGCCGCAGTAGATGGTGATCTGCGGCACGGTGGCATTGCTCACCGCCTGGATCATCTTGGAGCCATGCTTGATCATGCCGGCTTCCTCGTAGCTGCGGCCCACCATGAAACCGGTGGTGTTGTTCAGGTAGAGGATAGGCGTGCGCGACTGGCAGCAGGCCTGGATAAAGTGGGTGGCCTTGGTCGCGCCGGCGGGATCGATGGGGCCGTTGTTGGTGATGATGCCCAGCGGCCAGCCTTCGATCTTGATATGGCCGCACACGGTGGCGCCGCCGTAGTTCTCGCCGAACTCGAGGAAGTCGGAATCGTCGGCAATGCGCGCGATCACCTCCTTCATGTCGACGGGGCGCTTGTGGTCCATCGGCATCACGCCGAGCAGTTCCTCGGTGTCGTAGCGCGGCGGCTTGAACGCGCGCGGCGCGGCGCCGGGCTGGTCGCGGTTCCAGTCGATCTTGCCCAGGATCTCGCGCGCAATCCGCAGCGCATCGCGGTCGTCCTCAGCCAGGTAGTCGCCCAGGCCGGAAACCGAGGTATGCATCACCGCGCCGCCCAGTTCCTCCTCGGTGGCTATCTCGCCGGTGGCCGCCATCAGCAGCGGCGGGCCGGCCAGGAACGCGCGCGAACGGCCCCGCACCATGATGATGTAGTCCGACAAACCGGTCTGGTAGGCCCCGCCGGCAGTGGACGAGCCATGCGTCACCGTCACCACCGGCAGGCCGGCCGCCGACAGGCGCGCCAGGTTGCGGAACAGGTTGCCGCCGCGCACGAAATCCTCGACCTTGTAGGTCATCAGGTTGGCGCCGGCGCTCTCCACCAGTTGCACGTACGGCAGCTTGTTTTCTAGCGCGAGTTCTTGCGCGCGCAGCTGCTTGTCCAGCCCCTTGGGCTGCAAGGCGCCGGCGTTGATGCCGGAGTCCGAGGCGCTGATCATGCAGCGCAGTCCCGATACAAAGCCGATGCCGGCGATCAGGCCGCCGCCGGGCACGCTCTTGTCCAGGTCGGGGTTATCCAGCCCCAGCCCGGCCAGCGACGACAGTTCGATGAACGGCGCGCCCGGGTCAAGCAGCAGCGCCAGGCGCTCGCGCGGCAGCAACTGCCCGCGCTGCTCGAAGCGCGCGCGCGATGCGGCGGACGTATTGGCGGCACGCTGCTCGAAGGCGTGGATACGTTCCAGCAGGGCTAGCATGCCGGCGCGGTTGGCCTGGAATGCTTCGCTGCCGGCGGAGAGTCTGGATTCGATATTTGCCATGTGGGTTTCACGTTGCTTGGGGCGGTCCGGCCGTCACCGCACTGCCGCCCGTTGCGCCTGCCGGCCATCTGGCCGCCTGGCGCAACGGGCCGCGCGGTGCGCCGGTGTGAAGTCATGGTAGGGGTGGGAGGCGGTACGGTCTTGCGAGAACTGGCTGTGATGCTTCGGGCCTTTGGGGGCGCGGTTTCAGAACCAGCGCAAACCGCCCCGCGGCCGCCATTCAGTCCGCCCGCAGCCGCACCCGGTACTTCGGCAGCAGGGCGCTGGGCGCATACGAACGCTTGGTCTGCCGGAAGTTTTCCAGCCCCATGTCCTGCTCGAAATTCAGCCATGCCACCGGGCGGGCGAAGGCCGTGCAGAAATGGTGGAACATGTACTGGTAGATGCCCTTGCAAGCCACCAGGCCCTTGGCGAAGCGCATGGCGAAGACCGCCGGGCGGATCTCCTGCGCCAGCACGAAGCCCACGGGTTGCCCGGCCACTTCGTACAAAAAGCCTTCCAGCCCCAGCGCACCGGCGTGCAGCAGGGCCTCGCCGCACGGCGCGTCATCGGCCTCGCCCTGGGCCTTGTGCCTGGCGTGCATCCATCCCTCGTGCACGGACAGGGCTTCCAGGGCGAGTCCGGCGTGGTAAGGCCGAGCGGTGACGGCATGCGCGGCCAGCAGTTGCTTCATGAGGTTGCGCTTCTTGGCCAGGGTGGCGCCGCGATAGCCCGCAAAGTTGGCGGCCGGATAGAGATAGTCGGCGTCGGCACGCGCTTCGTCCCCGGTGAAGACGGCGGGATCGAGGCGCGCCATCTGGGCCGTGGAAAGCGGATAGAAACAATGGTGCGCGCAAAGCAGCGCCTGCAGGACGTGGCGCGGCGCCGTGGCGAGATCAAATAGCGGCAGCGCGTGGCGCGCGCCGTCATAGGTCAGGCCGCTGATATGCGGATAGCGGCCGCCAAAGTACCGGTAGGCGTGGGCTTGCCGGAACAGATACAGGTTGGCGAAGACGTGTTCGGACAGGCAGGTTTCGGCCGGGTCAACGCTGAGTGCACGCAGGGCCGAATCGATCCCGGCGGCCAGTGCCAGCGTGAGCGCCTCGCCGGCCGCCACGCACTGCGGTAGTGCGATCCCGTTCACTCCGCGGGCGCCATGCGCAATACGCGCGTGCCGGCGGCCGGTCCCGTGGCGGGTGGCCCCGCGAAGCACTGTGCCTGCGCCAGCCATCGCTGCGCCGGGCCCGGGCTATACCGCAGCCGGGTGTCGTCCAGGTGGCGGCGCTGAGTGACCAGCAGGCAGAAATCCTCCGCGCCGCCGCGCACGAAATTATCCGGCTGGGGTTCGTTCCAGGTCCATTGCCCGCCATCGGGCGCGGTGAGTTCTACGTACGGCGCCGGCCCCGGCACCGGCTCGCCGCGATTGACGAAGGTCCACCCATAGGTGGTGGCGCCGATATGCGCAATATGCTTCAGGCGGGCCGTGGGCGCGCGCGCCCGGCCTGCCGTGTCCCAGACATCCTGGCCATGCGCCCAGGTCTCCATTAGCCGCGCAGTGGCAAAGCTGCGTGCGCTCATGGGCGGCCCGTACCAGGGCAGGCGCGCTTTGGGATCGAGCGCGGCAAGGGTCTGTACCAGCCGCTCGTACACGGGCTGCCAGTAGGCCAGCAGTGCCGGCCCGTCGAGGTGGCCGTAGACTTCCCGCGCCACCGCGCTGATATGCCCGCCCGCCGCCATCAGCGTGTTGAGTGCCTGCGCGTCACGCAGGAAGGCTTCCGGATCGGTGGCGGACTGCAGCGCGGTCTGGTCGAAATAGCACAGGTGGGCAATTTCGTCCCAGGCGCTCCAGTCATAGAAGGCGCTGGGCAGGCGCCATTGCGCGGGACTGAGCGAAGCGGCAAGCGCGTGCAACTCGTTGTATTCGGCCAGCAGGTCCTGGCAGGTCTCTTTCATGGGGTGGTATCCCGCTGCCCTTGACGGGCTGATTGTCGTTGGCCGCAATTGTGCCGCAAGGCGACCCGGCGATCTTGTGCCAACTGGTCGCCGCCGGCCTACAGCGGGCGGCAGGCGGTCAGCGGGGGCAGCCCATGCAGCGCCAGCTTGCGCGAACCGGCAAAGATGTCCCGCGGCTTGAGGCCGTAGACGCGGCGGATGGAATGGCTGAAATGGGTGGAATCCGGATAGCCCGTATCCAGCGCGACTTCCGCCAGGTTGGCCTCCTGCGTGACGTAGTGCAGCAGGCTGCGGGCGCGCTTCCAGGTGCGGAAGGTGCGGAACGGCGTACCGACTTCCTCCTTGAACAGGTGCAGGAAACGCGAGAACGACAGGTTGGCATCGCGCGCATGATCGGTGGCCGCGCTGCGGCTCCCCGGATCGCTCTTGATTTGCCGCACTGCCGCGTCGATACGGGGGTCGAGCGCGCGCGGCGGCAGCGGCTCCCCCAGCAACAGCGTATCCAGCAGGCGGGGATCCAGTTCCGGCCGGCGCATGCCGCGCAACTGGGCGATCAGGTCGCGCGCATGCTGGGCCAGGCGGGGCGCGGCCAGCGCGCCGCCGGGGCCGCGCAGCAGCGCGGGCAAGCCTGACATATCGACGGTCTCGGGCTCGATCAGGAAGCCGCAGAGGGTGCGGCTGTCCGAAGCGATGCGGTGCGGCACGTAGGGCGGCACGAATGCAATCTCGGCCGTCTCCCACGCACCCTGTGCAACGCTCAGGCGAAACGGCGCGTCCAGCGCCACATACAGCAGGATGGCGCCAATGGAGCGCACCGACGGTGCGCCCAGCAGGCCGACATAGAGCACGCGGTCGGGGTCGATCCACATGAAACTTCCGCTCGGCCGGTCGCAGGACCGGGCCGGGGTATCCCGCTTGCATTCCAAGACTGGCGGCATCTGGGTCTCACTGTTCGCGGCGCCGCGAGTGACTGACGGCTGGCACCTGGTTCGGCAAGAAGGCGCGGGCACCGGCAGCCGCACCGCGGCTTCCCACGCCTCCAGCATCATGCCAGCGAAGCCGGCCGAACAGCGCTCCGATGGGGTTTATCCCGATGCCCGCATGGCCCGCGGACTGGCTCATGCCCCCAGTGCCCTCGCCAGCCCGGGCGGGACCCGCACCGGCATCGCCAGCAAGACCTGCCCCATTCCCTTGCCCAGCGGGTCGTTGCGCAGCGAGGCCATGCCGCCCCCGCCGAGCGCCTGCTCGCAGAGGAAGTTGAAGGCGCCGATGCCGGGCAGGAAATAGCGCGTCACCCTGCCCTTCACGTTATGGGCGAGGAACGCGGCCACCGCGGCCTCGCTGAGTTGCCCCGCGATCAGCGGCAGATAGGCGGCATCGCGCGCGATGATGCCGATATTGGAGAAATCGCCCTTGTCGCCGCTGCGGCCATAGGCCAGCCGAATCAACGGGACTTCGACCCAGTCGCCGCCGGGCTCTGCCGGGGTAATAGCGGAGGCTGCGGTGGCAGCCCCGTTTCCGGAGGCCGGGCTGGCCAGGGCTTCATCCCCGGGGACGAACGCCGCCGGCAACGGCAGCGGCTGTTCGTCCAGCCACACGGCGGGCCGGACCAGCGTCTTTGGCACCAGGAAGGGAAACTGCTTGATGGCCAGGCTGACGGAAGGCCGCCCGCCCACCCCGGTGGTGCCGGGCGACCACGACGTGCCAGCCGGCGCGATCTCGCGGGCGAACAGTTCCAGCGCGCGCTTGTCCGGGTGGGCCACCGCCAGCCACATCACGGCCTCGAACAACGGCGGCTGCGGCACGTGCGGGCCAAAGGACGCGGCGGTGCCCAGCACGTCCAGTCGGGTCTCGGTGAAGTCCGGCAGCCCGGCCCCGGCCAGCAAGGCGCGGCTGCGCTCCAGGAAAGCCTCGCCGCTGCGCTGCGCCTTGCGCACGGCGTCGAAGCCGACGATGGTCAGTTGCGCCGAACAGCGGTAGCCGTCGGCATAGGTCGCCGACACCTTGTAGCTGGCGGTAGGCGCGCGGCCCCTGGCGCCTTGCACCTCCACCAGGTCCGGGGCGGCCTGGCGCAGCGTCACGCCCGTGAAATCGCAGATCACGTCGGGCAACAGGTAGGCGGCGGGATCGCCGATCTCGTACAGCATCTGCTCGCCGACCGTGGCGGGATTCACCAACCCTCCGGTGCCAGGCGGCTTACCGACCAGGAAGGTGCCGTCGGGGCGGCAGGTCACCACCGGATAACCGATGTTGGCCCAGTCCGGCACCTGCTCCCAGTCAGTGTGCAAGCCGCCGGTGGCCTGGCAGCCGCACTCGATAATGTGCCCCGCCAGGCTGCCAGCCGCCATCAGGTCGTGCGCCCCCGGCTCCCAGCCGAACTCATGCATCAGCACGCCGAGCGTCACCGCGCTGTCCACGCAGCGGCCGGTGATCACGATATCCGCGCCGGCATCCAGCGCGGCCCGGATCGGCACGGCGCCCAGGTAGGCGTTGGCGGTCAGGATGCGCGCGGGCATGGCGGCGCCGCTCTGCATATCCCGTACGCCGGACTCCCGCAGCGCATCCAGCTGCGGCAGGAGGTCGTCGCCATCGACCACCGCCACCCGCACCGGCACGCCCAGTTCCTCGGCCAGCTTGCGCACCGCGGCCGCGCACGCGCGCGGGTTCACGCCGCCGGCATTGCTGACGATACGGATGCCCTGCGCCAGGGCAGGCTTGAGCACAGCGCGCAAGGCACCGGTGACGAAGTCCAGCGCATAGCCGGCATCCGGGTTCTTCAGCCGCGCGGCGGCCAGCAGCGACATGGTGAGTTCGGCCAGGTAGTCGAACACCAGGTAATCGACCTTGCCCTTTTCCACCAACTGCACCGGTCCGATCCCGCTGTCGCCCCAGAAGCCCGAGGCGCCGCCGATCCTTATGGTTTCCTTGCCCTGCCGATTTTGCTTGTTCATGGACGCGTTTTCCTCTTCCTTCCGCTAGCGATTGGCATGTCGCCGATGCGTCAGCCTGTCATGTCGCATCGACCCTCGCTGGCACGATAGCCAGGCGCTGCCGGCACGTCTTGCGTCAATTGGCTCCTGCCTGCCGTGCAACGGACGGCGCTCACCCCGCCGGATCCATATATGCGCAGTGTTAATCGCTATTTCCAGAAAAGCGGCGCGGACTTTATGGCGGCGGCCCGGGCGGGCGCGATCTTCAACCCGATCAACTACCGGCTGGCCGCGCGGGAACTGGCGTTCATCCTGGAAGACGGCAAGGCCAACGGCGCTGAACCCGCTCGCGAGGGCTCGATTCGGCCTCCGCTCGCGACGCATTCGCTTTTGCAGCGCGTTTCAGGAATGAAACATGTGTGGGCTGGCGGGCTTGCATCCGATGCTGACACCCGGTGTTAGCCATCTGCTGTAGCCGCGTGGACAGAAGTTGCCTGACACGCAACCATTATCATTTTGCATTAATACTTTTGATCTAAAAGCGTCCCGCTGTCTCATCCTTAAATTGGATAGCCAGACTGCTTTTTTGCGCCACCGTAATCGGGAAGCGGTCGGCAACATCCGAGATCATGTCTCGTTGCCTGAACATGCCTGGTAATTCTTACGTCCACTCATCAGCAGGGTAAAGATTGCATTCCCTGCGCTCACCCTCCCTCTGACAGCACTTGGCTCCCGTGTTTGACATGGAATGCAAGCGGTGCGTCACGCGATGTGGCTCATGGTGCATTTGCGCGCTGGCGGCCCTCGCGCCTGACTGCGTTGCAGCCTTATGACAGAGTCGCGCCGTCCGCCGGGATATCCTGTTTTCTTTTAGAAGAAAAGTCATAAGAATCAATGACTTGGAAATATGGCATGGCTATTGCGGGCGGGCTCATTGCAGGTGCTCCCGTATCACCCAAAAAAACTGGCCAGAGCGCTTCGGTGCTGATGGCGTAGGCGCATGCAGCACGCATTTGTAAAAAATGCAATCCAGTGCGGGAACTCATTCCCTTGGGGTATGAGCGCATTATCCCGCACATTAGAAAGAAAGCAGGGGAGAAAAATGACGAAGGTTCTTGCTGTATTCGGCACGCGTCCTGAGGCCATCAAGATGGCGCCTCTTGTTCATGCGCTGCGTGCGTCGCCGCACTTCGACCTGCGTGTCTGCGTCACCGGCCAGCACCGCCAGATGCTGGATCAGGTTCTTAGCTTGTTCGATATCGTTCCGGATTATGACCTGAACCTGATCAGTATCGGACAGAGCCTCTCCCACATTACTACGCGGGTTCTTGCAGGCGTGGACGATGTCCTGGTCGACTACGGCCCGGAGGTCGTGCTCGTGCATGGCGACACCACGACCACGCTCGGCGCCACGCTAGCCTCGTTCTACAGGCAGGTTTCCGTCGCGCACGTCGAGGCAGGATTGCGCACTGGCAATATGAGCGCACCCTGGCCCGAGGAAATGAACCGGCGCGTCACCGACGCTATTTCATCGTGGCACTTCGCCCCGACCTTGCAAGCGCAGAACAATCTGCTGGGCGAAGGCATCGATCCCATACGCGTCAGGCTGACTGGCAACACAGGGATCGACGCCCTCCTGCAGATCAAGCATCGACTGGAGACGAACGCAGCCCTGGCGGCGGGCATCGCCAAATACTATCCATTCCTTGACATGTCGCGCAGGCTCATCCTTGTGACAGGACACCGTCGCGAGAGTTTCGGCGCGCCTTTCGAGCGTTTCTGCACTGCGCTGCGCACGCTGGCGAACCGCCATGATGACATCCAGATCGTTTATCCCGTGCACCTAAACCCACGAGTGCGGGAGCCGGTGAACGCCATCCTGAGCAATCACCCGAATATCCATTTAATTGAACCACAGGACTACCTGCCCTTCGTTTTCCTGATGACGCGCGCCCACCTGATCGTTACGGACTCCGGTGGCATTCAGGAAGAAGCGCCGGCGCTTGGTAAACCGGTCCTGGTTACACGCGACACGACCGAGCGCCCCGAGGCCGTTGCCGCCGGAACAGCACGGCTTGTGGGCACGGATATCGACCGTATTCTCGCCACTACGGAATTGCTGCTTGAGAGCGAGGAAGAATACGCCGCGATGGCGCGTGCACACAATCCCTTCGGCGACGGGCGTGCCAGTGAACGCATCACGGCTGCGCTCCTGGGCGGGAGCGACCACTTTGCCCCCGCCCCGGGTCACATCGGAACCATCGCGACTTTCCCGTCAGGCGATCGCACAAGCGACGCCATCGAGATCCGGCCCGGCCTGCCTGCCGAGATTGTCGCGCCCAAGAAAACAACCAGGCGCCGGCGGCCCGGCCACCCCTCCGCGTCAGAGACCAGCGAGTAAGAAAACAGTCTGGATCCGAGCAACAGGGAGCGAAGATGCATTCCATTGCACTCTGGGACGATTACCTTTCTTTTCTCGTCACCCTGGCTATTGTCACAGCTAGCGTGATTCTTGTCAGTACGCTGGATGACCTGTTCTTCGATCTTTACTACTGGACGTTTGCATTGTCTCGGAATCCGCCCGAACGATCATCGCACGCTACGGCGGACACCTCCCAGCTGAAAGACAAGGCCGAGGAATACCTTGCAATCATGGTCCCTGCCTGGCAGGAACATGACGTGATCGCCCAGATGGTCGAGAACACGCTGGACACCATTGACTACAAGCGCTACGTCCTCTTTATTGGTGCTTACCAGAATGACCCGCAGACTATCGCAGAGGTCGATCGCGTGGCACATCGCTATCCGGCAAAGGTGCATAAGGTGACCGTCGGCAACGACGGACCCACTTGCAAGGCGGATTGCCTGAACTGGATCATCCACGACATCCTGGAGTACGAACGCACACACAAGGTGCATTTCGCCGGCGTGGTCATGCACGATAGCGAGGATGTCATCCACCCGCTCGAGTTTAGCCTGTTCAACAACTTTGTCGGCGAGGCCGATCTCATACAGTTACCGGTACTTTCACTCGATCGGAAGTGGAATGACTTCGTAGCCGGCACCTATATGGACGATTTCAGCGAGTCTCACTCGAAGGATATCGTCGTGCGTGCCAATTTGAGCGGGCTTGTCCCTGGTGCCGGAGTTGCCTCCTGCTACAGCCGGCATGCCATAGAGACAATCACAAAGCACAATCGCGACAACCCGTTCAACACCACGACCCTGACGGAAGACTACGACTTCAGTTTTCGCATGCACGATCTCGGCATGAGGGAGTTGTTTGTCCATTGTCCCGTGACCTATACGGTCAAGCGCAGCTACCTGCGTGGCTTGTTGAACCGCGAGGTCAAGATCCGGAGCTATATCGGTGCCCGCGAGTACTTCCCTAGCAAATTCCGGGCCGCGTACCGCCAGCGTGCCCGCTGGATTCTCGGTATCGCGTTTCAGGGCTGGCAGCAACTTGGATGGCGCGGCAGTCTTAGCACGAAGTACCTTTTTTTCCATGACAGGAAGACATTGGTGACGTCATTCTTCAGCGTCGCCGCCTATGCGATCACCGCGAACTTCGCTGCGGTCGGAATGCTGCAAGACGCTGCCTTCGTGACGTTTGCACATGGCGATTCCACGCAAGGGCTCGCGGTGCTGGCCCCCATTGTCGTCATCAATGGCGTGCTTTTCGCCAACCGGGTTGCGCAGCGCGTGTATTTTGTCTCAAAACTCAACGGAATCGAGCATGGATTGCTCGCCATCCCACGGATCGCGGTCAATAACTTCATCAATTTCTTTGCTGCGTGCCGCGCCTGGAAGGTCTTTGTGCTGCATCTGGTGACAAAGAAGCCGATCGCCTGGGACAAGACCAGCCACACTTATCCGACCAGCGTGGAAGCTGGCGAGCGCAGGCGCACGCTGCCTGAAATCCTGATTGCCAAGGGGGCAATCGACATCAAGCGCCTGGAGCAGCTTTGCAGCCTGCAGGCGCAGAGCGGACGTTCGCTTGATCATATCCTGCTGGAGCAGCAATGCGTCGACGCGAACATACTGGCCGACGCCATCGCCGAGGCATCCGCGCTGCCGCGGATCAGCCTCGTCGATAGGGAAATACCCTGCCAGTTGTTTGTCGGCAGCTTCCCGGAAGACGTTGCATTGCAGTATAAGGTGGTGCCGTTCTCGTACGGTATCGACGTCGGGCTCTGTCTCGCGACCTACGCGCCGCCGGACCAGGCGGCGCTCAGCGCGATCGGCGCCGCCGCTAACGCCGAGGTCAAGTATTTCATCGCAGGCGCGCACGAAGTGATTGCCGCCCTGGAAATCCGCCAGGTGCAGCATCAACGAAAGGTCTCCACCTTCACAACCGCTTCCTTCGCGGCACCGGCTCCCGGGAGTACCTCCCCCGCCAGCCCTGAAAAAGGGGTGGATTCGTCCCACTTGCAATCTACATCGCTACCACGGAATATTGGCGTCGGAAATAACAACCCGGAAACGCCATGAACCATTCCCGCCGGTCAACGTTCTTCCGCCCGGGGCGCTCCGCCCTGATCCTCGCCACGCCGCTCCTGATGACAATGAGCCTTGGCGCAAACGCTCAGGCCACGGCAGAACCATCGGGGCAGTCCCAGGATCCCCCTGCTTCCAGCATGGATTCACAGGCATATCGCCTAGCGGAACGCGCCTACAAGCTGGCTGAAACCGAAGACATTGACGGCGCCAGGAAGGCCGTGGAAGCGTCCCTGGCCCTAGAGCCCAATAACCGCGACCGCGAGTCGCTGCGGCTGAACCTGCTGGTCCGGGCAAACCTGCTCGCCGAAGCACGCACCTATGCGGAATTCTTGCTGCAGAAGTATCCCGACGATCCAAAGATCCACGCCCAACGCGCGTTCCTTGCCCAGCGCCAGCAGGACTTCACGCTGGCGTCCGAACAGTTTGCCGAAGCGTTGCGGCTTGGGGGATGGAACAGTACCGAAGTACGCAATCTGCGCCTGGCATGGGCCGACAGCGAAATGAGTGCCGGGCGCCCCAGACAGGCGCTGGAAGCCATCGAACCGCTTGCATCGCAGAAGGAGTTCGCCGGTGACAGCGAGGTGCAGTCACGCGTCGAACAGGCCAAGCGCGCAATCGAGGCAGAGCAGAACCGTTCCCAGGCCCCCAACAAACTGGATCAAGCTTACGAGCAAATGCGGCAGCACGATGACAAGCAAGCGTTGGAACTGTTTCAGGGCAGTTTTGCGGCAGGATATGGCAATGCCGGCAATCTGGCCGATGCAGCCTATGCCGCCAAACGCCTGGGTGACAATAAAACGGCTATCGACCTCTTCAAACGCAGCCTGGCAGCAGGCGAAGGCGATGTGTCATTCGATCCTGAGCGTAGATTCGGCTATCGCCGCGAGGTCGAGACCCTTCAGCGGCAATGGGGTTTCGTGCTCAGCGCTCCGTATCAGGCCAGCGGGTTCAATCCGCAAAGTAGCGTGGAAAACCTGCAGACTGGTATCGAAGCCTATTGGCAGCCGCCGGATATCGGGTATCGCGACGGCCGTATCTTCCAGGTCTTCACCCGTGCCTACGGCACTGTGTATGACGGCAAGGATGGCCCGACCGGCATGCCGACTGTCCAGGGCGCGGTTGGCGCCCGCTACAAGCCCGTGCGCGACATGAACCTTGTCTTCACCACCGAGCGGCTGTTTCGCATCGGGCACTTGTCAACCGACGACTGGCTCATGCGGATAGGTTACTCCAACGACCGCGGCATCGATCTGAAGCCGGTCGGTGCGCCTTGGCAAACATGGCAGATCTACACCGAAGGCGCGTACTTCCTGCAGGCCGGCCGCTTCATCCTGAGTGGCGAGCTGCGGTATGGCCAAAGCCGGCGCGTGGCGACGGTCAGCGAAAGAATGGTGTTTTACCCCCATCTGGTGCTGGCCGGCGACCACGACAACCGGGCGCTGACACAAACCGCTCTTGGCATCGGGCCTGGCATTGCGTTCCGTTACTGGTTTCGCGAAACGCGCGACAGTGCGCCGGCGAGCTGGCTCGACGTCAGCATCCAGTATCGATTTCGACTCACTTCAGCGGAAAGGGCCGAGGGTCTCGTCACTCGCCTGATCCTCTGGTTTTAGGGAGATGCGCCTAGCGATGAAAGTATCCCCCTAGTGAACAGGTCGTCGTACAGCATAGATGTGTCATTCGACGGCTTAGGATCGATGTCCGCGATACGGGCCCTCGACGTCGAAACCGATGATTGGAATACCCAGGCCGGGCAGCCCGTTCAAGGGCTTGAATCCAGCCTCTTCATGCAGCGCAAGGAGACCATCATGACAAATCTACGCAGCACGGCGACCCGAATAAAACTACTTCTCATGGGAGGCGCTGTCTCGCTCGGCTGCGCGGCGGGGACAACTCATGCGCAGTCCAGTACCACCCCGGCAGCGCAAACCGCTACTCAGATTGACTCGATGAACAGCGCGCTGAATGCCGATTCGAGCAAGAATGACAAGGGTTCCAAGAAGCGCGTTACCCCTCCCCCACGTCCGCCCTACCTTACCTCGATCGAGCCCGGCGTTCCTGCGGAGCAGATGAAGAAAATGGAACATGGGCATAGGCATGGTGGTTACAACCAGGGCAAGTTCGATAGCGCCACTGGTGGATTCACGAGAGACTGAGGGGACTATCATGAGAAAACTACTGATCGCGATTACGCTGGTACTAGGCATATTCTGTTTCGGCGCAACGCAGCAAACCGCCAGCGCACAGACGGGAACAGGGCCGATCAGCGCCCTGGTCCTCTACGATGCACCTCCCAACGACGCGTATAGCAAACTGGGGCAGGCCTACGCCATCATGCTGGGTAATCTGCTCGGCCACTTTGACGGCACTGTCACGCTTAAGCCCGTGGACCAGTACACGGCAGGGATGGTGGAGAACTACCAGGCCACCTTCTATCTCGGCGCCTATTATGACAATCCCGGCGTGCCTGCGGCGTTCCTGAGCGATGTCACCACGACGCAGAAGACAGTCGTCTGGTTCAAATACAACCTCTGGCAGGCCGCATGGAACGCCACGTATCCGTTCACGCAGCGCTACGGTATCTCGTTCAGCGGATTGAGAGGACTTGATTCCTCGCCGTCCTCCAGCAATCCGGCGCCGGGATTTTTCGACACGGTGATCTATAAGAATACGAACCTCGTCAAGTATTACGACTTCAATGCCGCTACTGGCGTAGTACGCGCCGATCCCGACATTGGTGTGACGGCAGTCACCGATGCGACCAAGGCGCAAGTGCTGGTCAGTATCATGGACAGCAAGACGAACGAGCAAGTGCCATACATCATCCGCTCCGGCAATTTCTGGTACGTGGCTGACATGCCTTTCTCGTTCATCGGCCCCCGTGATCGTTACCTGGTCCTCTGCGACATGCTCTTCGGTATGGTGAACCGTGCGAGCACGCCTGGTCACAAGGCCTTGGTAAGGCTGGAGGACGTGGGTGCGCTGGTGAGCGTAAGCACCATGAGGACACTCTCGGACTACCTCGTCGGGCAGCACATACCGTTCTCGGTTGCCACCATTCCGCACTACCGTGATCCGCTGGGGATATATAACGGCGGAGTCGCGCAAGACATTCCCTTTGCGCAAGCAACGGGCCTGAAGAGCTCGCTCAGATACGCGGTGGCTCGCGGCGGGAAAATCGTGATGCATGGTTTTACGCACCAGTACAATTCCATGCGAAACCTTAACACGGCTGTCAGCGGCGACGATTTCGAGTTCTGGAATGCTGTCGCAAATACCCCGGTCGCCGAGGATTCGATACAGTGGGCGGGAGGCCGCCTGGACAGCGGACGTCTGGAGCTGATCGCCGGTGGTTTTACCCCATTCGCCTGGGAAGCGCCGCACTATCAGTCCTCGCCGCTCAGTATCAAGGCCGTGCCTTCGCGGTTCCCCACGACCTATCAGCGGGTGGTCTACTACACGTCAGACAATCCGACGACCTTGAACTCCACGGCAATCAATCGTGATTTTTCCGTTGGGCAATTCTTCCCCTACCTCATCAAGAAAGACTATTACGGCCAGAAAGTCATTCCGGAGAATCTCGGTAATATCGAGTACAACATCTGCAATATTGATCCCACCTCGTGCCTGACGTACACGTGGCAGGATCTTTATCTCAATGCCCAATATGCACTACTCGTGCAGGACAGCGTAGCGTCCTTCTTCTTCCACCCATTCTGGCTCGAACCTGATGTCGGAACGCCCGGATTCGCGGATTTCAAGAGCCTTGTCCAGGGGATCACACAGCTCGGATATACGTGGGCGGATGCCAGTACCTTCTAAGGTAATAACATGGAGCAGTAGCGGGTGGCTTGCGGTACTGCTCCTCCCTTCCCCACGCCCAAGCCGAGTCTGATTCTTTATATATCGATGCAGGGAGATAGTATCGCGTGGCATAAGGGCCGTTTTCATGGGTCTGAGACATTGCCGCGCCTGAGATGACATCGAATTGATCCGCGATCTCTGTTGCTTACTTGCCGCAATCCGTCCCATGTAGGCACCGCGATGCCTGCGGGCAGCGTGCGTGGGTAGCCGAACGGCAGATGATCGGTGTGGATCATCTGCTTAAGGATTTGAGGAGTATTACCATGTGTGGCATTGTCGGCGCAATTGCGCAAGGTAACGTGACTACTGCTCTGCTGGAGGGACTGCGGCGGCTCGAATACCGTGGCTACGATTCCTGCGGAATCGCAGTGCTCAAGGAAGGAAGGCCACAGCGGCTGCGCAGTGTGTCTCGCGTGGCCAGCCTAACCGAACAGGTAGCGGAGACGGGCTTGTCCGGCACCTTGGGCATCGCCCATACCAGGTGGGCAACCCATGGCGCACCGGCCACCTGCAACGCCCATCCCATTTTCTCCTGCGGTGAGATTGCGCTTGTTCACAACGGCATCATCGAGAATCACGAAGCACTACGCAAATCCTTGAGCGAGCGCGGCTATGCCTTCGAATCTCAGACGGATACCGAAGTCATTGCCCACCTGGTCCACTATCACTATCACCAGGAACAAGGTGCCAGTCTGCTCGATGCTGTCCGGCGCACCGTGGCGGAGTTGCATGGCGCCTATGCCATTGCGGTATTCACATTCGACCAGCCGGACATGGTGATCGGGGCTCGTGGCGGCTCACCACTGGTGGTGGGGTTGGGGGAAGACGGCAACTATCTTGCGTCCGACGCGATGGCGCTGGCTGGCAGTGCGAATCGCTTCATCTACCTTGAAGAAGGCGATATGGTCGCCTTGTCGCGCGCCGACATCACGATCCTCAACCGGGACGGAGTCGTCGTCACGCGGGAAGTCAGGGAACTGGACGCATGGAATGGAGCGGTGGAGCTTGCTCCCTACCAGCACTACATGCAGAAAGAGATTTTTGAGCAGCCAGCCGTAATCGCAGATCGCACGGAGCATCTTGAATCGATTGGCCCCGAACTCTTCGGGGTTGCCGCCGAGAGTGCGCTGAGCCAGATCGACTCCCTGCGCCTGCTGGCTTGCGGTACGAGCTACCATTCCGCGCTGACAGCGAAATACTGGTTCGAATCGATTGCGAGATTACCGACCCAGGTGGAGTTCGCCAGCGAGTATCGCTACCGGGACAGCGTACCGAATCCCAACACGCTCGTGGTCGTGGTTTCGCAGTCTGGCGAGACGGCAGACACGCTCGCGGCGCTCAAGCATGCGCAGTCCCTGGGGCACGGGCACACGCTTGCGATATGCAACGTGCCGGATAGCGCCATCGTGCGGCAAGCGGGAATGCACTACCTAACGCGAGCAGGCGCCGAGATAGGCGTTGCCTCCACTAAGGCGTTTACGACGCAGCTGGTTGGGCTCTTCCTGCTGGCCGTCACATTGGCAAAGCAACGCGGGAGGATCGATCCCACACAGGAGCAGGCCATCCTTGCACAATTGCGCAGCCTGCCGGCGTCGATCATCAGGGTGCTTGCGCTCGAGCCACTGATCATGTCCTGGGCGGACGTCCTTGCGCAAAAGGAGAATGCGCTCTTTCTGGGCCGGGGCGTGCATTTTCCCATCGCCCTGGAGGGGGCATTGAAGCTCAAGGAGATCTCGTACATCCATGCCGAGGCCTATGCGGCGGGTGAACTGAAACATGGGCCTTTGGCGCTGGTGACCGACCAGATGCCGGTTGTGACCATCGCCCCCAACGATACGTTGCTGGAGAAGCTCAAGTCCAACATGCAGGAGGTCCGGGCGCGTGGCGGCGAACTGTACGTCCTTGCCGATTCAGACACCATGATTGGTTCCTCGGATGGCGTAAATGTCATTCGCATGCCGGAGAACTACGGCCTGCTCTCGCCTGTCCTTCACGTCGTGCCTCTGCAGTTGCTGGCGTATCACACAGCCTGCAGGCGCGGCACCGATGTCGACAAGCCACGGAACCTGGCTAAATCTGTCACTGTTGAATAGAGGGAGATCAAGCCAGGGTGAAACCCTGGCTTCACTCTCATTGGGCATATTCGGCATTTGTACCGATGGATCGAAGCTTGCAAGCGAGAGGGGTTTCGTGTCATTCACGCGTAAAAATCGGTGTGATCGATCCACCAGATCGTACTTGGGTATGCGACGCATTGTGCATAAGCACGGCTATGTGCCCGAGATCGGGGCGGCGTCGATTCTCTCTGCGCGTCCCAGCATCGGGACCTTGCTTAGGGATTCAGTGCGGCTCGCGACCAAGACCCCACAATCGTGGTCGCTTTTCTGGATTGCATTTCAATGGTGCATCATTGTTGGCGAATGGGAGCTTGCCATAGCAATGCTTGAGCAATGCGCAATCTTGAAGCCTGAATTCATACCCTATTTCGATCGATACTGCGGTTGCGCCTTCGCGGAAGTTCAACGCGCTAACGTCTTCAAAGGCTCTGCCGATGAGCCATCCACGCACCCCGGCTCCCTGCCTGGCACGCAGGACCTGATCAAGGAGAGGCTTGCACTGATGCACGCAATAAACCGAAGCAGGCCAGTGCCGCCACTCTCCGTTCCCGAGGATGTAGTCCTCAAGCCATTGGAAATCCCGGGCGTGACCAACCTTGGCAAGTTTGGATGGTTGATCGATAGCGACTCTCGGCTTGGGCAGACCTGTGAAATTTTCCTTGGGGGGCGATACTTCTGGATACCGTTTGACATCATTTGCGAAGTCAACCTGGCCCCTGTCATGTCCCTGGTGGATCGGGTCTGGCGCCAGGTTATCGTGCGCCTCAGGAGCGGCGAAAGCTTCGTAGGACTGTTGCCCGCGCGCTATGTCGGCACGCAATTTGCCGACGATGACCTCAAGCTTGGCCAGACGACGCTATGGATTCAATTGGGGGGAAAGCTGCAGGCCGGACTCGGCGAGCGGCAGTTTCGCTGCGATCGGGGTGGTCAATGGCGTATTTCCCGCCTGACACTTATCCGCTTTGAAGCGCATGTCGGAGGCCGCAATGACTCGAACCTTCCGCACTAGCGAGAGGCTGATCGTGAATGGATGCGGCGCTGCTGCACGGCTGTTCGGGGGCGGCTCGGTATTGATTGCTGCCAACCCGCCCCCAACCCGCCTTGATACCTATCTCGGAACCAGCACGGTCAGTGCCGTACTGCATCGTCCCGATACCTGGCCTGGAAGATCAATTAGATCAATTGGGCGCACGCAATGGCGAGATCGTCTTGCGCAGGAGTGCCCAATACGAACTGGTCTGGTAAGGGACCATCTGCTCGGCATAGTTCCACCAGAAATAGCCGCCGATGAATCGCGGATCGTTCAGCTGGTCGGCCATCGGGTAGTAGGTCGTGATCAGGCTCTGCTGGACGGAGGTCGGTGCATTGGTGCTGGAGGTGCCAATCTCGCCAAAGCCAACCTTGGCGTTCGGGAAGATCTTCTCAAGCAGCGCGAATTCCGACGCCCATTGCGGCTGCAGCCCCGTGCAATCCTGGTACGAATAGTAGCTGAGCAACGCATAGTCGGTCCCCTGCAGTACGCGCGACGGCAGGAAGGCTTGCGACCACGTGCGCCAGGAGTCGGCGGGCTTCTCGTAGCAGTTGTTACCCTTGCCGTCGTCATTGTAGTACAGCGTGACGGCCACCAGGCCGCCGGAGGCCTTCACGATATCGTAGGCGGAAGCAACCATTTGCCCGATCGCGGTCTCTTCAGCCTGCACTTGCGTGCGCGTCCCGGCCGGATGTGCGCGCAACCACTCGCCATTGATCTCATTGGCGATTTCCCAGACGTCCACGGTTCCCGCGAGCCCTGTCACCAATTCCTTGGTTCTCGCCGTATACGTCGCCGCGTCCGTCGGGAAGTAATACGAATCCATGATTTCACCCATCACATAGGCAACGGAGTGCAACCTCACAAGGGCCTTGTAGTAGGAAGCCGCCGAAGTGCCGGGATCGAACACCACGCGCACCGTCGGCTTGTACGGCAGATTCGTCAGCGACGCCACGATGGCATCAAGGTTCGACAGGTCATCCAGCGTCACGCCATAGATGGGGGCTTTTGGCCTCGCCACCTGGGCGCTCGCGGCGCCCATGGACAGTCCCGCTGCCAGCGCAATGAACAGGGTCGCAGCGGTCCGCGTGCGCATTGCCGCAATCGCCACTTTCAATACTTGTAATGCTTTTTTCATCTATAAAGTTCCGTTCAGTCCACTATGCATCGCCAACCGGTGCATCGTGGACAAGTCAATTCCCCGGAATAGAAAAATGTGGGGTCGACCCGGATCCAATAGCAATTTCCGAACGTGATCAAGCCCCTTCCGGTGCTTGCATTCGGATAATTTCGTGCTTGATAGCTCGCTTGCTCTTGGCTTCCCGTGCACCAAAGATCTCGTGTCTTTATATGTGCAGTATGAGCAAAAGTGCTGTCATACGTCGTGTGAGTGACCCGGCACTATCGGCATGTGAGGCGGTCTGCGCAGTGGCAGCCACTCGGTTGTTCGTCGATTGCTGGAGTCCGGCGACATGATAACCGATTAACAAGGCTTACTTGATTTGCATCCACCGCAGCGAGGTTTGGCGCAAGCGATTGTCGGGCAATCGGCAAGGCGTGGAGCGTCGCTAGTCGATGCTCGCACGAGGCCATCGCGGCTTGATTGGTTGTCAGTCGCACATAGGGTCGTGCCATCTGTGTGCGGTTGTCTTAAGCTGGCGTATATCGGCTGCGCCAAGGCTGACGAGCACGGTCCTCGCGTTGCCGATGCGTGTGTCGAGGACATCGTTAGACCGTGATCGGCTGCACTACCGTTGGTGTCGATCCGGTGCAGGAGGAATGGAAATGACCGCATGGCAATTTGGTCCTCAGTTTTCCGGTGGTGGTTCTACCCGCTTTCGTTTGTGGGCGCCCGACGCCGTTGCGCAAGGTTGCCCGGTGCGCCTCGAAGTGCTTGGCCTTGGGCCGAGGCCGATGCACGAGTGCGGCAATGGCTGGCTTGAAGGGGAGGCACCATGCGGCCCTGGCAGCCGCTATTGGTTTCGCCTGGATGACGGCATCTCGGTTCCCGATCCGGCGTCGCGTGCGCAGGCCGTGGATGTCCATGGTGCAAGCATCCTTTGCGATGCCAGCGAGTATGCGTGGCGCAATTCAGAATGGCGCGGCCGCCCTATGGAGGCGGCTGTCATCCATGAACTGGACATCGGGCTCCATCGAAGCTTTGCGGATCTGCTAAACCACCTGCCTACGCTCGTGGCACGCGGATACAATGCGATCGGCCTGAAACCGCCATTGCAAAGTTCGCCCGCGAAGAAATTGCGTCACGCTCCACTGCCATTTGCCCCCGAGCGTTCATACGGTTGCCCGCATCATCTGCGTGCGCTGGTGGACCATGCCCATGGCCTTGGAATGATGGTGTTGATGGACCTCGTCTATGACCAATTCGGCTGTGAGGATAACCACCTTTTCCGTTATGCTAGCCCATTTTTTAAACGCGATGAATTAGGAAATTCGATTAATTTCCAGCAGCCCGAGGTACGGCAATTTTTTACTGAAAACGCAATGTACTGGCTAACTGATTTCCGAATTGACGGCTTGCGCGTTCATTCGCTGGAGGGAGCGGCCGCGGATTGCTGGATTCGCGAACTCGCGGACACAGTCCGCGCCACGTGTCACAACGGAGGGCATGTGCATTTGGTGTGCGGAAACGCCTGAGGTGAATTGCGCAGCGCCAGCCAGGCATGCTGGTAGCCTGCGACGCGCGCTGCCTCCGGCAACGGCTACGCCATGCGCATGGGCGCAGTCTCTAAACCTTGAAACGTGGCCGCCGCGCCGGCTTGAGAGGTCTGGCCCTGGCCACTCCCTGCCGCGCCGGCGTGCTACCGGCCCGCGCGGAATCCGCGTCCGCCTCCGCGCGGCTATCGAGCAGTTGCCGGTACTCAGCCAGAAGGCCATCCTGTTGCCTGACCCGCTCATCCAGCACCGCCGCCGCATTCGCCACCCGTGCAGCGTCTTCAGCCTGCCGTCCGGCACGCTCGGCGGCTTCCGCCAGCCTCTGCTGACCGGCCTTACGCTCATTCTCAAGCAAGCGCTGCCCTTCCCTGGACGCTACGCGCGCGGCATCCAGTTCCAGCGTCATGCGCCGTTCGTTGGCGCCAAAACGCTCGGACATGGTCTCGCGCTCCTTGTCCCAGGCGGCGCGCTGGCTCGCCGTATCTCGCAGCAGCGAGTCTTTTTCTTCATGTGAGCGCGCCAGCGTTGCACGCAGGGCTTCGTTGTCTGCCTGTTGCGCCAGCAACTGCGCCTCGGCACGGGCCGCGCGTTCGCTGGCTTCGTCGCGGGCGCGGGCCAGTTCGGCCAGGGCGTTGTCGGCGGCTTCCAGTCTGGCTTCGAGGATGGCGCGTTCCTGGGCGAGCGCGACCCGCTCCCCTTCCAGGGCTTCCTGCGCCTGCTGCATCGTGGCTTCCCGCGATGCAAAGCTGGCCGCTACGCTGGCCCTGGCCTCGGCCTGTGCCGCATCCCAAAGATAGCGTGCCGCTTGGTTCACCGGGTCCGGCAGGTTTGCGGGAGCGGCAAAGGCTTGCGGATCCTGCAATCGCGCGCCTAGCCCGGCGAACCACGCATCCAGGTGTGGACTGACGGTATTCGGTGAGCCTCGCCCCAGATGCAGCCGGATGCGTTCGATAGTGGGCCGCTGGCCAGCCAGCAGCAAGGCATCGGCGGCCTGCCAGACATCTTGTTGGGTGATGGAGCGGGAGCGCGTTGCGGCGGTGGTGTTGGCAATTTGCATGGTCGGGCAAGTTTTTCGGCGATTTCTGGTCGCGCCACTTAAATAAGGCTCGATAAGGAATAGTTATCGCGCCTTATCCAGTGTTGGTGTATAATTTAATACAGCATACATCATATTTATTATGATAACTCGCAAATCGCAGCCGCTTCCGGGCAGTCCCGCCGAAAGCCAGCCCAAACGCCCCGAATCCTCCAGCCTGACGCCCGTTCATGCCGATTTTCCTGCGCCGCTTCACCCGTCCGAACTCGATCCGCTTGGCCGCCAGGCCGCCGAGGCGCTGTACCGCGAGGGAGAATCCGCCAACACCGTGGCCAGTTATCGTTCCGCCCTACGGTATTGGGCGGGCTGGTTCGCTCTGCGCTACGGCCAGCCGATCGCCCTTCCCTTGCTGCCGGCGGTCGTTATCCAGTTCGTGGTAGACCACGCCACCCGGTCCACGCCGCAGGGGCCGGTGAGTGCGTTGCCGCCGGCGATCGATGCCGCGCTGGTGGCGCGCGGGCTCAAGGCGCGCACCGGCCCACCCGCGCTGGCCACGCTGATGCACCGGCTGGCGGTCATCGCCAAGGCGCATCGGCTGGAGAACGCGGATAACCCTTGCGCGGACCCTGCCGTGCGTGAGCTGGTGTCGCGTACGCGGCGCGCTTACGCGAAGCGTGGCGAGCGCCCGGCGCGCAAGGCGGCGCTCACACGCGAACCCCTGTCCCGCCTGCTGGCAACCTGCGACGATTCGCTGATCGGCCTGCGCGACCGTGCCCTGCTGCTGTTTGCCTGGTCCAGCGGCGGCCGGCGGCGTTCGGAGGTGGCGGGCGCTACGCTGGCCAACCTCACACGCATCGCACCCGGGGAGTTCGTCTACCTACTGGGCTGGTCGAAGACCAACCAGGCCGGCGCGGATCTGCCGGACAACGACAAGCCGGTCATTGGCGCCGCGGGCGCGGCGCTGGAGGCGTGGCTGCAGGCGGCGGCGCTTAGCGAGGGCGCCATCTTCCGGCGTGTTCGCCGGGGGGGCCATGTTGGCGAGGCACTATCGGACGCCGCCGTGCGCAAGATCGTCAGGCAGCGTTGCGAGGCGGCAGGCCTGAAGGGCGACTTCTCGGCGCACTCGCTACGCTCAGGCTTTGTCACCGAGGCGGCTGCACGGCAGGTGCCGCTGGCAGAGACCATGGCCATGACCGGGCATACCAGCGTGGCTACGCTGGTGCGGTATTTCCGGGCGGCGGACGCGCGGCGCTCGACGGCGGCGGACCTGATCGGCGTGCCGGATCCAGGCCAGGAAGCGGGTCAAACCCAGGATGAAGGCGACAAGGACGCGCCGCGCTGAAATGCCGCCGGCCCGCTCCATGCGGAGGCAATGCCGCTGCTGGACAAGCCGGGGCCAGCCGGATAAGAATATGGGCCGGATCGCGCACATCGCCAGATCCCTGAATGTCCTCGGCGGACCAAGTGCGTTTGATCACCCGCCGGCCTTTCTATGCGTTCAAGGCGGCCGCGGATTGCAGCGGCATCTACGGGGGGAATGCCATGCGGCAATGGTTTGTCCTGCTAGCGCTGGGCCTTTTCATGGGTACCGCCCATGCCGGCAAATGCGTAAGCGGCAACAAGACGCTCTATACCGATACGGCCTGCCCGCCGGGCTGGCAAGGCACCGCGTTGGGCGGCAACCTCTCACGCATCAGCCCGGAGCCGGCTACGGAAGCAGCCAACCAGCAGTTCCTGCAAAAGCGCCAGGCCGAGGAAAACGAATATCAGGCGCGCATCGCACGCGAGCAGGCTGAGTCGGTGCGGACCGAGGTCAACCAGTGCCATTGGCTGGGCAACCAGATTCGCCAGCTGGACTACGATTACAGCGTCCGGCGCAACGCGCGTCTGCCCGAGCAGGAGGATTACCGCAGGCGCTATCGCGCGCTGCGTGACCAGCAGGCTCGGTTGCGGTGCTGATGCCCGTCTGAATCTGGATCTGGACGAACCCGGAGATTCATTTCAATCCGCGCCGTGCATGCCGATATCCATGCAACCGGCGTGCGTGCCGGAATGCGGCTTCCAACCTTCGGGACGTCCCTTGTCCCTTGCATCGGGGCCAGGGGACCGTTCGGATTGCTGTCACCGGCTGAAGGACTCACGCAGTCGCACCTTATCCCTTGCCAGACGCTGAATCCTTATGAAGTTTCCCTGGATGGATTCAAGGCTATCAATGACCGTTTCGGTCACGCTGAGGGCGACCGTGCCCTGTCCGCCTTCGCGGCGCAACTGCGCCACGCCCTGCGCGACTCCGACGTGGTTGGCCGGCTGGGCGGCGATGAGTTCGTGGCATTGCTCACCGGCACCGATGCCACCGTGTGCAGCGCCACGCTGGCACGCCTGGAAGCTGAGATGGCGGCGCTCAACCGGCACGCCGCCCGTGGCTATGCCATCGAGTTCAGCGTGGGAGCCATCCAGTTCGAGCCCGCGCGCCATGATGGCATCGCCGCGCTGCTTGCCGAGGCCGATGCCTCCATGTACGAAAACAAGGCTTTCCGGAAGGCTGGCCAACACCTGCAACCCATGGCGGAAGCCGGCCGGATTCAGTGATTTCGCAAACTATCCATCAGGGATGCCCCCAAGTGTGCGGGCCTGCCGCCAGCCTTGCTCACCTGCCTATACTGACTAGCGGGCCGCAAGGCGGCCCCCGCGCTCCAGGCCGTAAAGAACAGGAACGCGAATAGAAATGGGAATAGGAGAAGGGATATGCCACACGAACAGTTCCTCGCCAAGCAGGAAGATCGCCGCAGTGGACTGCGCGCGTTGCGTGCCGCTCTGTTGAAAGTGCACAAGGAAGTGATCGCACTGAATCGCACGGAGTACGAGCGCTTGCATGGCCCGATCCCGGCTGGACTGTTCGTGCAGGTTGTGACCGAGGAGACCTATTTTCGCTGGCTCGATCCGCTGTCACGCTTGATTATCGAGATCGACGAAGAACTGGATGCGCCCGAGCACCATGATGAAACCTGCCGCGCGGTTGCCGCAGCCACCGAGAAGCTGTTCGGCCCCAACAGCGACCCGGCGTTTCGCGATCGCTACCAGCAAGCCCTGCAGGACGAGTCCGGCGTGATCGTCGCGCACGGGCAACTGATGAAGGTCGTCGCGCAGTTGCGGCAACTGGTCTAGGCACACGCGGCCCGGACGGCGCGGCGCGCCGGTTATTTGCGAGGCCGGGCCGGGCTCCCATGGTCCACCGAAATCGGGTCGCTCGCGGGAAAGGTCTCCCTGAGCGCTTCATCCAACTCGTCTTCCACATGGTCGTCCTTGCTGCCGGGCTCAGGTGCAACTTTGGGCGGTGGTGAAGCCGGCGGAGCCGGGGCGGCGGGCTTGCTCATTGTCTGGTCCTGGATGGGGTGGACTTCGATCTTAGAAGGCTTTCCGGGGGGATGCCAATCCTGGGTGAGCACCGTGCCGGCCGACCAGGCCGGGCGCCAGGCCTCAGGTCGCGCGATAACGGTTGCGCACGTCGCGGATCAGGTCGTGGTTGCGCGGTACGCCTTGGTACTGGCCCTCCACCGGTGCGCAGGCTGACCCAGCCACGATGTAGCGCGCGCCGGCCACGCTGTACCGTGGCCATGCTTCGGTTCCCGCCAAGTTTTACTATAAAGTGGCCAATTAAGCGCTTTTGTCGACTAAGTGACGCCCGCCACGGCAGCGCGACTGGCTTCCCGGCGATGTTCCGCCGGGCGCCGGGACCCACTCCGGAAAAATATCTTCAATTGAATCTTGTCCGCCCCACCCCGCGGATACAGCCGCCGCGGCCCTCGCGTGACCGCAAGCGTAGTTTTGCCACGCCAGTCGTGCGCGAGTGAACGAGGCGAACTCCCCGACACACGGCAGAATAGCTTGTCGGCGCATCACGAAACTCGAATTTCGAAAGACGTAACAGGCACCTCGCCCGCCCCGGAACATACATTGCAAACAAAGGGCGCGGGCAGCGCCTGCATTGCCACGACCGGTCTTCGGCCATTTGGCCGAATTTTTTGTCGGAGTACCTCCTAGGGGAATGTAATGATCAATATGGACTCGGGTCGCCTGCAAACTAGCCGTACCTGCCACGCCGCCTCAGTGGCCGCCTGGCCTGAATTCGTCACCCAGCGGGTCGCGGGCCACGAGGTCGAGCGGGTACAAAAGCGCTGGGGCGGCAGCCATTTGCTGCACGGCCGGCAACCCGGACCGGATGCTGTCCATTTTTCCAGCAATGACTACCTTTGCCTGCTTGGCGAAGAGAAGCTGGTCAGGGCCCAGACCGCCGCGATGCGCGGGCCGGAGAGCGAACTGCTGATGTCGGCGGTCTTCCAGTACGGCGACAATCCCACCAGCCGGCTCGAGCGCAAGCTGGCGGCATTCAGCGGCGCGGAGGACAGCATCCTGTGCCAGTCAGGCTGGGCGGCCAATGTGGGGCTGCTGCAAAGCATCGCCAATGAACGCACGCCGGTCTATCTCGACATGCTGGCCCATATGTCGCTATGGGAAGGCGCCCACGCGGCGCGTGCGCGTGCCGTGCCGTTCATGCATAACGATGCCGAGCACGCCGAGCGCCAGATCAGCAAGGATGGCCCGGGCATCATCGTGGTGGATTCCGTCTACAGCACCAATGGCAGCCTTTGCCCGCTGGCCGATTTCGTGGAGGTGGCCGAGCGCACGGGCAGCGTGATCGTGGTCGACGAATCGCACTCGCTGGGCACCCATGGCCCGGCCGGCGCCGGGCTGGTCGCGCAGCTCGGGCTCTCGCGCCGGGTTCACTTCAAGACCGCCAGCCTGGCCAAGGCCTTCGGCGGCCGTGCCGGGCTGGTCACATGCCCTTCGTCGTTCAAGGGCTATTTCGCGGCGGAATCGCGCCCGGCCATTTTCAGCTCGGGCCTGCTGCAACATGAACTGGCCTGGTTTGACGCCGCCGCGGATTTCATTGCCGAGGCGGATGAACGCCGCACACAGCTGCACGCGGTCTCGGCGCAGGTGCGCAATGCTTTGTCCGGGCTGGGATACAACGTCTCGGCAGGGTCCGAGCAGATTATTGCGCTGGAATCCGGCACCGAGGAACAAACCCTGGTGCTCCGCAATGCCCTGCAATCGCGCGGCATCTTTGGCGCCGTGTTCTGCGCGCCGGCCACGGCGCGCGACCGCGCCCTGATGCGTCTGACCATGCACGCCTGCCTGACCGCCGTGGAAATCGAGCGGCTGATCCAGGTCTGCGCGGAAATCCGCGACGAGGTGAACCTGGCCGGCTGGCGGTCCTCCCAGCGCAAGCCGCGCGCGGCCGTGGCACGGCCGCCGATGGCCAGGCAGTCCGTGCTGCACGAGACGCCGGAAGCGCTGCACGGCACAGCCTGAGCGCCGGCGAGAGGCCGCCGCGTCCCGCGGTCCTCAGCCAGCGGTGCCTGCGCCTTCGCAGCGCGGCGTGGCCGGCGGGAATTCGAGGACGAACTCCGTATATTCGTGCTCGACCGAGCTGCAGTGGATACGGCCATCCCAGGCTTCAAGCGTCTCCCTGCAGAACGCCAGGCCGATGCCCGTGCCCTCGTTGCGCGGGTAGGTATGGAAGCGCTTGAAGATGGACGACAGCTCGCGCTCCGGCACGCCTGTACCAGTGTCGCGGAAGATCAGGCGGTTGCGCCGGGTGCCTAGCTCCATGTGCAGCCGGATCTCGCCGTGCCCTGCCCGCGCCAACGCATGCAGGGCGTTCTTGAGCAGGTTGAACAGCACCATCACCATCAGCTTCTGGTCGGCGTGAATAGGGAAATCCGTCGTCAGGTCGGCATGCACAAGGTCGCGCTGGCCAGGTTCGAAGGGATAGCGCGCCAGCGCCTCTTCGATCGCCTGGCCCAGCGGGAAATGCTCGCTCGGCCCTTGTTGCGCCTTGACCCGCGCGTTGACTAGCAGCACGTCGATGCCGTGGTTCATGCGGTCGACCTCCAACTGGATGCGCGGCAAGGCATCCTTGAGCAAGCCGAAATGCGCACGCGGCAGGTTCAGCGAGTTCTCCGGCGTCTCGTTTTCCTCGTAAAAGCGGATCAGGCCTGGCAGGTAGCGGCCCATGCCCAGCGCGGTCGAGCCGATGCTGCGGATTGGCGTGCGCAGTTCGTGGGCAACGGTGCCTAGCGCAATCGCCATGCCGTCGAGTTTTTCCTGGATCAGGATGCGCTGGTCGATCTTGAGCACGGCGATGGTGCAGATGGTGAAGCCGATGATCGGCAACTCCATCGGCCAGTTCACCGCCAGCAGCGTCGAGGGGGGCGGGGTGACGTAGTTGTAGACCAGCCAGGCCGTCGCCGTGCCCAGTAGCAGCGAGGTGGCGCCGCCCAGCCAGCCGCTGAAGTTGAACAGGATGATGACGGCAATCACAAGCGACTGGGACCAGACCAGATTGCCGTGATTCATCAGATACATGTAGACGAAGAAGAACGACAGCGCGTACGTCAGCGTCACCCAAAAGTGCAATGGTAGCCACTTTTTTTCCCGCAAGTCGCGGCTTACGATCAGTGGCAGGCACATCACCATCGCCACCAGCCGCAGGGTCAGGCTTTCGTACGGCTGGGGGAAGACGAATTTCCAGACCACGTAGAAGGTCGGAAACCCGATGAAGGCGAGCCAGCCCAGCAGACGGATGCGCTTGACCTGCGCTGGTTGGCGGATGTCCAGATGAACTTCCCTGGCAAGCACCCGGCGCAGGCGCATCGCGCTTTCACCGCATCTGCGTTGAATCTGGGCAAGCATGTTGAGAACCGGCTGGTGGCTGTGGATGGTGGCGCTGATACGAAAGTGTAGCCGGATAAATCGGTTAGCTTGCCGATTTTGTGCGCTTTTAGTTGCTCAGGCCCACCTTCGCAGCCGGCCTGGCCCCAGGGCTCGCTGGCCTGCGGCCTCAGCCTGGCGCGATCAGTCCAGCAGGTGCCCCATTCGCTCGCGCTTGGTCTCCAGGTATTTCTCGTTCTCGGCGTTGGACGGCACGATGTGGCGCATCTGTTCCACCACCGTGATGCCGGCGGCTTCCAGGGCCTGCTTCTTCTTGGGATTGTTGCTCATCAGCCGGATCGACTTGACGCCCCACTGATGCAGCAGGTCGGCGGCGAAGGCGTAGTTGCGGCTATCGATTTCCTGGCCCAGCGCCAGGTTGGCGTCGACCGTGTCGAGCCCGCCGTCCTGCAGCGCATAGGCGCGGATCTTGTGGCCCAGGCCGATGCCGCGCCCTTCCTGGCCGCGCAGGTAGAGCAGGATGCCGCGGCCTTCTTCGGCGATTTTCTTCATCGCCAGGTCGAGTTGCTCGCCGCAGTCGCAGCGGCACGAGCCGAACACGTCGCCGGTCAGGCATTCGGAATGCAGGCGGGTCAACACGGCTTCGCCGGTGATATCGCCGACGCTCAGCGCCAGGTGTTCGGTGCCCGAAACGGCACCCTTGAAGGCGTGGGCGGTAAATTCGCCAAAGCGGGTCGGCAGGCGGGCGGAGCCGATCAGCTGGATCTCTGTGTCAGTCATGTCAGTCGGAGTTTGGCGCCGGCCTTGGTGGCACGGCATCGGGGCGCTTTGCAGCGTCTAGCCCGCTACGGTAGCACGAGCGGGGCCGGACCGCAGGCGGCGCGTGGTTCGGCACTTGATCTGGCGCTCTAAGCAGCCATGCCTGTCTGCCCGGAAGTCCGCCTTGAACCTCCCGGCCGGCAAGCCGGCTCCACTCTGCGCGCCGCGCAGGGAACAAGCATAACGCTGTCCAGGCCAGGCTGCCGCGAGTTGCCTCAGCCAAGCTCGATTGGCTGCCCGTGCGGCGTGCGCCGGGCTGCGTCCATCCAGGCGTCGCGCCGGCCCAGCAGCGCGGCCTGGTCGACCAGGCCCTTGGCGGCGCTGATCTGTTCCAGCGCGGTCAGCCAGAACAGGTAGTAATGCTCGCCGGTGTCCGGGTCCCCGGTGGCCTGGGCATCGCGGATGACCTGGGCAAGGCTGGCTGCCCATTCGGTCCAGGTGAAGGCGCCGCGTTCGTGCAGCGCCAGCGCCAGGGCGAAGGCCTGGGCTTCCCATGGCTCGCGGAAGACCGGGCCGGTGCTGTCGCACGGCAAGGCCGGCAACGCGGCGCGCATGGCTTGCAGGGTGGCTGGCGGCGCCGGCGGGGCGGCAATGGGCTCAGCCATGGGCAGCCTCCGCCGGATCCAGGTAAGGCTCCCAGCAATCCACGCTGACCGAAGCCGCGGTGGTATCTGCGCCCCACAGTTCGCTGGCGGCAAAGCGCACCGTATACAGCCATTGCGGCTGGTCACCGGCGCCGGCCGCGCTGGCATCCGGGAAGACATGGGCGCCGTGGACCGCCACGATCTCGCCTTGCCGGCCACGGCAATAGCGCGGCAGCCGGGTATGGCCGGCGGGATGCATCTGACGGGTGCGGACCCGCTCTCCCAGGTGGAAGCGCGCCTCGGCCGTGGCCGGCCGCGCACTGGGCGAGCCGCGTGCCAGGGCGGGCGCTACCTGCTCCGCTTCCAGGATGCGCGCCAGGGGGACAGGCGCCACGCTGGAATGCCCGCTGGCGATCTCCCCGGCGTCGGCCAGGCCCGTCTTGAGCAGCAGGGTCTTGAGCCCTTCAAACCAGATCTCGAAGTAGCTGCTGCCCAGGTACTGCGCCGGCGGGAGGCTTTCCCGGGCCGCGCGCGAGGTATCGATGTTCCACTTGCCGACCGCGCCCATGGCCAGTGTCAGCGCCAGTACCCGGCGCTCCCATTCGGCGTGGAACGGCGGCTCGCCGGGTTCGGGGCGGACCGGGCCGAAGCCCTGCATGCCGCCAAGGTCTTGCGCGCCGTTCATGCCGGTTCCTTTGCCGTTGCCGGCGCCACGATGTCGGGTAGCAGCCCGGTGCCAATCATCGAATCGCGCGTGACCAGCGCGGCCAGCGCTTCCTCGCTCCAGCCATCTGTGCCTGCCGGACGCATGGGCAGCACCAGGTAGCGCAGCTCGGCTGTGGAGTCCCACACCTGTAATTGCACCGCGTCCGGCAGCGTGAAGCCGAAATCGCGCAGCACGCCGCGCGGATCGATCACCGCCCGGGCCCGGTACGGCGCGGACTTATACCAGACCGGCGGCAGGCCAAGCACTGGCCAGGGATAGCAGGAGCACAAGGTGCACACCACCATATTGTGGGTCGCGGGCGTGTTCTCCAGCACGATCATGTGCTCGCCCTGGCGCCCGCTGAAGCCCAGCGAGGCGATCGCCGCGGTGGCGTCCGCCAGCAGCCAGGCCTTGTAGGCCGGGTCGCACCAGGCTTTGGCTACCACCCGCGCGCCATTGCGCGGGCCAATATGCTGCTCGTAGGTCTCGATCAGGATGTCCAGCGCGGCGGGGTCGACGTAACCCTTCTCCACCAGCAGCGATTCCAGCGCGCGCACGCGCAGGTCCATCTCGGACAGCGTGCTGCCGCCGTGTTCATGGTCATGGTCATGCACAGCGGCCGGTTTTTCCTGCAGGGAGTTCGGCGGGTGGGGAGGATCCTGGCGCATCGGCGTTGGGCTCGTTCTGGCTCTGACACTGCGGAACGGCCAGTATGGTCGCGCCTGCTGCACTTGGCAATCCGGCCGCTTATGGCTGCGCGGCGCCGGCCTCACCGGTGGCACGGCATCCGGTGATGGCGCCCGCAGCGGCGACGCCGCGCGCACGTTACCGTCCCTTGCCGCCGCCTTGCGGGCGTCCCCTGGTGTCCTGGTGTCTACACGCGGGCACGGCTTTTGCGCGATTTTTGCGATCCCGCCCGCCGCATGAGCCGTAGCGGACTGGCTTGGTTGCGTGGCTCGCCCGCCAACATTGGCCAGCAAAGGAACGCCAGGCATTGCGCTCAGCAAGGGGAGAATCGTGGCGCGAACACTACATGCAGAATCTACCGATGAGAGCCCGGACTTCCTTGTAGTTCTTACAAGCTCTTACAGGCGAACCTGCCATCATCAATATCACCGGCGCATCCCCCGTGGATGCGCTGATGATCCCCGCCCATTATCCCGCGCGCGCGCGTCCGGCCGCCTCGTTCGATACCCAATATCGCTGAGCTTGCCATGAACATTCTGCCCTCTCCAGACGCCGCCAGGCGGCCCCTGATCCTCAATGTCGACGACAGCGACGGGCCTCGCTACGTCAAGGGCCGCATCCTGCAACGCGCGGGCTTCTCCGTGCTGGAGGCCGCGAGCGGACAGGCCGCGCTGTCGCTGATCCGCCAGCACGCCCCGGACCTGGTGCTGCTGGATGTGAATCTGCCCGACATCAACGGGCTGGAAGTGTGCAGGCTGATCAAGAGCGATCCCGAAACCGCCAGTACGCTGGTGCTGCAGACCTCCGCCGCGCTGACCGAGTCGCGCCACCGCGTGCAGGCGCTCGATGGCGGCGCCGACAGTTACCTGATCGAGCCGGTGGAAGCGGAGGAACTGGTGTCGAGCATCAAGGCCCTGCTGCGCATGCGCAAGGCCGAGGAAGCTTTCCGCCAGTCCTCGCAAGCCTTGCGCGAGAACGAGGAATTGTTCCGCCAGCTGACCGAGAACCTTTCCGATGCGCTGTGGATCCTCGATCCGGCGGAGAGCCAGTTCCTGTACATGAGCCCGTCGTTCGCGCGGTTGTGGGGCCGTCCTCTGGAGGAACTGAAGCACAACCCGCGCACCTGGCTGGACTGCGTGCAGGCCGAGGACCGCGAGCGCATGGAACTGGCCTTTGGCGCGATGATGGCGGACGGCCATATGGATGCCGAGTTCCGGCTGGTGCGGGGCGATGGCGTGGTGCGCGAAGTCCGCGCGCGCGCGTTCCCGGTCTGCAATACGGCGGGCGTCTTCTATCGCGTGGCCGGCATTTGCCAGGACATCACGCCGCAAAAGCGCGCCGAGCGCATGCTGCTGGAAGAAGACCACCGGAAGGACCATTTCCTGGCCATGCTGGCCCACGAACTGCGGAACCCGCTCGCGCCGATGCGCAGCGCTGCCGACCTGCTGATGCGGTGCGCACCCACGCGCGAGGAGACCTTCAAGGCCCGCGACATCATCGCCCGCCAGCTGCATCACCTGACCCGGCTGGTCGACGACCTGCTCGATATCTCGCGCCTCACCCAGGGCCGTATTGTGCTGCGCGACGATATTGTCGAGTTGCGCACGGCGCTGAGCACCGCTGTGGAAGCAGTGCGCCCGCTGATCGACGCGCGTGGCCACTCGCTGCGGCTGAGCGTACCGGAAGGACCGATGCCCGTGCGCGGAGACCTGGTGCGGCTGACCCAGATCTTCAGCAACCTGCTGCACAACGCCGCGCGCTATACGCAGCCGGACGGCCAGCTCGCGCTTGAAGTCACGAGCGACGGCAGCCTGCTTACCGTCAAGGTGCGGGACAACGGGCCCGGGCTGTCGCCGCAAGCGCTGCAGGCCATCTTCGATCCGGCCACGGCGCATCGCGGCGACAAGCGCCCTGCCGCCGCCGGACAGGAAGGCATGGGTATCGGGCTCTCGCTGGTACAAAAGCTTGTCAAGCTGCATGGTGGCAATGTCCATGCCGAGAGCGCCGGCCCTGGCCTTGGCTGCGCCTTCGTGGTGGAACTGCCCGCCCAGCCCTGGCAGAGCTGGCGGCCAGAGGTCGGCAAGCTCAGGTCCCCGCCGGGCACGCCGCGCACGGTGATGGTGGTGGACGACAACATCGACGCGCTGGAGGCCATAGCCCTTACACTCGAAGCCATGGGGCACACGGTGGTGACCGCCATCGACGGTCCCGCCGCCATCGTGCGCGCGGTCAAGACCCAGCCCGACGTCATCTTGCTCGACCTCGGCATGCCGGCCATGGACGGCTTTGAGATCGCCCGGCGCCTGCGGACCATCCCGGAATTGCAGCACGTACGCCTGGTGGCGCTGACCGGCTGCAGCCAGCCGGCGGACCGGCAGCGTACAACGCAGGCCGGTTTCGATCGCCACCTGGTCAAGCCGGTGGACCTGGAGGCGCTGTCGCGTATCCTGGATGAAACGGGGGAAGCCAGCTGAGCCCGAGCCTGAGCCAGGCGCTTGCCCCGCCCTTGCCTATGGACCGCAACTCGGTTTACCCCGCAACCGGCCGCGCTACAGACCCTGGAGAAACATATGCGGATTCAGTTCCACATCACGCCCGAACCCGATCAGGCGCCACCCGACCCCGACGTTCCACAACCGGCAGTGCCCGATCCCGATCCGCCGGCGCCGGTCAGCGACCCGCCTCCAGGGGATTTGCCAGCGCCCCCGCCGCAGCGCGCCTGAGTGGACGCAGAACACCGGGGCTCCGTCTGTGACGGCCGTGTGGCTGCCTCTGCTGGAATCAGCGAATGCCAGCCTGCGGGAGCCGCCGATCCGCCACGCAAGGTACAACGGCATGCAAAAAAGACGATGCCCGCGCATGCGGGCACCATGCACTTTATGCCGAAACCGGTAAAAACTACCGGGTCCGGGCTAGATCAGCCCCGCTCCGCATGGACCGGGAAACTCACTGCGACGCATACGGATCCACTGTCCGTGGAGCACCCCTGTCCTTCCGCCACGATGTGCGCGCCCTGCGTTTCCACGAGCCGCCTTGCCAGCAGCAACGCGGTACCCTGGCGCTGCGCCGATGCACCGCCTTCGGGGGGGCGCCTGCTGAAGAAGTCGGATAGCACGGCGATGCGCTCGTCCCTGCGGGCGTCGCTGGGAGCCCGGCTCTCGGTGATCCGCAGGCGGATGCGGCCCGCTTCCGGCTTCAGGTGTGCTTCGATCGTATCCGCGCTGCGCGCGTGGCGGATACAATGCACCAGCAGATGACGCAGCAGCGGTTCGAGGCGGCTCGGATCGGCATCGATCACCAATGCGTGGTTCGATGAGGTGCCATCCGGGCTGTCCACATGTGCCGCCGCGAGGTTCACGGCACGCGCTTGCGCCATGGAGCGTGCCGCGTCCATGGCCGCTTCCAGCGCCGCCAGCAGATCCACGCGTTGCCATTGCGGCGGGCTGTCGTCCGTGAGCAGCGCGACGGCCTCTTCCATGTGTTCGATCAGGCCTAGCTGCTGCAGCATGCCGGTGCGGATACCGGCCAGCGCGCGCTGCGCCGAGGTGGGTGGCATGTCCAGCGAGTGGTCCAGCACATAGGCCCAGCTCTGCACCCCGTTGAGCGCGGAGCGCAGGTCATGTGCGACCTGGCCGATCAGCGTGGCGACTTCGGCGCTGCTTTGGACCGGTTCCCGTGGCTCGCATGCTTCATGCGTTTCATGCGTTTCATGCGAGTCGCGGGACGCGGGTTGGCCGGGTGCGCCGGGGTCTTCGGAGGAGTTGTGTCGCTGCGACATCGGTACCTTGTGCGGGCGGCGTGCTCACCCGGTTGCCATGCAATTAGCATACCGCGCGGCGGAACCGCCGCATGCGCGCGGACCAAAGCCGCAATCAGGCACTTGTCCGGCAGGCTTGACGCGTGCCGGGCCACGCGCACCGCACGTTAGTTCGGCGCCGTGGTTCCGTTCTGCGCGGCGCCCGCTCCATTGGCTCGCAGCCACTCGGGTAGCTCGCCTTTCGAGGCATATTCCTCCAGGCGGTTATACAAGGTCTTCAGGCTGATGCCGAGGATCTCGGCGGCATGCTTCTTTACGCCGGAGCATTGCTCCAGCGTGGCAAAGATCAACTGGCGATCGGCGTCCGCCAGGGATATGCCCACCGGCACCGACACCACGGCGGTGGCGGCCGGGTTCGCCGCCGCCACCTGCAGCGGCACATGGGCATCGGCAATCAAGTCCCGGTCGGCCATGATGTAGGCCCGCTGCACGAAGTTGCGCAGCTCGCGGACATTGCCCGGCCACGCATGCAGTAACAGGCTGTCCAACAGTTCCGGTGCGAAGCGGCGCTGGGTGCCGTGCTCGCCGTTCATCTGTTCCAGCAGCGTATTGGCGATCCGCACCACATCGTCGCCACGCGCGCGCAGCGGCGGCAATTCGATCGGGAATACATTGAGCCGGTGATAGAGGTCGGCGCGCAGCTTGCCGTCGGTCACGGCTTCTTCTGGATTGCGGTTGGTGGCGGCCACCACGCGCACGTCGGCATGCAGTTCGCGGTTAGTGCCGACCCGCATGAAGGCGCCGGATTCCAGCACGCGCAGCAGCTTGACCTGCAGTTCGATAGGCATCTCGGTAATTTCATCGAGAAAAAGCGTGCCGCCGTCGGCCCGCTCGAAGTAGCCCTTGTGCTGGCGCTCGGCGCCGGTGAAGCTGCCGCGCTCGTGGCCGAACATCTCGGATTCGATCAGCGCGGGAGAAATGGCGCCGCAGTTGACCGGCAGGAAAGGCTGGCGCCGGCGGGCCGATAGCTCGTGCAGCGTCTGCGCGGCCAGCTCCTTGCCGGTGCCGCTCTCTCCCACCAGCAGCACGGTGGCCTCGGTAGGTGCAACCTTGCCAATCTGGTCATAGACCACCTGCATGGCCTCCGAGCTGCCGAGCAGCCGCCCGAAACGGCCGTAGCGGCGCAACTCGCCGCGCAGCGAATGGATCTCTGCCTTGAGGTCGCCCGTGGTGGCGATGCGTTTCAGGATGGTGCGCAGCCGTGTCACGTTGATCGGCTTGACCAGGTAGTCGGTTGCACCCCGGCGCAAGGCGTCGACAGCGGATTCCACGCTGGCGTAGCCGGTCATGAGGATCACTTCGACGCCTTCGGTGCCGACCTCATTGAACAGGTCCATGCCGTTGCCGTCGGGCAGCTTCAGGTCGGCCAGCACGGCATCGGGCATCTGCCAGCCGATTTGCAAGCAGGCCTCGCGCAGATCGCCGGCTGTGGCGGATGTAAAGCCTTCAGCCGCCGCGATCTCCGACAGTGCAGCACAGGTATTTTCATCGTCATCGACGATCAGAATGTGAGGCATATATTCCGTATCTGCAGCGTACAACGCCACCAGATGCGCCGCGGGGACAGTGGGCAATCCGGGTGCGTCGTTCCGGCATGTTCCATGCGGGCGACGGCAAACACAAACGCTGGCCCTATGTCTGAACATACGGCGAGCATGCGCCTCGGCGCCAAGGGTGAATCCGGGGATACGTCTTATTCTAGGCAGGCGTCACCGGCAGCGGTACCAGTGTCTGTCTGACAACTTCACGCGCGGATCGGACCAAATGCACGAACGCGTGCCAGCCGGTCAAAACAGTGGCTTCAGGTCAACGCAGGCGATAGGATTAGCCTGAAACCCTCCCTTGGTTGCCGATGACAAGTTGCGACCCCCCTGCCCCTTCCCCTCGTCCCGCCGCGCCGGCCGGCGGTGCGCCGCGCCGTGACGCTGTCCTGGGCGGGCCCACGGCTTTGCTGTGGCAGAGTTCTTCGCCCGTCATGCAGCAACTGCTGATGCAGATTGACCGCGTGGCCGCTACCGAGGTCACGATGCTGGCGGTTGGCGAGAGCGGCACCGGCAAGGAACTGGTGGCGCGTGCCGTGCACGACCGCAGCGCCCGCCGGGCCGGGCCGTTCATCGCGGTCAATTGCGGCGCGATTCCCGCAACGCTGATCGAGTCGGAATTGTTCGGCCACGAGAAAGGCGGTTTTACCGGCGCCATCCAGCAAAAGGACGGGTACTTCGAGCAGGCACGCGGCGGCACGCTGTTCCTCGACGAAGTCACGGAGATGGCGCCCGACATGCAGATCAAGCTGCTGCGGGTGCTGGAGACGCGCACCTTCCACCGCGTGGGCGGCGACGCGCAGATCGTGTGCGACGTGAGGATTCTCGCCGCCACCAACCGCGATCCCGTCGAAGCCGTGCGCGCCGGCCAGTTGCGCGAAGACTTGCTTTACCGGCTCGCCGTGTTTCCCTTGCACATTCCGCCGCTGCGCGAGCGCGGCGAGGACATCGCGCAACTGGCCGGGCACTTCCTTGCAGAATTCAATGCCATGGAGGGGACGGAGAAGACCTTCGCTTCCACCGCCCTGGAACGCCTGCGGCATTACGGCTGGCCCGGCAACGTGCGCGAACTGAAGAACACCATCTACCGTGCCTTTATCCTGGCCGACCGTGTCGTAGATATCGCCAACCCCAATATCTCTACCCAGCCGCCCCGCCCCGCGACGCTGAACGGGTTCGTCAACGTGCGCATCGGGACGTCGCTGGCCGACGCCCAGCGCGAGATCATCCTGGCCACGCTGGCGCGCTTCGACGGCGACAAGCGGCAGGCAGCCCAATCGCTGGGCATCAGTCTCAAGACGCTGTACAACCGGCTCGACGCGTACCGCGCGGGTTGATTCGCCTGCCTGCCGGTGGCGCGGCTGTTGCCTGCACCGTGAGAAGCACTCACCTCGCGTCCGGCGATCCCCCCCGGAAGAGGGGCAGCCGCGCGGCACTGGACTGCGCACACTTGTTTGCAATGTCCGGCATGGTCTCGACGATAGAATCAGTCTATGAAGGAAAAACAAGAAATCTGTCCTCTTTGCGGCACTGAGGCCAAAGCCCAGCCCCGTCGCGGCAGCTACGGGCAGTGGGTGCGGTTCGAGTGCAATAACCCGGAGTGCGGCCCCGTCGAAATCAGCACCGGTGCCCGTCGCATGCTGCGCGAGCCCACCCGCAAGGCTGAGCTCCGCGCTCTCGCCCGCTCCAGCCGCGAGCACGGCAAGTTGCCGCGCCTGGGCTACGACGGCCCGCGCGGCGAGATCTACGTAGAGTTTGATTGAGCCGGCCTGACCAGGCCGCTTTGATTCGGCAGGTGCGCCGTCCGGTGTGCCGGGCCAGGCTTTCGATGTTTGGGACGTCCACTTCATCCTGAAAGGCAAGGTTCCAGGTGCACGGCAGTTCGCACTTTCGTCGCAATGATGCCTAATACGGCGCTTTTCACCGGATATACCGGGCTGCTGCCGAGGAGCTATGGCAAAAATTTCCTTGCCCGGTCCCATGGTGGCCTGGTCGCGCCGCCGCTTTCCGTTTGGCCGTGCATCGTCCGCGGGCTGGCTTTCCTTGTGATCCCCCGTTACATTCCAAGCAGTTTGTGAGCGTGCCGCGACCGACGGCAACGGTCCCGGCCTGACGAGGGAAGCTTATGGGAATCACCACCGACGACCTGCTGGCCCTGGCCTGCGCCAGCGTCCTGACAGTGACCGTCGTCGCCATGCATTACGAGGCCCTGCGCTTGTTGTCGGGGATGAATCCCCGCCGCTGGACCGGGCGCGTCAATGTGGGCGTGCTGATCGTATGCATCATCGTTGCCCATATCCTGGAGGCCCTGGTGTTCGCGGTCGGGTACTGGTTGTCGGGCTCCGCGCTGGGACTGGGCGGGCTGTCCGGCCCGGGCCCGATCGCGCCCATCGTGTACTTTTATTTCTCGCTGGAAACCTTCACCACGCAGAGCCTGGGAGACATCTCGCCGGTCGGGGCCACGCGCCTGATCGCCAGTATCGAGCCGCTGGTGGGCCTGATCCTGATCGGCTGGTCGACCTCATTCACATACATCATCATGCGGCGCGACTGGCAGACTGGCACTTCGAAACAGGCCGCGCAGGCCGAGGTATAGCCGCCGGACACTAGAGAATCGGCGCGAACAGGGATGCCACATGCATTGCCACCCTGCGCAAGCTGGACCCGCCGATGTACTCGTTGCGGTCGATCCGCCGCGCCAGCGCGAAATCCTGCTCCAGCATTTGCGCCACGCTGGCGGCGAAACCGTGGTCGGCGGTCATCACCATCAACTCGAAATTCAGCCGGAACGAGCGATTGTCGAGATTGGCGCTGCCCACCGCCGCGGCCTCGTCGTCGATCAGGATGACCTTCTGGTGCAGGAAGCCCGGCTGGTAGCGATAGATCTTGACGCCGGCGCAGATGGCCCGGTAGGCGTACAGCGTCGAGGCGGCGAAGACCACCAGATGGTCGCGCCGCGCCGGCAACAGGATGCGCACATCCACCCCGCGCAGCACCGCCAGCCGCAGTACGGCGAATACCGCTTCGTCCGGCACGAAGTACGGGCTGGTGATCCACACCCGCCAGCGCGCCGCCTGGATCGCCTCGACGAAGAACAGGGAGCAAGTTTCCTGCGCGTCGGCCGGACCTGACGGAACCACCTGGCAGGTCATGGCGCCGGCGACAGCGGCCGGCGGCGGCAGCAGCATCGGCACTTCGCGCGCGGCCCAGTACCAGTCCTCGGCGAATACCATCTGGATATCGAGCACGGCGCTGCCACGGAGCTCGATATGGGTATCGCGCCACGGCGCCAGCGGCGGTTGCAGGCCCATGTACTCGTCGCCGACGTTATGCCCGCCGGTAAACGCGCATTCGCCGTCCACCACCACGACTTTGCGATGGTTGCGGAAGTTCAGCTGGAAACGATTGACGAAGCCCTTGCGCGTGGCAAAGGCGCGCGCCTCGACCCCTGCCGCCAGCAGGCGCTTGACATAGCTGCCCGGCAGCGCATGCGAGCCGATGCTGTCGTAAAGGAAATACACCTTGACACCCGCGGCGGCCCGCTCGCACAGCAAGCGCTGCAACTCCTGGCCCAGATCATCGTCATGGACGATAAAAAACTGCACGATGACTACCTTCTTCGCGGCGGCAATGGCAGCGAAGATCGCGGCGAAGGTTGCCTCGCCGTTGACCAGCAGCCGCACGGCGTTGTTGGCCAGGCATGGCATGCCGGTCAGCCGGGGCAAGGCGCGCAGGCAAGCCTGGGAGGGCGAATGCACCACGCAGGCATCGCGTGCCTCGCGCTCGCCGGCATCCATGTCGTGCGTCACCTCGCGCAGCCGGTCGTTGTTGAAGCGGCGCGCATTGACGTAGCCGGCAAAGTTGCTGCTGCCCAGGATCAGGTACGGAATCAGGGTGAAGTACGGCATCATCACCAGCGAGCCCGCCCACGCAATGGCGCCGGGGGCGGTGCGCACCGTCATCACCGCATGCAGGGCGGCGATGACGCCGAGGATATGAAACACCAGCACGATCGCCGCGATTAGGGATGGGCTGAGCATGGTCGTCGGATTTAGATTTCGCCCGGCGGCGCCGGATCACAATGGCTAGCATTCTGGCATAGGCGCGGCCCGAGGGCATTGCCTGCTGGTGCGGCAGGCAGGATTTCTTCGCAAGGGGTAAGCTCTGAGGCTTTCGCACCCGGCCTCCCCTCGCCGCATCAAGGAAGAACGCAATGTCAGAGTTCAAGATGGAATACCGGCGCCTGGGCGCCAGCAACCTGAAGGTATCGGCGCTGTGCCTGGGCACCATGATGTTCGCCGACCAGACCGACGAAGCCGAGGCTGGCCGCATCGTGGACAGCGCCCGCGCGCACGGCGTCAACTTCATCGACACCGCGGATGTCTACAGCAAGGGGGGCTCCGAGCGCATGGTGGGCAAGCTGCTGGCTGCCGACCGCCATGACTGGATCCTGGCCAGCAAGCTCGGCAACCCGATGCAGGCCGCGCCCAATCATTCGCGTTACTCGCGCGTGTGGATCCTGCGCGAGGCGGAGGAAAGCCTGCGCCGCCTGGGGACCGATTACCTCGACATCCTCTACCTCCATCGCGACTACCCCGGTGAAAATCTCGAGGAGCCCGTGCGCGCGATGGGGGATCTGGTTCGCGCTGGGAAGATCCGGTACTGGGCAGTGTCGAACTTCCGCGGCTGGCGTATCGCCGAGGTCGCGCGGCTGTGCGATCAGTTGGGCGTGCCGCGTCCGGTTGTCTGCCAGCCCTATTACAACCTGCTCAATCGCATGCCCGAGGTGGAAATCCTGCCGGCCTGTCAGCATTTCGGACTCGGCGTGGTGCCTTACAGCCCGATTGCGCGTGGCGTGCTGACCGGCAAGTACCTGCCCGGCCAGCAACCTCCGGAGGATTCGCGCGCGGGCCGGGCCGATCGCCGCATGATGGAGACAGAATTCCGCGAGGAATCGCTGGTGATCGCGCAGACACTGAAGACGCACGCGGAGGCGCGCGGACTCAAGCTGGGGCAGTTCGCTACGGCGTGGGTGCTGGCTAATCCTATTGTCAGTTCGGTGATTGCGGGGCCGAGGACGCTGGCGCAGTTCGAGGATTATTTTGGGGCGGTGGGGGTGGGGGTTTCGGGGGAGGAGGAGGTGTTGGTGGATGGGTTGGTCAGGCCGGGGCATGCTTCTACGCATGGGTATAACGATCCGAATTATCCGTTGATTGGGCGGCCGGTTAGGTAGGTGGGTTTAACTTTGGGTTTAATGTTGGCTGCTTGACGTCAAGGGCCTTAACGTCAAAGTCGAAATCAAAGTCTTCAAAGTCAAAGTCAAAGGCAGTTTCACCTCCCCTTCGGG
>JYOD01000049.1 GCA_000955785.1 Burkholderiaceae bacterium 16
AGATCGAACGCGTTTGGTTGCTCGCGATCATCGACGTCTGCACGCGTGCGGTGCTGGGCTATCACCTGGCGCTGGCGAGAATACAGCCGTTACGACGTGATCAAGACCATCGAGAAGGCATTGGAGCCCCATCGTGCCCGCGCCTTCTCCATAGATGGGCTCGGCTACGAGGCGCAGGGAGGCCTTCCTTCACAGAGGTGGCCAGAGCTCTCGTATGTCACGTGGGAATGGATGAAGCTCGACAACGCCAAGGCGAACCTGGCTAACGAAACGCTGAGGGCACTGTGTGAATTCATCGGTTGTCTGGTCGATGCCGGTCCCAGGTACTGTCCGGATGAGCGCCCGTACATCGAACGCTTCTTCGGCACGATGGCGCAGCGACTGTCTTCGCGCTTACCCGGCTACACGGGTTCGCACCCACGCGATTTGCGCCGCGCGCTCGCCGATCCGAAGGGCAATCTTCGGCTCTATGTGTCGCTCGACGAACTGGAGGAGCTGGTTGAGTATGCGATCACGACGTACAACGGTACACCGCATACCGGCTTGAACAGCGTGACCCCGCTCGAAGCAATGGAATACTTGCTCAATACTCAACAGACGGTGCTGACGCGGCTTGCTGAGCATCATCGTCGCACCCTGTGCTTGATGCAGTCGGCCCGCCGTTGTCGTGTGCGTGCCTATCTTGAGCAAGGCGTACGTCCGCACATTAACCTGTATGGCGTGCGCTACACGAGCGGTGTGCTGGCAAGAAGCACGCGGCTGGTCGGCAAGCAGCTACTCGTCTACCTGAATGCTGACGATCTGCGATGCGTGCGAGCCTTTCTCACGGATGGCACGGAACTTGGCGTCCTGGATGCACAAGGCGCCTGGGGTGTGGTGCCGCACAACCTGAAGCTGCGCCAGGAGGTGAGAAAGCTGCGGGATCGGCGTCGAAGCCAACCGGGCGACTCGAACCCGATCGAAGCTTATGTGCAGGCCAAACTCGCGCAGGCAAAGACCAGTCGGAAAGCCGCGACGGAATACGCGCGGACCGTGCGGCTGCTTGCCAGTGCACCGACAACGCGTACGCCAGCCGAGGCCATGCCCGCCACGCGGAGCGCCGCCTCCTCTGTGGTGTCTGCACCGGCCGCGGTAGCGGCGGACGGTGTCCCGATCGCGCCTCACACGCCGGCGCAGCCGCGCAAACTCACGATCGGGACTGGCCAAGTCTTCTAACACCGTCGTTCACATTGCGAGGTATGTCATGACACCTCAGATGCTGCGTCCGATCGATCCGTCACTTCACCCGCTGGTGACCGGCAACTATCGTATCGCCACGCCTGCGATCGAAGCCTTCTATGAACTGGTTGCTCGATGTCTACGCTACCGGGTCATGGGAGCACTGACCTATGGCCCGTCCCGCATCGGCAAGACACGCGCCATCGAGTACGTGCGATTACTGCTGGCGCGCAATCATCCGAAGATGACGAGCTACCACGCGCAATGCGAACACAAGCCGCGGCATGCCGAAGGCCCGTTCTTTGCGAACTTGCTCGAGGCTGTTGGAGACCCGGACCCGAACGTAGGTTCCAATCCGGCCAAGCGGATGCGTCTGGCCCTGCGGATTCGCGAGGCGGCGGCTCGAGCGGGAAGCGGCACGGTGCTGCTCTTCTGTGACGAGGCACAGCGCTACAACGACAACGAGTACGAGTGGCTTCGTGACGTCCACGATTCTCTCGATCGGCAGCAGATCAAGCTGTTTACCTTTCTCGTCGGTCAGCAGGAACTGCTCGCGCAGAAGACCGCCTTGCAGGTAGCGGGAAAGACCCAGATCGTCGCGCGCCTGATGGTGGAGGAGTTGGCCTTCTACGGCATCCGTAATGCGGAGGACGTAGCGACGTGTTTGAATGGATACGATCAGACGGCATATCCCGAAGGTAGCCAATGGAGCTTTACGCGATTCTATGTTCCCGAGGCCTTTGACGCCGGCTACAGACTGGTCAGCGACGCCAGCGCGCTCTGGCAGGCGTTCGAGATCGCACACCACAAGGCGAATCTCCCGGGGCAGCTCGCGCTCCCGATGGAATCCTTCGCGCGGGCGGTCGAGATCGTGCTCAAGGATAGTGAAGTGAAGGACGATCCGGGCTATCGTCCTGATCCTGCCTTGTGGGCCCATGCGGTACGGCATTCCGGCTATGTCCAGTCACGTCATGCCACCGGTCGCGTGCTCGTCGCCGCCTAGCGAAATGTTGCTCAGCACGCCGAGGTTTCCGATTCTCACGCTCGACGAGGCTAAGCTGACGCCGGCCCTGGGTTACCTATTCCATCGAAAGTGGATCGATCCATACGAGTCGCTCGTTTCGATCCTATGGAAATTCGAGAAGGCAAATTCGTTGTCGGGCAGGGTGCTTGCGCATTTGATGGGACCGGACATCGACCCCTATGAGGGCATCGTACCGAAGCTCGGTGTCGTCGATATCGATCGATTGCACGGCGCACTTGGCTTGCCGAAAACAACGTTGCGTGAGGCGCTGCTCGCGCCGACCGAGCGGCGACGCTTTAGCGCGACATTTCGTCACTGCCGTCGCTGTATCGCGCATGGCTATCACAGTGTCGTGCATCAGGTCGAAACCATCTATCGGTGTCCAGCGCATCATTGCGCGCTCGAATCGGCATGTCGTAGCTGTGGGTATGAAGCGCCGTATCGTGCGAACGTGCAACTTCTCGAAACACCATACCGTTGCTCGCAGTGCCGTGAAAGCTATGGTGGGTATGGGTGGAGGCCCTCCGAGGCTCGGCCAATGCAAGCAGGGTACCGCAAAGCGCTGGCGCGGAAATATGTTGGGAGTGCGTTGGGATTGTGATCATGCAGCGGACTTGGACGCTCGCTCACGCGTACTCGGTGGAGCGCGGTCGGGGACCCCATCGGGCGTTCACATCGGCGCAGAAAGCTGGCGCATCCAGACCGGTGGGTACGGCAGCCGGTGACACTTTCGCTTCGTTCCATCCAAGTCATTGAACCGTAAGGAAATTCCTCCCGTACCGTGCCCTTGACGCGCAGAGGTGGCACTTTTGCTTGCGAACCGGTGGCGCTTTTGCTTCGGTATACGCTTGCGTCATGTTCGCGAGGCCGCTCAAAGGTCCGAGCCTATTCCGCAGGGCTGGGCGGTGTCGCCTCTCGGGGAGCCAACAACTAACGCGTCGGAAGCTCTTGCGGGCGCTCTTCTTCCCGCAGGCGGCGCCAGGGGGTTTGGCATCGGATTGATGTCGGAGGTGCTTGCGTCTTTCTTTACAAATTCTGCAATGTCGCTCGACACTGAGAGCCTGCAAACAGTCTATGGCCCGCCTCACGGGTTAGGGGTCTTCTGCATACTGCTCGATCCAACAGCGGTCGCGGGGGATCATTTCTGGCACAAGCTTGGCAGGCTGAAGGAAGCAATCGACTCTCAGTCGGGAACACGTCTACCAGGCACGAAACAGCGAGCACAAGAATGCGTGACAGTGGACCGTGCAATGTGGGAGAAGGCTCAATCTCTCGCCGAGTCGCGCTTCGATAACCACGCCGGCTGAATCGCTTCCTCTCTTGAGCACATACTGCCCACCGAGTGCTGGTCGTCCTCAAACGAGCTAGCATGCGACAACCTACCTTTGAGCAGATGACCGCTAATCGAGGCAGCCATCTGCTTCATCGCTCTCGACGTTAGGCCGCGTTCGGTTTTTGCGCGGCGCCACGAAGAGCCAATGACTGGCCGCGCTCAGTTGTACCCCAACCAGGCAATGTTTGCCACATCGGGTCGGTCGCTCGAATTTTCCATAAGAACTTCTGATGGCTTCCTACATACACCGTTCGTTAGCGGGTTGACCGAAGCTGTCCGGCTTGTCGAATCGTCCGAGGGTCGTACGTTACTACGGGGTGCGTTGCCAAAAGGCGTGACGAGATTCATTGCTACTCCTATGAATGAATTTTCATATTCCCATTCACCTGAACAATAGGCAAAAAGGCCGGGATACGGCGGAAAAACGACGACCCCGGTGGGTGCCATGTGCCAATAACATGTAAAGCGTGCGGCTGATGCCACGGCGAGATCACCCTCGCAATAACCGGCAACGTCAACACCCAAAACTCTTGATGCCGTCGGCTTAGTTGGATTACGCCCGCTAGAGACGACTCAGCCGTTGAATGACTGTTCGCCGAACATCATCATGTCGAGACCATCTCCGCCTCGAATCATTGGCCATACATTTTCGGTCGGGTCCACTTTAATATCGAGAAAGACCGTTCGCTTTCTCTCAGAAAGCGCCTCACGTAAAGCCGGCTCGACGTCGGCTTCAGTGGAAACAGTATGTCCGATATGCCCATAGGCTTTGGCCAAGGCGGCGAAGTCTGGTAGTGCTTCCAAGTATGAGTGACTATATCGCTGCTCATACTCGACGTGTTGTAACTGTCGCACCATTCCAAGATATCCGTTGTTCAGTGAGACGATCTTCACTGGCAGCTCGTACTGCTTGCAGGTGGATAGTTCCTGAATACACATCTGAATGGAGCCGTCTCCCGTGATGGCAATGACCTCGCGTTCGGGGAAGGCGCGTTTTGCTCCCATGGCGTAGGGAAGACCTACCCCCATGGTGCCGAGCCCTCCGGAATTGAGCCATTGACGTGGCTGTCCGAACTGATAGTGTTGTGCTGCCCACATCTGATGCTGGCCGACATCCGAGCAAACAATGGCGTTCTCTGGTGCGATTCGGCAGAGTGTTTCGATCACGTATTGGGGTTTTATGGTCTTGCCGTCCCGCGTATAGGCCAGACAGTTCTTGGTTCGCCATTCAGAAATGCGCTCCCACCAAGCCGTTCTGCTGCTGGACGGCTCCTCGCTGTCCCTCCAGGACTCAATGAGGCGCTGCAAGATGCGCAGGGCATCTCCAACGATTGGCACTGTCGGTTTGACCCGCTTACCGATGCTTGTCGGGTCAATGTCAATGTGAATGATTTGCCTTGGGGACGAGCAGAAGTCTGCAACGTTGCCGATAACGCGGTCGTCAAATCGAGCGCCGACGGCAAGGAGTACATCGCACTCCTGCATCGCTCGGTTCGCCTCATAAGTGCCATGCATGCCGGGCATGCCAAGATTCCGGATGTCCTTTCCCGGGAAGGCGCCAAGCGCCATAAGCGTGGTGGTGACCGGCGCGTCGATCAAGGCTGCCAGCTTTCTCACCTCGGGGCTCGCTTGTGCAGACACGACACCGCCACCGATATAGAGATAGGGCCGTGCAGCGCGCTTCAGCAAGCGAACTGCCTGGCGGATTTGTCCTTCATGTCCAGCGACCGTAGGTCGATATGAACGAATGTCAGCTCGCTCAGGGTACTGAAATGGTCCTGTGCTGAGGGCTATATCCTTCGGAATGTCAACCAGCACCGGGCCGGGCCGGCCAGTACGCGCGAGGTAGAAAGCCTTTTTCAAAGTTTGAGGCAGGCTCGTCACGTCTGTCACGAGGAAATTGTGCTTCACAATGGGACGCGTAATGCCGACCGCATCGCACTCTTGAAAGGCGTCCTCGCCAATCATTGAGGTTGGCACATTCCCTGACAGGATCACCAGCGGTATCGAATCAAAGTAAGCCGTTGCGATGCCCGTCACAGCGTTGGTAACACCGGGGCCAGATGTCACGAGAGCGACGCCAACTTCTCCGGTTGCACGAGCATAGCCGTCCGCGGCATGTACCGCGGCTTGCTCATGACGCACGAGCAAATGCTGAAGGCTTGGTTGCTGTGCAATAGCGTCGTAGATCGGTAGAACGGCGCCGCCGGGATAACCCCAAACGCTTTGTACGCCCTCCGCCAACAACGCTTCTACAATCATCTCCGCACCACTCATCATGCGAGACGGCGAAGAAGTGCGGGAGTGAAAATCAGGAGAGGGACGGTTCATCGCGAGTGTGTCTTTGGATTTCAGGGCAAGGCAATGCTAAGCCCAGTTGATTCTAGGCGGCTCGTTACAGCATTGGTCGCTGAATTCGACTGTGAATGCCCAGCGTCTCAGCGCGTCATGCCGACGATACGAGGCTGGCCAGTGGAATATTCTGATTCGCTCAAAACCACGTGACGAAAGTAGCGCCGCGGTCGCAAGAAGGGCGCTTGTAGAGAGAACTCGTCGAGAGGACTTTCAGGAAGCCTATCGCTCATGCCTAACGGAAAGCCATCTATCCGCAATATGACCCTCTCGCTAGCCAGTGTCACGCAGCGTAAAAGGCGTCAGAGGGCTTGAGGCTTGGTAGAGAAGGGCGAACGCTGAGCGCGCGGTCCTAACCTGACGTTCGCTAGCCCCTGCTTGTCTGAAGCTCAACCAATCCGAAGTTGATGGTGTCGAGGCCCGCTGTTCCGTTCTGGCAGGAAGCCACATCGCAGCAGATTGTGCTGGACCGATAACGACTTGCAGTCGAGTACGGTACGACATGCTGGGATTTCCCGCCTAGAATTTTGCCTATGAATACGCCAACTACACCCCTGCTCCAGGACGCGGTCGCTGCACAGCAAGTTGACCTCGATCCCATCGAAACCACCGAATGGCGCGAAGCGTTCATCGGACTGATTCAGGCATACGGCCCTGAACGCGGGAAGTACATCCTTGATGAGCTTGCTCGCCTGGCTCGGGACCAACGTGTCGGATGGCAGCCCAATCTAACGACGCCATATGTGAACACTATCAGCGTCGACGCGCAGCCGAAGTTCCCGGGCGACTTGGCCATTGAGGAGCGACTGGGATCTATGATGCGCTGGAATGCACTGGCAATGGTCGTTCGAGCTAACCAGGCATATGGCGAACTGGGTGGACACATCGCGAGTTATGCGAGCGCCGCGGATCTGTTTGAGACCGGCTTCAATCACTTTTTCCGCGCGGACGATCTGGTGTTCTTTCAGGCGCATAGTGCGCCGGGTGTCTATGCACGTGCCTTCCTCGAAGGCAGGTTGTCCGAAGCCGACCTGGCTCATTATCGACAGGAAATCGTTGGTCCTCGCAACGGCGCACGTGGCTTGTCCAGCTATCCGCATCCGTGGCTGATGCCGGATTTCTGGCAGTTTCCCACCGGCTCGATGGGCATCGGGCCCATCAGCTCTATCTACCACGCACGGTTTATGCGCTACCTTTCACATCGCGGCCTGCTGCAGTGTGACAACCGAACGGTCTGGGGCGTATTCGGCGATGGGGAAATGGATGAGCCGGAGTCCATGAGTGCGCTGACATTGGCGGCCCGTGAGAAACTGGATAACCTCGTGTGGGTCGTCAACTGCAACTTGCAGCGCCTGGATGGTCCGGTGCGGGGCAATGGCCGAATCATCGATGAACTCGAGCGGCTGTTTTCCGGTGCTGGTTGGAACGTTATCAAGCTGCTGTGGGGTAGCGACTGGGATGGCCTCTTTGCTCGCGACGCCAACGGTGCCTTGACGGAGGCCTTGGGCGACACCGTTGACGGTCAGATGCAAACCTTCGCGGCGAAGGATGGGCGTTTCAACCGTGAGCATTTCTTTGGGCAAAATCCGCAGCTTGCTTTGTTGGCGCAGGGTATGACCGACGAGCAGATCGACCGCTTGAAGAGAGGCGGCCACGATTTGGTCAAGATCTACGCCGCCTATGCTAAAGCGGCCGAACGAAATGGTCGGCCTACAGTCATCCTGGCTCATACGAAGAAGGGGTATGGCATGGGTGCGGCAGGCCAAGGCCGTATGACCACGCATTCGCAGAAGAAGCTCGATGATTCCCAGCTCATTGAGTTCAGGAACCGGTTCAATCTTCCGCTGACAGACGACCAGGCGACCTCTCTGACCTTCCTGAAACCCGATGCGGAGAGCGATGAGATGCGATACATGCGGTCGCGGCGGGCGGGGTTGGGCGGCGCTTTGCCCAAGCGCAATACACAGTGTAGTGTGGTTGCAAAACCTGCGCTGGCTTCGTACGCGCGTTTTGCGATTGAGGCCAACGGTAAAGAGATGAGCACGACGATGGCCTTCGTGCGCTTGCTCGGGCAGTTGCTGAAGGACAAGGAATTGGGTCCCCGCATCGTGCCAATCGTTGCTGATGAAGCACGCACCTTTGGAATGGCCAACCTCTTCAAGCAGGTGGGCATCTACAGCAGTGTGGGCCAACGGTACGACCCGGAAGATATCGGATCGGTATTGGCGTACCGAGAGGCGTTCAACGGCCAAATCTTGGAGGAGGGGATTAGTGAGGCTGGCGCGATTGCCAGCTGGACGGCTGCAGCGACGAGCTATAGCGTTCACGGCCTCGCTATGTTGCCGTTCTATATTTACTACTCCATGTTCGGCTTCCAGCGCATCGGAGATGCCATCTGGGCAGCTGCAGACCAGCGAGCTCGCGGATTCCTGCTTGGCGCTACCTCGGGGCGTACCACGTTGGGAGGAGAAGGTTTGCAGCACCAGGACGGAACCAGCCACTTGGTTGCCGCAACCATTCCCAATTGCAAGGCCTATGACCCCGCGTTTGCGGCAGAGATGGCCGTGATCGTTGACGCAGGCATTCGGGAAATGATGCTGGAGCAGCAAGACGTCTTCTACTACGTCACGCTGATGAATGAAAACTATGCGCAGCCTAACTTGTCCGCCGACGTCGAGGCTGCGATCTTGCGGGGATGCTACAAGTTCGACGATTGGCAGCGCCCCGATACAGCGTCTTCGACAGCTTCGGCCAGGCGGGTCACCCTGATGGGCTCGGGAGCCATCCTGACCGAAGTCATTAAGGCGGCACAGCAACTGGCTAGTGACGGCATCAATGTCTCGGTCTACAGCGTGACGAGTTGGAGTGAGCTGGCCCGTGATGGCGCCTTGCATCGCAAGCGGGAACTCCTAGGCGAGGCGAGCAATGAAATTCCGTTCCTCCAACTGCAACTGGAGCAGAGCGCGGGCCCGATTATTGCCGCAACAGACTATGTCCGCGCGGTGCCGGAGAGCGTCCGGGAATATGTGCCGACGGATCGCCGGTATCTGACTTTGGGAACCGATGGCTTTGGCCGAAGTGATACGCGCGGGGCTCTTCGCGAGTATTTCGGCGTTGATGCAGCATCGATTGTCCGGGCGGCTAAGCACTCGCTGGACTAGTTCTGCGCTATGGGGACCAAGCCCCGATCCTCACAATATTGCCGGTAGACGGCCAGCGAACGCCCCGCGAAACCAGCGAGAGGCGCTCGCTGGCCGACGCACTTCTGTGGCGCCCGTTGTCACGTCGGCCTCAGTCGCGGCGCACTGATGGCGATGCGTCGGTCAGGAGCGGCTATCCAGCTTTCCAGAGTCTGGATCCAGGTGGGTCATCCATCACAACTCGCTGGATCGGGCCGGCCATCGGCCTGTTCCCTGTCCTCACGCTCTTCACCGCAGGTGTCGTAAAGAGCTCAGCAGGTAGATGCGAGCCCGGTTCGCATTAGGTTGTCTCCCATAGCGCTACGTGGCGGGCCCTCCGCCTCACCTACCGAAACCGACTACCGCTAAGACGTGAATGTGTATCACAGGCCATCGCCTGAACGCTACCGGCAAACATCCTGGAGTTTCGTTGACACGGGGTGTAGTGCGTCGTATAGTTTTACGTATAGGAACACTGTACCGAATATCGGAACATATGACAACGAACCAATCTCTCGCACGCGGCTTGGAAATGTTGAGTGCGGTTGACGAAAGTGGGGAGCCGCTAGGCATACGTGAGCTCGCTCGACTGCTAGATATCAGCCCATCTATTGCCCAGCGGCTGGCCAATACCCTTGTCGACGCGGGATACCTTCATCAGGTCATTGAGACGCGCAAGTACCGCCTGGGCTATCGCGCATTGGCACTCGGTTCGGCCACGGCACGTAGCGACGTACTCCATATCACGGCGTCTGCCGAGTTGAAGGTTTTGGCTGAGACCCATCAACTCAACGGTTACTTGGGCGCGATTCAGCAGAACTCTGTGGTCTACCTTCATACCGTTCAAAGTAGCGGTCCTATCGCGATTCGTGCGGAAGCGGGGCAGCGTATTCCGGCTCACACTACGGCCATGGGCAAGTGTCTGGTCGCGGAACTTTCCGCCGAGCGGGCATCGCTTGTGCTCGGTCCGGGTCCCTATGCGGCACGCACCAAGCACTCCATCACCGGCGTGCGAGCATTGCAGAACGAACTCGACAACATTCGTCAGCGTGGATATGCGATTGCCGACGAGGAGAACGAAGTTGGCGTGGTATCCATCGGGACGGTGATCCGCAACAAGGACGGAGTTGCCGTGGCGGCCATTAGTGTTGCCTTCTTGAAGGCCCAGCGGGATCCCGAGGAATGGCCCGCCATCGCACAGCTTGTCGTCAGTGCTGCTCTGAGATGTTCCAAAGCACTCGGCTATTCATCCAATACCTTTGACCAAAGCGCTGCTGTCGACAGAAGTATCGCGGCAGCTAGATAAACTCAAACGGAGTGAGCAAGTAATGGAAAGCCTTCTGAACAAACCGCGCCTGGCCCAAATGGCCAAGGAAAAAGGCGTTGACGCCTTTATCGCCACGTCGCCTGAGAATGTTACCTACTCAAGCGGTTACTGGGCGCTCTCGCAATGGATTCGGCGCGGGCCACAAGTGTTTGTCGTGTTGCCGGCGAAAGATTTGGAGGGCTCGCGCGTCATCGCCCCCACATCGCTGCTCGATCAGCTTGTGGACCAGGAGGACGTGTGGATTAAAAACATCACTCGCTTCGGCTTCTTTCACGTGGACAAGGCGGAAGGTCCAATCACTGATGCCGACCGCCGTCTGCTGGAGCTATTTGACCTTCCCGATGAAAAGGATGGTCTCAACGCGCTGCTGAAGAGCTTGCGAAATGAGGGGTTGGACAAAGCGACCCTCGCCATCGACGAAATGGGCCTGATGCCGGGACAATGGGAGCGTCTCCAGCAAGAACTGCCCCAGGCCACGATCGTGCCGGCAACGAAGCTGTTCCGCGAGATTCGCGCCGTGAAGACGCCTGTGGAAATCGAGCGCCTGCGCATGGTGGCCACCATTGCAGAGCGCTCGGTGGATGCCGCATTGAAAGTGGCACGTGAAGGCATCACGGAAGTTGAGATGGCGCGCACGTTCCATGCCACGACCGTTCAGCATGACGCCACCCCGGTGCTCGGCTGTATCGGCTTCGGCGCGCGGTCGGCCATGCCCAATGTACATCCCTCGAATACTGCGCTGCGCAGGGGCGATGTGATCCGATTCGACGTGGGTGGCCGCTACCGACATTACCGTGCCGATATCGCTCGAATCGCTGTGTTTGGGGAGCCTGACCCCAAGATTGTCCGATACCACAAGGCGCTTCATGACGGCGTAATGGCCGCTTTCGAGGCGATCCGTCCCGGCGTCAAGGCCTCTAGGGTCTTCGAGATTGCAATGGAGGCAACGCGCGCGGCCGGGATTCCGCACTATTCGCGAAGCCACGTCGGCCATGGCATCGGCCTGGACGGGTATGACATGCCCGACCTGACGCCTAGCAATGACCAAATCATCGAGGAAGGCATGGTCATGTGCGTCGAAACGCCGTACTACGAGTTCGGTTGGTGTGGGCTGCAGGTCGAAAACACGATTGTGGTACGCGAGCGCGGCATCGAGCTGCTGCACGATACGGACGGCAAGCTGCGGGTGCTGGCATGAGTAAAGCTGTGTCACTGCAGTGCTTGCGCTGCGGCACGCACTATCCGCCGGACTACAGGGAGCAGGGCTGTGCAGAGTGCGCCGGCGTGTTGGCCAGCAACCTGCGCGTCCAATACGATGCCGACACCGTGCGCGATTGGAACTTCAACACGGGAGAGCGCCGAACTCGCGGTCTGTGGCAATTCGCGGATATGTTACCGGTCGACGCAGAGCACGCGGTATCGCTGGGCGAGGGCGGGACGCCGCTCCTGGCCACGGCGCGCTTGGGCACATACATTGGCATCGAAAACCTGTACGTCAAGGATGAGACGCGGAATCCGACGCAGTCGTACAAGGATCGGGTGAGCACCGTAGCGGTCTCATATGCCAAACAGCTAGGCGCGCCTGTAGTAGCCACAGCATCGTCAGGGAATGCTGGGGCATCATTGGCGGCCTATGCTGCTCGTGCCGGGATACCTTGTGTTGTGGTCTCGATGAAAGGCGCGGCCGGTCCGATGATGACGCAAATCCGCAAGCTAGGCGCGCATCTGATCATGATGGCCGACAAGACTCAGCGCTGGCCGTTGCTTGCCGCTGGGGTGAAACGCCACAACTGGTTTGTGACTTCGCCTTATTCAGCGCCGGTGGTCGGGAGCACGCCAATCGGCATTGAAGGCTATAAGACGATCGCGTACGAGATTGTCCAAGACCTTGGTCGTGCGCCGGATTGGATGGCGATGCCGGTTTGCTATGGCGATGCCTTGTCTGGTATCTATCAGGGCTTCATGGACATGAAGAACGCTGGCGTCATCCAGCAGATACCTCGCTTCGTAGCAGCCGAGGCACATGGTTCGCTGAAGCAAGCCCTTGATAATGGTTCAGATATGGTGCCCGCTGCGACGGTCAAATACGATACGTTGGCCGCTTCGGTAGGGGCAGCGCAGAGCGCATTCCAGGCCCTGTATGCACTGCGTCAGTCAAATGGTGTGGCCGTGCCCGTGGACAACGATGGCCTGGTGAACTTGCAAGAACTCATTGCGGGCCAGGAGGGTATGCTTCTCGAGTTGGCCAGCGTGATGCCGTTCGTAGCGGTTCGTCGTCTCCGTGAAGCAGGAGTTATCTCCTCAAAGGACCTTGTTGTGTGTTTGGCGACTGGTTCTGGTCTCAAGGACACGGACAAATCAACGACCGCATGGTCCGAGATTCCTGTCTCCACGGTTGGGGTTGACGAGGTATTGGGGGCCACGATGGAGGCTCTACATCGGCGTTTTGTCGAGGCGTAAGTTTCGACGTCGGAGCCTGTCCAAGATAAGCGGTCATGTAGGTCGTATCAGGCTGGCTTGGAAAAGGATCAGACTAAGCAGGTGGAAGGGTGTCGCAGACCGGATGTTCTCCAGTCGCCTCCCTTCCATGCGCGGCTCGATTCCTTTCAGCTCGCCTGACGAAAGTGTGCGAGCAGCGGTGTCCCAGGCACAGCCCAGCTTTGGGCTTGGCAACTAAGCTGCTGCTGACAGCACTCTTGGCCGTTACCGATTTGTGAGCCTCCATTGGCTCAGATTACATATGCGCCAATTCTAGGCTTCTTTGCAGGGACGCGATGATGAACCTCGACGCCACCGATATTCGTATTCTGGATGAGCTTCAGCAAGATTGCGCTCTGACGAACGTCGAACTAGCGCGACGTGTTCATCTATCGCCATCCCCCTGTCTCGCCCGAGTTAAAGCCTTGGAGGCGGCAGGCGTTATTGAGCGCTATGTGGCCCTTGCCAGCGCTTCCGTCTTGGGGCTTGGGGTTAACGTCTTCATCTCGATTAGCTTAAAAGACCAAAGCAAAGCGTCGCTGACAGAGTTTGAGCGAAGAATAGCAGAGCACGATGAGGTGATGGAGTGCTATCTCATGACGGGGGATAGTGACTACTTGATTCGAATCGCGGTTGCCGACATGGCTGCCCTGGAGAGATTCATCCTCGAGCAACTGACTCCGATCGCGGGTATCGAAAAGATACGGTCTAGCTTCGCCCTCAAGCAGGTTCGCTATAAGACAGCCCTTCCGCTCCCCGTGAAGCGATAGGGTATCGATGCCGTTTGGCGTCTCAGGGGCGGGGATAGCTTACCCGATCCGATGCCAGATGCCATTCGCCGCCACACGCGCTCCCAAGGCGCCCAACGTGGATCAGGCTGGCCATCTGAATGGCCAGTAGCGGATCGTGGCGGCGCCTATGCCAGGCTTTGCGCTGCCATTTACGCAGCGCCCGCATACCAACCGCGCAGGTTGCCTGCATGTCACCGCCACGGCGTTGAAAAGGCCCCCTCGCCGCACCCAAGCGGGCGTAAAGCCCGCGCTTTCATGGGCTGCAGAGCCGGTATAGCGGCGCTCTAATAGTTCTGATCAGCAGGCGGACCAGTCGTCCGTGAATCGCTGCCAAAAGTGAATTCACCGCGACGAATCTAGGACGCCACTTCCGCTCGATTTGACCTCGGGGAAGTACGTACAGCCCCTTTCTTTCATTGACATGAAGGAGGGGCGCGCGTACTATTTTACATATAGGAACACTGTACCGATTATAGGAACGCGTGTCAAGCGGTTTGTTCCTGAGTCAACGGAGCTTCCTCGGACGATGGAGAGGCGCATGGATTGCTGAAAGGCATCCCTTTGTTTGAGCGGGATCCTCCGCTTAATGCGCTTCGGGCCATCGGCACACATTGCCAAATTCCCGGGATGAGCCCGCAGAAAGGCCAGGCGACAGTCTTCTATTCAGGCCTCCGCCAGACGTTTCGGGCTTACTAAGCCAGCTGTTCAAAATAGAGCGATCCCGACACATCCACTATTAAGGAGTGAAAATGATGACCCTGTTTCGATTCATCTTTCTTTTGGTCTTCTGTTTCGCAGGAACGGCTGTCAGCGCCCAAGATCGGTACCCGAATCGGCCCGTCATGCTAATCCTTGGCTATTCAGCGGGTGGCATTGGAGACGGTATCGCTCGCCAACTCGCCCAGTTCGCTCACGACCGCCGAGGCGCCACGATTGTGGTCGATTACAAGCCTGGCGCGGCCAGCACGATTGCAACAGCAGCGACGAAGCGTGCACCGGCTGATGGCTATACGCTGTCGCTGATGAGTCCGAGCGCAATGTTCGTTGTGCCGCACTTCCAGAAATTGTCTTATGACCCGACCAAGGACTTCAGTTATCTGGGGTTGGTAATGGCGCAGCCGTATCCGATGTTTGTTCTTGCGAACAGTCCGCTCCATACATGGGCTGATGTCTTGGCTTATGCGCGTGCCAATCCCGGAAAGTTCAAATGGGGCACCGCAGGGGCTAATACTCTCGGGCAGATTCTTGTCCAATCGGCCTTCTCGCGGGAGCGAGTCGATGCCACGACGGTTCCTTACAAGGGTGGCGCGGACGCGATCTCCGGTCTGTTGGGAGGGCATATCGATGCCGTCGTATCTAGCGACTTTGGGCCACTGCTTGCCTCCGGAAAAGTTCGTCTCATTGTCGAGACGGGCGAGCTTCGCGCCCAGCCGCAAGTCCCTACCCTGAAGGATCTTGGGTATCCGCTAGCGGTTTCTCTCAAATACGGTGTAATCGGCCCGGCAGGGCTCTCGCCGGAAGTTGTGAACTGGTGGAATTCGCTCCTCAAGGAATTCTCTGAATCGGCTGCCTATAAGGAGTTTGCCCGAAAGCAATACGGTATGGCGATCTATGGCTCGTCTTCCGTCGCAACGCGCTACGTCACGGAAAACTACGCGAGCGTCGGATCCGCCATCAAGACGCTCGGATTGAAGGCTGAAAATTAAACTCTGTTGGAGACTGGTGCTGCCGTTTGTTTAGTCGGCTCGCTATCAACGAGCGGCACATACAGCGGTTGCTGACGCAGCGGGTAGAAGAACCGTCAAATCTTCGACTAGATATATTCCCATCAGCAAGGATCTCGACTAGCTCGCGACACGCAAAATAGTGACGCGGCTTGGAGTCGGTCGTCCGTCAATCACGAAAAAACAGTTGCCAATCATGGAAAGCAACAATTTCGCCGCATACCGACTTGCTGCGTATGTGGAAGATGGCTACATCGACATTCATGAGCCTGTTTTACGGGAAGCAGCTCTAAAGTGTGTCCTCGATTTGCTTGGGGCTGCAGCAGCGGGCATAGATTCCTACGTGTCCAGGGGCGCTCAAGAGCTCGTTAAAGGACAGTTCGGACCGGGTCAGTGCGCCATTTGGTTCAAAGGAGAATCGACAAGCCTAGCGGGAGCGATCCTCGCGAACTCAACCACGGCTTCCGTGCTGGATCTGGATGATGGTCACCGAGCCGCGCGTGGTCACCCCGGCGCGGCAGTCATTCCAGCCGCTCTGGCGGCCGCTGAAAGTATAGGGGCAGGAGCCGACGCGTTTCTGGGTTCGGTCGTCGCCGGGTACGAGGTTGCAGTAAGGGCGGCAGCGGCTTCGGCGCCGGCGCGGATGGGATATGGCTACGGGTCTGGCCGGTGGACCGGCTACGGCGTTGTCGCAGCGTTGGGCCGATTGTTCAAGCTTCCAGCTGACCAGATCTGTCAGGCTTTTGCCATCGCTGGGGTACAGAGCCCCAACCTGACGGCGAACGGTAGTGCGGGCTACTCGGATCTAATGGGGAACGACGTCAAGGAAGCGATCCCTTGGTCCGCGGTAACGGCGTGCGCAGCCATCGAGCTAGCGCGGCATGGACTGAGCGGACCCGCGGACATTCTGGACCACCTGCCGCATTACAACCGGGACGTTGTGCTGAGGGATTTAGGCGCCACGCATGCCATTAAAGGCATCTATTTCAAACCGTACTCCAGCTGCCGGTATGTACATCCGGCGCTTGCAGGCTTTGAGTTAGTCGTGCAGGAGAGCAAGCTTGCCGCCGAAGAGATACAGGCCGTCAGGATCTACACCTTCCAGTGGGCGCTTGATATCGACAATCGTACGGACCCGCGCAATCTGACAGAGGTCCAGTACAGCATTCCCTACTGTATTGCACTTTCGGCGCTCGCCGGAAGCGCATGCATGTTGCCCATTACCGAAGCCGTACTCGGTCGGCAAGATGTGGTCGAGTTCGCAAAGAAAGTCCAACTGGTATTGGATCCTCAGCTGGAAGCGCGCTGCCCTGGCGAGACGCTTGCTCGGGTAGTAGTTGAAGGAAGAGGACAGACCTTCGAATCGCCCGTTACACCGCCACGCGGGGAGGCGACCAATCCGATGTCTTGGGGAGACTTGGTGGACAAGTTCTGCACCGCTACGGCCGCCGTACTCCCGGAAGTCCGCCAGCGCAGTCTGGTGAACGCTGTAGAGGGTCTTGGAAGTGGGGACATTTCGCCATTGCTGGATGTACTGCAGCAGCCGCTGTCCGCCGGATAACTAACTTAAGTAGTGATTTCTGCCTTTACGAAAGGAGGCTTGGTTTATTTTTATCTTTTTGAACTCGTCTAATCGCAGCCGCTTTCTGTGGCGAACATAAGAAGTCTCGTGGAGATTTAAAAATAGTTTCCGTGCAGGAAATGAGGAGGAGTATTCGTGAAATATAAGATTGGACTATTGGTTGGTGCAACAGTTGCCGCAGGAAATGCCTACGCGCAATCTAGCGTCACCCTGTATGGTGTTATCGACGCCGCTGTTCGTTACTCGACCAATCAGCCTTCAGCCAACGGCACCAAAACATTGGTAGCCCTCAATGAAGGTGTTTTCAATGGTGGACGCTGGGGGCTGCGCGGCACAGAAGAACTCGGAGCCGGTAACAAGGCCATCTTCGCGCTGGAAAGCGGATTTAGCTACGATACAGGAAAGAGCGGCCAACAAGGACAGTTGTTTGGTCGGCAAGCTTGGGTCGGGATGTCGAATAGCTCGTTGGGCACGGTCAAGGTAGGTCGGCAGTACGGCTCCACCTACACTTTCATCGCGCAGGTCGACCCCATCAATACTGCAAATACGGCGGAGATCAGTTGGGAGACATCGCTAATTGGCCTTCGCTACGACAACACGATCGAATACACGAATAGGTGGGGAGGTTTTGGCGTAAACGCACAATACGCGCTGGGCGAACAGGCTGGAAACGCTTCCAGGGGGCGAACCATGCAGTTTGCATCGACCTACACGGCTGGTGGGCTCGTAGTGGGTGGTGCCGGTCAACAGTCTAGAGATGCCAACGGCCGTGATCTAACGCTTTGGACCGCCGGCGGGAAGTACAAGTTCGGCGACGTTACGATGCATGGCTACTACATCGACTCGCGCCGTGACGCCGGCTTTATCGTGGGAGCTAGCGGCACCAACGCGCCGCTGGCCAACACGAGCATCGGTAGTAACGCAAATACTGCGGCAGGGCCGAATACTCAAACCTCCGAGCGCCACGATCGAGCAGGAGTGTTCGGCTTGACCTATCAGCCATCGTCCGCATGGCGCTTTGTTGCTACATACATGCGCGACAACGTCGCCGGCGCGTCAAGGGGCGCATCGGGGCTTATTCAATCGGCTTACTTTGTCGCGATGTACAGCCTGTCCGCTCGTACGGATGTCTACCTGGAAGCGGATAGGAGTTGGCTGAGCGGGGCGTCTGTGACCGATCCGAATAGCCCATTGGGTCCCTTTGCTGGCGCCAGTACTCGCACCGGCGTCGCGCTAGGGATGCGCACTCGATTCTGAGCGCCACTGAACGCTCGTTCTGGTCCCGGCCAAGCAGCGGGGTTTACTCCGCTTTACTCGACAGCATTATGTCGGCGGTGGGCTCTTGGCCCCGCTCGGAACGGCTCGCCTTCTTGTGATTTGTGCGGTACTTAGTCTAGCGTCAACTGGGGTTTGGCGGCGGGAGAGATCCAGCCGCCTTTTTTAATTTAAGGGCGCATACCGGCGCTCACCCCGCAGTATTCGGGTTGCCTGAAGTCGTAAGCGGCATTTTTGATCGCCAGTATCTTGCTCCGGACGGCTGGTGTGCTTCTATTGTTGCATGGCAAGACGAATGCGGCAGGGGGCGAGATGCGCTGCGCAAATTGCGGCTTCGAGAACCTGGCACCAAGAGATTTTTGCGAGGAGTGCGGGCATAAACTTGTTCGCGTCTGTCCGCGATGCGGCAACGAATCCGGCCCGACAGCGAAATTTTGCGGGGCATGTGGTGGCGCCTTGGATGCTCTCTTGGGAATTCCAATCCCAACGTCAACGACCACGCCCGCTGCGCCCGCTCCCGTTTTTTATACGCCGCCCCATCTCGCTGAACGAATCCTGGCCGAGCAAGCTGCGATGGAGGGCCGGGGTCAGGCCGCCGGCGAGCGCAAGACCATCACAGCACTGTTTGCCGATATAGCTGGCTCGACCGCGTTGATCCAGGACTTGGATCCGGAGGAAGCCCGCAGCCTGATTGACCCGGTTGTGGCGCTAATGATGGAGGCCGTCCATCACTATGAAGGGTACGTCGCCAAAGCTCTCGGCGACGGCATCCTTGCCCTGTTTGGCGCGCCAATTGCCCACGAAGATCATGCGCTGCGGGCGCTTTTTGCTGCACTTCGCATGCAGGAGACCATGCGCTGTCACAGCGACCGGGTCCAGCAGGACTTGGGCGTTGCGCTGCAGATCCGGGTCGGTGTTCATACCGGGGAAGTGGTGGTTCGCTCGATCCGCAAGGACGACTTGCGCACTGAGTACGACCCGGTGGGCCCCACGATTCATATCGCCGCCCGGATGGAAGGGGTCGCAACACCATCGTCCATCGTCGTCAGCGAGTCGACACACAGATTGACCGAGGGGTATTTCGAATTCAAGGCCCTGGGGCAAACGCCAATCAAGGGGGTGCGCGATCCGCTGGCGGTGTATGAAGTGCTCGGCCTGGGCGCCTTACGCACGCGACTGCAGGTGGGGGCGCACCGCGGCCTCGCGCGGTTTGTCGGTCGCGAGACCGAACTGGAGCGCCTGACTGAGGCGTTCGAACTGGCCAAGGCAGGGCAGGGCCAGATCGTTGCTGTCGTGGGCGAAGCGGGCGTCGGCAAGTCGCGCCTGTTCCATGAATTCAAGGCGTGCTCGAAGAAGGGCTGCATGGTGCTCGAAACCGTCTCGGTGTCACATGGCAAGGCATTTCCCTACCTGCCTCTGATTGACCTGCTGAAGACATACTTTCAGATCTCCGCACGGGATGATGAAAGCCTATTTGGTGAGAAGGTCAGGAGTAGGTTGTTGACGCTGGATTTGGCATTGGAAGCGCAACTACCCTATCTCCTGTATCTGCTGGGTATCAGTGAGCCCGGCTCGACTGTTTCGTCAATGGACCCCGTCGTCCGGCGCCAGCGCACTTTCGAAGCCATTGCGCTCCTGCTGTTGCGCGAGAGTTGCAAACAGCCTCTCGTGATCCTGTTCGAAGACTTGCAATGGCTGGACGCTGAAACGGAGGCGTTTCTCAGTATCCTCGTCGAACACGTGCCGGTTGCCAAGATACTCTTGCTCGTCAATTTCCGGCCGGAGTACGCGCGTAACTGGGTCCCCAAGGTTTGCCACACCGATCTGCATCTGGAACCTCTAGAGCAAGCGGTGGCACAAGGGTTACTGACGTCATTGCTGGGGGACCACCCGTCTCTCGCGCCGGAGAAACTCCGTATCCTGACGAAGACCGAAGGCAACCCTTTCTTTATGGAAGAAGTCGTCAAGACGCTGCTCGAGGAGAACGTTTTATTGGGCCAGGCCGGAAGCTACCGGATCGAGAAGCCTCCCTTGGACCTTCATATTCCCACGACGGTGCAGGGCGTGTTGGCGGCACGGATTGATCGGCTATCTGTCGCGCAGAAGGAGTTGCTGCAGACTCTTGCGATTATCGGCAAAGAGTTTCCCTTTACTCTGATTGAGTATGTTACGAAACTGCCGGAGGTAACGTTGCACTCCCTCCTGCGCGGCCTCGAAGCGGGAGACTTCATTTATGAGCGTCCCGCTTTCCCCGAGGTCGAGTACGCGTTCAAACATGCACTCACGCAGGAGGTAGCTGGTAATTCCTTGCTGACGAGTCAGCGCAGTGTTCTGCACGAGCGCACTGCCCGGGCGATTGAGGCATTGTTCCCGGGGCGGCTGAAGGACTATTGCAGCGAGTTGGCTCATCACTACAGTAAGAGCGGTAACCTCCAGAAGGCGATCGAATACCTGCAGTTGGCTGGCCAACAAGCCTTGGAGCGTTCCGCCCAACTCGATGCCATCCGTCATCTGAACGCTGCCCTCGAATTGCTCAAGTCGGTGCCGGATACTCCTGAACGCGCACGCGAGGAACTCACGATACTGCTTACCCTTGGCCCGGCTTGGGTAGCTGCACGAGGCCATGGTTCGCCAGAGGTAGAAGCGACATACATGCGTGCGCTGGCCTTGTGTGAGCAAGGTGCGAAAACACCCGAGTCGTTTTCAGCACAGTACGGGCTGTGGTCATTCTATTACTTGCGCGCACAATTCCGTACGGCTCGCGTTTTGGCGGATCGGCTGCTCGCGTTCGCGTTGGAGACAAAAGAGCCGGAGGAACTTGCGGAGGCACACCGAGTTCTTGCCACCACTGTGTTCCGTATGGGCGAGATTAAGATAGCCCGAACCCACGCGGAGCAGGCGTTGGTGCTGCATCGAGCAGGTCAGCAGTCGTACAGTCGTCTGCTGCGCTACGCACAGAATCCCGCTGTCCATATGCGTAGCACGCTGGGAAAAATACTGTGGTATTTGGGCTCGCCGGACCAAGCCCGTGTGCGCTGCGATGAGGCGATGGCGCTGGCCAGGCAGGTCGCGGATCCATTCGCGCTTGCTCTTAGTCTGATTTTCGCTGCGGACCTGCATCGATGCCGGCGGGAGGTGGAACTGTCGCAGAAGTATGCAGACGCCGCCATCGCGCTTTCAACGGACCAAGGGTACCCACTTTATCGGGCGTGGGGAACAATCCTGCGCGGAAGTGCACTCTCCGAGCATGGTAGTCATAAGGATGGAATCGACCAAATAAAGGAAGGCCTCAGCTCCTACGAAGCTACGGGGGCGATACTGGGGCGGCCGACTCTTCTAACGCTCCTCGCGGAGGCCTATGGAAAGTCTGGCCAGGCTGAGGCGGGACTTAGTGTGCTGAGTGAGGCAATCGCTCTGGTGAACACGACGGGCGAATGCTTCGATGTCCCGATGCTACTCCGACTCAAAGGGGATTTGATTCAGCTGCATTCGGGCTCCCAATTTAGCCTCTCCGCGCAGGACAAAGAAGCCGAAGCCTGTTTTCACGAAGCGATCGGCATAGCCCATCGCTATGGAGCCACATCGGTCGAGTTACAAGTTGCCATTCGCTTGGCTCGGCTATGGCAACGACAAGGCAAGGCGGATCCTGCGCGCTTGACGTTGGCGGAGGTCCATGGGCGATTCACAGAGGGGTTTGTCACTGCTGATTGGCAAGAGGCTAAAACGCTTCTGGAAGACCTCGGATAAGAGCAAGACGGATTGTCAGAACTTTCAGCTGACAACTCCGGGCTTGCGCAGCATCCTGTGCTGAGATGGTCGGCGAAGCCAACCGAATTCAGCGGCAAATATCGCAGCTAGGAACCTAAAATCGACTCGGTCAGGTAGTGAGGCCTGAAGACTGTCAGGCGTCCGCTTCTCGAGTGGCTGCGTGAGCATTGATCGAACCAAAAACAGCGTCGCGGGTTCGGCAATGGAACTGCGCGAACCTCGGGTACTGGTCCCTGCAGAAGTGGGCGCTACAGCCTTCATGGTGTGACCGAGCACTGGCCCGAGGACGGGTAATGATCACGAGAGAAAGTATGAATCAAGTTTGCGAAATTAGATTGCCCGACATCGGAGACTTCGGTGCAGTGCCCGTCATCGAAGTCCACGTGGAACCAGGAGACCAGATTAACGCGGAGGATGCGCTGGTAACTTTGGAGTCGGACAAAGCCACCATGGACGTGCCTTCACCGCAGGCCGGCGTGGTCAAGGAGGTCCGCATCAGGGTGGGCGACAGTGTGTCCGAGGGCGCGGTGCTGGTGATGCTGGAAGCGGCCGGCCAGACCGCCGCGGCCCCGGCTCCAGCTGCTGCTGCGGCACCTGCCCTGGCTCCCGCGCCTGCTGCCGCAGCACCGGTTCCGGCCTCCGCTCCGGCGGCAGCCCGTGCGGCCGGTGGCGGCACCATCGACGTGAAGGTGCCGGACATCGGCGACTATGACGCCGTCCCCGTCATTGAAGTCCACGTCAAGGCTGGCGACACGATCAACGCCGAAGATACCCTCGTGACGTTGGAATCAGACAAGGCCACTATGGACGTACCTTCGCCGCATGGCGGCGTGGTAAAGGTAGTTAAGGTCAAGGTTGGCGACAACGTGTCCGAAGGTACGCTGCTGCTGATTCTGGAAGGAGCGGATTCGCCTGCCGCTACGCCCTCAGCCGCCGCCGCTGTACCGGCACTGCCACCGGCAGTTGCTGCCACGATGACACCGGCTCCGGCCCCCGCAGCTACGCAGGCTCCTATTGCTGCGCCAGCCGCCACACCAGCCGCTCCTAATGTCATCGGCAATTCCGCCCACGCCAGCCCGTCGGTGCGTAAGTTTGCACGCGAGCTGGGCGTCGACGTGTCGCGAGTGGCCGGCACCGGCCCCAAGGGCCGCATTACCCAGCAGGATGTGCAGAACTACGTCAAGGGCGTGATGACCGGTCAGGCCGCCGCGCCGGCCCAGGCTGCCGCGGCTGGCGGCGGCGGTGGCGAGCTCGGCCTGCTGCCGTGGCCGAAGGTCGATTTCACCCGCTTCGGCGAGGTGGAAAACAGGGCCCTGTCGCGCATCAAGAAGATTTCCGGCGCCAACCTGCACCGAAACTGGGTCATGATCCCGCACGTCACCAACCATGACGAAGCGGACATCACCGAGCTGGAAGCCTTCCGCGTGCAGCTGAACAAGGAAAACGAGAAGTCCGGCATCAAGGTGACCATGCTGGCCTTCATGATCAAGGTCACGGTTGCGGCGCTGAAGAAGTTCCCGAACTTCAATGCGTCGCTCGACGGTGACAATCTGGTGCTGAAGAAGTACTTCAACATCGGATTCGCCGCCGACACCCCGAATGGCCTGGTCGTGCCGGTGATCAAGAACGCGGACAAGAAGGGCGTGCTGGAGATCAGCCAGGAAATGAGCGAACTGGCCAAGCTGGCGCGCGACGGCAAGCTCAAGCCTGACCAGATGCAGGGCGGCTGCTTCTCCATCTCGTCGCTGGGCGGCATCGGCGGTATGTCATTTACTCCCATTATCAATGCGCCCGAAGTGGCCATCATGGGTGTGTGCAAGTCGTTCCAGAAGCCCGTTTGGGACGGCAAGCAGTTCGTGCCGCGACTGACGCTGCCGCTGTCGCTGTCGTGGGACCACCGCGTCATCGACGGCGCCGAGGCCGCGCGCTTCAACACGTACTTCGCGCAACTGCTGGCGGATTTCCGCCGCATCCTCCTGTAAGACAACCACGGCATGTCTTTGACGGGCATGGCCATGGCGGTCAGTCCAGAGGGGCGCGCCATGACCACCCCATGGATGCCCCGGCCATCTTCGAGCGTTGGTGTCGAGACCCGCATCGAGTTTGACAAGAGTCGGGCAGGCACGATTGAAATTACCGCGAGGGCTGCTAGAGGGCGGTGCCCCGTGGCGGCGGCAATCAATAACTACAGCGCGCACTTAGGCCACCCGGACCGCGCGCATTGAGGACCAAGAATGAGTGTGATCGAAGTCAAGGTGCCGGATATCGGCGATTTCGACGCGGTGGAAGTGATCGAGGTACTGGTCAAGGCCGGCGATACGGTCGAGACGGAGCAGTCTCTGATCGTGCTGGAGTCCGACAAGGCGAGCATGGACGTGCCGTCGTCGGCCACCGGCAAGGTGGTGGAAGTCAAGGTCAAGGTGGGCGACAAGGTCGGCCAGGGCGCGGTGATCTGCACCGTCGAGGCCCAGCAGGCCGCGGCTGCCCCGGCACCTGCGCAGGCTCCGGCTCCGACCGCCGCACCCGCGCCGGCCGCTGCGGCAGCACCGGCCCCGGTAGCCGCCACGCATAGCGGCAGTGCCGACATCCAGTGCGAAATGCTGGTGCTGGGCGCCGGCCCCGGCGGCTACTCGGCCGCCTTCCGCGCCGCCGACCTGGGCATGAACACCGTGCTGGTCGAACGCTACAGCACGCTTGGCGGCGTCTGCCTGAACGTGGGCTGCATCCCCTCCAAGGCGCTGCTGCACAACGCCGCCGTGATCGATGAAGCCAAGGCGCTGGCCGCCCACGGCATCCTGTTCGGCGAGGCCAAGATCGACCTCGACGGCCTGCGCCACTACAAGAACCAGGTGGTCGGCAAGCTGACCGGCGGCCTGGCCGGCATGGCCAAGGCGCGCAAGGTGCAGGTGGTGCGCGGCATCGGCAACTTCCTCGACCCGCACCACATGGAAGTCGAGCTGACCGAGGGCGAGGGCAAGCAGACCACCGGCAAGAAGACCGTGATCCGTTTCGAGAAGGCCATCATCGCCGCTGGCAGCCAGGCGGTGAAGCTGCCCTTCATCCCGGAAGACCCGCGCATCGTCGACTCGACCGGCGCGCTGGAGCTGCCCGAAGTGCCCAACAAGATGCTGGTCATCGGCGGCGGCATTATCGGCCTGGAAATGGCCACGGTCTACAGCACGCTGGGCGCCGAGATCGATGTCGTCGAAATGCTGCCGGGCCTGATGGGCGGCGCCGACCGCGACCTGGTCAAGGTCTGGGAAAAGAAGAACAAGGACCGTTTCGGCAAGGTCATGCTGAATACCAAGACGGTCGGGGTGGAAGCCAGGCCGGACGGCATCTACGTCAAATTCGAAGGCGAGCAGGCACCGGCCGAGGCGCAACGCTATGACCTGGTGCTGGTGTCGGTGGGCCGCTCGCCCAACGGCAAGCGCATCAGCGCCGAGAAGGCCGGCGTTGCCGTGACCGACCGCGGTTTTATCGATGTCGACAAGCAGATGCGCACCAACGTGCCGCATATCTTCGCGATCGGCGACGTCGTCGGCCAGCCGATGCTGGCACACAAGGCGGTGCATGAAGCCCACGTGGCCGCGGAAGCCGCGCATGGCGAGAAGGCGTTCTTCGATGCCAAGCAGATCCCGTCGGTGGCCTTTACCGATCCGGAAGTGGCCTGGGCCGGCCTGACCGAAGACGAGTGCAAGGCGCAGGGCATCAAGTACAGCAAGGGTGTGTTCCCGTGGGCCGCTTCGGGGCGCGCCATCGCCAACGGCCGCGACGAGGGCTTTACCAAGCTGATCTTCGACGAGGAAACGCATCGCGTGATCGGCGGCGGTATCGTCGGTACGCATGCCGGCGACCTGATCAGCGAAGTGTGCCTGGCGATCGAGATGGGCGCCGATGCGGTGGATATCGGCAAGACCATCCACCCGCACCCGACGCTGGGCGAATCGATCGGCATGGCGGCGGAGATCTACGAAGGCACGTGTACTGACGTGCCGCCGCCGCGCAGGCGCTAATTCTGCTTGGCGCAGAGGGCCCGACGGCGGTTTGAGCTCTGTGCGCGATTGGAGCCAACAAGGGAGTCGTTTGAATTGCTGAAAATGGCACGTTCCATTGCGAGCGTGGAAATCATCCTTCTTGCCCCTCCGGCCCACGCATGGCGATTGACAAACGCGGGCTTCACCTCGCCTAGCCTGAAGTTTTAGATGGAGTGCTGATTGTTTGAAAGCGGATCTGAGCGGCTCATTCTTGGTGCGGCAACCGTCTTATGGCTTGCCCACAGTTGGCATCTCAAGAGACAGCTCACCAAAGCTCGCGAGAATCTGGAGCTGGTGCTTGAGCAGTTTCCTGGCATTCGAGAATGGCTGAGACGGAACCCCGGCTGAAGCCAGAGCCTGGCGAGGCTTGGGTCAACCGGATTTTCGATAAAACGAATCGCTTTCCAGAAGACTGGACGAGCCGAGCAGCAGAACGTACTTAGGCGCTAGGATCGAGAAATGGCGAAATAAACCTGTCATTAACAGAGCGAGGTATGTCATGGCACCTCAGATGCCGCGCCCAATGGACTCGTCGCTTCCCTCGCTGATTAGCGGAGACTATCGTACCGCCAACTGCGACTTAAGCCTATACATTCGCATATCGTACCTAAGCTACCAGAGCAGCTTTTTGGCCCCCGTACTAGGATGGTCAAGCGCGGTTTCCACACCTATCATCATGCGGAGTAAAAGCGCTTTCCGCGAGCGTTCTCTTGCCTTTGCCAAACTCCACAAAGAAGTTCGGGCAATGACCGAGCGAGTACATGCTCGAGCCATCAAGCGGAGCAACGGTGATGAAGACTATATTGCTCGTGTTTCGGTTCTAATTGAGGCGCTGATCGACCGGGCAGACGCTCGCGGGCGGGTCATATGTTTTGCTTCCGCAACGGAATTTGGACTGTCACTACGCCACCAGTTGGAGCGTTGCAGACAGGCGGCAATGCAAACCGGGTCTGATTCCATCATGGTCCTCTACTGGGCAGCCGTTCGTCGTATGCATGGCCAAGGGAGTAGGGCCTCCAACAAGGCCGAGGCGAACAATTTGTCGCCAGGCAGCAGGATTGCTGAGACCGCCGCCGTAGTGGATGACTGTCTGCGGGCAGGGATTTGTCGCCTTTGCGAAGATCTCGATGTCAATTCGCGTTGTGCCAACGGTCACAACGCCCTAACTCCCATTTCAGGGAAACATATTCGCAGTGTTGGCGAGGGCTTGCTTTCCGAGGCGCAGGTATATCAATGCGTTGAGTGCAAAGTGGTCTGGACGCGGTACAAGCATCGATCAGATCCGTTTGCGATGTGGTTCATTAAACATAAACAGTAGTTTGGTTTTTATTATCAAAACGGTGCTTCGCGAGCACGACTCGGCTCGGCATTAAAATGCAATTAATCGCCAAGACGCAAAACCAACCAACATAGCTTACGCGAACGGGGGCGGATTTGCGATGGAATTCGTCAGCGGCGTGCCCGAGCTGCAGTGGGGTTGGTGCGGTTGGAAAACGCAAATTCTTAACACGACTGGTCTGGAAGAAGGATGAATCTCGATCGACTCGACGCCCGCCTCATCGCAGAAGTCCAGCGAAACAACAAGACACCTAGCGAGGCGCTTGGTGAGGCAGTCGGACTTTCTCCCACTGCTGTACAGAGAAGACTAAAGAGGTTGCGTGCCGAAGGTATCATCGAAGGAGACGTCTCGATAGTCAATCCGAAGGCGATCGGGCAGAACGTGGCGATGGTCGTGTTAGTAAGCTTGGAGCGAGAGCGCCCCGACATCGTGGATCGCTTCAAGAAGGCGATCCGTGCCGAGCCCCAAGTTATGGCTGGTTACTACGTCACGGGCGATGCAGACTTCGTGCTTATCGTCACCATGGAAGATATGGAACGATACGAGTCGTTCACTCAAAACTTCTTCATGGGAAATCCGGACATCAAGTGGTTCAAGACTATGGTCGTAATCGACCGTGTGAAAACAAGCTTCGCTCTACCGATTGATGTGGAGCGTTTCAAGTAGCTATGCGTCAGGAATACGTAAGAGGTAAGCGGCCAGCCGTCCCACCTTGCCGATCGAGAGCGGCTATGAGAGCGCGGACGCGCTCAGCGCGCGGGATGCCAGTTGTGGGGAAGCAGCTCGTCGATGCGGCTGTTCAGGTGGTTGGGCAGGCGGGTCAACACATCATTGAGGTAGGCCCACGGATCGTGCCCGTATAGCTTGGCTGTTTGCACCAGGCTCATCACGATCGCGGCGCGCTGACCGGCCAGTTCGCTGCCCGCGAACAACCGTGCCTTGCGTCCTAATGCCCACGGACGAATCAAGTTCTCCAGACTGTTGTTATCGACGCTCACCTCCCCATCGAAGAGATGGTGCGTCAGCGCCGGCCAGTTCTTGAGGCTGTAGTCGATTGCCTTGGCTGTGATGCCGCCATCGGGCACACGTGAGCGCTCCAGTTGCAGCCAGGCATGCAGTTGCTCCCACAGGGGCTTGGCCTCGCTGTGCCTTCTGGCCAGACGTTGCTCACTGCTCAGGGTGCCAAGCTCGCGCTCAAGACGGTAGATCTGCGCAATGCGACGCAGCGCCTCTGGGCCGATCGTGCTGTTACCCTGGTTCCGTAGCAGTTCGTCGTACCGACGCCGGGCATGGGCAAGACATCCCGCGGCTATGCGACCGGGGTGCGCTTGCAACACGCTGTCATAGGCAGCGTATTCGTCGCGAACCAGGGTACCTTGCCAACATCGCTCGTTGCCGTCTTCGCTGGTACCTCCCAGGAAGGCAATCGGGTACTGCGCGTCTCGACCAATACAGAAGTCGTAGATCACGCCCCGTTGTGGGTCGAACGTGCCACGCGAATAGGCCCAGACGTAGGCGCGCTTGGTCTTGCCGGCTCCCGGGTCGAGGATTGCCACCGGCGTCTCGTCGGCATGCAGCACCCTTGCTGCAAGTACGAAGCGCTTGTGCGCTTCATAGAGCGGTTCCAACGCCGCACCAGCACGCCCGGCCCAGGCAGCCAGCGTGGAGCGCGGCGTGTGTACGCCCGAGCGGGCGTTGATCGTCTCCTGCCGATAGTACGGCAGGTGATCCACGAAGCGGCTGATCAGCGTGTGCGCAACCAAGCCGGCTGCTGGTAGGCCGCCGTCGATGACTTGCGGTTCAACAGGCTCTTGTACCAGGCGTTGGCAGCATCGCCAGGCCCACTTGCCATAGATGTGGCGGTGCACGAAGAACTCCGCCGGCACGATATCCAACTTCTCGCTGACGTCCTCACCCACGCGTACCATGGTCCGTCCACAGCCCGGTGTTGGGCAGTGAGTATCCTCGGGCTCGTGTTGATGCTCGACTCGGCGCAGGTGCGCGGGAAGTGGCTGGCGACGGGGCGTGCGTTTGGACTTGGTGTTGTCTTCAACAGAGGGCTCGCCCTTGGCCTGCTGCAACTGCGCTTGCAGACTGGCCTCGTCTTCGGCCAGGGTCTCCTCAAACAGGCGGCGCTGCTCGGCGCTCATCGCCTCGGTCTTGGCTCCGAACTTCCATGCCTTGAGTCGCGCCAGTTCGAAGGTGATCTTCTCGATCTTGACGTCCTTGAGCTTGATCTCGCGTTCCTGCTGCTGGATGTGTGCGAGCATCTGCTGCGCCAGTGCCAGGACGTCCTCGGGCGCGAGGTCCTGAAGGCCCCGGTCGCAGGTTCAGCATGGAACCATCGTGCCAGCCACCGGGCACTACTACCATCCGGATTTATGCTGTCAACGCACCGTGATCATCGTCATATCCGCGTAATGGCGCGGAGGTCCTCCAGGCGCTGCCAGGGCAGACCGAGCACCAGGGCGTCGAACTGCGCCTGCGTCAGTTGTGCGCCGGTGGCGCCGGCCTGTATGGCAGGTCAGGTAAAGCGCCCCTGGTTGAGGCGGCGCGCGGCACACCATACGCCAAAGCCGTCATGCACCAATAGCTTCATGCGCGTATGGCGGGCGTTCGAGAACAGGTAGGCGTGATGAGACTGGGCTGCGCCGAAGACCTGCACCACGCGCGCCAGCAACCGCTCGCTTCCGGCACGCATGTCGATGGGTTCGACGGCCAACCACAGCGCGTCAATGCGGATCATCGCAGCCAGTCCCGAAGCAGTTGGGAAAACTGCTGCGCCGCTGACAGAGGCCAATGCACAACCAGCGTGCCGCCTGGGCGCTGTATCTCCATGCGGATGGTCTCGGGCGTTGCCGCCGCCGGCGACTTACACGGTAGCACCTCTCCCGTGACTGCGGACAGGGCGTCCACCTGTAGCGGAACAAACGCGTGGCCCTCGCTCAGCGCCGTCAGCATCTGCCGCTGACGGTCCTCGCGCTTCCATCGGTGCACCATATTCGGGTTCAGCCCGTGGCTGAGCGCGACCCCCGCCACCGAAGCTCCTGGCTGGCGAATCTGTTCCAGGACCATCGCCTTGAAATCGGCGCTGTACTCCCGCCGGCGCGGCCGCTCAACTGTCGACACTTGATTCATCGTATCCACGATCCTCCTTCGTGGGGACGATGCTTCATCGCTTCAATCTATTCAAGATGGAACAACTGGTCGCTTACCGTAAGAGTGCATAGTCGAAGCGTGGCGGAGCGCTCCGACGTGCGCTGACCACTGGGTCAGCGCACCTAGGCGGATCTAACGGCGTTCGAGGCGGCACGGGGGCAAGCCTAAAGGCTGCCCCCGATTCACGTATCCGGTGTCGCTCCCGATAGTCGCCTCAATCAGCAACATCCAATGACAGGCAACAATTCCGCTGTCACTTACCATGCCGGTGCCAAGCTGTGCCCCGTATTTCGACGGTATGGCCGGTGTGGCGGCCGAGGATCCTCCTTTAAAAACGTCTAGGGATTCGACGCCCTTAAAGCTCCTTTTTATGAAGTGTGTCGTGTGCTCATTGCGGCCTGGCTAACGTCACGACTTTCGGGCGGTTCTTCTGAACCACTGTCAAGCGACTTCATAGCCGTCTCGGCGCCGAGCCACGTCATCACCAACGCTTGCACCACAAACAAGATTGCGATGGCAGTAACGACAGTAGTCACCCCACCGCGGTCGAAAAGGTAGACCACCGCGAATGGGACGCCGATAGAGCTTATCCGAGCGATACCGACGCAGACTGCGTTGCAACGAATGCGGATCTCGGTTGGAAAAATCTCCGGCAGGTATATCGCCTGAACTGTAGCGATGAGGAAGTAGACCGTGCAGAACGTAGCAAATCCCACGACCGCCGCGCCTATCTGAGAGGTCACCTGTCCAAAAATAAGGGCCATAACTGCAGCGAGAATTGAGCCGCCGATGATGGCCCGGCGTCGACCCAATCGGTCTGCCAGGAACTGTGCAAAAAATGCACCCGCAGGACCACCAAGTGTCATAAGTGCAGACTGGCCGAGGGATTGGTTGATGGACATGCCCTGCTTGGTGAGGAAAGTAGGGAGCCAGCTCACAAGGCCGTAAAGTGCTGTAAACAGCACTACCTGCATTATGCTGCCGAGGACGAGAGGGCGGATATACTTGCGCTGAAAAAGCGGCTGGGCAACGCGGATAGGTTCGATTTCCGGCTCCACCAGCGTCAAACCTCTCGCCCGCGCCTCAGCCTCGACTGCACTAACGATGACATCGGCTTCAGCATGACGGCCTTTGAGTTCCAGCCATCGTGGAGACTCAGGAATAGACTTGCGCATCCAAAGAATGATGAGCGCAGCCACGCCTGGCAGGACGAACATGACTCTCCAGCCAAAGAGAGGAATAAGAAGGAAACTCAGAATAGTGGCAGCAAGTAGTCCGAAAGATGAAGTCATTGACAGCAACGCCAGCCAGCGGCCTCGACTACGATGGGGCACAAACTCTGCCAGCGTGCTGTACCCAACCACAATCTCGGTGCCCAGACCTATTCCACAGATGAACCTTGCCACAATGAGAAGATGAGGGTCAGGCGCAGCTGCACAAGCGAGCGAAGCTAGTCCGAAAATCGCTAGGTTGAGTTGAAACGTGAACTTTCGGCCGAAACGGTCTGCAATCATGCCCCCGCCGATGGTTCCTATCAGCATGCCCGCGAAGGTGGCAGAGATGAACGTCGCGTTTAACTCGAGCGTCGACCAGCCCGAATTGAGCAGTACCACCAAGATGGCGCCCGCGATGAAGATGTCGAAGTTATCGATGAATAGCCCCCCGCCCACGAGGCCTAGCATCCTGCGATGGAATGGAAGAATAGGTAGCCGGTCTAGGCGTGCAGCAGCCGAAGTGCCGCTGTTTGATTGACTTTTCACGAGTTGTCTCCATTGATTTCATCTCGCTGCTCGTTGGCAGCTGATTGTTATCTTATGACTCGAGCGCGTCGGATTTCTTCATATAGAAGGCCATAAACGGTGTTTTCCTTCATGATTCGATAACGCCGGCACGATGTCCTGCGCTGTTGGCTCTCACGAAGGTTGATGCAGGAAGTTAGATAGCGGTGCCATAGTTTGGCAAGGGAATGCGGCAGCGCGGCGAGCGGTCGCGCCGATGCAAAGAATTGCGCGATGCCACGCGCTCGAGTGCTCGCTGGGATCTCCGCTGTTTGGAGGTCGGCCTGCGGGCGAGGGGAGTGAACTGCAGCCGCAGTGCTTACTCGTGGCGGCTGAGAAGTGGATGGCTCTCGCGCTGGAGGCCACCGACCGTCGTAAGGATTTGAGCTAAGTGCCCAAGACATGGCCGCCTGGTCTCGCGTTTTCTTGAGCACTCAACTCGGGCCTATATTGCGTAGGAACTGCGGGTAGCGGTCACAACGCGGGGGCGCGCGTAATCCGGATCTCCTTCTTGCCTTCATTACGCAATCGCGCGCACATTTCTGCGAAGGGCGCGATGTCTCCGACGATTCTCGCGAACAGGTTGCACGGCAACCATCCCTGGCTAGCAAATAAACGCGCATTCCGCCCGTAAAATACAGTGATATCAAAGACAGCATCGGCGGAACCCGAATCATGGCCTGGAGAATTTAATTCATAAGGCCTGAAATAGGTGAAACAGATGTCCCCCGGCATGGGTATGATTATCTGATTTTCGGGTGGGATTTCTTCTGGGCGAAAGGTTTGGTTGGGAGGCGGTAAATTGAATGCCACTCCGCGCCCGACATACATGCTATGGATTCCGTCATTAAGTGCGGATGTTGAGAGGCCCTGCCAGATCGCAGCGCACGTCCGAGGCGCGCTATTCTCGAGCAGCTCCGCGCGGGCCGTCACGTTATTTTCAGTGAAAGTCAGAAGAATATGCTTGGACATTCGGTTTATCCCTATTTTTTTGCCATATGGGACAGTCTCGCCGCTTTGCAATTCGGCGCTGCGCGAGCCACATCGTCCTCCGGGTAGATGGTTCGGCGCCTCACTCCCATCCACATCGAGAAGCCACGAATTGCCACCGCCATAGCGGTGGCGAAATACCCTTATCAAGCCAAGAGTTCGGCATCAGCACAAATATCTGCCGATTGCGTCAGCCGGCAGATTTCCACCACAAAGTACCGTAGCAACATTGGTGTGCGCGAACCGTTCTTGTTGAGCGAGTAGTGCAGCGATTCCCATCGCGCCAGAGGGCTCGAGAACCAGTCCCAGGTGACGGTGGGCTAGCTTCATCGCGTCGACAATCGTGTCGTCACGAACTAGGACGACGTCGTCCACAATACCTTCCATGTCCAAAACGGCTTCTGGCACTGGATTGCGAACAGCGACCCCGTCCGCAATGGTGTTCACTTCTTGCTCAAAGATGACGGTCCGAGCTCGCCAACTGTTGGCCATAGCGGGAGCGCCGTGCGCGGCCACACCGATCACCTTCGTGGAAGGGGATGCCGCTTTGATCCAGCGAGCCATGCCGTTGAGCATGGCTCCATTTCCTAACGGGATAACAACGGCATCGAATGTGGCGCCACCTTGCAAGAGTTCCACTGCCATGCTGCCCGCGCCCTCACTGATCTCAGGCTCCAGCCCGTCTTCGACCAACCATGCGTTATGTTCGAGACAATAATTGCGCGCGATATCTTTGGCTTCATCAAAGTCTTGTCCGGCGAGATGCAGGGTGGCCCCCAGCTCGCGCATGCGTTGAGCTTTGAGAGGGTTTACATTTTCCGAGGCAAAGATCTCCAGAGGTACGCCGTGCGCTCGGCAAACATATGCCATAGCTTGGCCCCAGTTTCCGGCACTGGCACAAACCAGTGGACGCTGGTCGCCACGAGCCAGCGCCTTGTGCAGAAAAAAATCCGCGCCGCGTCCTTTGAACGATCTTATTGGATTCAGGACTTCAATCTTTGTTGTGAGGATGCAGCCCACTGCCGCAGACAGGGGCTCGCTGACGAACTGCGGGGTATGTAGAAATATCGGGTCGACGGTCTGGCTAGCTTCGAAAATGGCATCGAGGTCGAGCCGATGCGTCGGTAGTGCAGATCGGACGAGTTTGCCGCGCTCGGAGATAGGACGTACGGCATCTACACCGTTGGCTCGCTCCGTCATTAGAACTCCGTCAAGATGATCGATTTCATGCTGTACAAGTTCAGCGAGTTCGCTAGGAAGGTGTTCCCAGGTGCAGGCGTGGCCATGCTTGTCTATGTACCGCAAGCTGACACTGCGGTGCCGCTGCACTCGGACCATCTTATTCGGTACACTCAAGCAATCATCCCAAACTTCGAATTTGTCCTCGCTTCGCCACGTGATCTCCGGATTGATGAGGACGAATGGCGTAGCGCCGAGATTCACTGCAATAATCCGGCGGGCGATGCCGACCTGCGGTGCTGAAATTGCCCGTCGTAAGCCTAAAAGCACATGGCTATTCATCAACGACGCGAGCACGTTTTCGACGTCGCTGCGAAAGCTGGCGTCGAAGTGTTCGACCTCCAGTGAGAGTGCGTGCAATCGCGGATCTCCGTCGACCAAGATGGGCAAAACGTTTGGCATAAGAAACCTCCTCTTTTTCGGTATAAGGAGTGTGCGGCGACCCCGGCTTTGTCATCCGACGTTCGCGGTCTTGCGTTGCAGCGTTTCTGCAATGTCTGTGGACTTGACGCAGGAAATCGGCAAGCGGCGGCCGCGGTATCAAAGTCGTCGCCATGGCTCGTCAGATGCCACCAAATGGCTACATTTGGAACGAAGCGGCGGTGTACTAGGCGTCCCGGCTGAAGCGGTCGCAAAGGTTGCATCATTCACCTAGGAAATGCGACGCACCCACACGGCAAATGTCAACAAATCGATCGAGTGCCGCCTTCGCATTGCAGGATTTCCCCGATATTCCCGAGCTTACGCAGTCTTTCCACATGGCCGCCTATGTACATTTGTTCGTGCTGGGGGTGTAAGAGTGACCTCCAGATGGCTTGCATGCGTTGGCGGCCTCAGGATTGGGCCATGGTTCGGTAAATCTGTGGGACAGCGCGTATTGCAGGGGATCCGAAGATACAACCCGAGATATCAATGATCGAACGAAAGACTACGCAGCCAGGTCCGAGCATGGGCAATGGGGTGGTTCTAGTCCTGGCCGACAGCCGTCGCACCGAATCCTGCTTGCTGCAACGCACCGTCGTGTCTGCCCTGGGCCACTTCCGGATTCCATACCGAATCCACGACATCGCATGTGAGTCGCTATCTTCGGACATCTTAGGAAACGTCGCGGCGATACTTATTGGGCAGGAAAATCTGGGGCTGGGCTTAACTTCGGCGGATATCTCATTGATACTGAACGAAGTGCAGGAGGGCGCGGGGTTGATCAGCCTGGATCCGTATTTTTACCGATACGATGGCGCGTGGGCTGAGGCGCTTGGTCTGGCTTCCGGAAATTCTCCAGCTGCTGAGACATACGGAATTACATCTATCCGAGTCCACGACAACTCCCACTACATTTCTTATACTCAGAAATTTGGCGATGTTCACACGACAAGAATGCCGACCCCAGCGGTCAGACCATTAAAATATTCTCGCGACTGGCAGATAATTGCCACTTCTGAAGAAAGTCCCGCTTTCATGGCTCGCGTGTTTGGAGCAGGGCGCGTTATTCAATGGCTGATTTCGCCTCGCCTTTGGACGTTGCAGTTCTTCGGGCACGCTCATGGGTTGGACGATATGTATTGGAAAGGGATTGTCTGGGCGGCACGTAAACCATTCGCGATGCTGCCAATGCCCCCGTTCGTGCGCTTTCGCTTTGATGATTGCACAGGCCTCTATCGAACAGCAGAAGATCTTTCATTTCTTAAAGTATTGAACAAATTCGGCCATAAGCCAAACCTGTGCGTCTCTATGAATGCGTTGCAGGATGATGGATGGAAATTCCTGAAAGCATTGTACGATGCCGGCGGAGTCGAGGTGGCACCTCATACGTGGAGTGGTGGCGTAGGGCTGTATTACGGCGACAGTGAAGGCGAATACTCTGATCAAAAACTCAGGTCGCTAATTATGAGAACAAAGAAGATGATGGATGATCACGGTATTACGCCAAGCAAAATACTCAGTGATCACGACCACGAATGCAGCGAACTGGCGATGCCGTTGCTTCGGGAGTTAGGCATAGAGTTCAAGATGAACGTCATGATGCCGGGCGAAACTTGGACGGGGATACATTTGGATTGGGAGCCTGGCCCATATGGTTCGATGTGTTATGCGCTTGACTACATTCCGGGTCCCGATCCATTGTTCGTAGTCTTCAACCACTATCCAACGTTCGACTACGCCCGTGTCGGAATTGGAGGAAGTAAGTTCTTGCTCAGCCGAGATGGGGGTGTGGGTCCCTATAAATGGGATTTTCTTAATGGCTTGACAAAAATGACATTGGGAGAGAACGATATTGAGGCGATGGCAAGCCGTCTGGCGGACCATACGAGACTTGGTCTGAATAGCTTGTTCTTCGGAGGGTCAATCAGTCACTCCCATTTTTCATCTGAACTGTCTTTGCGCGAGTGGGAAGCTGTGCTCGAACGGTATGAAAAACTCACGGATCGACTGACGAAAATCAATGTTGGCTATGATGACATTTGCGTCTACGCGCGCAGCCGGCACCACACTTTTATAGAACGGGCTGAAATTCGGAGAGAGGTAGGAAACTCGTCTATTGTCTTTGGCGGCATGGCAGAGGTGCCGCTTAAGCTTTACGTCGCGTCTAATGCTGGCGATGGCGTTGACTGGTCGCTTGTTGACGTACCGGCGTTCTCAGATCACACAGCTGTTCGTTTTTGATGCCGCTCGGGGGCGGTTCATCCTTGGCCCCGGCTGCACTTCTCATCTACTTGGCAACCACCAAACACCGTGCGAACAGGCGATGTAGTCCCTAGCGCGGTGCACTAAGCAGCCAAGCTTGGAACCCTTCCTGGTGGCGCTTAAGCACTCCCCTCCCGGGAATGCTGGTCGTGCGGCCGGGAGGAACTGGTGTTTCCAGGTCTATCGGACAGGTTTATCGGGAATTCCGACGCGCTTGAAGCCCCGACCGCCGGCACATGAATGTGGTTCCCTTGATGGGTTTTGTACTCGCACGGGGATATGCTGAGAAAGCCTGAAATTCGCCATATTGACCTTTTCGGGTGATGATGACTCCGACCTCGCAGTGCGGCGACCGATTTCCCGTGGCGGCAGTCATCAGCGCGATGACACCACGTAGCAAGGTACCGGGTGCCTTCCAGAAAGCAATGATGTGGGTCGTGCGAGCTACGCCTTCTTGTGAGCGCCCCAACCGATGCGGTGCCGCGCCTGCGTGGCCTCGTGCCGCGCATCCTCCTCGCTATGCAGGTACCCGCTGGTCGTCGAAATCGACGCATGCCCAAAATTGTCCCTGACATAGCGCAGGTCGACCTGCTGGTCGGTCATGTGCGAGCCTGCGGTGTGGCGCAGCCAGTGGGCCGAGGCGCCGGCCAGCAGCGCGGCCTGCGCCGCCCACTCGGGCCCACGCGCCCGCAGGCGGGCGGCCACTAGGCCGAACACCTCCTTCAGGATCAAGTGCAGCGCGCCGCGTGACAGACCTTTTTCTTCGTGCTGCCGGTCGTGCTGCCGGTCCTTGCGGCCGATCACCGGCAGCAGCAGCGGGCGCGTCTCCCCAGGCTGCGGGGTAGGCGCCAGCCCGTGGGCGCGGCGGTAGCGCGCCAGTTCGGCGACCAACTCGTCGGAGGCCGGCACCAGCCGGGTCTTGTTGCCCTTGCCGGTGACCTCCAGCCACCAGCGCTCCACGCCCGAGCCGTCGCGCCGACAGAAGAACGCCCCCATCGGGGTGCCTGTCACCTCGGCGGCCCGCAGCCCGCCGAGGTAGAGCACCGTCAGCACCCAGCGGCAGCGCGCCGCATGCAGCCGCTCGCGCTCGGTGCCGACCGGCATCGCCTCGACAGTTTCCTTGACGGTCGCCCACAGCTCGTGGCTCAGGTAGCGCGTGATGCGTGGCCGGCTGGGGGCGCGCCGGCGCCGGGCCAGCGCGAGCGGATTGCCGGCCAGATAGCCGGCCTCGGTCAGCCAGGCGAAGAGGGCATTCAGAATGACCAGCGCGTGGCGCACGCTCGCGGGCGACAGCGGCCCCGCAAACGGGCGCCAGTCGGGGTGGCTGCGGGCGAGCTTCTTGCTGCCGGACAGCACCCAGCGCGCGGCCGGCTGCGGATCGGCCAGGAAGCGTTCATAGACCAGCAGGTCCTCGTGCGTCAGCGAAGACAGCGGCTTGCCGAGTTGCAGCACGGCCCACAGCAGCAGCCGCTCGACCTCGCGGCGGTAGGCGCTCACGGTCGCCGGGGTGTCGGCATAGCGCGCGAGCCAGGCGGTGACGGCGGCCAGGTCGTCGGTCGCGGCAATGCGGGTGGCCGTGGCGGGCGCGCGGTTGCTGCCGGCGGCGCCGGAGAGCGCGGGCGGCAAGTGCAGGCGCTCGAGCGGGGTGGGCGGCGCCGCAGCTGAGGTTGGCAGGGGTTCGAGGGGGAGGAGTTCCATGGGCGGGGAGTCGGCCGGGGCGTTAGTTTGCATAAATTTGTTCCCGCTGGTCGCCCGCCAGCAAGCCGATTGAAGGCCGAGGGTAACAATTTTGCTTCAAGAAACGCTGCAAGAAGTTGTTCCCCCGGCCGACGCTTGAAGCAATTTTGTACCTTCCCCCAACGCATCGGTCAGTCGTTTTGCACCCTCCCGGCCGGCGCGGGGCGATCCTATGGACAGGATTCGGCTGAGCAATGCGATGACGTTCGCTGTCAGGCGCGCCGCGCAAGCTAGCGGAGTCACGCCGGGAGTGCCGCGCCTGCCACCGGTGCGCGCTCTCCAGCCAGCCAGGCGTGCCCATGGGGAATCGGGAACAAATTCTGCAAAAACTGGGAACAAATTTATGCAAACGGACGGGGGGCAGTCTCCGGGGGCGGTTCGAGCCCTTATTATAGACAGAAGCCCACTTATGTCTAAAGATTGGTGTTTTGAATTAGATAAACAACGTATTACGTAGTAATATTTCATAAATTGACCTTTTCGCCACCCAACCATGACCGCCAGCCCCGCATCCCCGCCGCTCGACGCCGCTCCCGAGGCCCAGATCGCCGCCGACGTCGCGACGCTGCGCGCGCAGTTCCCCGAGA
>JYOD01000005.1:0-120067 GCA_000955785.1 Burkholderiaceae bacterium 16
TCGAATCGGTACGCTTTGGAAGCCTTCGTTCTTTCTGGTCGTTATCTACTAGTAGATAGATTGGTTGGCCCAAAAAAACGGGGATTCCCCGGGTGTTGCGCTGGATCCTCTTTCCTGCTTCAGCTTTCTGGCTGGGGCGGAGCAGTGGCTTCCATGTGCTGAATATTATCTACTAGTAGATAGACAGTCAAGGGATTTTTTCAACATTCCTTCATGTCGATGAGGGGGCACTTCGTTCAGGACGGAAAAACGGCGGCGCAACGTCACCGTTGCACCGCCGCGTTCAGGGCCAAGCGACCACTATCCAGATCGCCTTACCGCACCCGCCCTTCCTTCCAGGCCTGCAGCAGCTTGTCGTAGGCGATGGTCTCACCCTTGGGCTTCTCGTTGGCCAGCTTCTTCCAAGGCGCGTGGTCATCCGACAGCCATTTGGCGGGATCGCTCTTGGGGTTCAGTTTGGGCGCGCAGTTCGTCATGCCGGCGCGCTGCAGCCGTCCCATCACCTGGTCCATTTCCTCGGCCAGGTTGTCCATGGCGGCCTGCGGCGTCTTCTCTCCGGTGACGGCGGTCGCCACGTTCTTCCACCACAACTGCGCCAGCTTGGGATAGTCAGGCACGTTGGTCCCGGTGGGCGTCCACGCGACCCGTGCCGGGCTGCGATAGAACTCGATCAGGCCGCCGTACTGCGCCGCGTTCTTGGTGAGGTAGTCGTGGTGGATATCGCTGTCGCGGATAAAGGTCAGGCCGGTGAGCGACTTCTTCAGCGATACCGTCTTCGAGGTCACAAACTGCGCGTAGAGCCACGCCGCCGCGAGACGGTTGGGATCGGTGTTCTTGAAGAAGGTCCAGGAGCCTACGTCCTGGTAGCCGTTCTGCATGCCCTGCTTCCAGTACGGGCCGTAGGGCGACGGCGCCATGCGCCATTTGGGCGTGCCATCGGCGTTGACCACCGGCAGGCCCTTCTTGGTCATATCGGCGGTGAACGCCGTGTACCAGAAGATCTGCTGCGCCACCTGCCCTTGCGCCGGCACCGGGCCGGCTTCGGAGAACGTCATGCCCATGGCCTGCGGCGGCGCGTACTTCTTCATCCAGTCGATGTACTTGGTGAGCGCATAGACTGCGGCCGGGCTGTTGGTGGCGCCGCCCCGCGATACCGAAGCGCCCTCCGGCGTGCACTTGTCGGCGCCCACGCGGATGCCCCACTCGTCGACCGGCATGCCGTTGGGCAGGCCTTTGTCGGCCGAACCGGCCATCGACAGCCAGGCGTCGGTGAAACGCCAGCCGAGCGACGGATCCTTCTTGCCGTAATCCATATGGCCGAAGACCTTCTTGCCGTCGAGCTCCTTGACGTCGTTGGAGAAGAAATTGGCGATGTCCTCGTACGCGGACCAGTTGGTGGGCACACCCAGGTCATAGCCGTACTTGGCCTTGAACTTGTCCTGCAGGTCCTTGCGCGCGAACCAGTCGGCACGGAACCAGTACAGGTTGGCGAACTGCTGGTCGGGCAACTGGTAGAGCTTGCCGTCCGGCGCCGTGGTGAACTTGGTGCCGATGAAGTCCTTCACGTCCAGCCCCGGATTGGTCCACTCCTTGCCGGCGCCGGCCATATAGTCGGTCAGCGGCAGGATGGCGCCATAGCGGTAGTGGGTGCCGATCAGGTCGGAGTCGGAAATCCAGCCGTCGTAGATGGACTTGCCCGACTGCATGGAGGTCTGCAGCTTCTCCACCACGTCGCCTTCCTGGATGATGTCGTGCTTGACCTGGATGCCGGTGATTTCCTCGAAGGCCTTGGCCAGCGTCTTGGATTCGTACTCGTGGGTGGTGATGGTCTCGGAAACCACGCTGATCTGCGTGACGCCCTTGGCCTTGAGCTTGGCGGCCGCGTCCATGAACCACTTCATCTCGGCGAGCTGCTTGTCCTTGGAGAGCGTCGACGGCTGGAACTCGCTGTCGACCCACTTCCTGGCCTCGGCCTCGCCCGCCCACGCGGCGTGGCCGCAGGCTAGCGCCGCCGCGCAGGCCAGCGCCGTCATGCCCAACTTCACGTGCACCTTCATGAACGTCTCCTCGAGAATCCCCCTCCCTGCTCTTTGTCTGGGACGCGGTCCGGGGAAGGTGCAGGCCGCCATGCCCATTGACGAAAAATCCGTCGCTTTATTCTTGCCGGCCCGGGTTGCCGGCGAACCGTGCGAGCTTCAGCCCTTGCGCATCACCAATGCCAGCGCAAGCATCGAAATCACCAGGCTGATCCAGATCGAAGGCTCCTCCGCCAGCGAAAACCACGCCATCATCTTCTCGCCCAGGCCCACCCAGGCCAGGTTGATCCAGGCGGCGCACATCAGTCCGATGAACAGCCGGTCGCCCCGCGTGGTAGCGATGGGCAGGAAGCCCTTGCGCTCCATGGTGGGCGCGCGCGTCTCCCACACCGTCATGCCCACCAGCATCAGCGCGATGCAGACGAAGAACACGGCCACCGGGGTGGTCCATACCATCCAGCTGAACATGCGTTCTCCTCCTTACACGCGGCCCATCGCGAAGCCCTTCGCGATGTAGTGCCGCACAAACCAGATCACGATGCCGCCGGGCACGATGGTCAGCACCCCGGCCGCGGCCAGCACGCCCCAGTCCATGCCGGAGGCCGACACCGTGCGCGTCATGGTGGCGACGATGGGCTTGGCGTTGACCGATGTCAGCGTGCGCGCCAGCAGCAGTTCCACCCAGCTGAACATGAAGCAGAAGAATGCGGCCACTCCCACGCCCGCCTTGATCAGCGGCAGGAAGATGGTCATGAAGAAGCGCGGAAAGGAGTAGCCATCCACGTAGGCGGTCTCGTCGATCTCGCGCGGCACGCCCGACATGAAGCCCTCCAGGATCCACACCGCCAGCGGCACGTTGAACACCAGGTGGGCCAGCGCCACGCCCAGGTGCGTATCCATCAGGCCGATCGTCGTATAGAGCTGGAAGAACGGCAGCAGGAACACCGCCGGCGGCGTCATGCGGTTGGTCAGCAGCCAGAAGAACACATGCTTGTCACCGATGAACTGGTACCGCGAAAACGCATAGGCAGCGGGCAGCGCCACGGTGATCGAGATCACCGTGTTTATCGCCACGTAGATCATCGAGTTGATATAGCCCGAGTACCAGGACGCGTCGGTGAAGATGGTCTTGTAGTGCTCCAGCGTGAAATCGTTTGGCCACAGCGACAGCGTGGAGACGATCTCTTCGTTGGACTTGAACGACATGTTCAGCATCCAGTAGATCGGCAGGATGGCGAACACCAGGTATCCCAGCAGGAATACCGCGCGCCAGTAGGTGGCGTTCCGATTGGCTTCACGCATGAGGCATGTCCTCGCTGCCGGCGGTGCCCGCGCGCTGCATCCAGTTATAGAGGATGAAACACGTGAGCAGGATGATCAGGAAGTAGATGATGGAAAACGCCGCGGCCGGCCCGAGATCGAACTGGCCCACGGCCTTCTGCGTCAGGAATTGCGACAGGAAGGTGGTGGCGTTGCCGGGGCCGCCGCCGGTCAGCACGAAGGGCTCGGTGTAGATCATGAAGCTGTCCATGAAACGCAGCAGCACCGCGATCATCAGCACACCACGCAGCTTGGGCAACTGGATGTAGCGGAACACCGCCAGGCGCGAGGCGCCGTCGATCTGCGCGGCCTGGTAGTAGGCATCGGGAATCGCGCGCAGGCCGGCATAGCACAGCAGCGCCACCAGCGGCGTCCAGTGCCACACATCCATCACCAGCACCGTGAACCAGGCGTCCACCGCGCTGCCGGTGTAGTTGTAGTCGAACCCCATCCCGGCGAGCGCCGCGCCCAGCAAACCGATGTCGGTACGTCCGAAGATCTGCCAGATCGTGCCCACCACATTCCACGGGATCAGCAGCGACAGCGCGATCACCACCAGCACCGCCGATGCCTTCACCCCCTTGGCCGGCATCGACAGCGCCAGCAGGATGCCCAGCGGGATCTCCACCACCAGCACCGCCAGCGAGAAGCCGAGCTGGCGCAGCAGCGCATCGTGCAGCTCGCCGTCGCGCAGCACCGTGCGGAACCATTCGGTGCCGACGAACACGCGGCGCTCGGGCGAGATGATGTCCTGCACCGAGTAATTGACAATGGTCATCAGCGGCAGGATGGCGGAGAACGCCACGCACAGCACCACCGGGATCACCAGCAGCCAGGCCTTCTGGTTGACGGGCTTCAGCGTGCTCATGCCACCAGCTCCTCGTTGACGTAGTAACAGGTATGACGGTTGAACACGGACAGCCACACGGTCTCGCCCGCCTGCAGCGCCGCGCCCTCGTTGCCAAGCCGCCCGCGCACCGTGGCAGCGTTGCCGGACGCATCCCGCACGGTGGCGGTGACCAGCCAGTAGGTGCCGATGTCCTGCGCGCGCTCCACCCGCGCCGGCACGGCCTGCGGATCGGTGCTGGCGGCCATCCGCAGGTACTCGGGGCGCACGCCCACCTTGAACGTGCCGGCGGCCTGCAGGGCCCCGGCGGTGGCCGGCGCCAGCTCGGGGAAATAGCGCCGCCCGGCGATCTCGATGGCTCCGTCGCGCCATTGACCCGCCAGGAAATTCATGCCCGGCGAGCCGATGAAGTTGCCGACGAAGGTATGCGCCGGCCGCTCGAACAAGGCATCGGCCGATCCCACCTGCACCGCCTTGCCGCGCGACATCACCAGCACTTGCTCGGCAAAGGTGAGCGCCTCGGTCTGGTCATGCGTGACGTAGATCAGGGTCAGCCGGAACTCGTGGTGGATTTCCTTGAGCTTGCGGCGCAACTGCCATTTGAGGTGGGGATCGATCACCGTGAGCGGCTCGTCGAACAGGATGGCCGATACGTCCTGGCGCACCAGTCCGCGCCCGAGCGAGATCTTCTGCTTGGCATCGGCTGCCAGGCCGCTCGCGCGGCGGTCCAGCGAGGTGGACAGGTCGAGCATCTCGGCCACGCGGCCAACGCGCTCCTTCACCTGCGCCGGCGCCACGCCGCGGTTGCGCAGCGGAAAAGCCAGGTTTTCGCCTACCGTCATGGTGTCGTAGATCACCGGGAACTGGAACACCTGGGCGATATTGCGCGCCTGCGGGGTGGCCGCGGTCACGTCGCGGCCATCGAAGGAGACGGTGCCGTGCGAGGGCCGCTGCAGGCCGGAAATGCAATTGAGCAGGGTGGTCTTGCCGCAGCCGGAAGGCCCGAGCAAGGCGTAGGCGCCGCCGTCGTTGAAGGTGAACTTCAACGGCAGCAGCGCATAGTCTTCGTCCGATTGCGGTTCGGGCCGGTAGGAATGGGACAGGTCGAGGTCGATGCGCGCCATCTCAGGCTCCCAGCTCGGCAGGCGCCGGCGCCACCCTGCCCGGCCGCCTGGGCGCGTGGATGCGCGCGCCACCGGCATCGAACAGGTAGAGCTGCGCGGGATCGAGATGCAGCGTGAGCGGCGCGCCCAGCTCCAGGTCGACCACGCCGGGAAACTGCGCCACCAGGTTGCCCACCGGCGAGTCCATATGCACGAAGGTATCCGATCCGGACAGCTCCGCCAGCGCCACGCGGCCGGCCACCGGCACGGAGCCGGACACGGCATCCAGCCGCAATGCACCGGCCCGCACGCCAACCGTCACCGCGCCGGCGTGGGCCGCCGCTTCGGGCAGCGGGAGGGTAATGCCGCCCGCCAGCGCGAGCGCGCCTGCCTGCATCTCGCCCGCCATCAGGTTCATCGGAGGATCGCTGAAGGCGCGCGCAACGCGCAACGAGGCGGGATAGTGGAAGACCTCCGGCGTCGGCCCATACTGCAGCAGTTCGCCCGCGTCCAGCACCGCGGTGTGGCCGCCCAGCAGCAATGCCTCCGACGGCTCCGTGGTGGCGTAGATCACCGTGGCATTGCCATGGGCGAAGAGCTGCGTCAGCTCCTCGCGCAGTTCTTCGCGCAGCTTGTAGTCCAGATTGACCAGGGGCTCGTCCAGCAGCATCAGCGGCGCGCCCTTGGCCAGCGCGCGCGCCAGCGCCACGCGTTGCTGCTGCCCGCCGGAGAGCTCCGCGGGAAGGCGGTCGAGCAGGTGCTCGATATGCAGCCGGGCGGCGAGCGCGCGCACCTGCCCATCGATGTCCTTGGCGCGGCGCAGCTTGAGCGGCGAGGCGATATTGTCGAAAACGGTCAGCGACGGGTAGTTGATGAACTGCTGGTAGACCATGGAGACGTTGCGCTCCCGTACCGGCATGCCGGTCACGTCCACGCCGTCCACCTCTACCCGGCCGGCGCTGGGCCGGTCCAGCCCCGCCATGACCCGCATCAATGAAGTCTTGCCGGCCTGCGTGGCACCGAGCAGAATAGTCACCGCGCCCGGCACGGGCGACAAAGACATGGGATACAGATACGCCTGCGAGCCTGCCTGCTGGGCGATGCCTTCCAATCTGAGCTGCATCGGGTCTCCGGGTTTCAACATGCTGTTCCGCGCCGCCGGACCTGCATCGACGCAGACGCACAAATCTTTGCTTCCGCTCGTTTTAGTTCAAAAACGAACATAAAACAATCATGCACTGCATCATTTGTTTTCGTTTGTGTTTGAACTAGAATGCCGGCATGACGCTAAATCCACGCCAGACTGCCCTGCTTGAAGAGGTTCGCAACCAGGGCTTCGCTTCCATCGACGAGCTTGCGCGCAAGTTCGGCGTGACCCTGCAGACAGTTCGCCGCGACGTCAACATGCTGGCCGAAAGCGGCATGCTGGCGCGCTTTCACGGCGGCGTGCGGGTCGAAGGCTCGACGGTGGAGAACATCGCCTATCGCCAGCGCCAGGTGCTCAATGCCGAAGGCAAGGCGCGCATTGCGCGCGCCGTGGCCAGCGCGGTGCCCGAGGGTTGCTCGCTGATCCTCAATATCGGCACCACGGTGGAGGAAATCGCGCGCGAGCTGATGCATCACCGCGGGCTGCGCGTGATCACCAACAACCTGAACGTGGCCAGCATCCTGGCCGACAACCCCGATTGCGAGGTCATCGTCGCCGGCGGGGTGCTGCGCTCGCGCGACCGCGGCATCGTAGGCGAGGCCACGGTGGAATTCATCAGTCAGTTCAAGGTGGATATCGGCCTGATCGGCATCTCGGGCATCGAGGCCGATGGCACGCTGCGCGACTACGATTTTCGCGAGGTGAAGGTGGCGCGGACCATCATCGAGCATTCGCGCGAAGTCTGGCTGGCGGCGGATGCCAGCAAGTTCAACCGGCAAGCCATGGTGGAACTGGCGCATCTCTCGGAGATCGACCGGCTCTTCACCGATCAGCCGCTGAAGCCGCCGTTCGAAAGCATGCTGGAAGAAAGCGGAGTGAGCTGTGTGGTCGCGCAGGCGTGAGCGCGTCGATCGGCAGCGCCCAGGCTGGCGAGGCGGTGCCGGCGCGACTGGCGCCGGGCACCCGGTGATGGGCTTACTTGAAGACGACGGTCTTGTGGCCGTTGAGCAGGATGCGGTGCTCGGCATGCCATTTGACGGCGCGCGCCAGGGCCACGCATTCCACGTCGCGGCCCACCGCCGTGAGCTGCTCGGGATCCATGCTGTGGTCCACGCGCTCGATTTCCTGCTCGATGATCGGGCCTTCGTCCAGCGCGGCCGTGACATAGTGGGCGGTGGCGCCGATCAGCTTCACGCCGCGGTCGTGCGCCTGGTAGTAAGGCTTGGCCCCCTTGAAGCTGGGCAGGAAGGAGTGGTGGATATTGATGGCGCGGCCGGCCAGCTTGCGGCACAGGTCGTCGGACAGCACCTGCATGTAGCGAGCCAGCACGACCAGGTCGATGTTCTGCTCCTGCACGATCTCGAACACCTTGTTTTCCTGCGCGGCCTTCTGCTCGGCCGAGGCGTTCATCATCGGCAGGTGGAAGAAAGGAATATCGTACGACGCCGCCAGCTGGTAGAAATCGCGGTGGTTCGACACGATGGCGGCGATCTCCACCGGCAGGCCGCTGGCCTTGGCGCGGAACAGCAGGTCGTTCAGGCAATGGCCGATCTTCGACACCATGATCATCACGCGCGGCTTGACGCTGGCGTCGAACAGGTCCCACTGCATGGCGAACTGGTCGCCGACCGGCGCGAAGGCGGCCTTCAGCGTGGGCAGGTCGGGGCCGCCGGCGGCCGGCGTGAAGTGCACCCGCATGAAGAAGCGGCCGGTGAACTCATCGCCGAACTGGTCGGAATCGACGATATTGCAGCCGTGCTGGAACAGCAGGCCCGAGACGGCATGGACGATGCCCGGCTGGTCCGGGCAGGAGATGGTGAGAATGAATCCGGTATTGCTCATCGTGTGTTGTTCTGTCGTGTGCGCGCCGATCATGGGCGGGGGGTGCCGGGCACGCTCCAGCCGCGGCGGATGAGCGCATCCAGCGTCACCAGGGTCGCATCGACCGTCATGGCGCCATCCGCCATGATAGCAAGCAATGCCTCCGGCTCGATACGGCGGTGCTCGGCCACCTCGCCGTCGCGGTTATGCGGCTCGAAATCCGGCGGCAGCGGCAGGTCGTACACATATACGGCTTCCCACTGCACGCCTTCGGGGATTTCGCGCAGGACTTCGATCACGCCGTGTGCCTCGGCACACCGCGCCAGCGCCGGCGGGATGCCGGATTCCTCGTCGCACTCGCGCACCAGCGTGGCGAGCGGATCGCTGCCGTGCGGCATGCCGCCTGCGACCAGGTTGTCCCACATCCCCGGATCGACCGCCTTGGCCGCGCTGCGGCGTGAAATCCACAAGGCGCGTTCGCCGGCAATCACGCCATTCATGTGCGAGGCGAAGGTCAGCAGCCCGAGAAAACGCGCCGCCGCGCGTTCGATGGTGGCAAAGGCCGGCGTTTCCAGCGCGGGCGTGACGGCAAACAGTTCGTCGCGCCAGCCACGCACATGGCCGGCATCCGCCAGCCAGCGCGCCAGCACCGCCAGCGCGGCGCTGCGCGCGGCAAAGTCGCCGCATGACGGCAGCAGCGCCACGCTGCCGCCATACGAATCGCCCAGTACGCCCGGCACCGTCTCCTGCGCACGCAGGATGCCGGCATGCGCGCGCGGCAGCCAGCCAACCTGGCGCCCTTCCACCGTCAGCCGCAGATGGGCTTCGGCATCGAAGGGGCTGCGCGCGGCGAGCGATCCGGTGATGCGGGAAATGGCGGAAACGCCGGTATCGCGGACTTGGCTGTCGGGCAAGGTATCGGACATGAATGATCTCGGCGGCCAGCAAGGCACGCCCGTAAAAGTATTTCCAGGACAAAACGCATGACGCAAATTCAGCCGCCGGGCCTGCCGCAATTCATACTGGCGCTCGACCAGGGCACCAGCAGCTCGCGCGCCATCCTGTTCGATCACGCCGGCAATGTGGCGCGGGTCGCGCAGCGCGAATTCCGGCAATATTACCCGCACCCCGGCCATGTCGAGCACGATCCCTACGAGATCTGGCAATCGCAACTGGCAGTAGCACACGAGGTGCTCAACGATGCCGGCGTCTCGGCCAGCCAGGTTCGCGCCATCGGCATTACCAACCAGCGCGAGACCACCGTGCTGTGGGACCGCCAGACCGGCGAGCCGATCGGCCGCGCGCTGGTCTGGCAGGATCGCCGCACAGCGCCGATGTGCGAGACGCTGCAGGCCGAGGGCCACGGCGACCTGTTCCGCGACAAGACCGGCCTGATCCTCGACGCCTATTTTTCCGGCACCAAGCTGCGCTGGATGCTGGACAACACGGAAGGCGCGCGCGAGCGCGCCGAGCGCGGTGAGCTGGCCTTCGGCACAGTCGACAGCTGGCTGATCTGGCAGCTCACGGACGGCAAGCGCCACGTCACCGATGTATCCAACGCCTCGCGCACGCTGCTGTTCAACATCCACACCTTCCAGTGGGACGACGCCCTGCTCGGCCTGCTCGATATCCCGCGCAGCCTGCTGCCCGAGGTAGCGCCTTCCAGCGGCGAGGTGGCACGCACTGCACTGAGGCTGTTCGGCGCGGAGATCCCGATCGCCGGCATCGCCGGCGACCAGCAGGCCGCCACCTACGGCCAGGCCTGCCACGCGCCCGGCATGGCCAAGAACACCTACGGCACCGGCTGCTTCCTGCTGATGAACACGGGGTCGCAGCCGGTGACTTCGCACAACCGGTTGCTGACCACCATCGGCTGGCAACTGGGCGGAGCGGCGCCGGCCGCCAGCCGCACGCAATACTGCCTGGAGGGCGGCGTATTCATGGGCGGCGCCACCATCCAGTGGCTGCGCGACGGCTTGCAGATCATCAACAGCGCCCCTGAAGTCGAACCGCTGGCGCGCCAGTGCGACGACACCGACGGCGTGGTGCTGGTGCCGGCCTTCGCCGGCCTGGGCGCGCCGCACTGGGACCCGTTCGCGCGCGGCACGCTGCTGGGCCTCACGCGCGGCACCGGACGCCCTCACATCGCCCGCGCCGCGCTGGAATCGATCGCGCTGCAAAGCGTGGACGTGCTGGACGCCATGCAGAAGGACGCCGGCATCTCGCTGGCCGAACTGCGCGTGGACGGCGGCGCTTCGCGCAGCGATCTGCTGATGCAGATGCAAGCCGACCTGCTCGGCACGGCCGTGGTGCGCCCGCGCGTGACCGAGACCACGGCGCTCGGCGCCGCCTACCTGGCGGGGCTGGCCACCGGCTACTGGAGCGGCGAGGAAGAGATCGCCAGCCAGTGGCAGGTGGAGCACCGCTTCGAGCCCAACCTGTCCGCGGATGCGCGCGCTTACCGGCTGTGGCGCTGGCATCGCGCGGTAGAACGCGCGCGCGACTGGGCCCGCGAGGACGGCGCGCCGCCCCGTTCGGCAAACTGAGCGCGGGCCGGCCACATCCCGCGCAACCGGCATAACCGGCGCAACCGCGCAACGCAATCAGCGCCCGCCATCAGCATTCGCATCAAACAAGGAATCATGCAGAAACTGTCTACTCCCGTCCTGCCGCCAGACCGCGCCGCCCTGCTCGCCACCCTCGAGCGCGAGCCGAAGTGGGATGTGATCGTCATCGGCGGCGGCGCCACCGGCCTGGGCACGGCGGTGGATGCCGCCTCGCGCGGCTACCGCACGCTGCTGGTGGAAGCAGCCGACTTCGCCAAGGGCACGTCCAGCAAGGCCACCAAGCTGGTCCATGGCGGCGTGCGCTACCTGGCGCAGGGCAATATCAGCCTGGTGCGCGAGGCGCTGCACGAGCGCGGCCTGCTGGCCCGCAACGCGCCCCATCTGGTATGGCCGCTCGGCTTCGTGGTACCGGCCTACCAGTTGTTCGACCAGCCCTTCTACGGCATCGGCCTGAAGCTCTATGACATGCTGGCCGGCGGACTCAACCTGTCCGGCAGCCGCTGGCTGAACCACCGCGAGACGCTGGCGGCGGCACCGACCCTGGCCGAGCACGTAGGGGGCCGGCCCCTGCGCGGCGGCAACCTGTACTTCGACGGGCAGTTCGACGACGCCCGCCTGGCCATCGCGCTGATGCGCACGCTGTTCGACGTGGGCGGCACGGCCATCAACTACCTGCGCGTGAGCGGATTGTCACAGCACAATGGCGTGATTGACGGCGTCACCGTGCAGGACGTGCTGGGCGGCGCCAGCTTCGATCTCAAGGCATCCTGCGTGATCAACGCCACCGGCGTCTGGGTCGATGCCATCCGCCAGATGGAAGACGGCAACGCGCGCAGCATGGTGGCGCCCAGCCAGGGCGTGCACCTGACGCTGCCGCGCAGCTTCCTGCCCGGCGACCGCGCCATCCTGATCCCCAAGACCGACGACGGCCGCGTGCTGTTCGTGGTGCCCTGGAACGGCCACACCATCGTCGGCACCACCGATACCCCGCGCCAGGATCTGCCGCTGGAGCCCCATGCCGGCGCCGACGATGTCGACTTCATCCTGGAGACCGCGGCGCGCTACCTGTCGCGCACGCCCACCCGCGCCGACGTGACCAGCGTCTGGGCCGGCCTGCGCCCGCTGGTCAAGGCCACCGGCGAAGCCTCCACCGCCTCGCTCTCGCGCGAGCACACCATCCTGGTCTCCAAGGCCGGCCTGATCACCGTCACCGGCGGCAAGTGGACCACCTACCGCAAGATGGCCGAGGACGTGGTGGGCACGGCAATCCAGCGCCAGATGCTGCCGGCCGCGCCATGCGTGACCGCGGAACTGCCGCTGCATGGCTCGCAAGGCTTGCCAGCCGACCTGCCCCAGTCCGGCAGCGGTTCGCCCGACCGCTACTACGGCAACGAACTCGGCATGCTGCGCGCGCTGCCTGGCAATGACGAATTGCTGGTGCCCGGCTCCGGGCTCACTGCCGCCCATGTGCGCTTTGCCGCGCGCTTCGAACTGGCGCGGCGGGTCGAGGACGTGCTGGCGCGCCGCAATCGCGCGCTATTCCTGGAAGCCGGCGCCGCCAGCGCGGCAGCGCCCCGGGTAGCCGAGATCCTGGCCGAGGAGCTTGGTCACGACGCCGCCTGGCAATCCGCCGAGGTGGACAGTTTCCGAGGTCTCGCAAGCAGCTATATGCTCGCCTGAAGGCGACGCCGGCAAGGATACCTGCCGCCCCACGGGAAACGCGGCCGTCACACCCGGGCCTGTTTCATCGGCACCTGATCAACAAGGAAACACATGCCCCTTCGTTCGCTCCTGCGCCGCGCCGCCAACTGCGCTCTCGCCGGCGCCATCGGCCTGGCCGCGGCCCCGGCCTTCGCCAGGCCCGGCATCGACGGCGTGCGCTTCGACCCGGCCCGCACCGTGCGCTACCAGTGCGACGAAGGCAAACAACTCACGGTGCGCTACTTCAACAGCACAGACAACCAGATCGCCATCCTGCGGCTGGACGGCAAGCCGCTGCTCTTCGTCAGCGTGCTCACCGGCTCTGGCGCCCGCTATGCGCATGGTGCTCACCTGTGGATCACCAAGGGCGACGAAGGCATGCTGGAGGACCTGACCAAGGGTGAGAACGCACCGCCGGTCTACGCCAACTGCCGCGCGGTCAAATAGGCCATCTCCAGAACATTTTGGTGCTGGCGCCCCGGTCGAGCGATAATGCGGGTTATCGAATCAGGGAGAACACCATGGACGAGATTGATGATCTGTCCGATCTGCCGATGCCCCGCTTTATCTGGGGCTTCGCGATCTTCACGCCCAAGGGCGGCGAGGTCATGCATGACGAATTTGAATATCTGACCCATACCCGCGCGCCGCGCTTCACGTGCCGGGTAGTCGAACTGGAAGACATGCCGGTCGACAGCGAGGAAACCGGCATCGACGGGCGCATCGTGCATTACGACGAGCCGGGCCGCCTGTTCTACATCTCCGACGCCGGCATCGCGCTGGTGAACTTTGAGTTGTTCGACAAAGTGCCGGAGAAGCAGAAACTCAAGAAGATCTGCGACGAAGCCATCGAAAACTGGATGTTACGGCGCGATTTCCTCGATTCGGAAGAAGGCGAAGAGGACTGAGCGTCCCTTTATCCCTTTGCCCACACCGAGGGATAACGGCCGGCAGGTCGTTATCCCCACGCCCCGCCTTCCGCCTGGCGTCCCCGCCGGGCAGCCGAACTCCCTCGATTCCCCTCCCCCGCCCTTCCCGGCCTTCCCGCCGCTCCCGGCTGAGCCATCCCTTGCGCGGCAAACCCGTTGCCCCCGGCATGCGCAGAGTTTCTACATTCGTCAGCAGCGTCCTACAACGCAAGGGGAAGCCACCGGACACCGCGCCAAATCCGCCCTGCTTATAGTGGAACCATGGAAAACACGGAAGAAAGGAAGGAAATCATGCCCTACATCCTCGCCTGGTTGCTCGGTGTCCCGGCCTTCGTGCTGCTGCTGATCTGGCTGTTCGTGCATTAAGTTGCGAGCTTGCCGATCCGGCGCGTAACTCGGACCCCGGATAGCGAAACGCCCGCTGATATTCCAGCGGGCGTTTTGTTTTTGCCATTCAGCGTTTCGCGCCACCCTGTGAATGAAGACGCACATGTTTCAGCGTTTCATCCCAGACCGCGTCCACGCGGATATCAGCCTGCCGCATCCTGCGCGGGCAGGCCGCGTTCCAGCGCTTCCTTGAGCAGGCCGCTCATGCCACCAGCATGCGCCGGAGCGAGCGCCTGCAGGCGTTTGACCAGTTCAGCGTCGAGCTTGCAGGCAAACGGCACCAGGCCTTGTTCCTGGTCGAGCCGGCGCTGTTCGCGGCGATCGACCTTGGCCGGGCCGGTATCGCGCCCGGCGCGGAGGGCGGCGGACAGCTTCAGGCTGTTGGCCAGCTTCAGTGCTTTGTTCTTTTCGAGGTCGGTCTTTTTCACGGCATGTTCCGCTAGAGTCTGTCTGGGGCGGTATTGTACGCAGGTCGGCGGCAGGTCCCGCTTTGTATTGCGCGTGCTGCACAGCGCGCGCACGCCCGGCACCTGCGAGCCCCCTCTCCCGAGACTACCTCGGACTGCACCTATTCCGCCTCCCTCACCTCGATCAATTCCGCCGCCACACGCTCGATCTCCGCATAGACGGGAAGCGCGTCGTCCGGGCCGGTACAGCCGACGCCGGTCGCACTGGCTTCGTCAGCGCCGGGCGGATGAAAGACAAACGCCATCCCGGGCTGCCACCTCGGATCGTTCTTCAGGCTTTCATTGAGGATTGCCAGATACTGGCCGCGAGTGAACACGTGCTTGGACATCTTCACCTCCGAATAATTTGTCGGGATCGTAGCATGGCGCGAGGCCTGATCCGGGTGAGCCTCGATACACGCGCGCGATCATGCATGCGATGATCGCGTGGCTTTTGCCGGAATCGAGCCGCTATCGATGCAACATCGATAAGACATTGCCAAAACAACGATAAGACAAAGGATGAGACAAATGATACGTAGCACATTGCCAGTGCTTGCGGTCGCGTTGCTGGCCGCCTGCGCGGCCCCGGAGTCGACGCAGAGCGCCGCCCCGCGCACGACCCGCTTTTCCGCCTCGCAACTGGACGCCATGAGCGCACGGGTGCGTGCCGATGTCGCGCAGGGCCGTATTCCCGGCGCCGTGTACCTGCTCGCCCGCAACGGCAAAATCGTCGATACGCAGTCCATCGGCTGGCAGGATGCGGCCGGCAAGGTACCGATGCGGTCCGACTCGATCTTCCGCATCTATTCGATGAGCAAGCCAATCGTCTCGGTGGCCGTGATGATGATGGTCGAGGACGGACGCCTGCAGCTTGCCGATCCGGTCTCCAGGTATCTGCCCGAACTCAAGGGCCTGCAGGTCGGCGTGGAGAAGACCGACGCCGCCGGCAAGCCCGTGCTGGAACTGGTGCCGGCCCAGCGCGAGATGACCGTGCAGGACCTGATGCGCCATACGTCGGGGCTGACCTATGGCGTGTTCGGCAAGTCGCTGGTCAAGGAGGAATACAAGCGCCTGGACGTGGATGCCACCGAGCAAAGCAATACGGAATTCATTAGCCGTCTCGCCAAGGCACCGCTGCAGTTTCAGCCGGGCACCACCTGGGAGTACAGCCGCTCCACCGATGTGCTGGGCGCCTTGCTGGAACGCGTGTCGGGCCAGACCCTGGCGGCGCATCTGCAGCAGCGCATCTTCACGCCCTTGCAGATGAAGGACACCGGCTTCTGGGTTCCGCAGGCCCAGCAGGCCCGCATTGCCGAGCCCTTTGCCATCGACCCCGACAGCAAGATACCAGTCGGGCTGATCGACGTGCGCCACGCGCCAAAACTCGAATCGGGCGGCGGCGGGCTGGTGTCGACCGCGGCAGATTACTTCCGCTTTGCCCAGATGCTGCTCAACGGCGGCGAAATCGACGGCGTGCGCCTGCTCTCGCCGAAGACGGTCGCCTATATGACTGCCGACCACCTCGGCACGATTGCCGGGCCTTCGCTGGCGCGCGGCCCGGCCTACCTCCCGGGTCCGGGCTATGGCTTCGGCCTGGGTTTCGGCACGCGCACGGGCACTGGCGAGGCAGCCACGCCGGGGTCGGTTGGCGACTACTACTGGGGCGGAGTCGGGGGCACCTACTTCTGGGTCGACCCGAAGGAGAAGACCGTGGCGATCTGGATGATGCAGGCGCCCGGGCAGCGTGAGTATTACCGCGCCTGGTTCCGGAACAAGGTGTATAGCGCCATGACGCCGTGATGCCGTGATGCGCGGATGACAGGACCGGCGCGCGCACCGGTAGCGATGGCATGGCGGCGCGGCCGCCTGCCGCCGCATTGGAGCGCCGGCGCCAGCCGGCCTCCACCCCTACAGCGCGCTGACGGACTCGCCCGGCACCAGGCCGTTGATGATGTCCTCGCCGAACTTCACCGCGCCGCGGCGCGCGGTGCCGATATTGTCCCAGGGCGCCGCGGCAAGCCGGAACACGCGCGAACGCTCGGTACCCGGCTCATGTCCTTCGCGGCAGATCACCACGGAAGCATTGAAACTGCGATCCGGCCGGCGCTCTGGCCAGGTGCGCTCAGCTTGGTGGCGATAGATCAGCGGATAGAGATCGAAACCCTTGTAGCGGGTAAATGGTCCAGTGTCCAACTTGCGCTCCCCTAGTGATGGTTGAATGGTGCATGCGGCCTGCCGGCGCCGCACCGCAGCGGGTTCGCCTCGCCCTGTTCCCGGGCGATGGCGACAATGCCTTCAGGTTGCCTTCAGGTCTGTATCGACCAGCCAGGCCCCTTGCCGTTCTTGTCGCTCTCGTGCCGCCAGCGGCAACCGCAATCGGCACAGGTGTAGGTGGCAAAGGTGATCGCGGGCTGGCCGCGCGGCTTGATGCGCTGCGTGTCCGTCAATAGCAGCCGGGGATGCCCCGTGCCGCCGATCGAGCCAGGCTGGATCTGCGCACAGGCCTCGCACATGCTCATCATCGCTCCCGCGCCTTGCGCGTGCACTTCGTCCCCGCGTGCCGGCCTCGCACCGCCAGTGCGAGGAACCGCATCGCCAATACCGCGCGGCTATTTATCCGCCGCCATCGCCTTGAGCTGCGCGTCGCCGGCTACGCGCGCAGCGTCCGATGTGGTGAAGGTATCGTCCGAAACAATGGTGCGCTTGAGCAGCTGCGCAGAGAAATCGACCAGGGTGATTACCCATACATAGCGCCCCGCCTGGGGCGCTGTCTGGACAATAGCCTGCAGGTGCGGCGTGGAATCCTTAGCCATGATGCTCCTCCGGAGGATCGCATCAGGGCACTTTAGCACGAGTTGCGCATGAGGCGGCTGCAACGCCTCCTCGGCCGGGACACGCGACGCTCACGGCGCGCTCAGACCACTTGCTGTCCGCGCAGCGTCTCCAGATCGGCCGCCGTCAGGCCCAGTTCGCCGTAGAACGCGTCGTTGTGCTCGCCCACCGCCGGGCCGCTGCGGGGCGCTGGCGGCTGGTGGCCGGAAAACCGCGGCACCATGCAAGGCGCGGGAATCGAGCCGAGATCGGGATCAGGCAAGCGGACGATCGCGCCGCGTGCCTGGAAATGCGGATCCTGCATGATATCGGCGATGGTGAATATCTTGCTGAACGGGATCTCGCGCGCGCCGAGCGCCTGCGCCACAGCCTCGTAGTCATGCGTGGCGAACCATGTCTTGATGACGGCATCGAGCGCATCCAGATGGCGCACGCGCTCCGGGTTGCTGGCATAGCGCGGGTCGTCCGCCATGCCGGCCTCGCCGATGGCATGGCAAAGGCGGCGGAAGATCGGGTCCGACGAGGCTACCAGCGAAACCCAGTGGCCGTCCGCCGTGGCGTACATATTGGACGGCGCGGTGTAGGTGGCACGATTGCCGGCACGCTGGCGCACCTGCCCCAGTTGCTCGTACTCCACGGCGAGCGGCTCCAGCAAACGGAACAATGCCTCAGTCGCCGACAGGTCGATCTCGCGGCCGTGCACGCCATCGCCACGATCCTGCGCGCGCCGGCTGTCGGCCACGGCGGCCGCAATCGAAAACGCACCGAACAGGCCGGCCACCATATCGCCCATCGGATAGTTCATATGCAACGGCGGGCCGGAGGGATCGCCCACCAGGTTGGTGAAGCCGCTCATTGCTTCGAACACGCGCGCAAAACCGGCGCGACCGGCATACGGCCCGGTCTGCCCGAAGCCGGTCAGGCGCAGGATCGTCAAGCGAGGGTTGGCGGCGTGCAGCGTCCCGGCATCCAGGCCCCAGCGGTCCAGCGTGCCAGTACGGAAGTTCTCCACCAGCACGTCGAACTGCGGCAGCATCTTGAGAAACAGTGCGCGGCCCTCCGGTTTGCGCACGTCGAGCGTGATGCCGCGCTTGCCGCGATTGGTGACCTTCCAGTAAAGCGGCAGCTTATCCTTGACCGGCGCCAGCCCACGCAGCGGATCGGTCCCGTCGGGCAACTCGAGCTTGACGACTTCCGCGCCCATGTCGGCGCACAGCGTGCTGGCAACCGGGGCGGCCACAACCGTGGCCATGTCGAGGATGCGCACGCCGGCCAGCGGCCCGCCTTGATGCGCGGCAGCCGCGTCTTGATCTGTGTGGTTCATGATGGAGTCGGGGGAAAGAGTCTTGTGTGGTGGGCAATAGCAGGAGCTCGCACAAGCGCTGCCCGGACCAATCGCATTGCGCGGCGTAACGCTGGGCGTTTTCGTCATGGTCGACATGGCCGGACCCTGAAGTTGGCTACGCATACCTGCTGCATATCTGCTTAGTCGAGCGTGGTGCCGGTCGACTTCACCAGCGCAGCCCACCATGCCGTATCGCTACGGATCTGCGCGGCGAACTGCTCGGGCGTATTGCCGACCGGCTCCGCGCCCAGGTCCACCAGGCGCTTGTGCATCTGCGGCCTGGCCAGGATCTTTGCGGTCGCGTCATGCAGCCTGGCAATAATCGGACGCGGCGTGCCGGCCGGAGCCATCAGCCCCTTCCATGCCGTCACCACGTAGCCCTTCAGGCCGGCCTCCTCCACCGTCGGCACATCGGGCAGCGCACTGGCGCGTTTGTCGCTCGCCACCGCCAGGGCACGCAGGCGGCCCGACTGGACATACGGCAACAGCGCGGGCATGTTGTCGATCATCATCGTAATGTGCCCGGCGATCAGGTCGGCCACCGCGGGGCCGCTGCCCTTGTACGGCACGTGCTGCAGCTTGATGCCCGCGGACTGGTTCAGCAACTCGCCCGCCAGTTGCGCCGGCGAGCCGTTGCCGGGCGAGCCAAAGCTGAGCGGTCCGGGCCTGGTCTTGGCGTAGGCGATGAACTCCTTGAGATTGCGCGCCGGAATCGAAGGGTTGACCACCATCAGGTTGTGTTCGCGCGCGAGCATCGTGACTGGCGCCAGATCGCGCACCGGATCATAGGACATGCGAGCGTAAAGGCTGGGGTTGATGACGGTGGCCCCCGCCGCAGCGAGCAGCAGCGTGTAGCCGTCCGGCGCGGCCTTGGCCACCGCATCGCCGCCGATATTGCCGCCCGCGCCGGCCTTGTTCTCCACGACCACGGACTGCCCGAGTTCCTCCTTCAACTGTTCGGCCAGCAAGCGTGCGAGCGTATCGGTGGAGCCGCCCGGCGGGAACGGCACGACCAGCCGGATCACCTTGGCGGGATAAGCCGCCTCGGCCAGCGCGGGTTGCACGAGTCCAAGCGTGGCCAGCAGGACAGCGCCTGCCGCAAGCAGGGTTTTCAACATGGTGTCTCCTTGACGGTATGACGCCGCCTGGCACGGGCGCCGGCGGCTGCTCTTTCTTGACGAACCCGGACGACTACGACGCGCTCGCGGCAGCAGCCAGTGCGAGCGTGCGCTTGGCGATATTGAGTTGGTGGATCTGGCTGGTGCCTTCGTACAGCCGGAACAGGCGCACGTCGCGATAGAAGCGTTCGATCCCGAAATCGGCGATATAACCGTAGCCACCAAACATCTGCACGCAGCGGTCGGCCACGCGCCCGCACATCTCGGAAGCGAAGTACTTGCAGATTGAAGCCTGCATGGTGACGTCCTCGCCGCGATCGCGCTGACGCGCCGTTTCCATGATCAGCGCGCGCGCCGCGTGGATCTCGGTCTGGCAGTCGGCAATCATCGCCTGCACCAGCTGGAATTCCGCCAGCGGCTGGCCGAACTGCTGGCGCCCGGTAACGAACCGGATCGCCTCGTCGAGCATGCGGATGGCCGGCCCGGTGCACAGCGCGGCCAGGTGGATGCGCTGCTTGTTGAGCACCTTCATCGCCGTGCGAAAGCCCTGCCCTTCCTCGCCGCCGATGAGGTTGGCGGCCGGCACGCGGCAGTCGCTGAAATGCACTTCGGACACCGGCGAGCCCTCCTGCCCCATCTTGCGGTAGGGCTGCCCGGTACTCAGTCCCGGCGTGCCGCGTTCGACGATGAACGCCGAGATGCCGGCCGCGCCGGCGCGCGCGGGATCGGTGCGCGCCATGACCGTGAACAAGCCGGCGATGGGCGCGTTGGTGATAAAACACTTGGTGCCGTTGATCACGTAATGATCGCCTTCGCGCCGCGCGGAAGTCGTCAGCGCCGTAGCGTCCGAGCCGGCCCCCGGCTCGGTCAGCGCGAAGGAGCCGGTCAGCTCCCCGCTGGCCAGCAGAGGCAGGTAGCGGCGCTTCTGCGCCGCCGTGCCGTCCGCCACCAGCGCCTCGGAGCCAATGCCGGTATTGGTGCCCACCCGCGCACGGAAGGCCACCGAGCATTGCGACAGCTCCAGCGCCGCCAGCACCAGTTCCTCGGTCGTCATGCCGGCTCCGCCGTACTCCTCGGGAATCGAAAATCCGAACAAGCCCATCCCGGCCATTTCACGCACCAGCGGCTCGGGCACATCGTCCAGCCTGGCGACTTCGGCCTCTCGTGGCACCAGCCGCTCGCGCACGAAACGCCGCAATTCGGCCAGGAAGGCTTGGAAGGCATCCGGTTCCCTGATCATCTGTCTTGCTCCATCCGGTCATTGCCGCCGGGATCGGCCGCATGCAAACCAGCGTAGCAATCCGTGCCTGGAAAGCGGATCGATGTTTTGCTATCTTGAACGCAGGCCATGCGCGCCGGGCGCCTCAATGGCTATGATGGATGCATGCCCCGCCCATGCGGCCTGCCCGTGCCCCCCGCCGCTTCCGCCCCAAAATCATGCCGCCCCGTCCCCATCACCCCGACCCCGCCTTCGCCACCACGCTGGCCCACGGCCTGGCGCTGCTGCAATGCTTCCGGGTGGGCGAGCCGGTCATGAGCAACAAGCAACTGGTGGAACGCACCGGGCTGTCCAAGGCCACTATCAGCCGCCTGACCTACACGCTGGCGGCGCGCGGGCTGCTGCTCTACGACAGGGAGCTGGGCCGCTACCGGCTGGGCTCCACCGCGCTCTCGCTGGGCTACCCGCTGCTGGCCAGCCTCAAGGTCAGGCAGCTCGCGCGACCGTTGATGAAGGCACTCGCCGACCAGGTCGGCGGCTCGGTCTCGCTGGGCCTGCGCGACCGGCTGCAGATGGTCTATGTGGAAACCAGCCGCGGCCACGACGCCATCGCCTTCCGGCCCGATATCGGCGCATCGCTGCCCATGCTCGCCACCGCCATGGGGCGGGCATGGCTGTGCCAGGCGTCCCCTGTGGAACGGGAGCCGGTGCTGGCGGCACTACGCGCGGCCGACCCCGGGCAATGGCAGGCTCACGCGCCAGCGCTGGACGCCGCGGCGCATGATCTCGCCACGCTCGGATTCTGCCTCTCGCGCGGGGAATGGCAGCGCGACGTGCATGCCGTGGCCGTGCCGATGCGCGCCGAGATCGATGGCGAAACACTGGTCTTCAATTGCGGCGTGCCGGGCGCCAGGATGACACCGCGCAAGCTCGAACGCGAGATGGGGCCGCGCCTGCTGCGGCTGGTCCGGCGCGTGGAAAAGGAACTGGGGATATCGTGATGGCAGCGACACCTTCCCAGGTTCCACCCGCAGCGGACCACGACGATGCCGCCGACCGCCAGTTCGCCACCACGCTAGCGCACGGCATCGATATCCTGCTGTCCTACCGTGCCGGCGAGTCCCTGCTCGGCAACAAGGACTTCGCGCAACGCACCGGCCAGTCGCGATCGGCCGTGGCCAGGCTCACGCACACGCTGACCGTGCTCGGCTACCTGCGCCGCGACGCCACCCAGGCCAAGTACCGGCTGGGCGCGCCGGTGCTCTCGCTCGGCTATCCGCTGCTGGCCAGCATGCATATCCGCCAGCTCGCGCGGCCGCTGATGAAGGAACTCGCCGATCGCATCGGCGGCGCGGTCTCGCTAGGCATGCGTGACCGCACGCAGATGATCTATGTCGAAACCGCCCGCTCCACCGACAGTCTTGTCGTAACGCCGGACATCGGCGCAGCACTGCCAATGCTCACCACGGCCATCGGCAAAGCCTGGCTGTGCAAGGCACACGCGGCGGAGCGCGACTGCGTGCTCAACCGCCTGCGCCTGCAGGACCCGGAAGCCTTCTTTCGATTCCAACCACAGCTAGCGAACTTGCGCCAGGATTTCGAAGCCAAGGGCTACTGCGTGAATCGCGGTGAATGGCGCAGCGATGTGTATGCCTTTGCGGCGCCGTTATTCAGGCCGGTGGATTCCCAATGGCTGGTCTTCAACTGCGGCGTGTCGGCACAGGTAGGGTCGTTTGCCATGCGCGAGCGCGAAGTCGCACCGGGGCTGCTGGCCCTGGTGCGTAGCGTGGAGAGCTTGCTGGGGATGCGGTGAGTGCGCGGGCTCGATGCAGGACACCGGACTCAATGCTCGAAATCGAGCCCGCCGAGCAGCACCGTGGGATCCGCTTGCGAACGCGTCCCGAAGTCGATCTGCCGCGGCATCTGCCACGCGCGCATCTTGCCCGCCAGGGCCGCGAGATAGTGCTCGAACTTCTCCGCGCCGCCGGCAGCGAACAACGCCTCGACCTCGAGACTGTCCCACGACAGGTAGACGTTCAACTGGTGCGCGAACCGCCGCGGTTCATCGAACGGTTCGCCAGAGAGATGGACCCGCGCGGGGCAGTCGGGCTTCTCGTCTGGTATGACCTCCACGCGGATACGCTGCTTGAACAGGTTCGCGATCGCCTCGGCGATTCGCGGGGCAAACTCCGCGTTGAAACGCGGTGCGATGTCATGGCTCACTGAATGTCTCTTCCCGGTTTTTGAGGATCGTAGCACGGAGAGTTTGCCCCGGCGGCGCCGGGATTGCGAGTCGATTTCCAGACGATCGCCGCGTGCGCCAGGAGACACAAGCGCCCAGGATGTTGTCGCGCAAAAGCAGGTTGACGCCTCCATCTGCTGACCTATACTAAAAACCTGCCGACTGAGACACGCAGTAGCAATGCGAAGGTAAGCGGCAGAATGATCCCGCTGGCCAATATGGCAGTGAGATTAAGCGTGCCAGATAGGCATGCAAGTCCGAACCGGATCCCAGTGAGTTTGCCGACCCGGTTCGGATCCCCCCCCCGCTGCGGGAAACAACAAGCACCTCCACGAGGTGCTTTTTTATTGCCCGGAGCGAACCTCGTGAACGAACTGCAGACCCTGCCCTGCTTTCGCAGGCCGGCGCAACACAACGAAGTGGAGCTACCGGCGCAAACGCGAGCGCGTTGCAACACTGCAGACAGACAAAGAAAAAGGGCTGGGCCATCGTTTCCAATGACCCAGCCCTTGATCCATGACCCACGGGTTAAGAACAGCTAACCCGCAAAGCCTTACATATAGGTGGCGGAGAGACGGGGATTCGAACCCCGGATAGGCTATTAACCTATACACGCTTTCCAGGCGTGCGACTTAAACCGCTCATCCATCTCTCCAGCAAGTCCACGAGTATATCAGAGGGTTGCCCGGGAAATCTAGTGTTTCCTGATCCGCCCGGCTAACCACGTCGCAGGTACGTCACCAGCCGGTCGATTACCGGGGCGTTGCGTGGTGTCAGGAGGCTGACCAGGATGGCCACGGCGAACCCGGCTGGCACGCCGAATGCGCCGGAGGCGATCGGGTCCACGCCGAACCAGCGGTTGCCGAAGATGCCCGTCATCCGGGTAAAGAACGGATAGTTGACGAAAATATAGTAGATCGACACGCCCAGCCCCGCCACCATCCCGGCAACCGCGCCCGCGGCGGTGGTGCGGCGCCAGAAGATGGCCAGCACCAGCACCGGGAAGAAACTGGAGGCCGCCAGCGAGAATGCCGCGCCGACCAGGAAAAGGATATTGCCGGGCCGCAGCGACGTGACGTAGGAGGCAAACAGCGCCACCCCGAGCAGCACGATCTTGGCAGTGGTGACGCGGCGCTGGTGGCTCGCGGTGCGGTCGACCATGTGATAGAAAACATCGTGCGAGAGCGCATTGGCGATGGTGAGCAGCAGGCCGTCCGCGGTGGACAGCGCCGCCGCCAGCGCGCCGGCGGCAACCAGCCCCGAGACCACGTAGGGCAAGCCGGCGATCTCCGGCGCGGCTAGCACGATCATGTCGGGCTGGATCAGGATCTCCGCCCACTGCACGATGCCGTCGCCGTTGACATCGCGAATGCCGAACACAGGCGGGTCGACCTTGCGCCACTGCACCACCCACTGCGGCAACTCCGCGTACGGCGTGCCAATCAGGTGCTGGAAGAATTCGTACTTGACCAGCGCCGCGAGCGCCGGCGCGGAGACGTAGAGCAGCGCGATGAAAAACACCGCCCAGGCCACTGAGTTGCGAGACTCCTTCACTGAAGGCGTGGTGTAGAGCCGGGTAAGGATATGCGGCAGGCTGGCCGTGCCGAGCATCAGGCAGAACACCAGCAACACGAAATTCAGCCGCTTGGTCTTGCGCTCTTCTTCCGAGGGCGACGGGTACGGTTCGGTCGATGGGATGGAGGGTTTGCTGCGCGCCAAGGCTTCCTCGCGCTGCTGGTTCCATTGCTGATGGGCCGCGGCGACATCGCGCGGAAATTCGATCCGTTCGCGCTCGACCGTCTTGATCTCGCGCAGCGGCGCGTTGCGCAAGCGCAGTTCCTGCAGGCGCGCGGACAACGCGTTGCGCTCGTCGTCGAACGATTGCGGCAACCTGGCGATGCGTTCCTGCATCTGGATGGCCTGCTGGCGATAGTGTTCGCGCACGGCCTGCTCGGCCGGGTCGCGCTCTATGCTGCGCTCACGCGTGTCGATCTGCTGCAGCAGCGTGCCGTAGCTCAATTGCGGCAGCACTTCGTGATGATGCTTCCAGGCAATCATCGAGACCGTCACCAGGAAGGCCACGATCAGCATGATGTATTGCGCGACCTGGGTCCACGTCACCGCGCGCATGCCGCCGAGGAATGAGCAGACCAGGATGCCGGCCAGGCCGAAGAACACACCGACGGCAAACTCCACGCCGATAAAGCGGGTGACGATCAGCCCTACCCCCTGGATCTGCGCCACCAGGTAGACGAAGGAACACAGCGACGCCGCCATCACGGCGATCGCGCGCACCGGCATGTTGCCGCCGGGCTTGCCGTTGCCATAGCGCGCGGCCAGGAAGTCGGGGATGGTGTAGCCGCCATACTTGCGCAGATAGGGCGCAAGCAGGAAGGCAACCAGGCAATAGCCGCCAGTCCAGCCCATCACATAGGCCAGGCCTTCGTAGCCCGACGCGAACAGGATGCCGGCCAGGCCGATGAAGGACGCCGCGCTCATCCAGTCGGCGGCGATCGCCATGCCGTTGAACAGCGCGGGGACGCGCCGTCCGGCTACATAGTATTCATTGAGGTCCGAGGTGCGGCAGATCAGCCCGATGCACGCATAGATAGCGATGGTGACGAACAGGAAGACGTAACCGAGCCAGAGCGCATCGCCGCTGGAGCGCTCCAGCAGGCCCATCATGCCGATAAAGACAAACAGGCCGATCGTGAACAAGCCGTAGTACAGCAGCAGCCGTCGGCGAAAGCGCGACTGTTCGTCGGGCATGAGAGCAGTGGTTAAACAGGCGGGGTGGATGCGGAGGAAACCTGCCGGCACGCGCATGGCGCGCCGGCAGGTTGGCCGGGAAGCCCGTTATTGTGCCTGCTTGAGCTGGTCCAGGATGGCGGGGTTTTCCAGGGTGGACGTGTCCTGGGTGATTTCTTCGTTCTTGGCGAGCGAGCGCAACAGGCGCCGCATGATCTTGCCGGAGCGCGTCTTGGGCAGGTTATCGCCGAAGCGGATGTCCTTGGGCTTGGCGATCGGGCCGATCTCCTTGCCCACCCAGTTGCGCAACTCGGCGGCGATCTGCTTGGCCTCTTCCTCGTTCGGACGGGAACGCTTGAGCACCACGAAGGCGCAGATGGCCTCGCCGGTCATGTCGTCCGGACGGCCAACCACCGCGGCTTCGGCCACGATCGGGTTGGACACCAGCGCGGACTCGATCTCCATCGTGCCCATGCGGTGACCCGAGACATTGAGCACGTCGTCGATGCGGCCCATGATGGTGAAGTAGCCGGTGTCCTTGTCGCGGATCGAACCGTCGCCAGCGAGATAAAGCTTGCCGCCGAGTTCTTCCGGGAAGTAGCTCTTCTTGAAGCGTTCCGGGTCGCCCCAGATGGTACGGATCATCGAAGGCCACGGGCGCTTGACCACCAGGATGCCGCCACTGCCGTTGGGCACGTCCTGCCCGGTTTCATCGACGATAGCCGCGATGATGCCGGGCAGCGGCAAAGTGCAGGAACCCGGCACCAGCGGCGTGGCGCCCGGCAGTGGTGTGATCATGTGGCCGCCGGTCTCGGTCTGCCAGAAGGTATCGACGATCGGGCAGCGCTCGCCGCCGATATTGCGGTAGTACCACATCCAGGCTTCGGGGTTGATGGGTTCGCCCACCGTGCCCAGCAGGCGCAGGCTGGACAGATCGTATTGCCTGGGATGGATCTTCTCGTCCGCCTCGGCGGCCTTGATCAGCGAGCGGATCGCGGTCGGCGCGGTGTAGAAGATGCTGACCTTGTGGCGCGCGATCATCTCCCAGAAGCGGCCGGCGTTGGGATAGGTGGGCACGCCTTCGAACACCACCTGGGTAGCGCCGGCGGCCAACGGACCGTAGGCGATATAGGTGTGCCCGGTGACCCAGCCGATATCGGCGGTACACCAGAACATGTCGTCGGGCTTGATGTCGAAGCTCCACTTCATCGTCATCAGCGCCCACAGCAGGTAGCCGCCGGTGCTGTGCTGCACGCCCTTGGGCTTGCCGGTGGAGCCAGACGTATAGAGCACGAACAACGGATGCTCGGCGCTGACGGGTTCCGCTTCGCAGGTCTCCGGCTGGCCGGCTGCGACTTCGTCCATCCAGCGGTCGCGGCCTTCGTTCCAGTTGACCTTGCCACCTGTGCGGCGGTACACGATCACATTCTTCACGGCTTCGCAGCCGCCCAGCGCCAGTGCTTCGTCGGCGATGGCCTTGAGCGGCAGCGCCTTGCCGCCGCGCATCTGTTCGTCGGCGGTAATCAGTGCCACCGCGCCCACGTCGACCAGCCGCTCCTGCAGCGACTTGGCGGAGAAGCCGCCGAACACCACGGAATGGGTCGCCCCAAGGCGGGCGCAGGCCTGCATCGCCACCACGCCCTCGATGGACATGGGTATGTAGATGACGACGCGGTCGCCTTTCCTGACGCCGAGCGCTTTCAGACCGTTGGCGAACTGGCAGACCTTGGCATGCAGCTCGCGGTACGTCACCTTGCTGACGGTGCCGTCGTCGGCCTCGAAGACGATGGCCGCCTTCTCCGCATTGCCGTTATCCAGGTTGCGGTCCAGGCAGTTATAGGAGGCATTGAGCTCGCCGTCCTCGAACCACTTGTAGAACGGTGCATTGCTCTCGTCGAGCACCTTGGTGAAGGGCTTGGTCCAGTGCAGTTGCTCGCGGGCGTGGCGCGCCCAGAACCCCTCGTAGTCGCGGTCGGCTTCATCGCATAGCGCCTGGTAAGCCTCCATGCTGGGGATCGCGGCTTGCTTGGCGAAGGATTCGGGGGGATTGAAAATGCGATGCTCCTGCATCACCGACTCGATGGCGGACATTTGTTTGTCTCCTGATATAGCGTGGCAGCCTGGCTGCAAGTTACGCTCGACGGCTTACTTAAACCTGACGCTGCCAAAGCGGCCCGCGCGCCTGTCTGCACCGTTGCGCCGCCTGCTGCAGCGCAACATGGATCGCCGCCGGGCATTCCGGCGCGGTACGCGACAAGACCTGCGGGCAAGGATGTGCAGCCCTATCCATTAGGCTAGCACAGCTATAATGCCGCGAGCCCTATTCCGAACATGGCGCTGCGGCATTGCGGATACCGCTTGCAGGGATGCGCCTTGCATCGGCATGTGCACGGCCACCGGATCGCCCCCTCCCATGCGCGCCATCGCGATCCATCGGGCGGCGCACCCCAAATCACCGTAGAAGCGCAGTTCCACCCCAAACCTCGTGCCCATCCACGCCCTCCTCCTGATTGCCGCCATGGCCCTTGTCGGCAGCAATGTCGGTTTGGGCAAGGCCATCGTGGCTTATGTGCCGATCCTGCTGTTTGCGCTGCTGCGCTTCGCCATCGCCATTGTCTGCCTGGCGCCCTGGTACCGTCCGTCGCGCATGCGCGCAGTGTCGCGCGGCGAGTGGCTCAACCTCTTCCTGCAAGCCTTCTTCGGGACGTTCCTGTTCACGCTGCTGATGCTGGGCGGCGTGCGCCTGACCAGCGCCATGGCCGCCGGCGTGATCACCAGCACCATCCCGGCCACGGTGGCCCTGCTCTCCTGGCTGATCCTGCGCGAGCGGCTGTCGCGGCGTACGGTGCTCTCTGTGCTGCTTGCGGTGGCGGGCATCGCGGTATTGAACGTGGCGCGGGGCACGGATCACAGTGGCGGCAGCGGCGGCGAGAACGCCCTGGTCGGCAACCTGATGATCATGGGCGCGGTGATCTGTGAGTCGATCTACGTGATCCTCTCGCGGCGCCTCGCGCAAACCCTGGCCGCCATCGAGATCTGCGCCTATACGCACCTGATCGGCGGGCTGCTGATGCTGCCGCTGGGGCTGGTGCCTCTGCTGAGTTTCGATATGGCATCGGTCCCGACGACCATCTGGTTGATGTTGCTGTGGTATGCGCTGTCGGCCAGCATCTTCTCGTTCTGGCTGTGGATGAAAGGCGTGCGCCACGTGCCTGCGCAACTGGCCGGCGTGTTCACCGCGGTGCTGCCGATCGCGGCCGCCACCTACGGCATCGTCTTCCTCGGGGAAAAGCCGGGCTGGCCGCACGGCGTGGCGCTTGGCTGCGTGCTGGCCGGCATCGCGCTGGCAAGCTGGCCCGGGCCGCTGGCCCGCCGGGCCTGGCGCGCGGACCGGGACGAGGCGCGGCACTGAGACCAGCCTCGCAGGGTGCCGCCTCCGCCGCGCGGCGTGCGCCCGGCATCACCCGAGACAATGTCGACACGCGCATGCAGCCCCGGCGCGGGCTCCCTCCTCGGTGTATGATTCCGGGTTGAATTTCCCCTCGACTGTCCTCCCCATAAAATGACTGTCATCAGACAAGAAGACCTCATCCAGAGCGTCGCCGACTCCCTGCAATACATCAGCTACTACCACCCGATGGACTACATCACCAGCCTGGGCCGCGCCTATGAGCTGGAGCAGAGTCCCGCGGCCAAGGATGCGATCGCGCAGATCCTGACCAACAGCCGCATGTGCGCCGAAGGCAAGCGCCCGATCTGCCAGGACACCGGCATCGTGACGATCTTCGTCAAGGTGGGCATGGATGTGCGCTGGGACGGCGCCACCATGGGGCTGTCGGACATGATCAATGAAGGCGTGCGCCGCGGCTACACCAACCCGGACAACGTGCTGCGCGCCTCCATCGTCAATCCGCCCGAAGGCGGCCGCAAGAACACCAAGGACAACACCCCCGCCGTGATCCACTATGAAGTGGTGCCGGGCAACACGGTGGACATCCAGGTGGCGGCCAAGGGCGGCGGCTCGGAGAACAAGTCGAAGTTCGTCATGCTCAACCCGTCTGACTCCATCGTCGACTGGGTGCTCAAGACCGTGCCGACCATGGGCGCCGGCTGGTGCCCGCCGGGCATGCTGGGCATCGGCATCGGTGGCACCGCCGAGAAGGCCATGGTCATGGCCAAGGAATCGCTGATGGACCCGATCGACATCCAGGACGTGATCGCCCGCGGCCCGCAGGACTGGATCGAGGAGTTGCGCGTCGAGCTGTACGAGAAGGTCAATGCGCTGGGCATCGGCGCACAAGGCCTGGGCGGCCTGGCCACCGTGCTGGACGTCAAGATCATGGGCTACCCGACCCACGCGGCTTCCAAGCCGGTGGCGATGATCCCGAACTGCGCGGCTACCCGCCACGTGCACTTCACGCTGGACGGCAGCGGCCCGGCCAAGCTCGAAGCGCCTGACCTGTCGGCCTGGCCGAAGGTCGAGTGGGCACCGAACACCGAAACCTCCAAGCGCGTCGACCTGAACACGCTGACGCCGGAAGAAGTCGCCTCGTGGAAGCCGGGCCAGACCCTGCTGCTCAACGGCAAGATGCTGACCGGCCGCGACGCTGCCCACAAGCGCATCGCCGACATGCTGGCCAAGGGCGAGAAGCTGCCGGTGGATTTCAAGAACCGCGTGATCTATTACGTGGGTCCGGTCGACCCGGTGCGCGACGAAGCCGTCGGCCCTGCAGGTCCCACCACCGCTACCCGCATGGACAAGTTCACTGAGATGATGCTGGCCGAAACCGGCCTGATCTCGATGATCGGCAAGGCCGAGCGCGGCCCGGTGGCGATCGAGGCCATCAAGAAGCACAAGTCGGCCTACCTGATGGCGGTCGGCGGCGCAGCCTACCTGGTGGCAAAGGCCATCAAGGAGGCCAAGGTGGTCGGTTTCGAAGACCTCGGCATGGAAGCCATCTACGAGTTCGACGTCAAGGACATGCCCGTGACGGTGGCCGTGGACAGCGAAGGTACTTCAGTGCACAAGACCGGCCCCGCCGAATGGCAGGCCAAGATCGGCAAGATCCCGGTGGCGGCGCTGTAAATACGGCGTTGTCATTCAAGCCTCGCCGTGACAGTCATGCTGTCAGCGAAAGCCGGGTCATCAGACCCGGCTTTTTGCTACCTAACTTCTTGATTGCTGATTTGCCTTCTTCCCTTCCCGTGAACAACGCACCCATCGGCATTTTCGATTCCGGCCTCGGCGGCCTGTCGGTATTGCGCGAGATCCGCGCCCTGCTGCCGCATGAATCGCTGATCTACGTGGCCGACTCGAAGTACGCGCCCTATGGCGAAAAGCCCGAGCGTTTTGTCGAAGCGCGCACGCTGCAGGTTTGCGAATGGCTGGTGGCGCAGGGCTGCAAAGCGCTGGTGATTGCCTGCAACACCGCCACCATGCACGCGATCCACACGCTGCGCGAACGGCTGACGCTGCCCATCATCGGCGTCGAACCCGGCCTGAAACCGGCTGCCGCCGCGAGCCGCAGCAAAGTCGTTGGCGTGCTGGCCACGGGCAACACCTTGAAAAGCGCGAAGTTCGGCCGCCTGCTCGCCTCACTGGAAGGCGAGAGCCAGTTCCTCTGCGAGGCCGGTGTCGGGCTGGTGCCGCTGATCGAGCAAGGCAACGTGGACGGGCCGGCCGTGCGCGAGAAACTGACCGCCTACCTGTCGCCCATGCTCGAGGCCGGCGCCGATACGCTGGTGCTCGGCTGCACCCACTACCCCTTCCTGTCCGACACCGTGCGCGAGCTGGTGGGAGACCGCCTGACGCTGGTCGATACCGGCGACGCCATCGCACGGCAACTGCGCCGCAAGCTGGCCGAGCACGGCATGACCGCGAATGCCGGTGCCGTGCCCGTCGACCGCTATACCTCCACCAAGGACGCCGCCCACCTGCGCGCCATGGCAGCGGCGCTGCTGCATGTGGACACGCAGGCGGAAACGCTGGTGATCGAGCCCGCGCCCGCAGTCGACTGAGGCCCGCGCTATCGCATCCGGCTACTGCAGGAAACCCAGCGGCCGGCGCTGCCGCACATCGGGCTTGACCGCATGTTCCTGGCGCAACTGCGCCAGGAATTCATCGGGGGTCAACGTTTCCCCGAGCAACCCGCACTGACGCTTTACCGTGGCAAAGTCGCCCGGCGTCAGGCAATCCATCTTCGCAAGCTCCGCGCGCATGGCCGGGTCCAGGCGGCCGGCATCGGTATCGAGCGCTTCCTCGATGAACATCGCGGTACGCTGGTCCGCCTTGAGCGGCAGGAAGCGGATCTTGAACGAGAAACGCCGCAGCGCCGCCTCGTCGATGCGCTCGAACAGGTTGGTCGTGCAGACGAAGATGCCGTTGAAGCGCTCCATGCCCTGCAGCATCTCGTTGACCTCGGACACCTCGTAGTTGCGCACCGCGTTTTGCCGGCTTTGCATGAAGCTGTCGGCCTCGTCCAGCAGCAGCACTGCGCCGTCCTCCTCGGCACGAGCGAACATCGCGGCGATCTGCTGCTCGGTTTCCCCCACGTATTTGCTCATCAGGTCGGAGGCACGCCGGATCATCAGCGGCTGTTCAAGCGCGGCCGCGATATGCTCCGCAAGCGCGGTCTTGCCCGTGCCTGGCGGTCCGTAGAAGCACAACGTGCCGCGCTGCCGGGCCTTGAGCGCCTGCACGATCTTGCCGACTTCGTAGCGCGTTTCCAGGTTGAGGTAATCCAGGCGATAGTGCGTCACCACCGGGCGCCCTTCCACTTCCGGGCGCAAACCCATGGCGCGGTCGGCGTGGTCCAGTTGCCGCAGGATCAGCGCCTCCACCGGTTCGGCCACGCCGGGCCCCGCCAGTTGCACGAAGCGCGCCGCCGACTGCACCTGTGCCGGAGTCAGGGTCTTGCGCGCCGCCAGCGAAGCGATAAAGGCATCGCTCACGTCCAGCGTGCCGAGGTGCTTGCGGATGATGTTCTCGCGCACCAGCGGCGGCGGGATCTTCAGCTCCAGATGAAACTGGAAGCGGCGCAGGTAGGCCGGATCGATCTGGCGAATCGAGTTGGAGATCCAGATCACCGGCACCGGATTCTGCTCCAGGGTCTGGTTGACCCATGCCTTGCCGTTCACGGAGCCACGCGTGTCCTCCTGCCCGAACAGGCTGGTCAGCTCGCGCGCGCTGCCCGGGAACACATCCTCGACTTCGTCGAACAGCAGTGCCGTGCGCGGACGGCCGCGCAGGAATGCCTGAGACACCTGCAGCGAGCGATAGCGGTCCTTGCCCGACAGGCTGTTGCCGTCACGGTCCAGGCAGTCCACTTCATACAGCTCGCACCCTGCCTCGCGCGCGAGCAGCCGCGCGAACTCAGTCTTGCCGGTGCCGGGCGGGCCGTAGATCAGCACGTTCACGCCGCAGGCGTGCTGCCGCGTGGCGTTCGCGAGCAAGGCGGAAAGGTAGCGCGCATCGGTCTCGACGTGCGGATAGTCGCCGGTGCCGAGCGTGGGCGCGGCGGCCGGACGCGTGAACACCGCCATCATCTCGGCTTCATTGGCGTAATTGCCGAGCAGCACGTGCAACAAGCGATCCGACAAACGCATGAGGTCGCCGAGATCGGTCACACTGTTCTCGGGCAGTGGCTGCTCGATCAGGTTGAGCGTCTCCAGGCGCGAACCGGGCCGCAGCGAAGCGGCCACCGCAGCGGGGCTGGCACCGGTCAGTCCTGCCAGGATCTGGAAAGCCTCCTGGCTATGCGCCACCTTGCAATCCACCATCACCGCGCGCAGGTCGCGCTTGTATTTGGCCAGCGCGGCGTAGAGCAGCAGCTTGCGCTCGTGCTCGGGCAAATCCAGCACATGGCTGAGCATGTCGATATTGCGTACCAGCAGCACGCGCTCGCCGTCCAGCCGCGCGGCCAGGGCCGCCGCCGACGCGTCGAAAACGGCAAACATATCCTTGGCGTGGTGCTTGACGTACTCGTCCAGGTAATAAAACAGCGCGCTTTCATCAAAGGCGCTGTTCCATTGTCCGTGCCGCTCCAGGAACTCTTCCGGCGTCAGGCGCGCGGCGCCCTTCCAGGCAGGCATGTCGGCGCAGCGCGCGGCGAGGAAGCGCTGCACGCGCAGCACCACGCCATAAGGCCACACCATCTCCTGGGCGCTGACAGTCAGGATGTCGTTGATATTGCTGCGCAGGTTGAATCTTGGTCCCAGCGAGCACACGACACGCAAGGCGAACTGGGCACACATCCAGTCAAGCGCGGAAGTGCACGGCACGCCGGCAGCGGCGCGCAGGAGTGTCGAGCGGTCGTCTTCGGCGAAACGGGTGAAGTCCATGGCCTGGTCCTCTCGCACGGGGGAGCGCCGTCACCGGCGCGGCGAATTGCTCTTCTTTTCCTATGCTAGCGCGCTTTGTGGCAGATCGGGCATTGCCGGCAACCCTGTGCCGTGCGAGAACACGCATTTTGTCGCGGGGCCGGCAAGACACGGCCAAATCGGCGTATAAAGACGACTGCGCGGCAGCGCAAGGATGCAATGCACAAAACGCTACCAAATAAGAATCATTATCGTTTATACTAGCCCCCTGACACGCTGCCTCAAGAGCGGCGCTCCCACCGGCATCACTGTTGAAGGAGCGTTTATCATGGAATTGCTGCTTAGCTTGCTGGTCGGTTGTGGCATCTCGCTGATCCTGTTCTATCGCAAATAGGCCCTATCGCTAATAAAGCCGGCGCCGCGCCATTTCGCCGACATCTGCTGTTTTCTCATGTTCGATCAACGTTTTTTCAAGATCACGCTCGCCGTCCTGCTGTTCCACGCCGGCCTGCTTTACCTGATCCAGAGCGGGCTGGGGCGTAAAATCACGGAGGCCGTGATCTCTCCGGAAATCGTCGCCCGCATCATCCCGCTCGAGCCGCCTCAGAAACCTGCCGTCGAAACACCCAAGCCCAGGCCGGAGACCCCACCCAAGCAAGTGAAGGTCACCACGCCCAAGCCCACCCCGCTGCAACCGCGGCCCACGCCGGCGCCGGTGGCTTCGCTGCCGCCGACGCCCAATGCCGTGGAAGCGCCGCCCGCGCCGCCTGCTCCCCCGGCACCTCCGGCGCCCGCCGCCGAGCCTCCCGCTCCCGTATCGGCGGCGCCACGCGCGGTTGGCATCGGCGAAATCCAGTGCAGCCCGCCGCAACCCACCTATCCGTCGCAATCGCGCCGCATGGGTGAAACCGGCAAGGCCGTGGTTCGTCTGACCACAGACGAGACCGGCAAGGTGGTCAAGACTGCCGTCGTAAGCTCAAGCGGATCTTCCCGCCTGGACCAGGCTGCCGTGGACGCGGTGCAACGCATGCGCTGCAAGCCATATCTGGACAACGGTCGTGCCGTGGCGGTTACCGCACAGCAGCCGATCGGGTTCGAACTCAACTGATTTCAATACCGACCTCACCAGGAACCAACATGCAGGACCTCGGACTCTCCCACCTCTGGACGCAAGGCGATTTCGTCATGCGCGCCACCGCCATCATTCTGCTCATCATGTCGCTGGCTTCGTGGATCGTGATTCTCACGAAGGCGTGGGATCTCTTCCGGCTGAAGAAAATGGCGCACGGCGCCGAAAAGCAATTCTGGCACTCCGACGATTTCGATCACGCCCTCGAAACGCTCGGCAGCAGCGACGCCAACCCGTTCCGCGCGCTCGCCATGACCGGCAAGGAAGCCGCGCAGCACCACCGCGCCAGCCAGCCCCAGCTGCACGACGTGATGGACATCTCGGACTGGCTCACCCGCTCGCTCAAGAGCGCCATCGACGACGCCGTCGCACGCATGCAATCGGGCCTGGCGGTGCTGGCTTCGGTCGGCTCCACGGCTCCCTTCGTTGGCCTGTTCGGCACCGTGTGGGGCATCTATCACGCGCTGATCAACATCGGCGCCTCCGGCGTGCCGACCATCGACAAGGTGGCGGGCCCGGTGGGCGAAGCACTGATCATGACCGCCTTCGGCCTGGCCGTCGCGATCCCCGCCGTGCTCGGCTACAACGCACTGACCCGCGGCAACAAGGGCGTGATCTCGAAACTCAATCGCTTCGCCCACGACCTGCACGCCTATTTCGTCACCGGGGCCCGTATGCGTCCGACCAGCGCCCGCCCCGACGACAATAGCGTGCGCCTCGCAGTCAAGAACCAGTAAGGCCGTAGCAAGGCAACAAGGAAGTCATCATGGCATTCGGCACCCTCGATTCGGACGATGACGAAGTAATGAGCGAAATCAACATGACGCCGCTGGTCGACGTCATGCTGGTGCTGCTGATCATCTTCATCATTACCATTCCCGTGATAAACCACGCGGTCAAGATCGACCTCCCGCGGGCGACCAACACGCCCAACGATCCCAAGCCGCAGAACATCAACCTGTCGATCGATGCCAACGGCAAGGTCTTCTGGAACCAGGCGGAAGTAGACGAGCCGACGCTTGAGGCCAACATCGCCCAGGCCGCGCAGCAGCAGCCGCAGCCGGAGCTGCACCTGCGCGCCGATCGCGATGTGCGCTATGAGCGCGTGGCGGAAGTCATGGCCGCCGCGCAGCACGGCGGTCTCGGCAAGATCGGGTTCATCACCGAACCCAAGCAGTGACAGCTTGAGCGCGCCGCATCCACTGGAGCGGCAGCGCAACAGGCACAAAAAGGGCACTCCATGAAGTGCCCTTTTTGTTTGCCTGGAAAATGTGCCCCACGCTGCTTGTAGCGGCGCCGGAATGCAGGTTTGGCTCAGGCCATCCGCAATCAAAAATCTCTATTGTAATGATAACAATTCTCATTTAAGATTAAGCGACCTTGAACCCGGTCGTGGCAATACGCAGTCCCACGTTGACACCACGAACCACCGGACCGGAGCCCACCGATGAGCACCCTGACCCTGCCGCTGTCGCAACCGCATGAAGTCACCCGCCGCCGCCTTTCCCTGCGCCGGGTTGAAGTCAACCCCAGCAAGCCTGCACAAGCGCGCCGCGAGAACCCGGCCAGCGCAGCGATCGAATCGATGAAATCTGCCGTAGCCGGCCTGCCCGCCCGGCTCGAAGCCCTGGTGCGCGATAGCCTCTCCGCGGCGCCGGCGGGCGATGCGGTGCCACTGGAGACGCTGATGCGCGGTAACAACCTGCTGCCCATCCTGCATAACGGCGAGGTCTACACGCTGCGCATCACCCGTTACGGCAAGTTGATTCTGACCAAGTAGTCCCACGGCGGCGCGCCGTGCGCAAGCGTTCCCAGCCGCCCTGGCAACGGACACGCAGCAGGTAGGTGATGTGACGATGGAATGATGCGATGAGAGGGAGTCTGGCTACCGGAACCGGCGGCCTGGCAGCGAAACCCGTCGACAGGCTTCAGCATCGGGAAAGACAAGCACTTCCGTCCACAACCAGCGGTGGATGCCGCGACAGTGAGCCTGGCTCACTGTCGGCACTACACTCTGCTCTGGCTCGCAGGCGAGTCTCAGACGCCCAGGGCGGCGATACCTGCGCGCGCGATCTGTGCGTCTTCGGTCGACTTCACGCCCGACACCCCAACCGCACCCACGACCTGGTCATTGACCACGATAGGCACACCACCCTCCAGCATGCCTTGCATCACAGGCGCGGTCATGAACGAGTGACGGCCGTTATTGATCATGTCTTCGTAGACCTTCGACTCGCGACGGCCCAGCGACGACGTACGTGCCTTCTCGGTAGCGATGTAGCTCGAGATCGGCGCAGCGCCATCCAGGCGTTGCAGCGCCAGCAGGTGGCCGCCGTCGTCCACGATGGCGATCGACACCGCCCAGTGGTGATTCTTGGCCTCGAGCTCGGCTGCGGCCAGCGCCTTCTTCACATCATCTGCCGTCAGCACGGTTTTTTGCTGCATACCACTCTCCTCGAAAATCGTTTCAATGAGCCGGAAGTATAGCGCCACGGCCCTTGGCATGACCATGGGCCCGGCGGTCCGCGCCAGGCCCGCAAAAAGCAAAAGACCCGCGTCTGGCGGGTCTTTTGCTTTACTACGGTTGCCGTGTGCGGACTGCCGTGGCCCTCAGGGCCACGGACCTGCGTCCCGCGAACTCAGGCGCCGTCGCTGAACTGGTCGCGGCGATCGCCAACCTTGGCGCCGTCGGTGAACGGATCCACCTTGCGAGCGCCGTCGGTGAAAGGATCGACCTTGCCCATCTTGGCGCCATCGGTGTAGGGATCAACCTTGCCAATCTTGGCGCCATCGGTGTACGGGTCACGCTTGTTGACGCCTGCGGCAAAAGCGGATGCGGAAAGTGCGGTGAGGGCGGTCAGTGCTGCAATCGCCACCAGGGTGTTCTTGATTTTCATGGGCGGGTCCTCTTGGGAATCGTGCTGGCTGAAAAGGCACCGGATGCGATAGCTTGCGGAATCTTTTCATCACGGTGTCACAGCAGCAGTATAGGTGGAAACCCTAATAAGGATATGAGCAACGGTTTGACCTGACTCTTCAAATTTTTTGACCCCACTCCCGACTATGGAACCTTAGCCGCCTAGCCGCCCCCAGTTTGCCTTTCCAAGCCGCGCCCGAAATACAAAGGGGCCCCGGAGGGCCCCTTTTAACAACCTGCGCGGCGCAGGTCATTCATGCTTATCGCCAGTGGCGATGGCCATGTCCATGCCCATGTCCCGGTGGGCCATAGTAGCCTCGTCCATAATAGCCACCGCCATAATAGCCACCGCCATAGTAGCGCGGACCGTAGTAGGCAGGGCCAGGACCGTAATAAACGGGGGCGGGACGCACCACGACCGCGGGCGGTCCGTAGTAGACCGGCGCCGGTGCCACGACCACGGGCGGCCCGGCGACATAGGCAGGCGGCGGATAATAAGCCGGGCCACCCACGACCACGCCAGGCACACCGATCGCCACGCCAACGCTCACATGAGCCATTGCCGCACCCGATGCCAGCGCTCCAAGCAAAGCGAGTCCTGCGAGCAACCAACGTTTCATGATCCTTGCCTCGTGCAAGTCGTTATTTGATAAGCCGTATTGTAGGTTCTTGGGAAATTCCAGGTGAAACCGTGCGCGCTACATTGTTACCAGGCGTAACAACAGACACTTGGCCGCGTTCCGCCTCAGCACCTGACGCCAATCTGGGCTAGTACCCGCGCGAAGCTTGCATCACCGCGCCCAACCGACCACAATACCGGGCTTGCCGTGCGGCCGTGGAGAAATTGGTAGACTCAGCAGACTTAAAATCTGCCGCCTTTCCGGGCTTACGGGTTCGACCCCCGTCGGCCGCACCAGCATCCACCTCGCCAGCCCCGCCCAACGCATCCAGCCCGCGACCGCATCAGCCCGATCAGGCCACCGCCGCGCACAGCAGCGCACCCCCTACCACCAGGAATACAAACAGCAGGCCAGCCAGCACCAGGGGCTTGCGTCCGGCGCGCAGCAAGGTGCCGATGCGGGTGTGCAGGCCAATCGCCAGCATCGCGCAAGCGAGCAGCCAGTTATCGAACGCCAGCAGGGTGGGCTTCCAGTCCTCGGGCACAAGGCCGGCGGAATGTACCGCCATGACCGCCACGAAGCCCACGGCGAACCACGGCACGGCCTTCAGGATCGCGCCCCAAGGCCGCGCGCCGGCTACCCTTGCGCCCTCGGCCCCGGTGGCACCCTTCGGCCACAGTGCGAGCACCAGCAGCAACGGCCCCAGCGCCAGTACGCGCACCATCTTCGTGACTACCGCGGCGTCCGCAGTGGCATCGCTGACCATCTTGCCCGACGCGATTACCTGAGCCACCTCGTGCAGGGTGGCGCCGGTATAGATACCGAACGTGCGCTCACTGATTGCCAGGTGCCAGTGCTGCGTGGCCAGTTCAAACAGATAGGGATACAGCAGCATGCCCGCCGTGCCAAACAACACCACGGTGGCCACGGCGACAGCCGTCTGACGGTCGTCGGTGCGTACGACCGACGCGACCGCGATAGCCGCAGCGGCTCCACAGACCGCGCTGCCCGCGCTGACGAGGATCGCTTCCCGGCGGGTCAGTCCAAGCAGCGAGGAACCGATCCAGACGCCCAACAGCATGGTCGACACCAGCATGGCCAAAGGTACCAGCACGCCGGCAAGGCCAAGGTCGGCGATGGCGCCGAAGGTCAGCCGCAGGCCGTACAGCGCCACGCCGAGCCGCAGCAACTGCTGTCGCGCCAGTTGCATGCCGGGCCCCAGCGGGGTCAGCCAGCGTTGCGGCAAGGTATTGCCGGCCACCATGCCGGCAAACATGGCTAGCGTCAGCGCGCTCAAGCCGAGGTGCGAGAAGGCCGGGTGGGCCGAGAAGACCATGGCCAGCCAGGCGATGAAACCCAAGGGCACCAGGGTCAGGATCCTTGTCGGCCATGATGGCGGCTGGGCGCCGAGACTGGCAACTGCGGTCGAAGAGGTGGTGGACATGGCGGGATCCCTTACCCCTGCAGCCGGAGGGCTTCGGGGCGCAAATTGAGCATGTCCCAAGCCTACTAAGCTGGCGAAAACCTGTAAAACAGGTAATATCGTTATACATTACCTGAATTTCAGATATGAATCAGCGCCCTCTCCGCCTGACCCTTCGCCAGCTCTCCGTCTTCGTCGCGGTTGCGCAGCACGGCAGCACTGTCGCGGCGGCCGACGCGCTGGCGATGTCTCAATCCGCCGTGAGCGCGGCACTGGCAGATCTGGAGAGCGCGCTGGGCGGCGCATTGTTTGACCGGGTTGCGCGCCGCCTCAGCATCAATGAGACCGGCCGCCTGTTTTTCCCGCGTGCGCTTTCGCTGCTGGATCAGGCCCATGAACTCGAGCGCTTCACCGTCCAGCCCGGCGTCCAACTGCGCATTGCCGCCAGCAATACCATCGGCAGCTATATCCTGCCCGGCTTGCTCGCGGGCTTTCGCCACGCGCAGAGCGGGCCTTGCGCGCTCGACATGCGCATCGGCAACACCCGCGAAGTGCTGCAGGCGCTGCTCCAGTTCGAAGCGGATATCGGGCTGATCGAAGGCACCTGCCACGAGCGCGACCTGCGCAGCGCCCATTGGCGCGACGATGTGATGGTGGTAGTGGTCAGTCCCGCACACCCGCTGGCAAGCAGGCAGGGCGACCTTGAAGCCTTGCGCGATGCGGACTGGATTGTGCGCGAACCCGGCTCGGGGACACGCGAGATCATCGAGCAACGCCTGGCCCCCCTCTTGGGCGAACTGCGTTTTGCCCTGGAACTGGGCAATTCCGAGGCCATCAAACGTGCCGTGATGAGCGGCTATGGTGTGAGCTGCCTGTCACTGCAAGTCGTGGAAGACGAATTGCAGCGGGGTACCCTGGTAGCGCTGCGCGAAGGCTTGCCCGAGGTAGTGAGACCGTTGCATCTGGTGGTCCACCAGGACAAATACCCGACGCAGGGCCTGCTGGCCTTCACCGAGTATCTCCGCCGCGACGCTGCCGGTGGCCACTGAACGGCCGCGCTCCTGCGCTCAGGCCGGCTGCGGATCGCCCTCGTCCGCTTGCCTGGCGTTGTAGCGGTCGAGCAGGTGGAACAACAGCGGATTGAGCATGATGGATAGCAGCGCGCCAGCCAGGATGAGTGCCTGCCCGCGCTCGGGCAGGATCTTCAGGTAGACGCCAAGGCCGGCAAGGATAAAGGAGAACTCGCCGATCTGAGCCAGGCTGACCGCGATGGTCATGCCGGTACGGGTGGAATGCCCGAACACCCGCACGATGCAAAGCGCGGCGAGCGATTTACCCACCACGATGATAAACAGCGTGGCCAGCACGCCCCAGGGATCGGTGATCAGCACCATGGGGTTGAACAACATCCCGACCGAGACGAAGAACAGCACCGAGAACGCATCGCGCAGCGGCAGCGACTCCTCGGCCGCGCGATGGCTGAACTCGGACTCCGCCAGCACCATGCCGGCAAAGAACGCCCCAAGCGCGAACGACACGCCGAACAGCGAATAGGCGCCGAAGGCCACGCCAAGCGCGGTAGCCAGCACCGCGAGCCGGAACAACTCACGGCTGCCGGTCCAGACGATGCGTTCCAGCATCCACGGAATAAAGCGTCGGCCGATCACCAGCATGACGGCGACGAAGGCGGCCACCTTGCCCAGAGTGGCGAGCACGGTGAACAAGATCTCGCCCGAGCCTGGCGCGGCGGCATCCGGGCCCGCCACATCGCCAGACGGCATCAGCAAGCCGGCGAGTGCCGGCAGCAGAACCAGCGTCAGCACCATGGCCAGGTCTTCCACGATCAGCCACCCGACCGCGATCCGGCCCTGCGGCGACTCAACCAGTTCGCGCTCCTGCAACGCCTTGAGCAGCACCACGGTGCTCGCCACCGAAAGTGCCAGCCCAAAGACCAGGCCAGGCCCCCACTCCCACCCAAAGCCCCAGGCCGCGCCCATGCCAAGCATGGTGGCGATGGCGATCTGCACCACAGCGCCAGGAATGGCGATCTTCTTCACCGCCATCAGGTCCTTTAGGGAAAAATGCAGCCCAACCCCGAACATCAGCAGGATCACCCCTAGCTCCGCCAGTTCGGGAGCTAACGCCTGGTCAGCGGTATAGCCCGGCGTATGCGGTCCAACCACGATCCCCGCGCACAGGTAGCCGATCAGCGGAGGCAGCTTGAGCCGGTTGGCCAGCGCGCCAAGAATAAACGCCAGGACGAGGCCGCCGACGATGGTGCTGATGAGCGGGGTAGCGTGATGCATGCGTTCTGGGTTCCTCGTGGGTGGCCATGACGGCGTTGACTGGATGACCTCGCCCGCCCTCCCCCGCAAGCACCCGGCGGGGACCACAAAGGAGCCCCTTGCCTTGCTTGCGGCGTCGAGCGCCGCGCAGTGGCCAGGAGGTACCGCGCTGATTGAGGGAAAACGGGAACGGGAGTCTTACAGAGCCCGGGGGCAATCGCGCGGCAGTGATCCATCCGGACAATGGCGCACAGTTCAGGCCGGAAATCCCCTGAACGCCCCGCGAAGACTACGATATGGAATGTAACACGATCATCACTGCGGCAAAGCGTGGAAGCGGGGTGGATATCGCCCTTTCATGTTCCAGCTTGCGCGCACGGCACTGAACAGACGCGTATTGAGGGAGCGGTCCGCAGTGATGACAACCCGGTAGGAAGAAAGACAACAGCACCGCGGGACAGGCCCGGAGACCAGCCGGATGTCGCACCCGCCGCCACCTAGCCTGGCTTTCACAAAATCGTGGCCAGCCGGAACGTCGCCACCGTATCGCGCAACTTGTGGGCCTGCTCGTCCAGCGACTGCGCAGCCGCGGCCGCCTGCTCGACCAGGGCGGCATTCTGCTGCGTCACCTGATCCATCTGTCCGACCGCCAGGTTGACCTGTTCGATCCCCGTGCTCTGCTCCCTGGAAGCGGCGGCAATTTCGCCGATGATGTCCGACACCTTTTTCACGGCCAGGCGGATCTCATTCATGGTTCGCCCGGCATCCTCCGCCTGTGTCGAGCCGGTGCATACCGTATTGACCGCCCGTATCGATCAGGTCCTTGATCTCCTTGGCCGCGCTGGATGAACGCTGCGCCAGGCTCCGCACCTCGCCCGCCACCACCGCGAAGCCGCGGCCCTGTTCGCCGGCGCGCGCCGCTTCCACGGCAGCATTGAGCGCCAGGATATTGGTTTGGAAGGCAATGCCTTCGATCAGCGAGGTAATTTCGGCGATGCGGGTGGAACTCGTGCTGATCGCACCCATGGTATCCACCATCCGCTGCACCGCCGTGCTGCCGTGCACCGCCACGTCGGCTGCATTGCCTGCCAGGCCGCTGGCCTGACGCGCATTGTCGGCATTCTGCCGCACGGTCACCGCCAACTCTTCCATGCTGGCTGCGGACTGTTCCAGCGATGCCGCCTGCTGTTCCGTGCGCGAGGAAAGGTCCGCATTGCCGGCGGCGATCTGATGGGCCGCCGTGCTCACCGAATCGGTTGACATGCGCACCTCCGCCAGCGCCGAAGCGACGCGCCCCATCAATTGATTGAAGGCAATCGCCGTCCGCCCAATCTCATCCTCGTGCCGCACCGGCACGCGCCGGCTGAGGTCCAGCGATTCGCTGACGTAGTGCAAGGTTTGCTCGATCTCCGCTAGGGATGGTGTCCAAGTAACCAGGTCAGCGAAGCTGAACTGACCATACGAGTGCCGCCAGATGAAATCGAGGAGCCATTTCACGCCAATCCGATGCCAATTTCGGCATGAATGCGGACGATTTCGCCCCCGTTTCGGGTCTGCTTCCCGATTCCGGGCGCACTCATCCCTTGGCTGCCTGCAAAATTCGTCGGCGCATCATCCACAGATTGCTCAAGGCAAACAGTGTGTGCAGTTGCTGCGTGTTTTTCATTAACCCACGGTAGCGCACCTTGAGGTGGCCGAACTGGCGCTTGATGACGCGAAACGGGTGCTCCGCCTTGGCGCGAATGTGCGCGCTTTGACGCGTTCGAGCTCGTCGCGCGCCTTGCCCATCGGGGTGTCCTTATCCAAGGCGCGGCGCTTGCCGGGGCGCATCGCGACGTGCCAGTTCGCCGCGATGTCTTGCGTCTCGCCGCGCTTTTCCACACCTTGGTAACCCGCATCACGGAATACGTCAGTCTCGTCGCCATGCACCAGGGCGTGGGCTTGCGTGACATCGTTGACGTTGGCGGCCGTGCCCACCACCGTGTGCACCAGGCCCGAGTCGGCATCCACACCAATGTGAGCCTTCATGCCGAAGTGCCATTGGTTTCCCTTCTTGGCCTGGTGCATCTCAGGGTCGCGCTCTCCCGATTTGTTTTTGGTCGAACTCGGCGCCGCGATGAGCGTGGCGTCCACCGCCGTGCCTTCTTTAAGCATGTAGCCGCGGGCAGTGAGTTGCTCGTTGACGGTCTTGAGAAATTGCTCGGCCAGTTGATGGCGCTCGAGCAGATGCCGAAAGCGCAGGATGCTGAGGCGGTCGGGAAGGCGGCTCATGCCACCCAAGGCAGCGAATTCACGGTACGGAGGCGTGTCATACAACGCTTCCTCCATGGCCACGTCGCTCAGACCAAACCACTGCTGCAGAAGGTGGATGCGTAGCATCGCCTCAACAGGAAATGGCGGACGTCCCGTTGCTTTGGTCGGCGCGTGCGGCGCAATCAGCGCCACGAATTCACGCCACGGCACCACGCGTTCCATCTCGTCAAGAAACACGCGCTTGCGCGTGCGCCGATTGCTCAAGTCCAAGCCGAGGTCTGTCTGTTTCATGCGTTCATTGTGGCTACCAAGCCTGCTCATGGATATCAGGCCTTGTGCGGGTTTTGAACACAATCCTTAGTAGGTGCCCACGTTGATTTACGTGGGCACGCAGCATTCCATTCGCGAGGCGAAGACGTCAGATGCCGATTCTCGATCGCTCACCCTTACTCTTCAGCATTCCGCAAGGAGGGAGATCAAGGAAAGTTCACTCCGGTCTGCGCCACACAGTTTGCGGTAACGTTCTTCGTATAGGAGTACGCATTATTGCCGTTCGATCTTGAATTGGTCAGCGTAACAACCGTACCCTGGGGCACAGACAACGTGCAGTTGTAATTCGAAGTGTTGCCATTCTGCATTGTGCAAGTCCCATTACTCGCGGTGACGCTTCCTTGTGAATCGTAGGCCGACCCGGATATTGGCGTGGTGCACGTAGCATTCGGTGAAAACGTCGCCGTGACGTTCTGTGCTCCGCTCATGGTCACCGAGCAAGAGCCAGCACCACTACAACTCCCACCCCAACCAGTAAAGGTACTGCCCGCAACCGCTGTCGGCGTCAACGTAACCAATGTGCCGGCACCGTAGCTGGCTGAGCAGGACGACGAGCAACTAGTGATCCCCGACGGCGAGCTATTCACTGTGCCCGCTCCGGTTCCGGCCTTGGTCACTGTCAAAGCATAAGTCGTCGCCGCAGTATAGGTTGCGGTGACAGAGGTCGCGCTATTCATCGTAACGGTACAAGGCCCTGTGCCCGAGCATCCGCCGCCACTCCAGCCTGTGAATGTGGAGCCGCCACTAGCAACCGCCGCCAAGATCACCGACGCGCCAGAAGTAAAACCGTACGAGCAAGTCACGCCACAACTAATCCCTGCTGGCGCACTGGTCACGACACCGGAGCCCGTCCCGCTTGGCGTGACGGTCAAAGTCACCCCCGAGATGAAGTTGGCTGTCACAGACGTTGCACTATTCATGGGGACCGTACAAGCCCCCGTGCCCGTACAAACTCCGCCACTCCAACCGGCGAAGGTGGATCCGCTACCAGCAACCGCGGTCAATGACACGGAAGTGCCTGCGGCAAACGTTGTCGAGCAAGTCCCCCCACAACTAAGCCCTGCTGGCGCACTGGTCACCGTGCCGGAGCCGGCTCCTGCCTTGTTCACCGTCAGGGCGTAGCTGGTGCCGCCGGAGCCAACCTGACTCTCGAAGCCCGGCCAGATAGGAGGGCACACGTCGGCGGCTGGGTCGTTGTCAGGGTTGATGCAAACGTATTTGCCTGCATTGCGGGTGAATATCCCGCCCGTCATCTGCGCGTTACAGGTGCCGTTGCCATTAACCTTGGTGATCAGGAAGTTCTGTTCGAAGTAATCGGTCGGACTACCTGCGGTCACGGCGGCGTAAAAACTGGGGTATGCGGAAGGCCTTGGGCGCCCGTCGAATGGACCGGTAATGGCAGTGCCATCAGCCTGGTAAGATTTTCCGTATTTGGTTCCGCTCCACGGCATATTAACGACAGGGTTGGCGGACTGATCGACGACCGATTGGGTACCCATGCCGGTCGACAAGTAGGCGCCCGGCGAGCCTTTGAATCCACGATAACTACGGGTCGAGGACTCCAGGGGATGTGCGCTGATGAGCGTGCCGTCACTCGATCCACCGTTGAATGAAGGATCGCCTAAGCAGATGGTCGGACTAGCGGCATTGCCTGTCACCGAGTCATCAACGATAACACCTACGTTTCCATACCAGCCCGGGCCGACGTAGCAGGTGTAAGTGAAGTATTTGTAGGAGTTGCTACCGCCAGTGACGGCGGTCATCTGGCTTGGTGCATTGTTATAGACGCACTCACCTTCGCTTGACAATCGAACCCGCACATTGGCTGAACTCGGAATGCCGTTGCCAGCGCTCTGGTCAAAGAATATCTTGCCGGTAATGGTCGAAAAAGACTGTGCGGCATTGTTCTTTGGTGGCAGGTAAAGCAGTATATCGTTCGTGCTGCTCAGGAGGTAGGTCGTTCCGTTATTGACCGCAATTTTTGTACCATCACCATTTGCCACACTTGTGCCGGTATAGGTTCCACTGCCCCTTTGAGCAGATCCGGTGGGCGAAATAAGCGAACCGCCCAATCCAGCGTTCAACTTGCCTTGCCCACCGGGATCATCCCACGCGACCACGCTGTTCAGATCCAACCGCTGCTGGACACCCTGGCCGTCGGTCCATGTAGTCTTCAGTTGAATTAAACGCTGCTCCAAGCCACCGCCGGGCGTCGACACGGTCCACGTCATGGCATAGGCCGCGTTGCTGCCGTTCACCGTGGCGTTACCAGAGACCAGAGGCGTACCTGTGAATGCTGTTTTCACCAGCATATTGCGAACTTCCTCAAGCTTGCTTTGCGACAGGGCCACCGCTTCCGAACGTGATTTCGCTTGACCGGCACCAGAAAGACTCAATGCCTGCAATTTTGATACGGTCAGCAGACCGATGCTGATGAGCAATAACGCGATTATTGCTTCGATCAGCACGAAGCCATAATGACGTGGTATTTTTTGTTTGCACATGAAATAACCGTCCGAATGTCAGCCAGATTACCAATCGCGCCAACTGCCTTGCAGCCTGGCGGCTTGGCCAAGATTGGATGCCTTGCCAAGTACTTTCGGGTCGAAGACCACCTTCAGATTGCCGGTGGCATTGGCGGAACCAGCAGTCACAAGCGCTCCGTAGATGGTGGGCGAACCATTGCCCGTGATATTGCCAGTCACATAAACCAATCCGTTGATCACGGAATTGGATCCCATATCCAAATCGCCATTGACGATAAGAACCACCGGGTGATCCTGTGTGCCGATATCTCCCGGCAAGCTGGCATTGCCTTGGACCCAGATGGTGTTGTCCTGCATATTGACTATGCTGTTCAGATTGGTTGAATTCGATGTGGTCAGCGCGCCTGCGGGGTCGACTACCCACGTGGCCGTGCTGTCCCGGTACGCTACCGGCGTCTGGCCAAAGAAGTACTGGAAGAAACCATCCTGGCTCAGGCTGGAAAGTCTTGTGTCAGCACTCACCGTGTCGTGGCCAAGGGTGGAGCCTTGCGTGGAACACTGATAGCCGGTGGGCGGGTTGTTGCACGAGGGGCTGTTCCCGACAGTTCGATATGGATCGTTCAGGCTGGCTGTCGGATTGGTGACTTCATTGCGAATGAAGGTCTTGCCAGTGTTGCTTTGGCCGAGCAAGTCCCCCCCCGACCAGACTGTCAGGTCATTGAAATAGTTAAGGATCGTGGCCCCCCCCGTCAATAAATTGGCGGTCCCTCTGGAGGTGAGCGGCGTCGAAATGGTGCCCCCGACAGATGGCGTGAAGCCCCCCAATTGCGCAATGCGCTGAACCGAACTGTCGTCATCACTCCAGCCACAACTGAGGATGGCTACGCGCGAAAGATCCATCGGTACGACCGGCTGCGGCTGTCCGGCGGGTGGCAGCGTGCAAGACATTGCTCCGGTGTGGGTTGTCGGGCAGTTTGTATAGGGAATATCCAGTGGGTCGCAGTAGAGCGCCTTGTAATAACTCGGATTTCCGTTAGTGCTCGTCAACGTGTTCGGCGTGATCACGTCTACCACGCCATTTTTATCCTGATCGATCCCGCCCTTTCGCATATAGGCCAGGGCCTGGTCAAGGCCAGCGTTGGCCGCCGCAAAGGCCTGTTTCGTGCGTATCTCGTTGGCCGAGAGGCGCTGCTCCATGATGGCCGCCCGGTTGGTATAAAGCACAATCAAACCCACCGCCAACAGCAGAATGACGGTCATGAAGAGCGTTGCAACACCCCTCTGAATCGTGACTGTATGCCGCGATGCAAATGGGCGCGAGGTTTGGGCATGTGACTTCATGGCGTGATTACACGGTTGTTGCGCACGAGCACCGTCCCATTCAAAGTACGCACCAAGCTCGGGTCAGCTTTGCTTTGAGCCGTCAGCGTGATATTGATTTTCCGGGTTTCTACAAATGTGTTGCTGGCGGCAGGATATGTTACTGGTGCGCCAAGTGCGGCCGGGCTGCAGGCCTGGAGGCTTCCACCCGTCGTTGTCCAGGCGGTGAATGTGGTGGCATCAGCCTGGTCGTAGGTCGCCGGCAAATACGAAACACATTTGGAACCAATCGTATCGAGCGTCAGAGCCGTTACCGTGATGGCTCTCTGGTCTGTCAGATTCTCCCATACGGCATCCGTCCCGCACGGCGTACCGGTACTCGTGCTGACTAGATTAGCCGTCGGAGCCAGCGTTTGTACTGCACCTCCTGAAAGCCGGAATCCGAAAAAATCCATGAAAGTGGCGCTGCTGTCCACGACTCCAGGCGTGCCGCCAGCGAACGTGGCATCGTAGCTATACAGAATACAGTTGCCGCTGGTCGATATTTCGAGGTTGGTGGTAATTGTGGTGAATGGATTGGCTCCTTTTGTGGCGTTTTCCCAGAATCCAGCCCGTCGAATGTCGTTGACCATGATGTCCATCACTGCGCGCATATCCTGGTTCAACTGGGTTGCCGCTGTGGTAATTTGACTGCCCCGGGAAAAATTCAGATAGACCGATGACAAACCCCAAAGCACGATCAGCGACACCACCATGCCGACCATCAATCCGATGAGGCTGTATCCCGCCTGTTGTCTTGATCTTGGGTTCAGCATATTGCGTACCCGCCGACCGACCCGCCTGGAGAACACAATGAAATTCGACCGAGTCGCCCGATGCTCAGGCTGAGTTGCCTGCCCAGTGGAGATTGCAGGGTAATGGATTGATCCGTGCTGCCGGTGGCAAGCCCGCGCAGGTCAAACGTGATGACCGCCTGGGCGGCCGGGGAAGTCATCGTACAGCCCGCACATTCGGTGGCTGACACGGTATGCGATACGCTGTTTCCTGCTTCATTGATGACACAGGTTGCCGCACTGCATGCCGCAGAGCCATTCGCCAAGCCGACATACCAAGGAGCGGATGGACCTACCGTCAAGGATACTGTCTTCAAGCTGGAGGCACCGGCTGACGAGTGTTTGATTGCCTCCGATCGAGCCAGTTGTGCCAGGTTGGAAATCGCCCGCATCTGGCTGATCAGACGCTGCCTGTCAATGTAATCGCTCAGGTTCGGCAATGCGATAGCGGCAAGAATGCCAAGCACAGCAACCGTGACCATTAACTCGATTAACGTAAAGCCCCTGGGATGCCTTCTCATGATCACTTGCTCCAGCACGCCGCCGGTGTATAGGTGATCGTGGTGCCGCTAACGGCATAGGCGATCGCGGTACAGCCCGTATCGGCGAGCTGGGATGTTGACGATGCATTTGCCGTCAACGTGTAGGAACTTCCCGTTACCGAAGTTGGTGTTGCAAGCGTGTAGTTTCCCTGCTCGCTGACGCAAGCGCCTGAAGTCGGGCAAGGCGGCGAAAGATCCGTTGTCGCACTCGCATAGGTCGTATTGTTCAAGCGATACTTTTCCTGCGAGATGCTCGCCGCCTGGAGTAAGGCCATGGCATCGGCGCGCCTTCCTTTTCTCACATAACTTTCATATGACGGCAGAGCGATAGCTGCCAAGATAGCCACGATGGCGATCGTGATCAGCAGCTCGATAAGAGTAAAGCCCCTATTGCGCTTGAACCGTTTTTGCATTTTTATTTTCACTCGACAATTTGGCTGTAATGACTGATGAGTCGGCGACGACGCGACAGATCAGTTTCGCGGAAGCGAATAACAGGGCGGGAGTGGCGACGATCCGAGCCATGAAGCAAACCAATCCGGGGTTGAACCTGCCGATCAAGAAGACGCTCAAGCAAAGAAGGGCAACCAGCGATTCTTCGGCATGAAGGCGCACGTCGGTGCCGATGCCGAATCGGGGATAGTGCACGCCATCAAGGCAAGCGCCGCGAGCGTCAATCCAGTGACTAAGGCCATCGCGCTGCTGTACGGCGGAGAAATCGATGCATTCGGGGACGGGGGATACAAAGGCGCGCACAATCGCCCGGATGCCAAAGAGGGGGTCACCTGACGCTTTGCCTTGAAGCCAGGCCAGCGTCAGGCGCTGTACAAGAGCAACCCATTCCAAGCGCGCACCAACCAGATCGGGCGCATCAATGCCCGCATCCGCGCCAGGGTTGAACATTGGTTCCGGGTATTCAAGCAGCAATTCGGCCTCACGAAGGTCAGGTACTGCGTGCTGAAAAAGAACGCGGCTCAGATCACGACGCGGCTCGCACTGGTCAACCAGTGGCTAGTGCATGGCAAGTTGAGGGGGGCGCAGGCACAATGCTGCCCCATCGGGCAAACACGGGCTGGCCGACGCCGATTACACGCAAATCCCTGTCACCGCATAGGTGGCAGTTTTCTTGTGGAACCTGGAAATCGGGCGCAGTTGTGCAAGAACTGGCCGGTGCAGTCATGTCATCGATAGCGATGACATGCTGAGGAGAGGAATGGCGTGACTCTGATTACCTGCTTCATATTGACCCCTTCTTTCGCTGCGCGATTGGACCTGGCGTTCCACTCTGCGGCGGAGCTACCACGTCCTTCCCGAAATTTTTTTCATTCTGGCGTGCCGGTGCCGCATGTGGTGTGCATCCGGGAGCGCCTATTGTTATGGATGGGCTCACTCAATTCCCATGTGACTAATATGTTGAGGAATTTGTGCGATCGTGTCAATACTCGACTGAAGGTTGCCAAGGTACGACGTTAATCGTTGGATTTCTGCCGCATCCTGCCCTCGCACGCAGTTCGCTCCGACACGTTTTTCACGGCAATGCGGATCTCGTTCAGGTCGTAAGCCTTGCGGTTGTGCTCGACCACCTGCTCGCCCAAGGCGGCGTTGTAGGCAACGGGCTCATTGATGGCCGTGCCCAGCGCTGTCGCGGCCTTGAAGAGCGAGCCACCCAGCAGCATGCCCCGCACCGTCTCGGCATCGCCCGCCGCAGATTTCTCCAGGAAACGCTCGCGCTCCACGCGGTACCGCTTCACCGCGGCCCGGTCGGCTTCCAGCAGCGCCCGGTCCTTCTCATCGGAAATATCGTTGCGTTCATAGGTGGCAGCAATCGTATCGAAAGCCTGGTCAGCCTTCGCCAAAGCCGCCACGGCTTCCGCGCGCCCGCTCGCCTCGTCCGACAAGGCATAGGCGTAAAGCGACACGCGCATGCCGTTGACATTGGTCCAGAGGTCGTCCAGCGTGCGTACGCTGACCAGCGTGTTGTCGTTGAGGTATGAAAAGCGATCCTGCGATGCGCGGAGTTGCCAGATGCCGCCGATACCAAGGGCAAGTATGGCGAACAAGGCCAGCAACAGGGTGGCCAGCAGGCGTTGAGTGATATTCATGGCACATAGCCGGCGCTCGCCACAGGGCGGGCGCCGATTCCTCGAAAGAAGGACGTTGAAATTGCGCCCATGGGTAGCGGGCACGGCTCCCGCCGCGCCAAACCACCCACAAGCCCAGACAAATCTACTTTCGAAGCGCGCTTGCGAAGACTTCAGATCCGGCGAACCGTCTTTTGAACGGGTCTTACCTCCGTCTTTACGGCATCCGGTGGCATTTGCTGAAGCAAAAATGCCAGAAAACGGAAAATAAGCGACGATAATAGGACAAGTCCTAAAAATAGCGAACGATAGGCGACAAAAGGAAGGGATGAACTGACAGCGCTAGGAGGTGCCGCTAGAGCCCAGGCAACGGTGCTGGCATGCGGGACGAGCANNGGGGGGGGGGGAACTGGAACGAGCGAGACGGAATTTGCCAGACAGTCGATGGGGCGAAAAGAGGGAGCAGGAGGACGAGTTCACGCGGCCAGACAGGCTTGTCCCTTTAGGGGCACAGGAGGAGCACAGGAACCCCCGGGAGACTTCGCCCTATTTACCAGCGAGTGCCGCCACTCGGTTCGCTAAAAAGCAAAAGCGCCACCGGTTAGGGCAGCGCTAAGTGCTTAACGATCTAAGCCGCGATCAGAGTTGAACTGGCGAACACGGATTTGCAGGCCGCCCGCCGTTTTATAAATCAATGATTTACGGCAATGCGCCCCGTAGCGCGCCCCGGAACGCCAATCTGTGTGCACCACGCCGGAGATGCTGTAGATGGTCGCTAGGCTACGCAGCCGTTGCATTTCCTGCTCGATCTCTCCCGGCGCGCGTTCGCCAGCGTTGCCCCGAGCGTCATCCGCTCGCCAAGCAAATCCACCAGTTCTGCGTCGAGCGACGCGATCATCTCGGTAGTGGTGGGCAAGGACAACATACTCTTCCACAAAATCAAAAAAAGCGCCCGACGCCGGGCGCTTTGATCATCTTACAACTAAAAATCAGTTGTTCTTAATAATGTAGTTCGCCGCGGTGGTGTTGGTAACGGTCGTAGCATTCGCCCACTTCACTGCGGTGGCGTTTATCGCCGGCGTCATCGTGATGACCAGACCATCTACCCCAGTGCCAATCCCGTTTGCGAGGGTCAGGGTGATAAGACCGTTGCCGGTAGTCGTTGCGGAAGCCACTTCCTTTGTAGCGACGAACACGGGGATATTTGCAGCGGCAACGGTGTCATTGCAATTGGCGAGAACACCCCCTGCCTCCTGTGCACACAACGCCACGGCTTCCTTCAGCGGTGCAGCCGCCGTCAGTGCGTTTGAAATTTTCGCACGAACCGTATAGTCCTGATACTGTGGAATTGCGATTGCCGCCAGGATACCAATGATCGCAACCACGATCATCAGTTCGATCAGCGTGAAGCCCTTTTGTACCCGCTTGATTCCCATCCGTGCTTTTTTCATAAGATTGACCCCTGTTATTTGTAGGCAGCGACTTGCTGCGCAAAATCTATACGCAACCCTTGTGCCAGCCCAAATTTGGCCGAAAACAGCGTCATTGTGACAAAGTGCGTCAGTTGTAACCGCATGTATCCGACTCGCCATGACAAATTACGTCAGTTCCGGTGACGAATTCCGGCATGCACAATAAACCACCCGGCGCGCGCCGGAAGTGGGGCTACGCGTCACCCTGCGCGACCGCTCCCTTGATAAACCAGACGGCAGCGAAACCTTCAGTCCTCTTTCCAACCGGGTTCGACAGGATGACGAGCGGAAAAGAATAAAGCCCTGAATGATCAGGGCTTTATATTTGGAGGCGGGGGTCGGAATCGAACCGGCGTACACGGCTTTGCAGGCCGCTGCATGACCACTCTGCCACCCCGCCGGGTGACGGCTGCTGGGATTGTAGCCGCATTCGCCTGACCCTGCCGGGCCGCGCATGCGCACCACTATCGCAAACAAAAAGGGAAGCGCTGCTTCCCTTTGGGATTGGAGCGGGAGACGAGGCTCGAACTCGCGACCTCAACCTTGGCAAGGTTGCGCTCTACCAACTGAGCTACTCCCGCATTTACTACTCTGCGCGCCAATCTGGAACCCTACGGTATGCACCGCGATTTCCAGATGCAACGGAAACCTGGAGCGGGAGACGAGGCTCGAACTCGCGACCTCAACCTTGGCAAGGTTGCGCTCTACCAACTGAGCTACTCCCGCAGGATCCTGCTGACTTCTTACATTAAACGCAACTTCTATGCCGATTCTGCTCACTTCACGCTGCATTCTTACTGCTTTTCGCTTCGTTCGGTTTGTTTCGTCAGAAGCGAGAAGAGGATTATTGCAAACCGGCGCTGCATTCGTCAAGCATATTTTTTACCGGATCTTCATTTTTGTGCGGTGGCTTCTCCACTCAGGCCACTGCGCTCGCGGATCTGCGGCCACGCCAGCTTCATGTAATAGAACATCGACCACAGGGTCAGCACAGCCGCCACGTAGATCATCCACGCGCCCAGCACCGAGGCGTCGACGATACCCAGCAGGCTGTCGTTGAAGAGCAGCAGCGGTATCGCGATCATCTGGAAAGTGGTCTTGAGCTTACCCAGAAAATTCACCGCGACGCTCTTGGAGGCCCCGATCTGCGCCATCCATTCGCGCAGCGCCGAGATGGTGATCTCGCGGCCGATGATCACCAGCGCGATCAGGTCAGCAACCCGGCCCAGTGCAAGCAGGGACAGCAATGCCGCCGCCACCATCAGCTTGTCGGCGACCGGATCCAGGAAAGCGCCGAAGGACGATGTCTGGTTCCAGCGCCTTGCCAGGAAGCCGTCCAGCCAGTCGGTGACCGCTGCAATGATGAAGAAACCGGCTGCCGTCATGTTCTTGGCATGCATTGGCAGCCATGCCTCGGGCAGGTAGAAGACGCCCACCACGAGGGGAATCATGGCAACACGGAGCCAGGTCAGCAGGATCGGTATATTCAGCGGCATGGGGGCTCGGAACGAGACAACAGCAATGGGCAACCCTGAGATTGTCGCCTATTTCAACGGGAACCGAGCATTTCCTGCCACACGGGCCTCTGATTTGACCGAATCAATGCAGCTGCCGATAGATTTCCTCGGCCAGCGCATGTGAAATGCCGTCGACGCTGGCCAGTTCGTCGATGCTGGCCGCAATGACGCCTCGCAGGCCGCCGAAGCGCGTGAGCAGCTTTTGCCTGCGGCGGGCGCCGACGCCTTCGATCTCCTCCAGCCGCGAGGTGGTGCGCACCTTGGCGCGGCGCGCACGCATGCCGGTGATGGCAAAGCGGTGCGCCTCGTCGCGGATCTGCGCCACCAGCATCAGGGCCGCGCTGCCCTGCCCCAGTTCCAGCGAGGGACGGCCGTCGGCAAATATCAGCGTCTCCAGTCCGACCTTGCGGCCTTCGCCCTTGGCCACGCCGACCAGCAGGCCGATATCGAGGCCGAGTTCTTCGAATACCTGGCGTGCGACCTCCACCTGGCCCTTGCCGCCATCGATCAGGACCACAGTGGGCATCAGCGTCGACCCGGCAGGCGTGCCCGCCGCATCGGGCATATCGCCCTGCCCGCCTTCGGGGACGGCCTGCTGCGCCTGCTCCATCAGCTCCACCAGCTTCTGGTAGCGCCGCGTCAGCACCTGGCGCATGGCGGCGTAGTCGTCTCCGGGCGTGATGTCCTGGATGTTATAGCGGCGGTATTCGGCGTTCTGCATCTCGTGATGGTGGAAGACCACGCAAGAAGCCTGCGTCGCCTCGCCCGCGGTGTGGCTGATGTCGAAACACTCCACGCGCAGCAGCGCCAGGTCCTCCATGTCAATGCCGATCGTGTCCGCCAGCGCGCGCGTACGGGCCTGCTGGCTGCCCTGCTCTGCCAGGCGGCGCGATAGCGCCAGTTCCGCGCCTTTCTGGGCCATCTCCAGCCACGCCCGGCGCTGCCCCTGCGGCTGGCGGACCAGCGTGACCTTGCGCCCGGCCTGCATCGACAGCGCCTCCAGCAGTGCCTTACCCGGCGGCAGGTGGCTGACCACCAGGATCGGCGGCACGGCCTGGTCCAAATAGTGCTGCGCCATGAAGGCGGACAACACCTCGGCGGCAATGCGCTCGACCGGAATGCCAGCGGGACCGGCCGCCGCCGGCGCGTTTTCATCGTCAGCCTCGGCCACTGCGCCCGCGGCGGCTTCGTCCTCATCCTCGACGATCATCGCGCCTTCCTCGACGTGCGCCGGGAAGTATGCCTTGTCACCCAGGTGCCGCCCCCCGCGGATCATCGCCAGGTTGACGCAGGCGCGGCCGCCCTCCACCGCTACCGCAAGCACGTCGATGTCGCTGGCCTGCCCGACCTCTTCCACCGCCTGCCGCTTGAGCACGGTGGACAATGCCCCGATCTGGTCCCGCACGGCAGCCGCCTGCTCGAATTCCAGGCGCCCTGCATGCTCTTCCATTTTCGCCTGCAAGCCTTCGAGCACCTCGTTCTGCCGCCCCTGCAGGAAGCGCGCTGCGTTACTGACGTCGCGCGCGTAATCCGCCTCGCTGATGGCGCCCACGCATGGGCCGGTGCAGCGATGAATCTGGTGCAGCAGGCACGGCCGCGTGCGGTTGGCGAAGACCGTATCCTCGCAGGTGCGCAACTGGAACACCCGCTGCAGGATCTGCATGCTCTCCCGTACCGCATGGGCACTCGGAAACGGTCCGAAGTATTGGTGCTTGCGGTCGGTGGCGCCGCGGTAATAGGCCATGCGCGGGAAGCGATGGCCGGTCAGCTTGACGAACGGATACGATTTGTCATCACGGAACAGGATGTTGTAGCGCGGCGCCAGCGCCTTGATGAGGTTGTTTTCCAGCAGCAGCGCCTCGGCCTCGGTACGTACTACCGTGGTCTCAATGCGCACGATCCTGGCCACCATCATGGCGATGCGCGGCGACAAGAGCGTCTTGTTGAAATAGCTGGCGACACGCTTCTTCAGGTCGCGTGCCTTGCCTACGTAAAGGACATTGCCGTTCGCGTCGAAGTAGCGATAGACGCCTGGCAAGCCAGGCAATTGCGCGATCACCGCCTTGGCATCGAACGGCGCCTCCGCCTGTGCCTCGGATGCGGGTTCGTGCGTCGCTTCGCCCGGCGCCGCGGGCAGTCCTTCGGGCTGGCCGGCGGCGGGCGCGCCTTGATCGTGAGTTTCGGGTTCCTGCTGCGACATCGGGAGGGAGTTGGCCGTGAGGGGCCCGTTTCGCACGTGGCCAGCGGGGCCGTGCGAAACAGGCTCTAAAATCGCAAGTTTAGAGCAAATCCTTGCCGAAACACGCCGCCATGCCTGTCCACCCCGACCGTGCCATCCGTTCCTGGGACATCTTCTGTACCGTTATCGACAATTTCGGCGATATCGGAATCTGCTGGCGGCTGGCACGCCAGCTGGCACAGGAGCATGGCCACGCCGTACGCCTTTGGGTGGACGATCTCGCCAGCTTTGCACGCCTTGCCCCCGGCCTCGATACAGGTGCGCCCCTGCAGGAGCTTGCCGGCGTGACGATCCTTCCATGGCGGCGACCGGACCAGGAAAGCGCGCAGGAGAGCACGGCCCGCTTTGCGGGCGTCACGCCGCACGATGCGGTCATCGAAGCCTTCGCATGCGACCTGCCCGAGCCATTCCTTGCCGCCATGGCCGCGCGCGCGCCAAAGCCAGCATGGCTCAACCTCGAATACCTCAGCGCCGAGCCCTGGGTGAGAGAACACCACGGCATGGCCTCGCCGCATCCGCGCCTGCCGCTGGTCAAGTACTTCTTCTTCCCGGGCTTCGAACCCGGCACGGGCGGGGTGCTGCGCGAGTCCATGCTGGGCATGCAGCGGGAGCACTTTCGCGCCAGCCCCGCCGCACAGGCTTCGCTATGGCACCGCCTTGGCTTCGAGCCCGTCGAAGGCGCCCTGAAGGTCAGCCTGTTCGCCTACCGCAATGCCGCCCTGCCCGCGCTGCTGACCCAATGGCGCGATGGCCCGGAGCCGGTCCAGTGCCTGGTGCCGGCGGGCCTGGCCGCGCGGCAGGCCAGCGAATGGTTCGGCGAGGCCGATTGCGCGCCTGGCAGCGTTTTCAGGAGTGGCCGCCTGACCGTGCAGGTCGTGCCCTTCGTGCGCCAGGAGCACTACGACGAACTCCTGTGGCTATGCGACCTTAACTTCGTGCGAGGCGAGGACTCATTCGTGCGCGCGCAATGGGCTGGCCGGCCTTTTGTCTGGCAGATCTACCCGCAATCCGACGCGGCGCATATGGTCAAGCTCGATGCCTTCCTCACGCTAATCGTGCAACGGATGGAACGCAGTGGCCAACCGGAGGCGGCCGCCGCACTTGCGAATTTCTGGCACAGCTGGAATAAGGACGATGGATCACCTGACTGGCCCGGACTTCGCGCGCATCTGCCGTTGCTCGCCCGTGCCGCCGAGCAATGGCAGCGCAGCCTGCTGCACCTTGGCGACCTGGCGGCAAATCTGGTGGCGTTTTGCGAAAATCGGGTAAAATAGCGGGTTGATTTAATGGCGACCGGGCCGGAAGACGGATGCGTCCTGTGCAAGCGATCGGCCCTGGCATGCGCCACGGCACAAGCGGCGCGGGGCCTTAGCGTAAAGGGCACGGGTCGCGCGCACGGACACCGCTAGCGCCGTGCGTCGGCAGCGCGCCTTCGCCATACCGAATTCCGAGACATTCTTTTTCAGGAAATTAGTTCAGATGAAAACCGCACAAGAACTCCGCGTCGGCAACGTATTCATGATCGGCACCGACCCGATGGTCGTGCAGAAGGCTGAGTACAACAAGTCGGGCCGCAACTCCGCCGTGGTCAAGATGAAGTACAAGAACCTGTTGACGGAAGCCCCGGGCGAAGCCGTCTTCAAGGCCGACGACAAGTTCGAAGTCGTGATGCTCGAGCGCCGCGAATGCACCTACTCGTACTTCGCCGACCCGATGTACGTGTTCATGGATACCGACTTCAACCAGTATGAAGTCGAGCAGGACAGCATGGGCGACTCGCTGAACTACCTCGAAGACGGCATGAACGTCGAAGTGGTGTTCTACAACGACAAGGCCATCTCGGTGGACATGCCCACCACGCTGGTGCGCGAGATCATCTACACGGAACCGGCCGTCAAGGGCGATACCTCGTCGGGCAAGGTGCTCAAGGGCGCCAAGATCAACACCGGCTTCGAACTGCAAGTGCCGCTGTTCTGCAATATCGGCGACAAGATCGAAATCGACACCCGTACCGGCGAATACCGCAGCCGCGCCAACTAAGCGCAGCTTGTTCGCAGCCATCCCCACGCGGATGGCGCAACGAAAAAAGGGCAGCCCAGGCTGCCTTTTTTATTCTTTCACCCCTTTCGCGGGTCAGGCGATCAGGTCGTGCGACTTGAGCACGCGCAGTGCCGCCGCGTACTCCGGCTCCTGCATCAGCTTGTTCCAGTCCAGCGGCTTGCGGCGTCCGAACAAGCGGCGGATGCGTCGTTGCGAATCCTTGCCGATGCGTACATCGAGTTCGCCGAGCAACTGGTCCGCCCGCTCAGGATGGTTGCAGATCAGCACCATGTCGCAGCCGGCGTCAAGGGCTGCGCGTGCGGCTTCGGTCACCGTGCCCGCGACGCTTGCGCCTTCCATGCTCAGGTCGTCGCTGAAGATCACGCCCTCGAAGCCAAGCTGGGTGCGCAGCACGTCCTGCAGCCAGTATCGCGAAAAACCGGCAGGATGCGGATCCACCTTGGGATAGATCACGTGCGCCGGCATCACAGAGGACAGCGCCATCCCCATCCACTCGTAAGGACGCGCATCCTGCGCGAGGATCTCGTCGAGACCGCGCTCGTCCACTGGCACCGCCACATGCGAATCGGCGGCAACAAAGCCGTGGCCTGGGAAGTGCTTGCCGCAATTGGCCATGCCGGCCAGCAGCAGGCCATGGGTCAGGTGGTTGGCGAGCATCGTCACCACGCGCGGGTCGGCGTGGAAGGCGCGGTCGCCGATCACAGCGCTGAGCCCGTAGTCCAGGTCAAGCACCGGGGTGAAGCTCAGGTCGATATCGCAAGCCCGCAACTCTGCTGCCAGCACATAGCCGCAGCTGACGGCAGCCTTGGTTGCCGCGAGCACGTCGCGGTCCCACAGCGCGCCCAGCCGGGCCATCGCGGGCAGATGCGTGAAGCCGTCGGTCTTGCAGCGCTGCACCCGGCCGCCCTCGTGATCGATGCAGATCAGCACGTCATCGCGCACGCCACGGATCTCGCGCGTCAGCGCCTGCAATTGCGAGCGCGACTCGAAGTTGCGCGCAAACAGGATCACGCCGCCGGTCAGCGGGTGGGAAATGCGGCGGATATCGTCCGCATCGAGGTGCTTGCCTTTGACATCGAGTACAACCGGGCCCGGCCGTTTGCCGGAAATCTTCTTCTTGATCATTTGAAATCTTCGCTAGGCTTGGGGGCGAGCGGCAGGCCGGCGCGGACGTCGGCACCGCCGGGCTCGGCGATCGCAAAGGCGACCGCATAATCGTGTTCGTCGCTGACGCTGACCCGGACCACGAGGCCGCGTTCCCGCAACCAGGTGTCGAGCTCGCCATGGCAATGCGTATAGGGCTCGCCGGAAGGCAGGTTCAGCAGTTCCATGGCACGCCAGGTCATCGGCCAGCGCATGCCCAGGCCGATGGCCTTGGAGAAGGCCTCCTTGGCGGCAAAGCGCGTCGCCAGGAACGCGAGCCCGCGTTTTTCGGAGCGCGCCTTGCGTGCATGGTACTTCTGGAGTTCCTGCGGCCCGAGCACCTTTTCCGCAAAACGTCCGCGCGTGCGCTCCATCACGCCCTGCACGCGGTCGATCTGGATGATGTCGGTGCCGAGGCCGTAGATCACGCTGCGGCGTCCGGACGGGGATAGGTGGTGCCCAGGCGCGCCGCCACCATGATGGCTTTCATCTCGCGCACAGCGTTCTGCCAGCCGACAAAGACCGCATGGGCAACGATGGCGTGGCCAATATTCAACTCCTTGATGCCATGCAGTGCCGCGACCGGCTGCACATTCGTGTAGTGCAGGCCGTGGCCGGCATTGACCACCAGCCCGAGCCGCACGCCCGCGTCGACGCCTTCGGCGACGCGGCGAAGTTCGGCGGCCTGCTCCCCGGCGGAATGCGCGTCGGCATAGCGGCCGGTATGCAGTTCCACCACCGGCGCGCCACACGCGGCGGCCGCTTCGATCTGGTCAGCCTGCGCATCGATGAAGAGCGAAACGCGGATGCCCGCATCGGCAAGCTGGCGGCAGGCAGCCTTGACCTGCTCGAAACGCCCGGCTACGTCCAGCCCGCCCTCGGTGGTGACTTCCTCGCGCCGCTCGGGCACCAGGCAGACATCCTGCGGACGGATCGTGCAGGCGATGTCGAGCATTTCCTGGGTAATCGCGCACTCGAGGTTCATGCGCGTGGCCAGCAGCGGCCGCAGCGCATGCACGTCGGCGTCGCGGATATGGCGGCGGTCTTCGCGCAAGTGCAGGGTGATCAGGTCGGCGCCGGCCTGCTCAGCCTGCAGTGCTGCCTGGATAGGATCGGGATAGACCGTGCCGCGCGCATTGCGCAGCGTGGCCACGTGGTCGATATTGACGCCAAGGTCGATGACGCCGGGATGCGCGTGGAAAATCATGCGGGAGGGCTCGAAAGGCTCGGAGATATTCTCAGAGATAGTGCAAATCGATCAGGATCTGGCGCGTCTTCAACGGCGCGCCTTGCAGATAATAATGCAGCAGGAAGCGCATCAGCGCACGACTTTGCGTGACAGTTTGTGTCCGTCGATAGTCGTCCTGCGACATATCGAGTAGCGTCTGCCCGGAAATCACCGGCCACGAGGACGGATCGCTGGCCTGCGCGCGGCGTATGCCACGCTCTGGCTGATAGACATAGTCCAGCCCCGGCTCGACCGTCTCGCCCGAATTGGCGCATTCATCGAAGGCCACCGCAAAGCCGGTTTCCTGCAGCAGCACGCGCTCGAAGCCGCGCAGCACCAGGCCGGCCTGCTCGCCATGCGATAGCCGGGTCAGCGTGGCCATGTACTGGCGGAACAGGGCAACGTGCGCATCTTCGCGGGCGCAGAAACGCAGCAGCAGTTCGTTGAGATAGAAACCCGAGAGCAAGGCGTCGCTGGCCAGCGGCAGCATGCCGCCGACCCACTCCGCGCGCGTCAGTGTCTTGACTTCGCCGCGGCCGCTCCAGGATAGCGAGATCGGCTGAAAATGCTGAAGCACCGGGCGCAGCGCCGAATGCGGCCGCTTGGCGCCCTTCGCCACCATGGCCACGCGGCCGTAATCGCGCGTGAACACGTCGAGGATCAGGCTGGTCTCGCGGTAGGGCCAGGCGTGCAACACGAAGCCGGGCTGGTTGGCCACGCGCAGTTCGGTGCGCGCCGGCACGATGCGCAACGCGCGATCCATCATTGCGCGCTGCTCGGCCACTTCCATGCCGGGCACGGCATGGCTGTCCAGCAGTTCGGCCGCTTCTTCCACCACCGGGTCTATGCGGCGGGCCTTCAAGGCAGGCCCGCCAGCTCTGTCACTCATAGCCGTAGGCGCGCAATCCAGCTTCGTTGTCGGCCCAGCCGCTCTTTACCTTGATGAACATTTCCAGGTAGACCTTGCCGTCGAACAGCTTCTCCATGTCGATGCGGGCTTCGGTGGAAATGGTCTTGAGCTTGGCACCCTTGTTGCCGATGATCATGGCCTTGTGCCCGTCGCGCTCGACCAGGATGGTGGCGAAGATGCGCCGCAGCCGGCCTTCCGTCTCGAACTTTTCGATGATGACCGTGCTGGTGTACGGCAATTCATCGCCGGTCCAGCGGAACACCTTCTCGCGGATGATCTCCGACGCCATGAAGCGCTCGCTGCGATCGGTCATGGAGTCGGCGTCATACATCGGCTCGCCTTCCGGCAGGTACGGCCGGATGATCGCCAGCAGACGCTCGATGTGGTCTTGCGTCTTGGCCGACATCGGCACCACTTCCGCGAACTGGAACTGGTGGCCCATCTTTTCCAGGAAGGGCATCATCACCTCGGCCCGGTCCGCGCCAAGGCGATCGAGCTTGTTGGTAACCAGCAGCACCGGCACTTTCTTCGGCAACAGCGAAAGCACCTTCTCGTCGTCGGCGCCGTAGTAGCCGGCTTCCACGACGAACAGCACCAGGTCCACCGACGACAGCGTCGAGGTGACCGCGCGGTTCAGCGAGCGGTTCAGCGCGCTGGCATGGCGTGTCTGGAAGCCCGGCGTATCGACGAACACGTACTGGGCATCCTCGGTAGTCTGAATGCCGACAATGCGATGGCGCGTGGTCTGCGCCTTGCGCGAGGTGATGCTGATCTTCTGACCGACCAGCGCATTCATCAGGGTGGACTTGCCGACGTTGGGACGCCCGACAATGGCCACGGTGCCGCAGCGGAACGCCGCGGATGGGGTACCCGCGGCGGCTTGCCGCGGATCGGTAGATTCGGTCATTCCTTCAACCTGAGAGACAACTGGGGATCGGGTGGCACCGGTTGCTTGCGCGTCTTGCCGGTGCGCTCGGCCCGGCTGCGCTTGAGCAACTGGGGCACGAGCTTCTGCACCTCGTCGAGCGCCAGCTTGGCAGCGGCCTGTTCGGCGGCACGGCGCGACGCGCCGGTACCGAACACCCGCACTTCCAGTTTAGGCACGGTGCACTCGACTTCAAACTGCTGGTTATGCGCGGCGCCATGTGTGGCGATCACGTTATATTGCGGCAGGGCTATCTTGTGGCCTTGCAGGTACTCCTGCAGCAGCGTCTTGGCGTCCTTGCCCAGCGTGCGCGGATCGACCTGCTCGAGGATGGGGATATAAAGCTTGCGGATCAGCGTGCGCGCGCCCTCGAAGCCGGCATCGAGGAAGACGGCGCCTACGATCGCTTCCAGCGCATCGGCCAGGATCGACGGGCGGCGGAAACCGCCGCTCTTCAGTTCCCCCTCGCCCAGGCGCAGCGCCTCGGACAATTGCAGCATCTGCGCAATTTCATACAGCGCCTGCTGCTTGACTAGGTTGGCGCGCACGCGGGACAGGTCGCCTTCGTCGAGCTTGCTGAACATGCCATACAGCATGTCAGCCACGGCACAGTTCAGCACCGAATCGCCGAGGAATTCCAGGCGTTCGTTGTGCAAGGCACTGTGGCTGCGGTGCGTCAGCGCCTGCTGCAGCAATTCTGGCTTGCTGAAGCGGTAGCCGAGGCGTTGCTGCAAGGCGTCGAGGTTCATGTCAGTACTGCGTTCCCGAATAGGTAATCAAAAGGCTCAGAGGACCGTATAACGGCACTTCGTTACGGTAGGAAAAGCCCACCGACCGGATCCCGCCATTGTCGTCTTCATGGATATCCAGATCGTCGCTGCGCACAGCGGTGATACGGTCGATCTGCGCCTGCTTGTTGAAATAATCGGCCACTTCACGCTTGTTCGATGCCTGTTGCTTGGCATAACTGACGGCGCGCTTGACCGAGAAATACTCCAGCAGGCTTGGGATCGCCCTGACCGCCGGGATCACAAAGCCCCCGACGACCAGTATGACGATCAGCAAGCTGCCGAGGGAGAATCCACGCGGCTTGCTGCGTCCCGACAAACGTGCCCGCCCCCTGACTGCCCCAACCACTCGACCCGATTGACCCATGTTGCGCTTTCCCTCGCTTGACTGGAGTGATTTATACGCATCGCAGGAGGCTTACTTGAACGCCCCCACGCGTCCGATATTGCCGAGGTTCATCCAGATCAGGAATGCCCTGCCAACAATATTCTGATCGGGCACGAAGCCCCAGTAACGTGAATCCAGGCTGTTATCCCGGTTATCGCCCATCACAAAATAGTGGCCTTGCGGCACTTTGCACGTTACGCCTTGCTGATTGTAAGTGCAGTTTTCGTGGAACGGGAAATCCGGATCCATGCCGGAGATATAGGCTGGCCTGTCGGCATCATTGAGGATACCGTGCTCCGGGCCGTCGGGCAGCTTCTCGCGGAAGTGCTTCGAATAGGAAAGCCGCTCTTCATCCAGGTAGTCAGGCAGCGCGCTGTACTCCGCGGGCTTGCCGTTGATGGTCAGGCGCTTGTTCTGGTAGCTCACCACATCGCCCGGCACCCCGATCACACGCTTGATGTAATCGAGCGACTGGTCCTTCGGGTAGCGGAACACCATCACATCGCCGCGCTGGGGGTCGCCGACCGAGATGATCTTCTTGTTCACCACCGGCAGGCGGATGCCGTAGTCGTACTTGTTGACCAGGATGAAGTCGCCGATCAGCAGCGTCGGGATCATCGAGCCGGACGGGATCTTGAACGGCTCGACCACGAAGGAGCGCAGCACGAACACGGCCAGGATCACCGGGAAGAAACTTGCCGAATACTCCAGCCACCAGGGCTGGCGCAGCTTTTCCTCGGCCAGGCGGCTACGCGAGGTATCGACCTCGCCAACGCCATAGCGCCCCTGCAGATCGGAGCGGCGCGCATCGAACTCCGCCAGCGCGGACTGTGCGGAAAGCCGCCGTTGCTTCTCGAACACCAGTTTGTCGGCCACCCAGGCAACGCCCGTGATAACCACCAGCACAAAAAGGATCAGTGCAAAATTCATGACGGCTAGATCTTCGTGTTGTTTTGTTAGAGGCCGCTTCGCCAGCCGGCGAGAGCCGGCCTCCGCCAGCTTACTTGTCGCCTACCTGCAGGATCGCCAGGAAAGCCTCCTGGGGGATCTCGACCGTACCCACCTGCTTCATGCGCTTCTTACCCGCTTTTTGCTTCTCGAGCAGCTTCTTCTTGCGCGAGATATCGCCGCCGTAGCACTTGGCGAGCACGTTCTTGCGCAGCGCCTTGACGTTCTCGCGCGCGATGATGTTGGCGCCGATCGTGGCCTGGATGGCTACGTCATACATCTGGCGCGGGATGATCTCGCGCATCTTCGATACCACTTCGCGGCCACGGTACTGCGAATTGCTGCGGTGGACGATCACAGACAGCGCGTCGACCTTGTCGCCGTTGATCAGGATGTCCACCTTGACCACGTCGGCGGCACGATATTCCTTGAACTCGTAATCCATCGAGGCATAGCCGCGCGACACCGATTTCAGGCGGTCGAAGAAATCCATGACGATTTCCGCCATCGGGATCTCATACGTGAGCTGCACCTGCTTGCCGTGGTAGCTCATGTTGATCTGCGTGCCGCGCTTTTGCGTGCACAGCGTGATCACGGAGCCGACGTAGTCCTGCGGCATGTACAGGTTAACGGTGACGATGGGCTCGAGGATATTCTCGATACGACTCGGATCCGGCATCTTGGCGGGGTTTTCCACCGTCAGCATGGTGCCGTCACGCATCTGCACCTGGTACACCACCGTCGGCGCGGTAGTGATGAGGTCCATGTCGAACTCGCGTTCCAGGCGCTCCTGCACGATTTCCATGTGCAACAGGCCCAGGAAGCCGCAGCGGAAGCCGAAGCCGAGTGCCTGAGACACTTCAGGCTCGTACTGCAACGATGCGTCGTTGAGCTTGAGCTTTTCCAGGGATTCGCGCAGTGCTTCGTACTGGTTGGATTCCACCGGATACAGGCCCGCGAACACCTGCGGCTTGACCTCCTTGAAGCCCGGCAGCGGCTCGGCCGCCTTGCGCGCCACGGTGGTGATGGTGTCACCCACCTTGGCCGCCTTCAGTTCCTTGATGCCGGCGATCACGAAACCCACCTGCCCTGCCGACAGCGACTCGCGCGGCAGCGACTTGGGCGAGAATACGCCGACCTGCTCGACCAGGTGCTGCGAGCCGGTGGCCATCAGCAGTACCTTGTCCTTGGGCTTGAGGGTGCCGTTGACCACGCGCACCAGCATCACCACGCCAACGTAGTTGTCGAACCACGAGTCGATGATCAGGGCCTGCAACGGTGCGCCCGCGTCGCCCTTGGGCGGCGGCACGCGGGCGATCATCGCCTCGATCACGTCCTGCACGCCCAGGCCGGTCTTGGCCGAGCACGGCGTGGCATCCTGGGCGTCGATCCCGATCACTTCCTCGATCTCGCGGATCGCGTTTTCCGGATCGGCCGACGGCAGGTCGATCTTGTTGAGCACCGGCACCACTTCCACGCCGAGTTCGATCGCGGTGTAACAGTTGGCGACAGTCTGCGCCTCCACCCCCTGGGAAGCATCGACCACCAGCAGCGCGCCTTCGCAGGCGGACAGCGAGCGACTCACTTCATAGCTGAAGTCGACGTGCCCCGGCGTGTCGATCAGGTTGAGGTTATAGATCTTGCCGTCGCGCGCCTTGTAGCTGAGCGCCGCGGTCTGGGCCTTGATGGTGATGCCGCGCTCCTTCTCGATGTCCATCGAGTCGAGCACCTGCGCCTCCATCTCGCGATCGGACAGGCCTCCGCAGAGTTGAATGATGCGGTCGGCCAGGGTCGATTTACCGTGGTCGATGTGGGCGATGATCGAGAAGTTGCGGATATGGTCCATCTGATGTTCAGGGGTGCGCCAGTTCGGGCCAGGAGGTGCCCGCATGGGCACGCCTGGCGGCGCAGCAATTATGAACGACCTGGAACTGGCGCCTTGTCGGGCGGGCCCCGCTCCGGTCGCAGGTTGGTGACGCGGACTTTGCGCCAAACTGCAATTTTACCGTATTTTCAAGGACTTCCGTATTGCGAAATGGGCGGCTGATCAAGCCATCACGCCACGCCATGCCCCGCAGGGCGCACTTGCGCGCCTTCGACCGGCCGTTCGTCCACTCGCGGGGCCGCATGTGCGGCGAATCACGCTTTCACCCGATTTTCGTCGGGAAAGTAGTGGCACAGTTCCTCGCCAGGGGTAGCCGGAGGCCCAACCATCAGCACAGGCACCAGTTCGCCGAAGCGCGCTTCGGTCGCGGGATCGGTATCCACGTCCACCTCGTGCAGGACAAAGGAAAAATCGCGCCGGAGCGGTTCCAGCGCGATTTTCATGTCTTCGCACAGATGGCAATACCCCCCTGCCATACAGTGTGAGATCGGCCATGGCGAGCCGGTCAGCGCGAGGACGTTGTGCCCGGACGCAAGGTCAGCACCTGGGTGGCATCGCCGCGGCGGACGAACACGGCGGCAATCTTCGTCTTGTCCAGCCCCTTGACCAGTTCGTTGAACTGGCGCGGGCTGGTCACGTCGCTATCGCCCAGCCGCAGGATGATGTCGCCCGGGCGAATGCCGGCACGCATCGCCGGCCCGTCGGACTGCTCGACCTCCACGCCCGACTTGATCTTGAGTTCCTTCAGCTTTGCATCGGGAATTTCGTTGACGATCAGGCCGAGTGCATTGGGCTTGGCTGCCGGCGCGGCACCGTCGTCGCGCTGTGTATTGCCGCCACGGGTGCGCACCTTGGCATCGGCGTCGAGTTCGGCCACGGTGATCGAAACCTCCCGCGTCGCGCCCTTGCGCCACAGCTGCAGCGGTACGCGCGTGCCCGGCTTGATATCGCCGACCATGCGCGGCAGGTCGGACGCCTTCTCGATGTCACGGCCGTTGAACTTGAGGATGATGTCACCGGCTTCGATCCCCGCCTTCTCGGCAGGGCCGCCGGGTTCGACGCTACCCACCAGCGCGCCCCGGGCTCGGCCCAGGCCGAGCGAGTCGGCGACTTCCTTGGTGACATCGCCGATCGCAACCGCGATACGCCCGCGCGTCACCTTGCCGGTCGCCTTAAGCTGCTCGGTGACACGCATGGCCTCGTCGATCGGGATGGCGAAGGAGATGCCCATATAGCCCCCGCTGCGGCTATAGATCTGGGAATTGATGCCGATGACCTCGCCGCGCAGGTTGATCAGCGGGCCACCCGAGTTACCTGGATTAACCGCCACATCGGTCTGGATGAACGGCAGGTAGTCCCCGGTATCGCGCCCCTTGGCCGACACAATGCCGGCCGTCACAGTGTTGTCGAGGCCAAATGGCGAGCCGATCGCCAGCACCCATTCGCCGGCGCGGACCTTGTCCGAATCGCCGAGCGTGAGCTTGGGCAAGCCGGTCGCGTCGACCTTGAGCAACGCTACGTCGGTACGTTTGTCCGAGCCAATCAGCTTCGCCTTGAACTCCCGCTTGTCGGGCAGCGTGACATAGATGGTTTCCGCATCCGCCACAACATGAGCATTAGTCATCACATAGCCATCCTGGCTGATGACAAAACCGGACCCCACGCCACGACTCTGCTCCTCGCCCTGCGGCCCCTGCGGCCCCTGCGGCGGCTGGCCGCGGCGCGGAGTGCCCGGAGGCGTGGGCGCGCCCGGCATGGGCACACCAAAGAAACGGCGGAAGAACTCTGCCATCTCGTCGTCTTCGCTGCCGGGAGTACCGCGCGCGCGAACGCGCTCGGTGGTGCGGATATTCACGACGGCCGGGCCGGCTTTTTCCACCAGATCGGTGAAATCGGGCAGGTTATACGACGGCGCGGCCGCCTGTGCATGGCTCAGCTCGGCGACAAATGGCGCAAAAGCGAGAATGGCAGCCATGAGCACGGTCCGAGCCAAGGCTGGAGATCTTGGTGACATCGTCGACTCCCGGGAGATCAGCGAAACGAGGAAAAAGCTTGGGCGGCGTGCGCAGCGGACTGGCGGCGGATGCAGGGCGGCGTTCTCGCCGCCCCTCCACGCAGCAATCCGGCTTAGTGGGCCTTCGGTGGTTTGTATTCTACCGCCGAGGCAAACTGCCTTACTGTGGCCGGCGGGACTTCGCCCACTACGGTGATCCAGAAATCGGCCACACGGCGCACCACCACCTGGGTAGCACCGAGCGAAGCCACGCCTTCGCGGCGCACGCGCTGCTCGGAAACCGGCTCGATAAATACCGACAAACCGGTCAAGCCATCGCTATAGACGATCTGGAGCACTTCGAAGACGTTCCCGCGCGGGTTGGCCTGTGGTGCGCGCAACTCCCCAAGTGGCCGGCGAACCTCGCGGATCTTCATGAACCCTTTGACCGGGATCCCGATGCTCCAGCCCTCGTCGGCGATATTGGCAGGCTGGTTGGTCACCTCATAGTGGTTCCAGGCGCCGGAATTCTTGATGGCAGTGAGGATGCGCTGCTTTTCGGAAGGCACTCCGATCTCGACTTGCGAGAAAGCGACCTGCTCCAGCACCTTGCCGCCCTCGCCCAGGGTCTGGGCGCGCATCAGCAGGCCGGAATTCTTCTCGGCCCAAAGACGCACGGCATAGCGCGCGGCGTCATGCGGCTCCAGCGAGAACACCTCGCACTCAACGCCGGCCACGCGCTCGCCGGGAAGCTTGCGCATATCGTAGATATCCAGCACATCGCTCTTGTTGGTGGCCAGGAGGGCCGGAAAACGATCCTTGGCTTCCTGCTTTTCCACCACCACCAGCTTGGCCTCGGGAATCAGGCTATGCACGATATCGTTCTGGCGCAGCACCTCGCGTGGCTTGCCGTCGAGCGTCTCAAGCCGTTCGTACTCGTTGTTGACGAGATCACTATAGTGCTGAATGCGCGACGCATGCATCACGCTGCCGCGCTGATAGATCAGCGTGCCGACATAATTCTCGCGCTGGGCCGCGCGGTGGATCTTGTTGAGCCAGGCCGTTGCGTCGCGACGGGCCAGCGTATTGTCCGGCGGCTGCGCAGTTGCTGCAGCCGCAGTCAGACACAAGGCCAGAAAAAAGGACCTGCGAAGGGCCCTAATTCTGTGTGCGCCCGCTACGTTGGCGGGCGACCATCCTTTATGCATGTCCGGCATTATTCCTGCGAATTGTCCTGAGAGAAGTTTGCGCTGTTGGCAACGGTGCGCATCGTGGGCACTACCGCATCAGTTGCAACCGATACGCGGTGGGCACGCAGATATTCGTCCAGACGCGGATCGCGGATCATTTGCGCGCTGTCCGCGGACACGGTCACGATGCCGCCGGCCTTGGGCGCGGCGGGTTGCTCTACGCGTGCCACCACGGCATCCGGCGTACCGAGGTCGGCGGAACCGCGCATCTGCGGCACCACCACCCAGCTGACGGCCGCCACTGCGGCAGCGATGGCCGTACCCGGCATCACGCGGCGAACCCACGACGGCTTGAAGAGCATGCGGTGTGCTGCCGACGCCTTCGCGACCGCGGGCACCAGCACATGCGGTTCGCTGTCGAGACGGGCGGAAAACCGGGAGAGAAAATCATCGGTCGAGCCAGCATGCGTCAGTTCTTCCGAACGCAGGGCATCGCCAATCAGTTGATAGGAGGTCCAGCTCGCCATGCCCGTCCCGCTCTTCGCGAGATCCAACACAGCGCTTACTTCGTGCGGCGCCAGCTCGCCATCCATCAGCACGGAAATCTGCTCCGCTGCTTCCACTACATGAACCGACTGCTTGTGAGCCTGACCCATTTCCCACCCCTAGAAAAACCATTGAACACCGACAATCCCGTCTACTACCTTGTCGTTTATCGATGCAGGAATAGGCTGCAACGCTGGCCGCACGACATTTTCTTTACCACTGACGACGGCTGACTACTACCATCGTTTGCCCTCTGCCGTTCCCAGCAGCGGACGCAATTTCTCGGCAATCGCCTCGCGCGCCCGGAAGATGCGCGACCGGACGGTGCCGATCGGGCACCCCATGGCTTCCGCGATCTCCTCGTAGCTGAGGCCTTCGATCTCGCGAAGGGTGATGGCGGTGCGCAATTCCTCGGGCAGTGCTTCCATCGCGCGGTTGACCGTCTCGGCCACCTGGCGGGTGTGGAGCATCGACTCCGGCGTATTGATATCTCTTAGTTGCTCACCGTCCGCAAAAGTTTCAGCCTCTTCGGCATCGATATCACTGGAGGCTTCCGGCCGGCGCCCCTGAGTCGCCAGGTAGTTCTTCGCGGTGTTCACCGCAATCCGGTACAACCAGGTGTAGAACGCCGACTCGCCGCGAAACTGCGGCAAAGCACGATACGCCTTGATAAAGGCGTCCTGTGCCACATCCTCCACTTCGGCCGAATCCCGCACCAAACGCGAAATGAGCCTGATGATCTTGCGGTGGTATTTCACCACCAACAATTCAAAGGCCCGCTTATCGCCTTGCTGGACGCGCTCAACGAGGAGCTGATCGGCTTCGCGTTCGCTCACGAATATTTCACCTGCAGTGTATCTCTTGGTATCGTCTTCACGACAAACGTTGTATTTTACCTACGTAGCTGGGCGCACGGTCAGTGCGGTGCAACGCATATTGTGATGGATGTTCGAAACAGTCGCGCATCAACTGGCCTCGCCTGTCGCCTGGCAGTCACGCTGCGCAACACGGAGAGTACGCCTGAGCGCCCGCAAGGCGCCGGTCCCCACGAGCACACGGCTGACCACCAGCACCCGAGGGGGATGTCCGGTCACCGGCTCCAAGGCCAGCACCAGGGCCAGCTCGCCCAATGCCCAACTGGACTCGACACGCGCCACCGCGCGGCGGCCGTCCGGCAGGACAACAAGGATGCCTGGCCGGCCCGTGCGATCCCGTCCTTGCGCCAGGCCGTCGTAGGTACACGCGGCGCCGCGCCAGAGTGCGTGCCAGTGCCATGCGAGCCAACCGCACAACGCAGCGACGCCGAGCACCGCCAGCCATTGCGGCAAATTCCAGCCTTGCGCAGACCGCCCCAGTTCGTGCACCCCTTGCCGGGCAAGCAACGCGAACGTTGCCAGCTCGCAGGCAAGAAACAGCGCCAAAACCCACCGCAAAGGATGGGCCTTGACTGAACTCCATGGGGACGCCACCCGGCGCACGCCGGGTTCAGGCGCGCCGGAAGACAAGCGTGCCGTTGGTGCCGCCGAAGCCGAAGTTATTCTTCACCGCCACATCGATCTTCAGGTCACGTGCCGTGTTAGCCACGTAATCCAGGTCGCACTCGGGATCCTGGTTGAAGATATTGATGGTCGGCGGCGACACCTGGTGGTGCAGCGCCAGTACGGTGAACACCGACTCGAGGCCACCGGCGCCGCCCAACAGGTGGCCGGTCATCGACTTCGTCGAATTGACCGCCACCTTGTAAGCGTGATCGCCAAGGGCAAGCTTGATGGCTTCGCTCTCGTTCTTGTCGCCCAGCGGGGTCGAGGTACCGTGCGCATTCAGATAACCAACTTCGTCCGCATTGACGCCAGCGTCCTTGAGGGCGTTGACCATGCAGCGGCGCGGGCCATCCATATTGGGCGCCGTCATATGGTAAGCGTCACCACTCATGCCGAAGCCAATCAGCTCGGCATAGATCTTGGCGCCACGTGCCTTGGCCGACTCATACTCTTCGAGCATGACCACGCCGGCACCCTCGCCCAGCACGAAGCCATCGCGATCCTTGTCCCACGGGCGGGACGCGGCAGCGGGGTCGTCGTTGCGGGTCGACAGCGCGCGTGCCGCGGCGAAACCGCCGATGCCGAGCGGCGACACCGTGGATTCCGCGCCGCCGGCCAGCATGACGTCCGCATCGCCCGCCTGGATCAGCCGGGCCGCCAGGCCGATGCTGTGCAGGCCGGTGGTGCAAGCCGTTACCGCGGCCAGGTTGGGGCCCTTGAGTCCATGGATGATGGACAGGTGGCCCGAGATCATGTTGATGATCGAGCCCGGCACGAAGAACGGGGAGATCCGGCGCGGACCACGATTGGTCAGCTCGGCGTGGGTGTCCTCGATCATCGGCAGGCCGCCGATGCCCGAGCCAACCAGCACGCCGATGCGCTCTGCATTGGCTTCGGTCACTTCGTAGCCGCTATCCTTCAGCGCCTGCGAGCCCGCTGCGATGCCATAGTGGATGAACGTATCCATATGGCGGGCTTCCTTGGCCGGGATGTAATCCTCGGCATTGAACCCCTTTACTTCGCCGGCAAAGTGCACGGCAAGCGCGGAATGATCGAATTTGGTAACGGTGGCGATGCCAGACTTGCCGGCAACCAGGTTGGCCCAGCCTTCGGCAACCGTGTTTCCGACCGGAGACACAAGGCCAAGCCCAGTGACGACGACGCGACGACGGCTCACTATGATTTCCTACGGGTACGTGAAGCAGAACTGGAAAGTGAATCGGAGCTGGCCGACAGCCGGCGCCGGGCTACGCCGATGCCGGCGCAGCCATACCAATTGTGCTTCTTCGAACAAACGAAAGCCACAGAAAACAGCGCGGTGAGCCCATGGGCCTCGCGCCTGCCTTCTGTGGCTCGGAATTCAGATACGACAGGCTCAGGCCTTGACGTGTGCGGTGGCGTAATCGATTGCCTGTTGCACGGTCGTGATCTTTTCGGCTTCCTCATCAGGAATTTCCATGCCGAATTCATCTTCCAACGCCATCACGAGTTCAACCGTGTCGAGCGAATCCGCACCCAGGTCGTTCACGAACGAGGATTCGTTCTTGATGTCTGCCTCGGCGACGCCGAGTTGTTCTGCCACGATTTTCTTGACGCGTTGTTCGATATTGTCCATGTAACCCTCCAGGGAAGTTCGACAAAAAGTGGGCGCATTTTAGCAGGTTTGGGCCACAAAAATGCCCCCTGCCGTCTATTGCAAGAACAGCGCCCGATCAGTTTTAAAAATAACCACTTCGCGCGGCTTTTGTCGGCTTCTCCTTCGAACCCGACACCACGCAAGGCGATCAATTCATGTACATGCCACCATTCACATGGAGCGTCGTACCTGTAATGTAGGCCGCTTGGGGGCCGGCCAGGAAGGCGACCGCATATGCGATATCTTCCGGCTGCCCGAGGCGGCCCAGGGGGATCTGGGTCTTCAGTGCCGCATGCTGCTCATCCGACAGGACCTTGGTCATGTCGGTGTCGATAAAGCCAGGCGCCACGCAATTCACAGTCACGTTCCGGCTGCCGATCTCGCGCGCCAGTGCGCGGCTCATGCCTTCGACGCCGGCCTTCGCGGCCGCATAGTTCATTTGCCCGGGGTTGCCCGTCGAGCCGACCACCGAGGTGATATTGATGATACGGCCACCGCGCGCCTTCATCATCGGGCGCAGCACGGCGCGCGACAAGCGGAACACCGCCGTCATGTTGGTCTCGACAACCGCGCTCCAGTCGTCGTCTTTCATGCGCATGGCGAGTTGATCCTGGGTGATACCGGCGTTGTTCACCAGAATACCAAGGCTGCCATGCGTCTTGACGAGTTCGTCGATCAGCGCCTCGGAAGCCGCCGCATCATTGACGTTGAGCACGGCGCCGCGGCCCTTGCCGCCGGCTGCCGCCAGGTATTCGCTGATCGCAGCGGCCCCCGCCTCGCTGGTGGCAGTGCCGACCACCGTGGCGCCCTGGGCGGCCAGCTCCAGCGCAATGGCGCGGCCGATGCCGCGCGATGCGCCGGTCACCAGCGCGACCTGGTTTTCCAGAAATTTCGTCATTGCCTTGGTCCTTATTTACTTCAGCAGCGCCAGCGTGTCCTGCAGGGAGGCCGGATCGAAGATCGCCCCGCCCACCAGGTTGCCGTCGATGCGCTTGGTCATGCCCGCCAGCACTTTGCCCGGGCCGCACTCAATCACGTGGGTCACGCCCGCGGCTGCAATCTTCTGCACGCATTCGACCCAGCGCACCGGAGCTGCCGCCTGGCGAACCAGCGCGTCCTTGATGGCTTCCGGATCATTGACGATGGCCACGTCAACGTTGTTGACCAGCGGAATGGACGGTGCGGCGAACGTCATGCCCGCCATGCGCTCACGCAGGCGGTCCGAAGCAGGCTTGAGCAGCGATGAATGGAACGGCGCCGAAACCGGCAGCGGCAGCGCACGCTTGGCGCCGCGCGCCTTGGCCATTTCACAGGCCTTTTCCACAGCGGCCTTGTTGCCGGCGATCACCACCTGTGAAGGCGCGTTGAAGTTCACCGCCTCGACCACGCCGGCTCCTGCAGCCGACGCCTCGGCGCAGGCCGCGCGAACGTCTTCGTCGGACAGGCCAAGGATGGCTGCCATACCACCCTCGCCCACCGGCACGGCTTCCTGCATGGCCTGCGCGCGAAAACGCACCAACGGCACCGCATCGGCAAAGGGAATCACCCCGGCAGCCACCAGTGCGGAGTATTCACCCAGGCTATGGCCGGCCACCAGGGCCGGCGCTGCACCGCCGGCGTCGAGCCAGGCACGGTAAATGGCCACCGCGGCGGTCAGCATGACCGGCTGCGTGTTGGTCGTGAGGTTAAGTTCCTCGGCCGGGCCCTCGGCGATCAGGCGGCCCAGGTCCTGGCCGAGTGCCGCGGACGCCTCGTCCAGAGTGGCTCGGACTACCGCATTGTCGGCAAATGCATTGAGCATCCCGACTGCCTGCGAGCCTTGCCCTGGGAATACAAAGGAGAATTTCATCGCAATCGAATCGTAAAGATGGATACCGCAGGACCGGCGCGACGAAGCAACATCGCGGCGCCGGCCCGGATTTTACATGCGGAGCAGTACCGCGCCCCAGGTGAAGCCCCCGCCCACGCCTTCCATCAGCACATGGTGTCCCGCGCTGATGCGGCCATCGCGCACCGCCACATCGAGTGCCAGGGGGATCGAGGCGGCCGATGTATTGCCGTGTTCGTGCACCGTTGCCACCATGCGCTCGGCCGGCAGGCCAAGCTTCCTGGCGGTGCTTTGCATGATGCGGATATTGGCCTGGTGCGGGATCAGCCAGTCGACTTTTTCGGCCGGGAACTGCGCGCCGGCGAGCGCTTCGCGCGCCACCTTGTCGAGCACCGTGACTGCGAGTTTGAACACCGCCTGGCCATCCATATGCAGGAACGGGTTGCCGGTGATATTGCCGCCCGAGACATTGCCCGGCACGCAGAGGATGTCCACGTGGCTACCGTCGGAGTGCATTGCCGACGACAGGATGCCGGGCTCCTCGGAAGCCGACAGCACGACCGCGCCGGCGCCATCGCCGAACAGCACGCAGGTGGTGCGGTCGTTAAAGTCGAGAATGCGCGAGAACACTTCCGAGCCGATCACCAGCGCATTGCGGTGCGAACCGCTGCGGATGAATTTTTCGGCGGTGGCCAGCGCATAGACAAAGCCGGAGCACACCGCCTGCAGGTCGAACGCCGCGCAGTTGTTGGTGATGCCAAGCTTCTGCTGCACCAGGCAGGCGGTGCTGGGGAAGACGAAATCGGGCGTGGAAGTGGCAACGATGATCAGGTCGATGCTCTGGCGATCGATGCCGGCAGCCTCCAGCGCACGCTCCGCCGCCTTGACGGCGAGGTCGCTGCTGGTGACATCCGGCTCGGCCCAATGGCGGGCCGAGATGCCACTGCGCGAAAAGATCCATTCGTCGCTGGTCTCGATGCCCTTCTCAGCCAGTTGCGCCGCGATATCTTGGTTAGTGACGCGCCGTGGAGGCAAATAGCTCCCGGTCCCGATGATTTTTGCGTAGCTTGTCATGTAATGTCGGATCGATCGTCTGGCCACGGGTCGTCGCCCGCGGCATCTACATCAAGACCTCAGGCGGCGTGCGGGCTTGGACTGGAATCCTCGGCGCCTGACTGCGGGCCGGTAGCCGGAGTGCTGTTACCTGACTTGTTGGCGAAAGCCTGAATGGTGCGTTCGATCACACCATTCCTGGCCGCATCATACCCGCGTTTGATAGCCCACTCAAAAGCGTGCGCGTCGGCGGAACCATGACTTTTGATGACCAGCCCGCGCAGACCGAGCAGGGAAGCGCCGTTGTAGCGCGCCGGGTCCAGGCGCCGGGACAACCGCTTGAGCACCGGCAAAGCCAGGACCGCCAGCAGCTTGGTGAACCACGAACGCGTGAATTCTTCCTTGATCATGTTGGCGATCATCTTGGCCAGCCCTTCGCTGCTCTTTAGCGCGACGTTGCCGACGAAGCCATCGCACACAACGATATCGGTGGTGCCCTTGAAGATGTCGTTGCCTTCCACGTTGCCGTAGAAGTTGAGTTCCGAAGCGCGCAGCAGTTCGCCAGCACGCTTCACCACATCGTTGCCCTTGATCACTTCCTCGCCAATGTTCAGCAGGCCGACGCTGGGACGTTCCTTATGATCCACCACGGCAACCATGGCCTCTGCCATGCGCGCGAATTGCAGCAGGTGCTCGGGCTCGCAATCGGCGTTGGCACCGAGATCGAGCACCGTGGTGCCCCAGCCCTGCTCATTGGGAATGGTGGTGGCAATCGCCGGACGCTCGATGCCCTCGAGCGTCTTGAGCACATAGCGCGACACCGCCATCAGCGCACCGGTATTGCCCGCCGAGATGCAGGCGCCCGCCAGGCCCTCTTTCACCTGGGTCACGGCCACGCGCATGGAAGAGTCTTTCTTCCTGCGCAGCGCCACCTCGACCGGGTCATCCATGGTGATGACCTCAGTCGCGGTCACGATGCGCACACGGGGGTGGTCGAGCGCGTGCAACTTCTTGAGCTGAGGCTCGATGCTTTCCCGCAAGCCGACCAGCACCACTTCGGCGTCGCTATGGCTGGAGAGAAAACTGATCGCCGCCGGTACCGTCACAGAGACACCGTGATCGCCACCCATGCAGTCGATAGCTAGTTTGATCGTCATTGTTTCCTGGTGCAGAAGCGCTTGTCGGCGTGACGTTAAGACCTGGCTCCCAGGCCGGAGGCATCGCCCTGACCGGCCGGCGGCAACCCGACGGCCTCCCGGAGCGCTCGACGGCGGGCGGGAATCGACGCCCCTCCGGCCGCCGTACATGGCCTCGGCCGGGCGCTCGGCTTGAGCAAGCGGCGCAAATCGGCCTGGTGGAAGCCTGCGCTACGGTTTGCGCTGCGAGCGCGCAACAAAAAAGCGGCAACGATTTTGCCGCTTTTTTGTTTTTGACCTACCAACGTGCGCGTACGAGACGCAAAGTCACGCCGAACGATCTGTCAGTCGTTCTTGGTCTTGATGACCTTGCGGCCACGATAGTAGCCGTTCGGGCTCACGTGGTGACGCAGGTGGGTCTCGCCCGTGGTCGGCTCCACTGCCAGCGCTGCCGCCGTCAGGTGGTCGTGCGAGCGATGCATGCCGCGCTTGGAGGGCGACTTCTTGTTCTGTTGAACTGCCATGATGACTCCTTCGAGAATTTTTCAATGGTAACACACGCATCCCGCACGAGGCGTAGCCGGGCCCGGCCGGATGCTGATCCTGGTGCCTTGAACTCGCTGCCAGATGCCGGCGAACCGGCTTCAGTGCTTCGTTTTCAGGCCGGCCAGCGCCGCAAAGGGCGAAGGCCGTTTTTCTTCTTCCGGCGGGACCTCGGCTTCAGGTTCCGCCTGTCCGTCCACCCCGGTCACAAGGCTTTCGTGAACCGTGGGGCAAACGTCATGCTTGGGCGCTACCGGCAAGGCCAGCAGCACTTCATCTTCAATCAGCGTCAGCAGGTCGAAGCGCCGGGAACCGACGATCACGTCGATCTCGTCGTCGTCCATGGGTGCCGCGTCGGCCTCTTCCTCGCTGGCGACCACCGCGAAGCACATGTCCGTGGCGATCGCCTGGGCATAAATCCCCAGGCAACGCTGGCAATCCAGCCACACCTGGCCATCCACGGTCAGGTCGATGTAAAGGTGCTGCGTTGCCGGCGTACCGGGTTCGCTCGCTTCTTCCTCGACAAAGCCGGTGAGCGAGTAGCTGAAGACCTCGTCCGGCGCCGACACTGGCGCATGCGCGGCGGTCTCGGCTATGATGCGCGGCAAATCGCGCGCCGCGACTTCGCCGGTGGCTTCGCCACCAGCGCGGCAAAATGCGAAGAGATCGAGCGCGCGCGGGTCAATCGGCTGGGTCATGTCTTATCGTGCCGTCTTGCCGGGGCATCCCGGGCATCGCGGTTTCGACGCATACACCATCGAAACGTGACCCGGGCGCCGCACAAAACCGGTATACCCACGGATTTGCGCCGGACTTGCTTGGCTAAACGCGACATTATACGTCGATTTTTCTGCCGCGGTCAAAATTTTGGAAGACGGCCATACGCCGCTTTCCCTTTTCGCTCAATTACTTATGTCGCAATCCTCCCGCCCCACCCTGATCCTAGGCTCCAGTTCGCCTTATCGCCGCGAATTGCTGCAGCGCCTGCGCATCCCTTTCGAGGTAGCGACACCGGACATCGACGAAAGCCCGCTGGCGGGCGAAAGCCCGGAAGCCACCGCCCTGCGGCTCTCCCGCAGCAAGGCCCAGGCCATTTCCGAACGGCATCCAGGCGCGCTGGTCATTGGTTCCGACCAGGTGGCCACGCTGGATGGCAGGCAAATCGGCAAACCCGGCTCGCACGAGCAGGCACTGGCACAATTGCAGCTGATGCGAGGCCGCACCGTCACTTTTCATTCCGCACTGTGCCTGCTTGACGGCCGCAACGGTGAAGCCCAGCTGGCGGATGTCCAGACCCGCGCCACCTTCCGCGAGCTCCCCGACCACGAGTTGGACGCCTACCTACGCATCGAGCGCCCCTACGACGTGGCAGGCAGCGCAAAATCCGAAGGCCTGGGCATCGCCCTGCTCTCTCACATGGAATCGGACGATCCCACGGCGCTGGTAGGCTTGCCGCTAATTGCACTGACGACCATGCTGCGCCAGGCCGGCTACCCCTTTTTCCTGGACTAAGCTTTCAGCCGGCCTGCGCCGAAAACACAGACGAAACACGAGAACCCAAGCATGAGCGGCACCCTATATCTGATCCCCAACACCCTGGGAAAGCGCGACGAGACGGATCCCCTGCCGGACGTGATTCCGGCGGGCGTGCAGCAAATCGCCGCGGGGCTGGATTACCTGGTGGCGGAAAACGCCAAGACAGCACGCGCTTTTCTGAAGAAGCTGGGTGAGACCTGCCCGCTGGCCAGGCCGATCCAGCAGATCGAGATTCACGAACTCAACGTCAACACGCGCGACGGCGCCCTGGCCGACCTGCTGGCCCCGATCCGCGCGGGCCGCGACGGTGGCCTGCTATCCGAAGCCGGCGTGCCGGCGGTGGCCGATCCCGGCGCCAACCTGGTGCGGCTGGCCCATGCCAAAGGTGTGCGGGTACGGCCGCTGGTGGGGCCGAGCTCGATCCTGCTGGCCGTGATGGCGTCCGGCCTGAACGGCCAGAGCTTTGCCTTCAACGGCTACCTGCCGGTGGACGCCGGCGAACGCGCCAAGCGGCTGCGCGAACTGGAGCAGCTTTCACGCAAGGCACGCCAGACCCAGGTCTGGATCGAGACACCCTACCGCAACGGCCCCCTGCTTGAAGCCATGCGCCAGCATTGCGCCGGCACCAGCCTGCTGTCGATCGCGGTGGACCTGACCTTGCCGAGCGAAACGATCGTAACCCTGCCGATTTCCGATTGGCGTCCTGAGCGGCTGGAACTGAACAAACGGCCGGCCATCTTCTCGCTGCTGGCGGCCTGAAGACAAGGCGGAGAAACGAAATATGGGGCGCAAGCGCCCCATATTTCTTGCGGTAGATCCGCCTAGCGAATGGCTTGCACGTGCGAGCCAAACAACATCGTCTTCATCGCTGCCGTACCCATCGCCGCGCCGAAGCGCTTGGCTACCCGCTCCGCGATGTTCTCCTTGACGGTGTAGTCCACAATGTCCTCGGCCTTGAACAGATCCCGCGCCACGTAGTCGGCGTTGCCCAGCCCGTCGGCCAGGCCCAACTCGACGCTGCGCTCGCCGGACCAGAACAAGCCGGAGAAAAGATCCGGGTCCTCCTTCAGGCGATCGCCACGGCCTTCCTTGACCACATCGATGAACTGCTGATGGATCTGCTTGAGCATAGTCTCGGCAAATTGTTTCTGCCTCGGCACTTGCGGCGAGAAGGGATCGAGCATGCCCTTGTTGGCGCCGGAGGTGTAAAGCCGGCGTTCCACGCCAAGCTTGTCCATCAGGCCGGTGAAGCCGAAACCATCCATCAGCACGCCGATCGAACCCACGATGCTGGCCTTGTCGACATAAATCTTGTCCGCCGCCGCCGCCACGTAGTAACCGCCCGAGGCACAGATTTCCTCCACCACTACGTAAAACGGCTTGGACGGATAGAGGGTCCGCAGGCGGCGGATCTCATCGTTGATCATGCCGGCCTGTACCGGTGAGCCGCCCGGAGAATTGATCTTCAGGATGATGCCCGCGGCATTGGTGTCGGCGAATGCAGCCTGCAAGGCGGCGTTGATCGATTCAGCGCTGGCTGGCGTACCGGCGGCGATCTCGCCGTCGAGCGACACCATTGCCGTATGACGGCCACTAGTGGCGATGCCACCGTCGCCCTTGAAGTCGAAGATGGTGAAGAAGAGCAACGCCAGCAGGGCTAACCCGACAAAACGGAAAAAAATCCGCCACCGACGCGCGGCACGCTGCTCGCGCAAGGTCGCCATCAGTACCTTTTCCAGCACATCTCGCTCCCAGCCCGTGCCGGTCGGGACTGGCCCGACGTCGCGGCCGGCGAGGCGCTCCTTGCGCTGGCTGGCTTCTTTTTGTGTGGCTGCATCCCCGGCGCGCAAGTCTTGCTCCAACGGAAAATCAGCCTGGGAAGCGGTTTCCAGCCGATCGTCCGCCCCGGCGCTGGTAGGAGCAGCCGGATCCGGCGTCTTGCCAGATTCGTCCCGAGGCGGTTTTTGCTGTTCAGTCATGCAGTTGGCTCTTGATTAGGAATAGGTCTGCGTCTGCTTGCCGGCTAGCCAGCGGGGACTTCGTACGGGCTTTCCGGGAACCAGTACACATTGCCGTCACGCTCCTCGACGCGCAGCTTCGCCAACGAAGCGCCCCGGCAAGGGCCACCCAGGCACAAGCCACTGTCCGGCGCATAAATCGCGCCATGTGTCGCGCACATCAAGTATAGGCCCGAGGACTCGAAAAACTGCCCCTCCTGCCAATCGAGCTCCATCGGCACGTGGGCGCACTGGTTCAGGTAGCCATGGACACCGCCCTCGAAGCGCACGACAAACGCGCCAACAGGGCGGCCACCCATTTCGACCACGAAGCGCACCCCGGCGCCGCCTTCAGCCAGGTCTTCAGTTGCGCATAAGCGGCGCTGCCCGGACATGCCGGCAACCACCGCGTCAGGCATGCGTCAACAGCCAGTCTTGCAGGTCGGCGATCGAGGATGCGCAATGCAGCGGCGCCATTGCACGCAAGGCGTCCGCCGGGTGGGCGCCATAGCCGACACCGATCCCTGCCGCGCCGGCATTGGCCGCCATCTGCAGGTCATGGGTCGTATCGCCGATCATGACCGTGCGCTCCATATCCTGCCCCAACTCCCTGGTCAGCTCTTGCAGCATGGCCGGGTGAGGCTTGGAAAAGGTTTCGTCCGCACAGCGCGTACCGTCGAACAGACGGACCAGGCCAGTAGCCTCCAGGGCACGCTGGAGGCCAACGCGGGTCTTGCCCGTTGCCACGCCAAGAAAATAGTGCTCGGCGCGCAGGGCCTCCAGCATCTCGCGCACCCCATCGAACAGCACCAATTCCGCGTCGCGGGTCAGGAAGTGGAAGCGATAGCGCTCTGCCAGCTTGGGATAGTCAGCGGGATCGAGCGTGGGCACCGCATAGGACAGCGCATCCTTGAGCCCCAGCCCGATCACATGGCTGGCCGCGCTGTCGTCGGGCACCGGCAGGCCAAGGTCGCGGCTGGCTAGCTGGATGCACTTGGCGATGGTCGGGGTGGAATCCATCAGGGTTCCATCCCAGTCGAACACGATCAGGTCGAAGCGTTGCCTGGCCATTGATTTCCTCATGGGCGCCTTAGTCGCGGGCGCGCTGGTTACGTGCTTGCTGCAGGAAGGTTTCGCACTCCGGCGGCATGGGTGCAACGACAGTGATGATTTCACCACTTATCGGATGTGTAAAAGTCAGGCTATGCGCGTGCAGGAACATGCGCTTGAGCCCGGGATTTGCGCCACTGCGGGCCAGCGCCTTGTTCAGGGCGAAATCGCCGTATTTTTCGTCGCCGAGGATAGGGAAGCCGGAATGCGCCAGGTGGACCCGGATCTGGTGCGTCCGTCCCGTCTTCAGCTCGGCCTCGAGCAGGGTGAAGCCCGGCATGACTTCAAGCCGGTTGAACACGGTATGCGAGGCAATCCCGTCGTCCTGCACGCGTACCCGGCGCTCTCCCTCGGCGGTGGTGTATTTAAATAGTGGCAGCTTCACGTGCTGCCGGGCATTCTCAAAGTGCCCTGCCACGCACGCGAAGTATCGCTTGTCCAGCGCGCTGCCGCGCATCTGTTCATGGAGGTTGACCAGCGCCGAGCGTTTCTTCGCCAGCACCAGCAGGCCGGAGGTCTCGCGATCGAGCCGGTGCACGAGTTCAAGGAACTTCGCCTGCGGGCGCGCCCGCCGCAACTGCTCGATCACGCCAAACGCCACGCCGGACCCGCCGTGCACTGCCACGCCGGCAGGCTTGTTGATCACCAGCAGGTAATCATCCTCGAAGACAACCGGGAAACTGGCCGGCGGCACGAATTTGCCGCCATCAGGTGCCGGAGTCGCGACCCGCATGGGCGGGATCCGCACGACATCGCCAATCTGCAGGCGATAAGTCGCATCGACCCGGCCCTTGTTGACGCGCACTTCCCCCGACCTCAGGATGCGGTAGACATGACTCTTCGGCACCCCTTTCGAGAGCTTCAGCAGGAAGTTGTCGATCCGCTGGCCATCGGCCTCGTCGCCGATTGTTACGTACGCCACCTGGGGCCCGGCCGCGGCGGGCCGCACCTCTTTTTCAATTTGATGGCGTAACTCATTCATTTTCAATATAATTTCCTCGCTGTTCCGGCCAAAGACCGGCAGCGCAAGTCAGGTGTAGGCGATTCGTCGTATTTTACACTTTGGGTTGCCGCCAGCCCTGCCAGCCTCCGGCTTCTTTGCGTACAACGCGAGCCCCGGGCTGGTGAATGGCAGCAAAAACGCAGCACGCACGGTATCGCCCGCGCAGGAAGTCGCCCAAAGGCAACTTCGGCGCTGACGGCGGTCACGTGGGAATGTAGTGTTCAGGTAGAACAGAATTTGATAGTGGATGCCCTCCCGGCATCCACTCTGGTGAGAGAAGTCCCGCCCGCACCGGGAAACGGTGCCGCCGGCATGCTTCCAACGCCGCCTGACTAGTTGTACCGGCGCCCGGTCGCAGAACTCCAAGAAGTAGTAGGTGCGCCCGCCAGGAGATGTCAGGTAGCGAAGCAGCATTGCCGTGACGACAAACTTGCTCTTTGACGCGTCTAGGCCTTCCGCGGCCGGCCGCGATGCGACGGCGCCCCTTTGCGCCCGCGTCGCCGCCATGCCAGCCGGAAACCCGCCGGATCGCTGCGAAGAGCAGCTTGCCGGCGTTCTCTCCGACCATGCGGACGGCGCTTTCGACGTCGTTACCTCTCTTTCACCCGCGCCCAGCCGGCCGCGCCCATTTGCGCGCCGGCGCTTTCGGCAATTCTCGCGCCCTCACTCGCTCCCTCGCGTGCTCCACGGAACGCCGCGGGCACCGCATGCCGGTGCAATCCTCGGCATTGAGTGAGGTAATGCGATGAAACGCATGCTTTTTAACGCGACGCAGCAGGAAGAATTGCGCGTCGCCATCGTCGACGGTCAAAAGCTGATCGATATCGACATCGAAGCTGCCGGGCGCGAACAGCGCAAGGGCAATATCTACAAGGGTGTCATCACCCGTATCGAACCGTCGCTGGAGGCCTGCTTCGTCAACTACGGCGAAGAACGCCATGGCTTCCTGCCCTTCAAGGAAGTGGCGCGCGCCTTCTTCAAGGAAGGCGTGGACGTGCGCAACGCACGCATCCAGGACGCGCTGCACGAAGGCCAGGAACTGATCGTCCAGGTGGAAAAGGAAGAGCGCGGCAACAAGGGCGCGGCGCTGACCACCTTTATCTCGCTGGCCGGCCGCTACCTGGTGCTGATGCCCAACAACCCGCGCGGCGGTGGTGTATCGCGCCGCATCGAGGGCGAGGACCGCCAGGAACTGCGCGAGACCATGGGCCAGCTGACCGTGCCCGAGGGCATGAGCATCATTGCCCGCACCGCCGGCATCGGCCGCTCGGCCGAAGAACTCCAGTGGGACCTGAACTACCTGCTGCAACTGTGGAAGGCCATCGACGGCGCCGCCGGCGACAACAAGGCCCCGCTGCTGATCTATCTCGAATCCAGCCTGGTGATCCGCGCCATCCGCGATTACTTCCAGCCGGATATCGGCGAGATCCTGATCGACACCGACGAAATCTACGAGCAGGCCCGCGCCTTCATGAGCGTGGTCATGCCCGACAACATGAGCCGCGTGAAGAAGTACCGGGACGATGTCCCCCTCTTCTCGCGTTTCCAGATCGAGCACCAGATCGAATCGGCGTACTCGCGCATGGTGATGCTGCCCTCGGGCGGCGCCATCGTGATCGACCATACCGAAGCCCTGGTGTCGGTGGACGTGAACTCGGCCCGCGCCACCAAGGGCGCCGACATCGAGGAAACTGCGCTGCGCACCAATCTCGAAGCCGCCGACGAAATCGCCCGCCAGTTGCGCCTGCGCGACCTGGGTGGCCTGATCGTGATCGACTTTATCGACATGGAAGCCAGCAAGGCGCAGAAGGACGTGGAAACGCGCCTGAAGGATGCCCTGCGCCATGACCGCGCCCGCGTGCAGATGGGCAAGATCAGCCGCTTCGGCCTGATGGAGCTGTCGCGCCAGCGCCTGCGCCCGTCGCTGTCGGAAGGCTCGCACATCACTTGCCCGCGCTGCAACGGCACTGGCCATATCCGCGATACCGAATCTTCCGCCCTGCAGGTCCTGCGCATCATCCAGGAAGAAGGGATGAAGGAAAACACCGCCGCCATCCACTGCCAGGTACCGGTGGAAGTGGCAGCGTTCCTGCTCAACGAGAAGCGCCAGGACATCAACCTGATCGAAATGCGGTTCAAGGTCAATGTGCTGCTGATCCCCAACAAGCACCTCGAGACCCCGCACTACAAGCTGGAGCGCCTGCGTCACGACGACCCGCGCCTGGAAGACAGCACCGCCAGCTACAAGATGGCCGAGGCCGCCGCCAAGGAACTGGAAGCCGACACCAGCTACAGCAGCCGCAAGAAGGAAGATGCCAAGCCGCGCCAGGAAGCCGCGGTCAAGGGCATTACCCCGGAACAGCCGGCACCGGTTTCGGTACCGCGCGCCGAGCGCGCGCCGCGCCCGGAAGCCGCTCCCGCACGTCCGGCACCGGCCACCCAGCCGGTGGTCGGCGGCGGTTTCATCGGCTGGCTCAAGAGCCTGTTCGGCGCCAAGCCGGCAGCGCCCGCCGTCGAGCCAGTCAAGCCGGTGGACGCGGAACAACGCGGCGCGGAGAGCCGTCGCGAGCGCGGCCAGCGTGGTGAACGCGGCGAAAGCCGCGGCGAGCGTGGCCAGCGCGGCGAACGCGGTGGCGAACGCGGCGAGCGCCAGGGCCGCGGCCAGCGCGGCGAGCGCGCGCCCCAGGAACGTGGCGAGCGCGCGCCCCAGGAACGTGGCGAGCGCGCCGAACGTGGCGAACGCGTCGAGGCGCGAGGTGAACGTGGCGAGCGGGGTGAACGCGGCGAGCGTAGCAGCCGCGCCCCGCGCCAGGCCGCGCTGGAAGTCCAGCTGGCCCGTCAGCCCGAGGGCGCACCTGCCGAGCGTACGGAAGGCCGCCGTGACCGTAACCAGGAACGCCGCGAGCGCCAGCGCGACCGCCAGCGTGAGCGCGGCGACGCACCGCGCGAAGGCGAAGCCAGCGAAAGCCTGGCTGCCGAAGCCCTTGGCACCGCAGCCGTAGCCGCCGCCGTGGCAGCCCCCGCCGTAGCGGCACCGGTTGCCTCGCACGACGACGCCGAAAACGCACGCACCGACCTGCAGGAAGCTCCTGAAGGCAGCGAAAATGGCGAAGGCGAAGAACGCCGCCGCCGCAATCGCCGTGGCCGCAATCGCTACCGCCGCGAGCGTGACGATAGCGCCCAGGCCAACGAAAGCGGTGAAGGCGAAGACTCGGGCGAAGTCCGTGAAATCGCCGCACCGGCCGTTGTCGCGGAAGCTGTCGTGGTGGAAGCCACCACCGTGGTGGTCGCCGAATCCGCTCCCAGCGTCCCGGCCTACCAGCCAGTCGAGGCTGCGGTGGTGACGCCGGAGCCGGTCGCGCCTGTCGCAGCACCTGTCGCAGCGCCTGTATCGGCACCGGTCGCTGCACCGGTCGCTGCACCGGTCATCGAAACGGTGCCTGAACCGGTGGTCGAAACGGCTGTTGCCAGCCCGGTCGCCTACGAGCCCGCACCCGTCGTGGCGGAACCCGCCGCAGTGGCGCCTGCTGTCGTGGAGCCCGCTGTCGAAGTGCCGGTGGCCGCACCCGTCACCGCTGCGGCCGCCGTGCCGCCCGCAGCCCCCGTCGTGGCGGCAGCCGCCGCGCCGGTGGCCGTGGAAAGCCTGCAACCGATGCTGGCTTCGGCCGGTCTCGAGTGGGTCAACACCGACGTCAGCAAGCTGCGCGCCGCGCAGGAAGCGGCCGCCAGCATCCCGCCGGCACCGCGCGTCGTGCGGGAGCGCAAGCCCCTGCCGCCGCTGCCCGAAGGTCCGATGATTCTGGTCGAAACCGCCGGCGATAACGCGCCTGCGACGCAACAGAAGTAAGCGGCACCCTCGCGGGTATCAGGGAAAGGGACGGCGCAGCCGTCCCTTTTTTCATGTCCGAGCCGGATCGGCGAGGCTCGCCCGCGTATTTCCAGGTCCTGCGCAGGGTGACGCCGGCGCTACCATGCCCGGCTCGGCTAGAATGACAATTAGATGGCACCCCCACGATGGTGCTCCGAACGGGCGCTGCTTGCCCCCACGCGACCGCGCCAAAGCCGCCCGTCACCGCATTGCCACTCCCCAGGCCATGACCGAATCCGTCATTCCCATTTTCGATCTGCGCGACCATCGCTACCGTTCGATGACGCCCAGCATCCCGGACGAGCTCGCCGCCCCGTCCGGACTGGTTGCCGACACGCGCGGCAGGCCGCTGCACGATTTGCGCATCTCGGTCACGGACCGCTGCAATTTCCGTTGCGTGTATTGCATGCCCAAGGAAGTGTTCGACAAGGACTACACCTTCCTGCCGCATTCCGAGTTGCTGAGTTTCGAGGAGATCGAGCGAGCCGCCCGCCTGTTCGCTGCGCACGGCGTGGAAAAGATCCGCCTGACGGGCGGAGAGCCGCTGCTGCGCAAGAACATCGAGAAGCTGGTGGAAATGCTCGCGCGCATCGAGACGGTTTCGGGCAAGCCGCTCGACCTCACCCTCACCACCAATGCCTCGCTGCTTGCCCGCAAGGCGCGTTCGTTGCGCGACGCCGGCCTGTCACGCGTCAGCGTGAGCCTGGACGCCATCGACGATGCCACCTTCCGCCGCATGAATGATGTCGACTTCGCGGTACGCGATGTGCTGGACGGCATCGAGACCGCCCAGGCTGTCGGCCTGGCGCCGCTCAAGGTCAATATGGTGGTCAAGCGCGGCACCAATGACGCCGAGATCGTGCCGATGGCCGCGCACTTCCGCGGCAGTGGCATCATCGTGCGCTTTATCGAGTTCATGGACGTGGGTGCCAGCAACCATTGGCAGATGGATGAGGTGCTGCCCTCCGCCGAGGTGGTGCGCCGCATCGATGAAGCCTTTGCGCTCGAAGCCATCCCCGCCAACTACAGCGGCGAGACTGCCGAGCGCTGGCGTTACCGCGACGGCGCCGGCGAGATCGGCGTGATCTCCAGCGTGACCCACGCCTTCTGCGGGGACTGCAGCCGTATCCGCCTGTCGACCGAAGGCCGGCTCTACCTGTGCCTGTTCGCCACCGAAGGCTACGACCTGCGCGCGCTGCTGCGCGGCGGCCACAGTGACCTGGAAATCTCCAATGCCATCGCCGGGGTCTGGCAAGCGCGCACCGATCGTTACTCCGAGCTGCGGAGCGACCCCGCGGTGCGGCAGGCACGTGCCGAGAACAAGATCGAAATGTCTTATATCGGCGGTTGACCACAATCGCCCCGCAGCCGCGCCGGCCAAACCACCAACCTATTCCGTATTCCGATGATTTCACGCGACGACATTACCGGCCTGATCCTGGCCGGCGGCAGGGGCAGCCGCATGGGCGGCACCGACAAGGGCCTGCAGCCCTTCCGCGGCGCGCCCATGGCGATGCATACGCTGATGCGCCTGTCGCCGCAGACCGACGGCATGCTGATCAACGCTAACCGCAACCTGGCCGCGTATGAGTCCTTCGGCGTGCCGGTGGTCACCGATTCGGTGCCGGACTTCGCCGGTCCCCTGGCCGGCATGCTGGCCGGGCTGGAGCAATGCCAGACGGGCTGGATGCTGAGCGCCCCCTGCGATTCGCCTTTCCTGCCGAGCGACCTGGCTGCGCGCCTGGCGGGCGCGATCGACGAGCAAGGCGCGGAGATGGCCATCCCGGTTACCATCGACGCGGACGGCCGCCGGCAAGCCCAGCCGGTGTTTTGCCTGATGCCGGTCACGGCGCACGATAGCCTGCTGGCTTTCCTCAACGGCGGCGGCCGCAAGATCGAAACCTGGGCCGCCTCTCATCGCCTGGCCGAAGTGCTGTTCGACGACGCCGGCGCCTTCGCCAATATCAATACCCTGGACGAGTTGCGCACGCTGGAAGCGCGCTGAACAACCAAGCCAGGCCGCTGCCCCGGGAAACGGTCCATGCCATCACTACATTCCGTCATTTCCTGCCTGTCCGACTACGATCCCGGCGCGTTGCCGGTGGCGCAGGCCAACCAGATCATCGGCGAGGTGGTCGAGCCCGTACGTGGGACCGAGCAGCTCGCCATCCGCTCGGCGCTCGACCGCGTGCTCGCCGAGGACATCATCTCCACGCTGGATGTCCCGGCGCACGATAACTCCGCCATGGACGGCTATGCGTTTGCCAGCAGCGATCTTGCCGCCGGCGGCGATATCACGCTGACGGTGGTCGGCAGCGCCTTCGCCGGCACAGCATGCGAGCAGCCGGTCGCGCGCGGGCAGGCGGTACGCATCATGACGGGCGCCATCATGCCGGCCGGCTGCGATACCGTGATTCCCCAGGAATTCGCCGAGACGCATGGCGAGCAGGTTCGCTTTGACGCCCGCGCGGTGCGTGCCGGCGACAACCGCCGTCTGCGGGGCGAAGACCTCGCCATCGGCCAGCCGGCGCTGGCCGCCGGACGCATCCTGCAGCCGGCGGACCTCGGGCTGCTGGCTTCGCTGGGCGTTGCCGAGGTCAAGGTACGCCGCCGCCTGCGCGTGGCCTTCTTCTCCACCGGAGACGAACTGCGCTCGATCGGCGAGCCGCTCGACGCGGGCTGCGTCTACGACTCCAACCGCTATACGCTGCATGGCATGTTGCGGCGACTCAACGTGGACCTGATCGACATGGGCGTGGTACGGGACGACCCCGAAGCCCTCGAGGCGGCGTTTCGCTCCGCTTGCGAAAACGCCGATGCGGTCATTACGTCCGGCGGCGTGTCGGTGGGCGAAGCCGACTACACCAAGCAGATCATGGCCCAGCTGGGTGATGTGACCTTCTGGAAGATCGCCATGCGCCCAGGCCGGCCCATGGCCTTCGGCCGCATCGCCTCCCATGGCCGCGAGGCGTTGCTGTTCGGCCTGCCGGGCAATCCGGTGGCGGTGATGGTGACGTTCTATCACTTCGTGCGCGCTGCGCTGCACCGGCAAATGGGCGCGAAGGTGGCGCCCCTGCCGCTGATGCGCGTGCGCAGCGCGCAGCCGATCCGCAAGAAGCCAGGCCGCACCGAGTACCAGCGCGGCATCCTGGCTCCAGCGCCGGATGGCGGCTGGCAAGTGAGCATTACCGGCCAGCAGGGATCGGGCGTGCTGCGCTCGATGAGCGAGGCCAATTGCTTTATCGTGCTCGGGCACGAGCAAGACATGGTGGCGGCCGGCGACGAGGTCGAAGTCATGCTGTTCGACGGGCTGATGTAAAGCTTGCCACGGTACGTTGGCTGCACCTTTGTGTCGTTTTTGCGCAGCAGTTTTGCCGGCGTTTAGCAAGCAGATCGGCGGTTTTCCTTACCCCGCGAGTGCCGGACTATGCGCCGCCTCCCCCATTCGATACACTTGCGCAACATTACTTTGCTACTGCCCAAGCTGTCATGAATCAGGAGATTGCCTACCTCCACCCGGTCAAAACCGCCCGCGCGCTCGTGCTCGTGTACCTGTGCTTTTCGGTACCCATCGTCTCGCTGGGGCTGTTCGTGGCTTTCATCCGCTATGGCGACCTGCCCGGCATCACCGTCTTCACGGCACTGATTCTCAATGCGCTGATCGGCTTCGGCCTGCTCTGGCTGGCCTGCAAGGCCTACAACTGGGTGGCCGCGCGTTTCGGCGGCATCGAGGTGACGATACGGGACCTGCCCTGAACTGCAGCCTCCCAAAGTAAAAAAAAGCGCATCGCTTCGATGCGCTTTTTTTTCAATCTGCGGCACCGCCGGCCTCCTCGCTCCTCAGCCCGCTTCACCCTCTTGACGTTCTTGCGCCGCTTCGTCCGGCACGGCAGCAAGGCCGAGCAACGCTTGTGCGCTTTCGCCCGGCAGCGCCTCCACCGTGCGCAGCTTGCGCTCCATCTGGCGCGTGCGCACTTCGGCCTGCTCGATGTTGCGGGCAGCACGCTCCAGCGTGTCCCGGGTCTTGGCCAGGACATCGCCAAACTTGCCGAACTCGGTCTTGACCGCGCCGAGCACCTCCCACACTTCGCTTGAGCGGCGCTCCAGCGCGAGTGTACGAAATCCCATCTGCAGACTGTTGAGCAGGGCGGCCAGCGTGGTCGGCCCCGCTACCGTCACGCGGTAATTGCGTTGCAGCAGGTCCGCCAATCCGGGCCGCCGCAAGACTTCGGCGTACAAGCCCTCGGTAGGCAGGAAGAGGATGGCGAAATCAGTGGTGGCAGGCGGCGAAACATATTTCTCGGAAATCGTCTGCGCCTCGCGCTTGATCGCCACTTCCAGTTCTCGCCCTGCCAGGGCCACGCCGTCGACATCGCCACGCTCCTGCGCGTCGAGCAGGCGTTCGTATTGCTCCTTCGGAAACTTGGCGTCGATGGGCAGCCAAACCTGACCGCCGGCGGCATCCTTGCCCGGCAGGCGAATCGCGAACTCCACACGCGCCCCGGTATTGCGGACCGTCTCGACGTTCTTGGCGTATTGCTCGGCAGTCAGCATCTGGTCGAGCAGCATCTCCAGTTGCACTTCGCCCCAGGTCCCGCGCGATTTCACGTTGGTCAGCACCCGCTTGAGATCGCCCACGCCTTGCGCCAGCGCCTGCATTTCGCCCAGCCCGCGATGCACCTGTTCGAGCCGGTCCGACACCAGCTTGAAGGATTCGCCAAGCCGCTGTTCGAGCGTGGCGTGCAGCTTCTCGTCGACGGTGCGGCGCATTTCCTCGAGCTTGGCTGAGTTATTCGCCTCGATTTCCTTGAGCCGCTGTTCCAGCGTGGTGCGTACTTCGCCCAGGCGGCGCTCGTTGCCCTCGGACATTTGCGCCAGTTGCTGCTGCAGCATGTCGCCGAAGCGGCGCAGCGCGCTGCCCTGCTCGTCACGTGCCTGCTGGCCGTGCTGCAGCAGGCTTTGCCTGACCTGCTCCAGTTGCTGGACATTGGACTCGGTCAGCTTGGCAAGCTGTTGCGCGAACATGTCGATCTGGTTGTTCTGCAGCGTGGCGATGCTCGTGAGTTGCGAAGACAACGTCTGCTGGAAACGCATCATCTGCTGGCCGGCCTCGCCGCGGCCGACGCGCGCGCTCTCCGTGACCTCCGTGCGCAATTCGCGCTCCAGGCGCTCATTGCCGCGCGCGCCTTCGGCTCGCAGTTCGGCGAGCTGGCGCAGCAGTTCCAGGCTGGCGGTCTCCGGCGCAACGCGTGGCCGCAGCAACAGCACCGCCAGCAGCAGCACGGCTACCAGCGCAAGAGCCAGGGTCAAAAGGGGAATCTGGGTCATGAAAGTCTGAAGTACGCAAAAAGCCGCGCCGCGCCGGCAAGCTGGAGAGACCAGCGCGCAGGCGGCACGACGCGTGCAGCGAGAGAATCAGCGGCGGTGCGCCATCACCTCGGGATTGATCAACGAAGGCGGACGGCCTGCCTGCGGGCCTGCATTGAGCGCAGCGATCAGGTTATCGGCGGCAAGATCCGCCATGGCGCGACGGGTCTTCTCCGAGGCGCTGGCAATGTGCGGGGTCAACACAACGTTAGGCACGGTCAGCAGGCCGGGATGGACTTGCGGCTCGCCCTCGAACACGTCCAGGCCCGCGGCGAAAATGCGGCGCTCGCGCAGCGCCACGGCCAGCGCGGCGTCGTCGACCACGCCGCCGCGCGCCAGGTTGACCAGCGTGGCCGACGGCTTCATTTGCGCCAGCTCTGCGGCGCCGATGCTGTGATGGCTCTGCGCGCTATACGGCAGCACCAGCAGCAGGTGATCCGATTGCGCAAGCAATTCCGTCTTGCTGACATAGCGCGCATTGAGCGCGCGCTCGGTCTCCTCCGGCAGGCGGCTGCGGTTGTGATAGAGCACGGACATGCCAAACCCCGCAGCGCGGCGCGCCAGCGCCTGGCCGATGCGGCCCATGCCAAGGATGCCGAGCGTGCTGCGGTACAGGTCCATGCCGAGGAACATGTCGTAGCTCCACCGCTCCCACTTGCCGGCGCGCAGCCAGTGCTCGGATTCGGTCACGCGGCGCGCAGTGGCCATCAGCAGGGCCCAGCCAAAATCGGCGGTGGTTTCCGTCAGTACGTCGGGTGTGTTGGTCGCCACGATGCCGGCGGCGGTCAGTGCCGGCACATCGAGGTTGTTGTAGCCGACGGCCATATTGCAGACCGCGCGCAGCGCCGGCAACCCGGCCACCAGTTCGCCATCGATACGATCCGCGGCATTGGCCAGCACGCCGGACTTGCCCGCGAGGCGTTGCCTGAGCGCGGCGCCATCGAGCGCCACGTCCTGCTGGTTGCTGTCAACGTCGAAATATTGCGCGAGCCGGTCGATCACTTCCGGAAAGACGGCGCGGGTTACGAGGATGGAAGGCTTGGTCATGCTCACACGCGGAAGAAGATAAAGGTCATCACCAGGAACAGCGGCACCAGCACGCAAATCGACCACAGCATATAGCCGAAGAAGCTGGGCATGCGCACACCGCGGCTTTCGGCAATCGCCTTGACCATCAGGTTGGGCGCGTTGCCGATATAGGTATTGGCGCCCATGAACACCGCGCCGGCCGAGATCGCCGCCAGCGTCGAGGCGTTGCGCGTCATCAGCGTGGCCGGGTCGCCGCCCGCCGTATTGAAGAACACCAGGTAGGTCGGCGCATTATCCAGGAAGGACGACAGGATGCCCGTGGCCCAGAAATACATGCTGTCGATAGGCTCGCCGCCCGCGTCGCTCACCAGACGGATCACGCCGGCGAATGCGCCGTCCGTGCCAGCCTTGAGCATGGCGATCACCGGGATGATGGTAAGGAAGATGCCTGCGAACAGCTTGCCCACTTCCACGATCGGCTCCCAGTTGAACTCGTTGCCGGTGCGCGCAGTGACAGGCGTGATCAACAGGGACACCAGCGCCACTACCACCAGCATCACGTCACGCACCACCGTCTGCAGGCCGACGTCGGTTCCCATCACGTCGAACTCGATGCCTGGTTTCCACAGCCCGCTCATCAGTACCAGCCCAACCACCGCCAGCAGCAGCACGAAATTACGCTTGCCCTCGATGCGGATGCCCGGCGAGTCCGGCGTGGGATCGGCCGCCGGCGGCAACTCCTCTTCCTTGTTCATGTAGTAGTGGCGATCGACAAAATAGAAGATCAGCAGCAGCGCCCCGCAGATAAAGAGCGTCTCGGGCAGGATATTGCGCAGGGTCCAGAAGAAGTCCACGCCCTTGAGGAAGCCCAGGAACAGCGGCGGATCGCCCAGCGGCGTCAGCGCGCCGCCCGCATTGGCGGCCAGGAAGATAAAGAACACCACCACGTGCGCCACATGCCTGCGGTTGTCGTTGGCGCGCAGCAATGGCCGGATCAGCAGCATGGCGGCGCCGGTGGTGCCCATCAGGCTGGCCAGCGCGGTGCCAAGTGCGAGCAGGCCGGTGTTCAGGCGCGGCGTGCCGTGCAGGTTACCGCGCACGCAGATGCCGCCGGCCACGATGTAGAGCGCGGCGATCAGCGCGATGAAGGGAATGTACTCGGACAGCAGCGCATGCACGGCATTGGCGGCCGCGGCATGCACGCCAAATGCCTGCGCGAACGGTACCAGGAACACCAGTGCCCAGCCGGCGATGATCTTGCCGTAATGGTGGTGCCAGAAACGCGGCGCGATCAGCGGGAACAGCGCGATCGACAACAATGTGCCGGCAAACGGCAAGGCCCACATCGGCGACAGCGTGGCGCCGTCGAGATCGGCGGCGCTGGCAAGGTTGGGCAGAAGGGTGAGCAACAGCAGGGCCAGCGAAGGTAGCAGTGCTTGGGCACGTCGCATCGGGCGGGATCTCCTTGTTTCGGATGGCTGCACCCGCGACTGGCAGCAGCCGCGGGCGGAGAAAGCGCACGAGCCCGCCAAGCCCGGCCAGCGGGCCACGGGCACGCGGCGAGGCCCTCAAGTGTAAAGCAATCGCCGCAGGATCCAGCGCATTTCGGCCGCCCTGCCCGTCCGGCCCGGGGCGTTCGCTGGCGCGGGCGGCGAGCTTTTCAGTCCTGCTCGACGAGGATCACGTGCACACGGTAAGGCCCGTGCGCGCCCAGCACGATGGTTTGTTCAATGTCGCCGGTGCGCGAAGGGCCGCTGATGATGTTGGTGGCGCGGGGCAACGCTCCGCGCTCGCTGCGCACCAGCGCGAACGCATCTTCCATCCCGTCGACGATGCGGGAAACCGGCACCACCGCGATATGCGTCTCCGGCAGCAGCGCGGCCGAAGCGAACGTCTGCGGGCCGGACAACAGCATCAGCGAGCCGGTCTCGGCAATCGCGCAAAAGCAGCCGGTAATGCCGACCATGTCACCGTGGTCGTGATCGGCCTGGGCATCGCGTACCGGTGGGCGGCATTCCACCGTCAATCCCTGCGCCTGCCAGTCCAGCGTGCCCAGGCTGTCCCAGGCGACGGCGCGGCGCAGCAGGCCCAGGCTGTCCAGGTAACGCGCCGCGGCGGCGGGCACATCGGCCAGCGCGGCCACCCGCTCGACCGTGGAAGCCATCTTCTGCGCCTGCTCCTGGAAGGATTCGATGCGCTGCGCCGGCGCCGGCGGCCGGGGACCGGCGGGATGCCGCGCGAGGTAATCGGCTACCGCCGCGCGCTCGCCGTTGCTGACCCCGGGGGCACGGCCCTGTGCGGCACGGATACGGGCAAAGATGCGATCGCGGGCGGAAGTGGTATCCATGGCTTGCTTTCCGATATGTCCGAGGGTTGGATGCGTGGGAATCAGATGGCTGCGCGCAATCAGGCTGGTGCCTGGACGCCGAACACGTGCCGCAGGTACGTCAGGTAGGCCGGGTCGTCGCACATGGTCTTCTCGGGCGTATCGGACAGCTTGGCTACCGGCTGTCCATTGCAGCGCGTCATCTTGATCACGATTTGCAGCGGCGTGTAGCCGAGATCGTTGGTCAGGTTGGTGCCCACCCCGAACGCCAGCCGGCAGCGCCCGCCGAAGCGCTCGCACAGCTCGATTACGCGTGGGATGTCGAGGCTGTCGCTGAAGATCAGCGTCTTGCCCAGCGGGTCGACGCGCCTGGCGGCGTAATGCGCCAGCATGCGCTCGCCCCAGGCAAAGGGATCACCTGAATCGTGGCGCACGCCGTCGAACAGCTTGCAGAAATAGAGATCGAAGTCGCGCAGGAAGGCATCGAAGCCGTAGGTGTCGGACAGCGCGACGCCGAGGTCGCCGCGGTACTCCTTGGCCCAGACCTCGAGCGCGAACACCTGCGAATCGCGCAGGCGCGGCCCCAGCGCCTGGCAGGCCTGCAGGTATTCATGCGCCATGGTGCCCAACGGGGTCAGGTTGTGCATGCGCGCGAAATGAACATTGCTGGTGCCGGCCAGTTGCGGGCCCAGCACCCTGCGCATGGTCTGCAATACCTCTTCCTGCCAGTCGCGCGAGAAGCGGCGGCGCGAGCCGTAGTCGGCAATCACGCAGTCGGCGTGGGCGGGCATCTTCAGCAAGGCCAGCTTATCTTCCAGGCGCCTGCGCCCTTCGGCCCAGTCCGGTTGCGGCTGGGTGCGGCGGAAATAGACCTCGTTGACGATGGCCAGCAACGGCACCTCGAACAGGATGGTATGCAGCCAGGGCCCGCGGATGGTGATCTCGATCTCGCCGCTGCCGGGGGCGGCGGGCGCGATGTTCACGTATTTCTCATTGAGGTGGAACAGGCCGAGGAAGTCGACGAAATCGCTCTTGATGAAACGCAGCTCGCGCAGGTACTGGAGTTCGTCCGGCGTAAAGCGAAGCTGGCACAGCTGCGCCACCTCGTCGCGGATCTCGTCCACGTAAGGGGTCAGGTCAACCCCCACGTTGCGGCACTTGAAGCGGTATTCGACCTGTGCGGCGGGGAAGTGATGCAGCACCACCTGCATCATGGTGAACTTGTACAGATCGGTGTCGAGCAATGAGGTAATGATCATGTCAGGCCAGACGGCAGTGCCGAGTCAGTGCGACATGCTAACCGAAAGCGCGGCGGGCGATAGCCGGATCATGCGCCGTCAAGAAAAGGATCGGGCTGGCGGCCCCGGGCGCTGCCGCGCAGGCACCACAGGACTTGCCCGTGGTAGCCGGGGCAGCCGACCAGCGTGGCCTGTGCCCGGGGCACGGCGGCGGGAAGCGGCTCCGCGAAGGTCGCCGAGCGGGCTGTGATGCGCTCCTGGTAGACCCGCTCGGATCCGCGGCGGAATACCAGTACCTGAACCGGCGCGCCGCGCTCCGGCTGCAACTCGGCGTCGCATGGCAGGAAACCGGCCTGGCCGCAGTTGGCCATGACCTCCCCCGCGGGTTCGATTACCACGCCGAAATCATCCCAGTCGAAACGGGCCAGCGCAGTGAGCGAGACTGGCTGGTCGCTCATCATGCGCCAGGCCATCAGGCGGGCCACCACGCTATCCGGCGGGCCGGCCTTTGCCAGCGTTTGCGCATGCGCGGCTGGCATGGCCAGCGCCGCCAGGCAAAGCAAGGCGGCCGCCATACGGCTCGAACGGCTGCCGCGCGGCAGTTCCCGGACTGATCTTGGCATGGCGCACTCCTCAGGTAAGCGCGCGGCGATACCGCACGCGCAGGCCCGTCCAGCTTACAACGCCGTCACGGCAACGGCCAGAAGAGCACATTAGCGGGAGCACCTCTGGCTGTCTTGGATCAAATGCACATAAAGAAATAAGAAAACTATCTTATCCGGCTATATAGAGCGACTACCCTTGCGGAAAGGCTCAGCTACAATATCGGTCTTTGAAAGGCCACGGCCAGCGCTCGCGCCGCGTATGGTGAACCCACCGGCAACCCCACCGGCGTGACGAGCACGGCACAACAGGCCTAACAACATTCCCATCGAAGCCGATCCCGTTTTTCTGGAACCGAAATGACTCACGTTGTCACCGAATCCTGCATCCGTTGCCGCTATACCGACTGCGTTGACGTGTGTCCGGTCGATTGTTTCCGCGAAGGCCCCAACTTCCTCGCCATCGACCCGGATGAGTGTATCGATTGCGCGGTGTGCGTGGCGGAATGCCCGGTCAACGCGATCTACGCCGAAGAAGACGTGCCGGCCGACCAGCAGCAGTTCATCGACCTGAACGCCGAACTGGCACGCAACTGGCCGTCCATCACCAAGACCAAGGCCCCGCTGGCCGAAGCCGAGGAATGGAAGGACACAGCCGAAAAGCTGCAATACCTGCAGCGCTAAAAAGACCTAAAAAAGACAGGTCAGAAAGCCGTCCCCACCCACGCGCTTTCCCGTAATGCCGGGCACGCCTGTGCCCCACAACGTATCAGGACGAATATGGACTTGAGTATCCCCAACCCCGTTGCCGACGCCACCCACCACGTTGCCACCGGCAACGGCGGCGGCGGCCAGCCGCTGGAAATCGACGCGCTGATCGTCGGCGCCGGCCCGGTCGGACTCTTCCAGGTCTTCGAACTGGGCCTGCTCGAAATCAAGGCGCACGTGATCGACTCCCTCAAGGTGGTCGGCGGCCAGTGCGTGGAGCTATACCCGGACAAGCCCATCTACGACATCCCGGCCGTGCCCATCTGCACCGGCCAGGATCTGACCGACAACCTGCTCAAGCAGATCGAGCCGTTTGAGCCGACCTTCCACCTGGGCCAGGAAGTCGCCGTGGTGGAGCGCCGCGAAGACGGCCGCTTCTTCGTCGAGACCTCGCTGGGAACCCGCTTCCTTACCAAGACCATCTTCATCGCCGCGGGCGTGGGCTCGTTCCAGCCGCGCACGGTCAAGGTGGATGGCATCGACAAGTTCGACGGCAAGCAACTGTTCTACCGCGTCAAGGATCCGAGCCGTTTCCACGGCCGCAACCTCGTCATCGTCGGCGGCGGAGACTCCGCGCTGGACTGGACGCTGGACCTGGTCGGCAAAGCCGAGTCGGTGGTGATGATCCATCGCCGCGACGGCTTCCGCGCCGCGCCCGCCTCCGTCGCCAAGATGAAGGAATTGTGCGAGCAGATGGAGATGCAATTCGTCGTGGGCCAGATCAGCGGCTACGAGGAAAAGGATGGCCTGCTGACCGAGATCAAGGTGACGGGCGCAGACGGCGTCACCCGCCGCCTGCCGCTGGACGACCTTCTGGTGTTCTTCGGCCTGTCGCCCAAGCTCGGACCCATTGCGGAGTGGGGCCTGGACCTTGAGCGCAAGCAGATCAAGGTGGACACGGAGAAGTTCGAGACGAACATCCCCGGCATCTTCGCGGTAGGCGATATCAATACCTACCCCGGCAAGAAGAAGCTGATCCTCTCGGGCTTCCATGAAGCCGCGCTGGCCGCCTTCGGCGCCGCGCCTTATATCTTCCCCGAGAAGAAAATCCACATGCAGTACACCACTACCTCGCCGAAGCTGCACAAGATCCTCGGCGTCGATTCGCCGGTGTTCGACTAAGCCGGGCGCTCCGCCGCGCAGGTGGACGCAGCAAGCATCAAAAAAATCGCCCTCCGGGGCGATTTTTTATGGCACAGACCCAAAACACCGCCTATAATGTGGCCCTGCCTCAGATCACCGGGGTGGAACCAGAAGTTTCGCAGCACCGGCAGTAAAAAATTACTGCACAGATGTTGACGAATAAAAGAGAAACTGGTTACAATCCTTTTCTCAGCTGTTCCCTGATAGCTCAGTTGGTAGAGCGACGGACTGTTAATCCGCAGGTCGCTGGTTCGAGCCCAGCTCGGGGAGCCAAAGAATGTGAAAGGCCCGCAAGAAATTGCGGGCCTTTTCCATTTCTACGGCGCCATTTGTACCGCGGGAATCCCCCTCCCGGCGCCGCGCTCAGCGGCTCGCACTCTGCGCTGGCAGCGCCTTCAAATGCAGGTAGAGGGCGCCCAGGTCTACATCGTCCATGCGTCCAAACGAATCGAACGGCATGACCCGGCTGACCGGCGACCCGTCCGGACGCAAGCCGCTGCGCATCATGCCGACGAACTTCTCCGGCGCGTCATAGCGCGCCATCGCCCTGCCCGCGGGAGTCAGGTCGGCGGCCGGCGGCCAGTCGGGCGGCGCCCCGGGAATCTTGCCGCCGCGCAAGCCTGCGCCGTGGCAGCCGAGGCAGGCATTCGCCACGTAGGCGCCGTACTCCGGCGATACCGTAGCGGTCATCGGCCGCGCGGGCGGCAACCCATGGTCGATCTTCTCGGCGGCATCCTTGACGAGGCCAAACCCATATAACGCCCGGACCATCCATGGGAGCCGCACCTCCGCCACCTCGCCCGGCACCGGCGGCAAGCTGCGGACATAGGCAACAAGCGCACCCAGGTCTTCATCGCTGAGGCGGTTGTAGTCCTCGCTTGGCATCACCATCAGGGCTCGCCCCGACGGGGCCACGCCATGACGGATAGCCCGCACCCAATCCGCTTCCCGATAGCGCCCGATGACGGCGCTGCCGCTGGTCAGGTTGGGGGCGCGCACATACAGGCCGCCAGGATCGTCGATAAAGACACGGCCCTTGCCGCTGGCGCCGTGGCAATCCATGCAACCGCGCGATTCGTACAGGTACTTGCCTCTCGCCAGCGCCTGGGCATCGTCGCGATAAGCCAGGGACACGACGGGCACGCTCACGATGCGCGCGCCCTTTCGCTCCCCTGCCAGCACACCCACCAGCACCACGCTCGCCGCCAGGGCGCAGACGCCCGTCAACGACCACAGTCCAATCCGGATCATGCGCTTCATTGCAGCCTCCCCACTGCCCGAAGCGCCCTTTATGCGCCATCCGCCCTACGCGCGTCTGTGCCCTCGCCAACAGATGCGGCGCGCGAGCCTGCGGCGGCTATGCCCGCGCCTGCCTCGGTGCCTGTCCGAACAAGCCGCACTCGAGGTCGCTCTCGAATTCCCCGATCCAGCCCGGACCCTCGCTTGCGTCATACATGCTCTGGGCCTCCGTCGCCAGCCGCCGGACACTGACCTGCCGCCGCCTCACGCCGCCATTGGCCGGCTCGGAACCCTCGTCCTTGATCTCGAAGTCTTCCGGAGCGAAGCCGAGCCGTTCGCAGAGGGTTACAACCTCGCGTTGCTCATCGGCGGGGAATTGAGGAAACAAATGCTTGGCCATCGCACTCTCCCATCGAGTCGGACGGATGCCGCGAGGCGCGCGGCTGCGCAGGGCGTGACACATGGGCCGCCCCGACCTTGCCGCGGCTTGCACGCAATTTCAAACCGGCGGCATGGACGGCCGCAAATGACACGCGCCATTTCAAGCCTGCGGCACAAGCGGCAAGCGAAAGACGGCGTATCGATCCCGTTGCCCCCGCAGCCACGCGGGGGGCAACGGACCACGGCACGCTAGCGCGTGTGCCGGCTGTTGATGACCGCTTCGGCCACGCTCACCGGTGCTTCCGTGTAGTGCTTGAATTCCATCGTGTAAGTGGCGCGCCCCTGGGTCAGCGAACGCAGCGACGTCGAGTAGCCGAACATGGTGGCCAGCGGCACTTCCGCGCGCACCAGCTTGCCGCCGCCGCCCGCGATATCCTCCATGCCATGCACGATGCCCCGGCGCGAGGACAGGTCGCCCATCACGTTGCCGGTAAATTCTTCCGGCGTTTCCACTTCCACCGACATCATCGGCTCGAGCAGGATCGGCTTGGCGCGGCGCATGCCCTCCTTGAATGCCATCGAGCCCGCCATGCGGAAGGCATTCTCGTTCGAATCGACGTCGTGATAGGAGCCGAATACCAGCGTGGCCTTCACGTCCACCACCGGGTAGCCGGCCAGCACGCCCGATGCCAGCGTTTCGCGGATGCCCTTGTCGACGGCGGGAATGAATTCACGCGGCACCACCCCGCCCTTGATGGCGTCGACAAACTCGTAGCCCTTGCCCGGCGACTGCGGCTCCAGATCGAGCACCACGTGGCCATACTGGCCGCGCCCGCCGGACTGCTTGACGAACTTGCCTTCGACGTCCTTCGCCGCCTGCTTGATGGTCTCGCGATATGCCACCTGCGGCTTGCCGACCGATGCCTCCACGCCGAACTCGCGCCGCATCCGGTCCACCAGGATCTCAAGGTGCAACTCGCCCATCCCCGAGATAATGGTCTGGCCCGATTCCTCGTCGGTATGCACGCGGAACGACGGGTCTTCCTGCGCCAGGCGATTCAGCGCCAGGCCCATCTTTTCCTGGTCGGCCTTGGTCTTGGGCTCGACCGCCTGGGAGATCACCGGATCCGGGAAGCTCATGCGCTCAAGGATGATCACATGGTCGGGGTCGCACAGGGTGTCGCCGGTGGTGGCTTCCTTGAGCCCGACCGCCGCGGCAATATCGCCCGCGCGCACTTCCTTGATTTCGCTGCGCACGTTGGCGTGCATCTGCAGGATCCGCCCGAGCCGCTCCTTCTTTTCCTTGAGCGGGTTGTACACCGTGTCGCCCGAATTCACCACGCCAGAGTAGACGCGGAAGAAGATCAGTTGCCCGACGAAGGGGTCGGTCATGATCTTGAATGCCAGGGCGGCGAACGGTTCGTCGTCATTGGGATGGCGCTCCGCTTCCTTGTCGTCCACGGTGTGGCCGAGAATCGCGGGCACGTCCGCCGGCGACGGCAAGTAGTCGATCACCGCGTCGAGCAGCGTCTGCACGCCCTTGTTCTTGAAAGCGCTGCCGCACAGCATCGGCACGATCTCGTTGGCGACGGTGCGCTTGCGCAGGGCCGCCTTGATCTCGTCTTCCGTCAGCGGCTCGCCGCCGAGGTATTTGTGCAGGAGTTCATCGCTGGCCTCCGCCGCGGCCTCGACCATCTTCTCGCGCCATTCCCTGGCGACCTCCAGCAGTTCGGGCGGCACTTCGCGATACTCGAAGTGAAGCCCCTGGCTGGTGTCGTCCCAGACGGTTGCCTTCATCTTGACCAGGTCGATCACGCCCTGGAAACCATCCTCGGCGCCGATCGGCACCTGAATCGGCACCGGCGTGCCCTTGAGCCGGTCGGCAATCTGCGATCGCACCCGGAAGAAATCCGCGCCGACGCGATCCATCTTGTTGACGAAGGCGATACGCGGCACCTTGTACTTGTTCGCCTGGCGCCAGACGGTTTCCGACTGGGGCTGCACGCCGCCCACCGCGTCGTAGACCATGCAGGCGCCATCGAGTACGCGCATGGAACGCTCCACCTCGATGGTGAAATCCACGTGTCCGGGGGTGTCGATGATATTGATGCGATGTTCAGGATAATTGCCGGCCATTCCCTTCCAGAACGCCGTGGTGGCGGCCGAGGTGATGGTGATGCCGCGCTCCTGCTCCTGCTCCATCCAGTCCATGGTAGCCGCACCGTCATGGACTTCACCGATCTTGTGATTGACCCCGGTATAGAACAGGATGCGCTCGGTGGTGGTGGTCTTGCCGGCGTCGATGTGCGCGCTGATACCGATGTTCCGATAGCGCTCGATGGGGGTTTTGCGGCTCACGGTGATCTCCTGTTGGGTATCACTTAAAAGAGTAACACTTCTACAGGCGCCGCATCGTAGGGCACGCCACGGGCGGCGCGCCGGGCAGGTTCAGCGATTGAAACAGCCGGCGAAGCCGGGTTGGAGAAGCGCAGCCGCCGCAGACAAGTACCGCATGAATCACATAACTACTGCCTTGGATAAGACGTTCGGTCTGGTCGGCGGCCTACGGTGCATCTCCGGATCCGGCGACGAGGAATAGGCAAGGCACGCCTCGGCACGCGGTTCGGCGGGGCTGAACGACACCACCTGCACGTAACTGGCGCCATGCACGACCTCGCGTCCGCCGTCCGGCAATTCCCGGGTTTCCATCATGTTGTAGCCACCCAGCGCGTCGCTGCCGACATGGATTGGAATCCTGCACGGGCCTCGTACGGCCGCCTTGCGGAGCGCGCGGCAATCATGACTTGAAGTCCCAGCTCATTTGTTCAAGGATGCCAACCCCGCGCGAGGTACGCATGCACTCGCTGACGTAATCGGTAATCGACAACGGCTCGAAATTGATCTCCTCCCGGATGCGCCGGTTGTCGAACACATAGCCAAGTTCGGCAAAGCCCGCATACAGCCGCAGGGCACGTTCGATCAGGCGCCGGTTGCTGATGCGCTCAGTACGCGCCACATCCAGCGCCAGGGCGGGAAGCTCGCTGGCCGGGCACTTGCGGTAGGCCGGCGCGTCCTCGCTCGCAGCGGCCTCATCCATGGCGGCGACCACCTGCGCGATGGTCGGCGCGCGCGCGCCCGCGGAAAGATGGTAGGCATCGAAGCGCAGGCCGGGCTTGACCGCCAGCCGCAACAAGGCCTGCGCGCAGTCGTCCGCCGAGATCACGTCGATGCGGGTATGCGGGCCGGCGGTATAGCGGCGCGCCTGGTGGATGATCCGGAACAGCCAGAAGATGCTGGCCGACGGCTGCGTGCCCAGCACGGTGTGCCCGACCACGATGGAGGGCCGCGCCACCACGAGCGGCAGGTCCGGCAGGCTTCGGCGCAGCAGCACCTCCACTTCCTGCTTGCTGCGCGTGTAGGGTACCAGGTGGCTGGTGTCGTCGTGCCCGGCATCCTGCTCCGAAACCCTGGTGCCGCGCTGCGTGCCGCAAGCCATCGCGGTACCGACATGGACAAAGCGCCGCAGGGCGGTACTGCCGGCAAAGCGAGAGGCAAAACGCAGCGTGTCTCGCACGTTGATGCGCGTGACCTGCGGGTCTGTCGAGAACGAGGCCATCGCCGCGCAGTTGATCACCTGCGAGACACCGGACAGCCGAGCCGCGACGGCGGGCGGGAAATCGCTGTCCAGCGCGCCGAGCAGCACATTATCCTCCGTGAGCCAGTTCACGCGGCTGCGCAGCAGGCCACACTGGACGGCGTTCTCGCGCAGACGTACCAGCGCGTCTGCCGTATCGCTGCCCCGCACCAGGCAGAGCAAGCGCCGCGCAAGGCCGGCATTGATGGCGGCCACCATCACATTGCCGCCGATAAAGCCGGTGGCGCCGGTCAATAACAGGCTGTCGACGCCGGGCAGGCGTGCGTCGCAGACATGCGGCCGGACAGTAAGATCCTGCGCTGCCGAGCTGGCGTGCCAATCCCACATCATGGCGCTCTCCTCAGAAGGTGTAGTTGACCGGACTCATGCCGAAACGCGCTGGCTTGCCCAGCCTTGGCGCTTGCCCCTGTTGTCTTGTTTGCTGTTCCACGGATGCTCCGCCTTGATGTCGAAGCACGCAGATTAGGGACGGCCCTCCGCGATGTCTGTCCTGAAATCGAGCGAAATTTTGTTCAAATGTGCAAATTTGTCCGGAAGCGTCTCCGGCCCCCAACGCGGGCCGCCGGCCGGATAGAATCGGCATTTTTCGGCCCCTGGGAAGCCTGTCATGAACGACGCCATGGCCAAGTACAAGGTGTTGCTGGTCGAGGACGATGACCGCCTTGCGCAACTTGTCAGCGAGTACCTGAGCAATTACGAGTTCACGGTGGAGGTGGTGCGGCGCGGCGATATCGCGGTAGCGGCCGTCCAGGCCCACCGGCCCGCCCTGGTCATCCTCGATCTGATGCTCCCGCACATGGACGGCATGGAGGTCTGCCGTGGTATTCGCGCCTTCTCGCGCGTGCCCGTGCTGATCCTGACCGCGCGCGTGGACACCTACGACCAGGTGGCGGGGCTGGAGATCGGCGCCGACGACTATGTGGTCAAGCCCATCGAGCCCAGGCTGCTGGTAGCGCGGGCCCGCGCCCTGCTGCGGCGCGCCGCCGCCGAGCGGGTCGCCGTGTCCGCCACGCCAATGCAAAGGGACCACGAACTAGTATTCGGCGCGCTGGTGATTTCACCGCCTAACCGGCAGGTCACCTGGCGCGGACAGGAAGTGGACCTGAAGACCACCGAGTTCAACCTGCTGCTGATCCTGGCACGCGCCGCCGGCACCGTACTGAGCCGCGACGACATCCTCAAGGAACTGCGCGGCATCGAATTCGACGGCATCGACCGGACCGTCGACTCCGGCATCTCCCGGCTGCGCCGCCGCTTCGAGGACGCTTCGCCCGAGCCGCACAAGATCAAGACCATCTGGGGCCGCGGCTACTTGTTCAGCCCATCGGCATGGGAGGAATGAATGGTCCGCTCGCTACTGAAGCTCTATTTGCTGGTGATGCTGGCTGCCGCCGCGGCGGTGGTCGCCATCAACTACACCTTCATTCCGCTGTTCCACGAGCAATTCACCGAGAGCGAACGCGTGAATCGCCAGGGCTATGCGTTCGTCCTGTCCGAATACCTCGCCCAGCACCCGGGTGAGTTGCGCAAGGGCGCGCTGGAAAAGCTCCAGGCGCATGCGCTCGAACGGTTCAAGCTGGCCGACGACGCCGAACTGAGCCGGCTGGATGCGCGCCAGCGCCAGGATATCGCCGACGGCAAGCTGGTGCTGAGCTACGACGCCAAGGACTATTACCTGCCGCTGCGCGACGGGCAGGTACTGCATGCGCACAGCGTGGACGTGGACAACACCAACGTCGACGTGGTGGCCTATGCATTGATTGCCTTCGCCACCCTGCTCTCGATCGTGGCATGGGTCTGGTACCACTGGCGCGACCTGGACAAGCTGCAGCAGGCGGCCAGGGATTTCGGCCGCGGCAAGCTGTCAACCCGCGCCGACCTGCCCAGGCGCTCCAATATCTCGGAGCTGGCAATGCAATTCAATGAAATGGCGGAGCAGATCGAAGCGTCGATCGTGCACCAGCGGGAAATGATGCACGGCATCTCGCACGAGCTGAAGACGCCGATCGCCCGGCTTGAATTTGGCATTGCACTGCTGCAGTCGGCTGGCGCCGGTGAGGAGGAGCAGGCACGTCAGGCCCAGCGCCTGGAAGACCTGCGCCGCGACGTGCGCGAGCTTGATGAACTGGTCACCGAGTTGCTGACGCTCGGCCAGCTCGAGCAGGGTGCGGCCCCGATGATGCTGATGCGGGTTTCGGTCGGCGAGCTGATCGACAGCGTGGCGGCCAGCGTCGCCAACGAGGTGGCCGACCACAAGCTGACGCTGTCCGTGCACGCCAGTGGCCCCCTGCCTCACCACGTCTGCGATCCTCGGCTGGTGGCGCGGGCGCTCCTCAACCTGTGCCGCAACGCCACCCGCTATGCGCGCAGCGCCATCCAGTTGCGCGCCGAGACGGATGCCGCTGGCACCCTGTGCCTGACGGTGGAGGACGACGGGCCCGGCGTGGTGCCGGAGGAACGCGCGCGCATTTTCGAGCCTTTCCATCGGCCGGATTCCAGCCGCAACCGGCACACGGGCGGCTTCGGCCTGGGGCTGGCCATCGTGCGGCGCATCGCGCTGCTGCATGGCGGCCAGGTCGGGCTGGACAGCGGCAGCGAGGGGGGCGCGCGGTTCGTGATCACGTTGCCCGCCATGGATGAGCCGGCGGTTGCCGCCTGCGCGCGGGCGGCTTGAAGGTGCTTGAAGGAGATGCGTAATGAAACGTCCGGAACCCGCAGGTCCCTCGCCTGCGGAAGGCCGCCCATGAAGTGGTCGACGATCGCGGCCGTGGTGCTTTCCTGGGTGGGCGCCTGCGCGGCGGCCGGCTGGCTGGCCATGGTCTGTGCCTGATGGCGCCTGTTGGCGCTTGTTGGCGCTTGTTAGCAGTTACTGGTGCTTATGGACGTCCCGGTGATGCAAAAGGCGCAGGTACGCAAAACAAAAAAGTCCGCCGGACTACTGGCGGACTTTTGAGTAGAATATTGCCTGGTTGCGGGGGCAGGACTTGAACCTGCGACCTTCGGGTTATGAGCCCGACGAGCTGCCAACTGCTCCACCCCGCGTCAGAGGGGCGTACTATACGCCACTCTCGTGGGTTTGCAAAGCGTTTTCAGCAAGCTTTCTTGACAGCGTTTACGTAAACGTGTAAAAGCAAGTGCGCGCATTCTTTGCGCTCAAAAAAGGATTTTTCCATGGAAACTGGTACCGTCAAGTTCTTCAACGCCCAGAAGGGTTTTGGCTTCATCACCCCGGACGCTGGTGGCAAGGACTTGTTCGTCCACATCTCTCAGGTTCGCGGGGGTGCTCCGCTGCAAGATAACCAGCGAGTGCAATACCAGTCGCAACAGGGCAAGAAGGGTCCTGAAGCGGCCAATGTTTCCCCCGTTTGAACCCGCCGCTTTGCGGCAATGCTAAAGGACAGAATTGACTAAGATCGTCTTGAAACCCGGTGAGCCCGTTGAAGTTGCAATGCGGCGTTTCCGTAGGGCCATCCTCCAGACCGGCCTGATCGTTGAACTCAAGAGCCGTACCGCTTACGAGAAGCCCACGACCGAGCGCAAGCGCAAGAAGAAAGCCGCGGAATCGCGCCTTCGCAAGCGTCTGCGCATGCAGATGTTGCCGAAGAAGATGTACTGATTTCGGCACCGCAAGCGGCGAGCGCGCTCAGACGCGATTTGCCGCCGGTCGCATGAAATCCGCCAGCCACGCCTGGCGGATTTTGTCGTTTTAGCGGCGCCGTTGGCTGTCCGGCCCTTAACGGGCCAGACATTCGTCGACCGGCCCTGATACCGCCCTGCCCATCTTTCCACCAGGATCGAGCGCGGCCGGCGAAATGCGTGCGTACGTCCATAGCGCATGGTGCTATCCCCTCCCGACTTGCCCCCTTGCATTCATGAGTAGCCGTTGCCCGCATGTGCCGGCGTTTGACAGGACTCAACCCGTGTGCCCGGTTGGATCGTAGGCGTCCGGTTCGAACAACTGCGCTCCCGCGTGACACCGAGACATCGGCTAGCCGCAGGCGGCGAGCGAAAAAACGGGCCGGCGAGCTGGCGCGCGATCGGCGGCACGGCTGCGCGCGCCGGCGGGGGCGGCCGGCCTTGCCGCGCATCAGCCTGCCGGCATTGAGAATACCAGGCAGGTGGTGGTGGCGTAAGCGTACAGCTTACCCTGCGTGTCGATGATGCGGCCCTCGGCAATGCCGATCTGCGTGGTCAGGCTGATGACCTTACCCTCCGCGCGGATCGGACCGGTCTTGCTAGTCAGCGGGCGCACATAATTCACCTTCAGTTCCAGGGTGGTATAGCCCTTGCCCGCCGGCAGCATGGTGTGGACGGCGCAACCCACGCAGGAATCGAGCAGGGTCGCGGCGTAGCCGCCGTGCACGCTGCCGATCGGGTTGTAATGCTGCGCGCCGGGCGTGCCCTGGAATACGAAGCGCCCTGCCTCGAACTCCACCGGGACGAAGTCCATCAGTTGCGCGATCGGCGCGCCCGGCAGCTTGCCGGCCATCATATCCTCGAAAAACTGCAGCCCGGCGCGCTCGCTCAACTGCGCCAGCGTCGCCACGCCGGGCTCGCCCAGCCGCGCACGCGCGACGCGCTCAGCTTCCTGCCACTGGGCCAGTGTGTCTTGCGCACTCATTGTCTTGTCTCCATGGTTTGCTTCGGTTCGTTGTCTTGCGCCCCTGCCCTCGCGGCCAGTTCCCTGGCCATGCGCTGCCGGCAGCGAACCAGCAAGATAACCGCACCCGCCAATTCTTGCTGCACCGCGCCACAAAGCATCCGCGCCACTGCCTGCATAATGGCGGATATTGCGCCCGTGGCGCGCCTCACCCTCGCTCCTGCCTTGAATGCCATTCTCGAACTACGCAATGTAAGCAAGCAATACGGCGAAACGGTCGTGGTCGACGATCTCAGCCTGAGCGTGCAACGCGGCCAGTGCTTCGGCCTGCTGGGCCCGAACGGAGCCGGCAAGACCACCACGCTGCGCCTGCTGCTGGGCCTGACCACGCCGGCTTCGGGGACGCTCACGTTATGCGGCGAGCCGATTCCGGAGCGCGCGCCGCAGGCCCGCATGCGCGTGGGCGTGGTGCCGCAGTTCGACAACCTCGACCCCGACTTCACCGTGGTGGAGAACCTGCGCATCTTTGGCCGCTACTTCGGCCTGGAGCGCGCCGAGATCGAACGCCGCGTGCCCGCGCTGCTGGAGTTCGCACGGCTCGAAAGCCGTGCCGGGGCGCAAGTGCGGGACCTCTCGGGCGGCATGCGCCGGCGTCTGACGGTGGCGCGCGCACTGATCAACGACCCCGACCTGCTGGTGATGGACGAGCCCACCACCGGGCTCGACCCCCAGGCGCGCCACCTGATCTGGGAACGCCTCAAATCGCTGCTGGCCAGCGGCAAGACCATCCTGCTGACCACGCACTTCATGGAGGAGGCCGAGCGCCTGTGCAACTACCTGTGCGTGATCGACAGCGGCCGCAAGATCGCCGAAGGCAAGCCGCATGAGTTGATCGACAGCCAGATCGGCTGCGATGTGGTGGAAGTGTATGGCGACAACCTCGACTCCTTGCGCGGCGAACTACACCCGCTCGCAATGCGTACCGAGATGAGCGGCGAGACGCTGTTCTGCTATGTGAAGGAGCCGGCACCCCTGCTGGCCGCCCTGCATGGCCGAACCGGCGTGCGTTACCTGCACCGGCCCGCCAACCTGGAAGACGTCTTTCTTAAGCTGACCGGCCGCGAGATGCGCGACTGACCCGGGACCGACAACGGATTGAACATGAGCGAACAAGACCCCCGCCCCGCAGCCGCGCCGGCCGCCGCCGCGCCGCGGCATGCCCCCGTTCAGCGGCAGCATTACCCGCAGCCACTGCTGCCGATGAACATGCGCAACTGGACCATGGTCTGGTACCGCAACTTCATGGTGTGGAAGAAGCTGGCGATCCCCTCCATGATCGGCAACCTCGCCGATCCGATGATCTACCTGTTCGGCCTCGGCCTCGGTCTTGGCCTGCTGGTCGGGCAGGTCAACGGCGTGTCCTACATCGCCTTCCTCGCGGCCGGCACCACGGCATCGAGCGTGATGATGTCGGCGAGCTTCGAGTCCATGTATTCCGCCTTCTCGCGCATGCATGTGCAGCGCACCTGGGAGGCCATCATGCATGCGCCGCTGACGCTCGGCGACGTCGTGCTGGGCGAGATCATGTGGGCGGCCAGCAAGGCGGTGCTGTCGGGCCTGGCCATCATGCTGGTGGCGGGTGCGCTGGGCTATGCCCATATGCCGGGCGCGCTGCTGGCCCTGCCGGTCATCGTGCTGGCGGGCATCGCGTTCGCCAGCCTGGCCATGATCGTCACCGCGCTGGCGCCCAGCTACGACTTCTTCATGTTCTACCAGACGCTGGTGATGACGCCGATGCTGCTGCTCTCCGGGGTGTTCTTCCCGCTGGAGCAGCTGCCCGCGGGGGCGCAGGCAGCCACCCAGGTGCTGCCGCTGGCGCATGCGGTGGCGCTGATCCGCCCCATCATGCTCGGGCGCCCGATCGATAACCTGGCACTGCACATGATGGTGCTCGGCGCCTATGCCGCGGTGGCGCTGGTGGTGGCGCTGATGCTGCTGCGCCGGCGGCTACTGCGCTGAAGGCGCTCGCCGGGAACGCGCTGGCGTTCCCGGGTGCCCCCTCCAGCCGCAGCCCGGGGCTGCGGAGCGATTACGCTGCGCCGGACAGCTTGAGTCCGGCGATGCCGCAGACGATCAGCCCCATGCTGGCATCCGCGCGGCAGTGGCCGGCTCCTGGAAGAGTATGATGCCGAGCACGGCCGTGCCCACCGCGCCGATGCCGGTCCACACGGCGTAGCCGGTGCCGACGGGAATCTGCTTGAGCGCCAGCGCCAGCGTGATCACGCTCGGCCACAAGCGCGAAAAGCCTTCGGTGTACTTGAGGCTGATCGCCCACACCACTTCAAACAGGCCCGCGAGGGCAAGCAGTGTCCATGCCATTTCGAATGTCCGTCAGCGTTGTCCCAGCGCGAAAAGATACGCCAATGCGACGCCTCGTGCACGCCGGCCTGCGCCGCGTTGCGCGCGTGGGGGCCATGCTGGCCGTATTGAGCACGGGTGCCGGCCTGGCGGCATGCAGCGTGGTGGGCGCCACCGTGGCGGTGGGCAGTGCCGCGGTGTCCACGGTCACCACGGTCGGTTCGGCGGCGGTCAGCGTGACGTCGACCGCGGTCGAGACAACCTATGATGTGACCAAGGCTGGCGTGAAAGCCGTGGCCGGCAGCAGCGACGAGGCCGCGCCGGCGCACTGAGCGCCTTACCGCGGGATGCGCTAAGCGATGGGGGGAGGCATGCGATAGCCGGGCCCCGCCGGTCTCAACTCTGCAGACCGCGCAGCAGGTCCGCCTTCAGGTCGGCCACCGACTCCAGGCCCACCGCCATGCGGATCAGCCCTTCGCCAATACCTGCCGCCGCCTTGGCTTCCGGGCTGACACGCGCATGCGTGGTGGTGTAGGGATGGGTCACGGTGGTGCGCGTGTCGCCCAGGTTTCCGGTGATCGAGCACACCCTGGTGTTGTCGATCACGCGCCAGGCATTGGCGCGCTGCTGCTCCGGCGTCTCGCCCTTGAGCTCGAACGACACGATGGCGCCGCCGCCGCTCTGCTGGCGCAGGGCGACTTCATACTGCGGATGGGATTTCAGCGCCGGGTGATACACGCGCGCCACGGCCGGATGCGACTCCAGGAACTCGGCCAGCGCCAGCGCGCTGGCGCTGTGGCGTTCCATGCGGATCGCCAGCGTTTCCATGCCCTTGAGCAGCACCCACGCATTGAAGGCCGACAGCGTGGGGCCGGCCGTCCGCACGAAGGGAAAAACCTTGCCCATGATGAAATCGTGCGTGCCCAGCACCGCGCCGCCCAGCACGCGGCCCTGCCCGTCGATATGCTTGGTGGCCGAGTGCACCACGATGTCGGCGCCGAACTTCATCGGCTGCTGCAGGGCCGGCGAACAGAAGCAGTTATCCACCACCAGCAGCGCGCCGGCGTCGTGGGCGATGTCCGCCACCGCGGCGATGTCGGCCACTTCGGTCAACGGGTTGGACGGCGTCTCCAGGAAGAACAACTTGGTGTTCGGCTTGACCGCCGCGCGCCAGGCCGCCAGGTCGGTGCCGTCGACGAAGGTGGTCTCGACGCCAAACTTGGCGAAGATATTGGAGAACAGTGTCATGGTCGAGCCGAAGATGGCGCGCGAGCTGACCAGGTGGTCGCCCGCCTGCATCGACGACATCACCACCGACATGATCGCGCTCATCCCGGACGCGGTCGCCATGCAGGCCTCGGCCCCTTCCAGCGCGGCCAGGCGGCTCTGGAACATGGCCACGGTGGGATTGGTGAATCGCGAGTACGTGAATCCCGTTTCCGAATTGGCGAAGCGTTCGGCGGCCTCGGCGGCGCTGTTGAAGCAGAAGCTGGAGGTCAGGTACATCGCCTCCGAGTGCTCCATGAACTCGCTGCGCATGGTGCCGGCGCGCACGCCGAGCGTATCGATGCCGAGGGAGTCGAGAGGAAGCGGTTCGTTCATGATGGGGAGGCGGTAGTACCCGCGCGGTTATCTGTGTAAGAGGTGAGCCTGGCCGCGTACTGGCGGCAGCAATAAAAAAGCCCGTACGATCATTGGCCGGGGGCCGAATCGACGGGCTGCTTGTGTTCTTGGGGATAAGCCCCGCGCTGCGGCGGGAATCCGGCTTGCCATTGTGCCTTTGCTGCGCACAACCGGTAAGCCGGTGTTCCGCTTTAGCTGTTTCGGGCATTTCCCTGTGACGGGCAATTTCCTGTTCCGGGATAAGAACCAAACTCCGGCAGGACCCGCGTCCGCAAGCTGACAATCAAATCGACGCCCGGCAATGTTACGGCCGGGCCCCGCCCTGCGTCAACTCCGCGGGTGCGCCGCGTCTTACTCGTTACCGCCCGAGCGCTGCAAGTGCAGTTGCGAGCGCTCGCCATCACCGAGGCCACCGGTGCCGTCGCGATCGGCCTGGCTGCGCGCGGTTTCCAGGCGCTCCAGGTAGGCTTCGTCGATATCGCCGGTGACGTAGCGGCCATCGAAGCACGATGCATCAAAGTCCTTCAGCGCCGGGTTGATGTCGCGCACTGCCTGTTTCATCGCTTCGACGTCCTGGTAGACCAGCTTGTCGGCGCCGATGATCTTGGCGATCTCTTCGTGGCTGCGGCCGTAGGCAACCAGCTCGCTACGGGTGGGCATATCGATGCCGTACACATTGGGGAACTTCACCGGCGGCGCGGCCGAGGCGAAGATCACCTTGTTGGCGCCGGCGTCCCGGGCCATCTGCACGATCTCGAAGGAGGTGGTGCCGCGCACGATGGAATCGTCCACGATCAGCACGTTCTTGCCCTTGAACTCCACGCCCATGGCGTTGAGCTTCTGGCGCACCGACTTCTTGCGCACCGCCTGGCCGGGCATGATGAAGGTGCGGCCGATATAGCGGTTCTTGAAAAATCCCTCGCGATAGTTCACGCCCAGCTTGTTGGCCACCTGCATGGCGGCCGGACGGCTGGAATCGGGGATCGGCATCACCACGTCGATGTCGCCGGCGGAGACTTCGGTGCGGATCTTTTCGGCCAGGTAATCGCCCATGCGCAGGCGCGCGTCGTACACCGGCACACCATCGATGCACGAATCCGGGCGGGCCAGGTAGACGTACTCGAAGATGCACGGCGTAAGCACCGGGTTGTCGGCGCACTGCTGGGTGTAGAGATTGCCGTCGAGGTCGATGAAGATGGCCTCGCCGGGCGCCACGTCGCGCTCGAGCTTATAGCCGATGCCTTCGAGTGCCACCGACTCCGATGCCACCATCCATTCCTTGCCGGTCGGCGTTTCCACGCTGCCCAGGCATAGCGGACGGATGCCGAACGGATCGCGCACGGCCAGCATGCCGTAGCCGGCGATCTGCGCAGCAATGGCGTACGAGCCACGCACGCGGCGGTGCATGCCCGCCACCGCCTTGAAGATCGTGGGCGGGTCCAGCGCAAGGCCGCTGCTGGCGCGTTGCAGCTCGTCGGCCAGCACGTTGAGCAGCACTTCGGTGTCGGAGTGCGTGTTGATGTGGCGGCGGTCGCGGCTGAACAGTTCCTCGTGCAACTGCTTCCAGTTGGTGAGGTTGCCGTTATGGGCCAGGATCACGCCGTAAGGCGCGTTGACGTAGAACGGTTGGGCTTCTTCCTCGCTCGAGGCCGAACCGGCGGTGGGGTAACGCACCTGGCCGATGCCGGCGGCACCGGGCAGGCCGCGCATATTGCGCGTGCGAAACACGTCGCGCACCAGGCCATTGGCCTTGTGCATGTGGAAGGTGCTGCCGTTTGCGGTAGCGATGCCGGCTGCATCCTGTCCGCGGTGTTGCAACAGCAGCAGGCTGTCGTAAATCAATTGGTTAACGGGCGTGGAGGAAACCACACCGACGATACCGCACATGCCAAGCTCCCAGGAAAGGCGTTCGAATCGGGGCGGCCCCACCCTGTAGGGCAGAGCCTGCGTACTACCAGCCGGACGGTCTGCCCGGCCTCATGTCATGTCTTGACGTATTTGGCGACTTCAGGCGGCAGCCACGGCCGCAGCGACTCCATCGCCTGCATCACGTACGGCCGGGACAGCGCATCGCGCCAGAACGCCTCCTCGGGCAGCTTGGTAAGCCCGGCCAGGGTCACCACGAACATCACCACCAGTGCGCCGCGCACAAGCCCGAACACCAGCCCGAGGCCGCGGTCGGCGGGCTTGAGCCCGGTACTTTCGAGCAACTGGCCCAACACTGTGCCGGCGAGTGCCGCAGCAATCACGGTGCCGATGAACAGCACCCCGAAGCCCAGCGCGCTGCGCGCCAGCTGGCCACCTGGTACCGATTCGGGAATCCAGCCTGCCGCGGTCCCCGCGAAATGGTAGGCGACCAGGAACGCCACCACCCAGCCGATCAGCGAGAGCACCTCTCGCACCAGCCCGCGCAACACGCCGATCAGGCCTGAGGCAATCAGGATGAAAACAACGCTGTAATCAAAAAAAGTCGGCTGCATGCGTAATACGGTGTCCCCGGTGCCCCGGTATGGCGGCTGGCGTTCGGTCCAGCCCGCCCTTGGCATTACTGTTCGACCACCTTGGCGGTCAGGCCCACAGCGCGCACTCGCTTTTCGGCGACATCAGCCGCGTCGCGATCCGAAAAAGGGCCGGCACGCAAGAGCACGCGCTCGCCGTCGGCCAGTGTCTTTTTCTCGATGTAGGCCGGCACTTTGCCCGCCTTCAGCTTGCTCAGCCACTCCCTGGCCTTTACCTCGGAGGAAAAGGCGCCGATCAATACCAGGAACTTGCCGCTGCCCGGCTTGGCATCCGCGCGGACAACCGGTTTGTCCGCGGCCTTCTCGGCAGGCGCCGCTGCCGCGGCGGCAGGCTTGGCCGGTGCCGCGTCGGCAACCAGTTCCTCGCCGGCATCGAGCGCCTGGCTGTCGAGCCTGGATTGCGGCGCGGGCGGCAGCGGATCCGCCTTGCGGGCATCGGGCTTCACCTTGCCGCTGGCCCCGCCCGGGCCACCATCGATCTTTACCGAAATATTGTCGACGACCGGCCTTGGCTGGGTCTCGAATACGATCGGCAGCACGATGACGGCAGCCGCCATCAGCACCACGGCGCCGATCAGGCGCCGGCGCGCCCGCTGCTTCTGCGGGAATTCCGGGTCGAGCGTGTCATCTGCGTACTCCTCGGCCAGGCGTCGCGACGAAGCGATGCCTGCACCCGGATCCGAACGCGAGCGGCGAGTGCGCTCCGGTGCCGGGGCGTTGCCCTTGCGGGAAGAAAACAGCGAAAGCAGGCCCATAGATTGGTTCGGTGCGACGGCCGGAAACCGGCCGTTGAAATTGTCGCTCAGATTGCGCGGCGATTTGCCCCGGTGTTAGCCCCGGAAAACTGCCCGGCGGCCGCGCGACTCAATTTGCCCGGGTAGCGCGATATGCCATCACGCCCGCCACGGTGTAGAACGATCCGAAGACCAGAATTCTATCATCCTCGGTCGCTCTGCCGAGGGTATCCCGGTAAGCCGCCTCCGGGCTGGGAAAGCAGGCCGCCGTGGCATCGGGGCCGGGACGGAAACCGCCCTCCTCCAGCTTCTCCAGCAGATCCGCCGCGCTGGCCGCGCGCGGCGTCGGCAGGTCGCACAGGCACCAGTGGTCGATCTTGTCGGCCAGATGGCGCAGCACGCCGGCGATATCTTTGTCCTCCATCGCGCCGAACACCGCATAGGTGTAGCGGAAGAAGCCCATGTTCTCGAGGTTCTGGCCAAGCGTGGCGGCTGCGTGCGGATTGTGCGCCACATCCAGGATCACCGCCGGGCGTCCCGGCATGACCTGGAAGCGCCCCGGCAGTTCGACGAAGGCCAGCCCGTTGCGCACTTCCTGCGCGCTGACCGGCAGGCGCGGACGCATGGCCTGCAGCGCCGCCAGCGCGGCCGAGGCGTTGAGCAACTGATTGGCGCCTCGCAGGGCCGGATAACCCAGCCCGTTGAGCTTGCGCTCACGGCCGCTCCAGTCCCACTGCTGGCGCTCCTGGCCCTTGGCAGCCTGATGCTGGAAATCCCGGCCCACCAGCCAGAGGTCCGCGCCGATGGCCTCGGCATGCTCGATCACCGACTTCGGCGGCATCGGGTCCGCCACGATGGCCGGCACGCCAGGACGGAAGATACCGGCCTTTTCGTAGCCGATCTTCTCGCGCGTGTCGCCCAGGTACTGCGTATGGTCGATGTCCACGCTGGTCACTATGGCGCAATCGGTATCGATCACGTTCACCGCGTCCAGCCGGCCGCCCAGCCCCACCTCCAGGATCATCGCGTCGAGCCCTGCCGCGGCGAAGGCATGGATGATCGCCAGCGTGGTGAACTCGAAATACGTCAGGCTCACCGGATCGGCAAAGCTGGTGCGCGCGCGCTCCACCGCCTCGAAATGCGGCAGCAATTGTGCGTCGGTAGCGAACTCGCCGTTGATGCGGGCGCGCTCGTTAAACGAAATCAGGTGCGGCGAGGTATGGCAACCCACCTTGTAGCCGGCCTCCAGCAGGATGCGCTCCAGCATGGCGCAGGTGGAGCCCTTGCCGTTGGTGCCGCCGACGGTGAACACCACGGCATCGATGCGCAGTCCCAGGGCTTCCTTGACGCGGGTGATACGCGCCAGACCCATGTCGATGCCGACCGGATGGGCGGATTCGAGATGGGATAGCCATTCAGGGAGGGTGGGGAAGATGGGCATGATGGGGATACAGGGTTGTTCGGGGGCTTGGCTTGTTGGAGCCGGTTTGGGGGTGGGTGGTTTCGTTGCCGTTTGGCGGAATTTGGTTTGGCTCTGGGTACCGAGGGATATTGGGGTGTTTTGGGTTAAGTCAAAGGATCTCTGGCTTCAGGGGGCTTAGAGTAAATTCAACTTCAACTTCAAAGGCCAAAAGTCAAAGGCGGTTTCACCC
>JYOD01000005.1:120139-120316 GCA_000955785.1 Burkholderiaceae bacterium 16
CTCCACACGGCTACCAATCGTTACTTCCGCGGACTCGCTCTTGCAAACGCCCGCTCTATGCCCCGGCCCGTCCCTCGTAGGCGGGAGAGAGGAGCAACCGGCAGATGGCGGAAGCCGCCTGTTCAAAAGCAAATAGCGTTGCTGCCAGATCACCATCGGTGTAGCCGTGTTTTCCGC
>JYOD01000050.1 GCA_000955785.1 Burkholderiaceae bacterium 16
GTCGTGGCAAAGATCCTCGACTAAGCAAACTTCCTGGAGCAGGCTGGCGGTACAATACCGGCGGCCTGTTCCCTTGTTCCAGGGCGCTCGCCGCCCATCGCTCTTTTAAGGAAATATCATGCAGAACCAGAAGATCCGTATCCGCCTGAAGGCTTTCGACTATCGCCTGATCGACCAGTCGGCAGCCGAAATCGTGGATACCGCCAAGCGTACCGGCGCGATCGTCAAGGGCCCGGTGCCCCTGCCGACCCGTATCCAGCGCTTCGACATCCTGCGTTCGCCGCACGTCAACAAGACGAGCCGTGATCAGTTCGAGATCCGTACTCACCAGCGCCTGATGGACATCGTCGATCCTACCGACAAGACCGTTGACGCACTGATGAAGCTCGACCTGCCGGCCGGCGTCGACGTCGAAATCAAGGTGTAAGGTATTCCGCACAAGACCGCCCCTGGTGGTTTTGCGCAAACAAAAGCGGCGAACTTCGGTTCGCCGTTTTTGTTTTTGTGCCGCCTTCTCCCCGTTGCACGGCCGGCTAGGCGGGTCCGCGTCGGCGGAGCGTCTGCCCCGGGGGCTCGCCGAAACTCTTGCGATATTCCACGCTGAAGCGCCCCAGGTGGCTGAAGCCCCAGCGCAAGGCTGCGGCGGTAACCGAATCGAGGGCCCGGTCGTTCAACAAGTCCTGATGCACCCGTTCCAGCCGGACTGCGCGCAGGTAAGCCATCGGGCTGATGCCGCGGTGCTCGCGAAATCCCGCATACAGTCCGCGCAGGCTTACGCCGGCCACTTCGGCCAGCAAGGCTGGCGTCAACGGCGCGTTGGCATGGGCGTGGATGTACTCTTCGACCAGTTTCACATGACGCGGTGCCAGGGGTTTGCCGCGCGCCCGCAGTGCTTCGGTGAGACTGTGGGGCTGCACCGTCAATAGCGTGCCGATCACCAACTGCTCCAGCTGGCAGGCAGTGAGCGGATGCCGGGCCGCATCCGGCGCCAGCGCCATCACATCTGCCAGGTAATGCACCATCTGGTACCACGCGGCCACGCGCCGCCACGCCATGCCGAGCTCGAATCGCAGCGGCTGTTGCGGGCGATGGCCCAGGTACGCCGCGCACACCCGCTCCAGCGCGCCGCGCTCGACGCGCACGATCAACTGGTCGCTGTCGTGACTCCAGCGCATTCGCACCGGATCGCAGGGCGTCAGCACCGAAGCGGTTTCCCGGTCGGAAAGGATCTCCTGCTGGCCGCAGCGGATTTCCGCATGACCCGCTACGGGCATCTGCACCAGCAGGAAGTCGTCGAGCGGCCCGGGCTCGATCTGCACCTCGGCCCCATAGGCCAGCCGGTTGAATGAGACCGCGCCAAGGGGAGCATGATGCATGCGCGCCGCCAGCGTGGTGCCGCCGATGGTCAGCTTGTGCGGCTTGAACACCATGCCGACGGCGGCCCGCGTCTCGGCCTGGTCGGTCGAGGCGAAGACCAGTCGGGTCGGGTCGTCTAGCAGGGCGCCAGCCAGCGGCTCGGTGGCCGTGGCCGCGGGGGGCTGCGGCATTGTCTCGCTCCTCGGCATCATTGGCGCGCCGTTCCTGGTGGGGGATCCGCCTGCCTGCGGACCGTGCTGCTGCGTTGCCGCTTTGGCACCGCGCTGGCATGCGGACGGAATCCTTCACATCACTATAGTGGATCGCTTCCTCGCGCCACTTGCCCGCCCCGCCATTTTCCTGCACTAATCGGATAGCCGCTGCAGCCGGCGGCTAGTTTGCTGCGGTGCGGATCGCCCATGATGGAATCCAGCACGGCAGCCCGGCCCCCCAAAAACAAAGGAGCGCAGCCCATGAGCCAGACAATCCAGATCCACGCCGCCGACGGCAGCGGCACGTTCAACGCCTACTTGGCCACGCCCGCATCGGGCAAGGGGCCCGGCATCGTGTTGTGCCAGGAAATTTTCGGCGTCAACGCCACCATGCGCGCCGTGGCGGACTACTACGCCGAGGAAGGTTACACGGTGCTGGTGCCGGACCTGTTCTGGCGTATCGCCCCCGGCATTGAACTGGGCGACCGCGGCGAAGACTTCCAGCGCGCCCTTGGGCTGTATCAGCGCTTTGATGAGGCCCTCGGCGTCAAGGATGTGGATTCGGCGCTGGAAGCGCTGCGCGCGCGTCCCGAGTGCGTGGGCCAGACCGCGGTGCTCGGCTTTTGCCTGGGTGGCAAGCTCGCCTACCTGTCCGCCTGCCGCCTGGACGGGGTGGCCTGCGCGGTGGCGTACTACGGCGTGGGCATTGAGCATGCACTGGCCGAGGCAGCTAACATCAAGGGCCGGCTGGTGCTGCATGTGGCCGAGCGCGACGGCTTTTGCCCGCCGGAGGCGCAAGCGCAGATCCGCGCAGCCCTGGGCGGCAAGGATGGCATCGAGCTATATATCTATCCCGGCGTCGATCATGCATTTGCCCGCGCCGGCGGCGAGCACTATGACCGACCGTCCGCGCTGATGGCGCACCAACGGTCGATTGGCGCGCTGCGCGCAGAGATGGGTCCGCACTACGACTTCTCGGCCCTCTGGGACAAGCACTGCGAATACGAATTCGCCACCCGCGATGTCGATGCCACGATGGCGACCATGGTGGCGGAGCCCTACGTCAACCATATCCCGACCATGACCGGTGGCGTCGGCTACAGGCAGCTCAAGCGCTTCTACCAGAACCACTTTGTCCACAGCAACCCGCCGGACACCACGCTGCTTCCGCTGTCGCGCACGGTGGGCGCGAGCCAGATCGTTGACGAGCTGCTGTTCTGCTTCACGCATACCTGCGAGATTGACTGGATGCTGCCGGGCGTGCCACCCACGGGCAAGCGAGTGGAGATTCCGCTGATCGCCATCGTCAAGTTCCGTGGCGACAAGCTCTACCACGAGCACATCTACTGGGACCAGGCCAGCGTGCTGGTGCAGATCGGCAAGCTCGATCCGGCCGGGCTGCCCGTGGCCGGCATCGAGACTGCCCGCAAGCTGCTCGATGAAACGCTGCCCTCCAACGCGCTGATGGCGCGCTGGCAGGAGAGCGAAGGCAAGTAGGCGGGGCGGATCTGCCCCGGCAATCGACGAAATCAAAGCAAAAGGGGCGTGCCCGGCACGCACCGCGGGTACCGCTTGGTCCCTGCGGCGCATGGGCAACGCACCGATACAAGGAGACAACGTCATGAAAGGACTGCAGGACAAAGTCGCCATCGTCAGCGGCGGCGCCACCCTTATCGGCGCGGGCGTGGCGAAGGCCTTCTTCGAGGCCGGCACGCGAGTGGCGATTCTCGATATCGATGCCGCCGGCGGCGAGCGTGTCGCTGGCGAGCTGGGTGAACGAGCACTCTTCATTCGCGCTGACATCACCGACGACGCCGAGGTGGCCGCGGCCGTGTCGCAGGTCACGCGGCACTTCGGCGGCATCGATTACCTGGTCAACCTGGCCTGCACCTATCTCGATGACGGTTTCAAATCGAACCGCTGTGACTGGCTCACCGCGCTCGACGTCAATGTGGTCTCCAGCGTGATGCTGGCCCAGGCCGTCCACGAGGGAATGCGCGCGCGCGGCGGTGGCGCGATCGTCAACTTCACCAGCATCTCGGCCAATGTGGCGCAGACGGGGCGCTGGCTCTATCCGGCCTCCAAGGCCGCGATCCGGCAGCTCACCCGCAGCATGGCGATGGACCTCGCGCCCGATCATATCCGCGTCAACGCAGTCTCGCCGGGCTGGACCTGGTGCCGGCTGATGGACGACGTCAGCGGTGGCAACCGCGAGCGTACCGATCGCGTGGCGGCGGACTTCCACCTGCTGGGCCGCGTGGGCGAGCCCGATGAAGTGGCTCAGGTGGTGCTGTTTCTCTGCTCGGACCATGCCAGCTTTGTCACCGGCGCCGACTACGCGGTGGACGGCGGCTACTCGGCGATGGGCCCGGAGCAAAACGTTCCCGCCATCCCGCGCCTGGCCGGCTGAAACCGCGATGCGGGATTTCGACTTCCACGCTGAACCTTCAAGTAGGAGATTTCCATGAGCCAACGCATTGCCATCGTCGGCGCGGGCCAGTCCGGCCTGCAGATGGCCCTGGGCCTGCAAGCCAAGGGCTACCGGGTCACGCTGCTGACCAATCGCACGCCGGACCAGGTCCGCGCGGGCAAGGTCATGTCCAGCCAGTGCATGTTCGATCGCGCGCTGCAGACCGAGCGAGAGCTGGGCTTGAACTGGTGGGACGATGCGTGCCCGCCGGTAGAAGGGATCGGCCTGGCGATTCCGCATCCGGAACAGCCTGGCGCCAGGTTGATCGACTGGGCTGCCCGGCTCGACCATCCGGCCCAAGCGGTGGACCAGCGACTCAAGATGCCGGCCTGGATGGAAACCTTCGCGCAACGCGGTGGCGACCTGCGCATCGCCGATGCCGGCGTCGATGAACTGGAAGCGCTGGCTCGCGAGCATGATCTTGTGCTGCTTGCGGCCGGCAAGGGCGAGATCGTCAGCCGTTTCGAGCGGGACGCCACGCGCAGTCCTTTCAGCGCGCCGCAGCGTTCGCTCGCCCTGACCTATGTGAACGCCATGACGCCGCGCACCCCGTTCTCGCGGGTTTGCTTCAACTTGATTCCCGGCATTGGCGAATACTTCGTCTTCCCGGCCCTGACGCTATCCGGCCCCTGCGAGATCATGGTGTTCGAGGGCATACCGGGTGGCCCGATGGACCGCTGGGCCGATGCGCGTACGCCGGAGCGGCACCTCGCCGAGAGTCTGCGCATCCTGCGCACCTGGCTGCCGTGGGAGGCGGAGCGCTGCGATGCGGTGACCCTGACCGACGAGCAAGGCATTCTCGCCGGCCGCTTCGCCCCGACCGTGCGCCGGCCTGTGATGACCTTGCCCTCGGGCCGGCTCGTGTTCGGCATGGCCGACGCCGTCGTCGTCAACGATCCCATTACCGGACAGGGCTCCAACAACGCGGCCAAGTGCTGCAAGGTATATCTGGATGCCATCATTGCGCATGGCGACCGCGGTTTCGACGCGGACTGGATGGAGCAGACGTTCGCGCGCTACTGGCAGTACGCAGGCGACGTAGTGAACTGGACCAACTCCCTGCTCACGCCACCGCCAGCGCATATCCTATCGCTGCTGGGCGCGGCAGGCCATGCGCCAGAGCTGGCCGCCCGCATTGCCAATGGCTTCGATAATCCGCCGGACTTCTTCCCCTGGTGGTCAGATTCCGCTGCCTGCCAGCAGTTGATCGACCAGCATCTGCCTCAGGCGGCCTGATATGGAAGCCGCTTGCGCTGTGCTGGATACCAGGGCGCTGCGCCGGGCCTGTGGCCGCTACGCTACCGGCGTGGCGGTCATCGGCACCTGCGGTGCCGAGGGCCGTCCGATTGGCTTGACCATCAACTCCTTCGCCTCGCTATCCCTGGCGCCCCCGCTGATCTTGTGGAGTCTGGCACTGCACTCGCCAAGCGCCGCGCATTTCGCCGTGGGCAAGCACTTCGGCGTCAGCATCCTGCAGGCGGGGCACGGCGAGTTGGCGCGCCGTTTTGCCACGCCTGCCGAGGACAAGTTTGCCGGCGTTTCCCATCGGCGCTGTGAGCGCGGCGTACCTTATCTCGATGAAGCGTTGGCCACGCTGGCGTGCAGGGTGGAGCGCGCGGACGCGGTAGGAGATCATCTACTGATCGTTGGCGAAGTGCAGGGGTTTGAAGTAGGGGAGGGCGAACCGCTGGTGTTTTTCGGTGGGGAGTTCGTGAAGGTAGGAAGGTAAGGCTTTCGATCCGATGCCAAAATTGCCACTTTTGCCATCAAGATGCGCAGTGCCAGCGCCCCGCAACTTAGTCAACGCCACAAAACAACACCCGCGCCACCGCGCATGGCCAAACTTCCGAAAGCACTCTTGCTCTTTCCAAACCGCTGCGATATAGTGTAAAGCTACCCGTTTGTCTATGGGTAGTGGGCTGGCCAGCTTGGCCGCGCGCAGTCTTCTTCAGCGCAAGCCCCGCACTGCAAACACTGTTTTCGTGTATCAATCAGCCCCGGCCAATCGCAGCTGGGAATGGAGCAAACCATGAGCCTTGGCCTTGTAGGTCGCAAGGTTGGCATGACCCGTATTTTCACGGATGACGGCGATTCAATTCCCGTTACCGTGGTCGAGGTCGGCGACAACCGCGTGACACAAATCAAGACGGACGAGACCGACGGTTATACCTCGGTTCAAGTCACTTTCGGCGCACGCCGCGCTAGCCGCGTCACCAAGCCTTTGGCAGGTCACCTTGCCAAAGCTGGTGTTGAAGCTGGTGAAATCATCCGCGAATTCCGCATCGATGCCGCTAAGGCTGGCGAACTGCAACCCGGCGGCACGCTGTCGGTTGACCTGTTCGAAGTCGGTCAAAAGATCGACGTCCAGGGCGTGACCATCGGTAAGGGCTACGCCGGTACCATCAAGCGTCACCATTTCGCATCGGGTCGTGCCACCCACGGTAACTCGCGTTCGCATAACGTGCCGGGTTCCATCGGTATGGCGCAGGATCCGGGCCGTGTGTTCCCCGGCAAGCGCATGACCGGCCATCTGGGTGACGTCACCCGCACCGTCCAGAACCTGGAAATCGCCAAGATCGACGCAGAGCGCAAGCTGCTGCTGGTCAAGGGCGCCATTCCCGGCTCCAAGGGCGGCAAGGTTATCGTTACCCCGGCCGTCAAGGCCAAAGCCAAAGCTTAAGGAGCGAATCAATGGAACTCAAGCTCCTCCAGGACAATGGCCAGATCGGCGCAAGCGTTGACGCTTCGCCCGAAGTCTTCGGCCGTGACTACAACGAAGCCCTCGTTCACCAGATCGTCGTCGCTTACCAGGCTAACGCTCGCAGCGGTAATCGTAAGCAGAAGGATCGTGAAGAGGTCAAGCACACGACCAAGAAGCCTTGGCGCCAGAAGGGTACGGGTCGCGCCCGTGCCGGTATGTCTTCCTCGCCGCTGTGGCGCGGGGGCGGCCGTATCTTCCCGAATTCGCCGGAAGAGAACTTCACGCAGAAGGTCAACAAGAAGATGTTCCGTGCCGGTATGCGCTCGATTTACTCGCAGCTCGCACGTGAAGGTCGTATCAACGTGGTGGACGGTTTCACCGTCGATGCGCCCAAGACCAAGCTCTTGGCCGACAAGTTCAAGGCCATGGGCCTGGACTCGGTGCTGATCATCACCGACAGCCTCGACGAGAACCTCTACCTGGCTTCGCGCAACCTGCCGCACGTGGCAGTTGTCGAGCCGCGCCAGGCTGACCCGCTGTCGCTCGTGCACTACAAGAAGGTGCTGGTGACCAAGGCAGCCGTCGCGCAGATCGAGGAGTTGCTGAAATGACGCAAGTAGCCAAGAACGATCATCGTTTGATGCAGGTGCTGCTCGCGCCGGTGGTTTCCGAAAAGGCAACCCTGGTCGCCGACAAGAACGAACAAGTCGTGTTCGAAGTCGCTCGCGATGCCAACAAGGCAGACGTGAAGGCGGCGGTCGAACTGCTGTTCAAGGTCGAGGTGCAGTCCGTTCAGATCCTGAACCAAAAGGGCAAGCAAAAGCGTTTTGGCCGTTTCATGGGGCGTCGCAACCACGTGAAGAAGGCTTACGTTTCGCTCAAGCCGGGTCAGGAAATCAATTTTGAAGCGGAGGCCAAGTAATCATGGCACTCGTCAAGACCAAGCCGACGTCCCCGGGCCGTCGCTCCATGGTGAAGGTGGTTAACGCCAACCTGCACAAGGGCGCGCCCCACGCTCCGCTGCTGGAAAAGCAATTCCAGAAGTCGGGCCGTAACAACAACGGTCATATCACCACCCGCCACAAGGGCGGTGGTCATAAGCACCACTATCGCGTGGTCGACTTCAAGCGCAACGACAAGGACGGCATCCCCGCCAAGGTCGAGCGCCTGGAATACGATCCGAACCGCAGCGCCAATATCGCGCTGGTGCTGTTCGCCGACGGCGAGCGCCGCTACATCATCGCCACCAAGGGCATGGTAGTTGGCCAGTCGCTGATGAACGGCTCGGAAGCTGCGATCAAGTCGGGTAACAACCTGCCGATCCGCAACATTCCGGTTGGTACCACCATCCACTGCGTGGAAATGCTGCCGGGCAAGGGCGCCCAGATCGCTCGCGCCGCAGGCGGTTCCGCTGTGCTGCTGGCTCGTGAAGGCATCTACGCCCAGGTTCGCCTGCGCTCCGGTGAAGTGCGTCGCGTTCACATCGAATGCCGCGCCACCATCGGTGAAGTCGGTAACGAAGAGCACAGCCTGCGCGTCATCGGCAAGGCCGGTGCAAATCGTTGGCGCGGTATCCGCCCGACGGTTCGCGGCGTTGTGATGAACCCGGTGGACCACCCGCACGGTGGTGGTGAAGGCAAGACCGCTGCTGGTCGTGATCCCGTTTCGCCGTGGGGTACCCCGGCCAAGGGTTACCGTACCCGCAGCAACAAGCGCACTGCCAGCATGATCGTGCAGCGCCGCCACAAGCGTTAATCGGTAGGTAGGAGCCTAGACATGACACGTTCCGCAAAAAAGGGTCCGTTCTGTGACGCCCACCTGCTGAAAAAGGTGGAAGCAGCTGCAGGCGGCAAGGACAAGAAGCCCATCAAGACTTGGTCGCGTCGCTCGACCATTCTGCCGGACTTCATCGGCCTGACGATCGCCGTACACAACGGCCGTCAACACGTGCCGGTGTATGTTTCGGAAAACATGGTTGGCCACAAGCTCGGTGAATTTGCGCTCACGCGTACGTTCAAGGGCCACGCGGCTGACAAGAAAGCGAAGAGGTAAGGTGCCATCATGGAAGTGAAAGCGATTCATCGCGGTGCCCGCATCTCCGCCCAGAAAACGCGCCTGGTCGCTGACCAGATCCGCGGTCTGCCGATCGAGCGCGCGCTCAACGTTCTGACGTTCAGCCCGAAAAAGGCTGCCGTCATCGTGAAGAAGGTGGTCGAATCGGCCATCGCCAACGCCGAGCACAACGAAGGCGCCGACATCGACGAACTGAAGGTCAAGACCATCTTCGTCGACAAGGCAACCTCGCTCAAGCGTTTCACTGCACGAGCAAAGGGCCGCGGCAACCGCATCGAGAAACAAACTTGTCACATCACTGTGACGCTCGGCAACTAAGGAGTCACGATGGGACAGAAGATTCATCCGACTGGCTTCCGTCTGGCCGTCAGCCGTAACTGGGCTTCGCGTTGGTACGCCAACAACACGAAGTTCGCCGGCATGCTGAAGGAAGACATCGAAGTTCGCGAGTTTCTGAAGAAGAAGCTCAAGAACGCTTCGGTGGGCCGCGTCGTGATCGAGCGCCCCGCCCGCAATGCACGTCTCACCATTTATAGCTCGCGTCCGGGCGTGGTGATCGGCAAGAAGGGTGAGGACATCGAACTGCTCAAGGCCGAGCTGCAACGCCGCATGGGTGTGCCCGTGCACGTGAACATCGAGGAAATCCGCAAGCCGGAAACCGATGCGCAGCTGATCGCCGATTCGATCACCCAGCAGCTCGAGCGCCGTATCATGTTCCGCCGCGCCATGAAGCGCGCGATGCAGAACGCGATGCGCCTCGGTGCCCAGGGCATCAAGATCATGAGCGCCGGTCGTCTGAACGGCATCGAAATCGCTCGTACCGAGTGGTATCGCGAAGGCCGTGTGCCCCTGCACACCCTGCGCGCTGACATCGACTACGGCTTCTCCGAAGCAGAAACCACCTACGGCATCATCGGTGTCAAGGTGTGGGTCTACAAGGGTGATCACCTCGGCCGCAACGACGCGCCGGTGGTGGAAGAGCCGCAAGACGAGCGTCGTCGTCGCCCGGGTGGTCGTCCTGATGGTCGTCGCCGTGAAGGCGAAGGCGGCCGTCCGGGTGGCAACCGCCGCGGTGGCGCGGGTGCCGGTGCAGGTCGCCGCGCTCCTGGCGCAGATGCGAAGAGTGGAGAATAACGATGCTGCAACCTAAGCGCAGAAAATACCGCAAGGAGCAGAAAGGCCGCAACACGGGTAAGGCTACCCGTGGCAACGCCGTGTCTTTCGGCGAATTCGGCCTGAAGGCAATGGGCCGTGGTCGTCTGACGGCTCGTCAGATCGAGTCGGCACGTCGTGCGATGACCCGTCACATCAAGCGTGGCGGCCGCATCTGGATCCGGATTTTCCCGGACAAGCCGATCTCGAAGAAGCCCGCCGAAGTCCGTATGGGTAACGGTAAGGGTAATCCGGAATACTACGTGGCAGAAATCCAGCCGGGCAAGATGCTGTACGAAATGGATGGCGTGACGGAAGAGCTGGCTCGTGAGGCGTTCCGCCTCGCGGCCGCCAAGCTGCCGATCGCTACCAATTTCGTGGTGCGCCAGGTCGGGACGTAAGGAGAGCAGGGATGAAAGCATCCGAACTTCGCGGCAAAGATGCCGCCGGGCTGAACCAGGAGCTCTCCGAGCTGCTGAAGGCCCAATTTAGCCTGCGCATGCAAAAGGCCACCCAACAGCTGCAGAACACCAGCCAGCTGAAGAAGGTGCGCAAGGACATAGCGCGGGTGCAAACCGTGCTGAACGAAAAGGCGACCACGAAATGACTGAAACTGCACAAACGGAATCGTCGCTTCGCCGCACTTTGGTCGGCCGGGTAGTTAGCGACAAGATGGACAAGACCGTCACGGTCCTGATCGAAAACCGCGTCAAGCATCCTCTGTACGGCAAGTACGTGCTGCGTTCCAAGAAGTACCACGCACACGACGAAGCCAACCAGTACAAGGAAGGCGACAAGGTCGAGATCCAGGAAACGCGTCCGCTGTCGCGGACCAAGTCCTGGGTGGTTTCCCGTCTGGTCGAAGCTGCGCGCGTCATCTAAAAAACCACACGGTTTTAGGTTGGCTTGCGAGTCCAGGGTTATGTGCTATAATCCTGGACTTCCGCTTTGTTGCATTCGCCTTAGTTGTACCACCCCGGCGAGTCGATGAAGCGAACCTGGCCGAGCGGCTCCTGATTAACCATGTTCAGGCCGCCTGGTAACTACCGACTTCAAAGTTGATCAACCCAAACGGTTGCTGGCGCAAAGCCAGGGGCTGACGGGACCAAGACTGACCGGCGGGCGTTGCCCGGTGGATTAAGTTGGGAAGATAACACCATGATTCAGACAGAAAGCCGGCTCGAAGTAGCCGATAACACTGGTGCGCGCGAAGTGCTGTGCATCAAAGTGCTGGGTGGGTCCAAGCGCCGCTATGCGAGCGTGGGCGACATCATCAAGGTGACCGTCAAGGACGCAGCGCCGCGCGGTCGCGTGAAGAAGGGCGATATTTACAACGCCGTCGTCGTGCGTACCGCCAAGGGCGTGCGTCGCGCTGATGGTTCGCTCGTCAAGTTCGACAGCAATGCCGCTGTCTTGCTGAACACCAAGCTCGAGCCGATCGGCACCCGTATTTTCGGGCCGGTGACTCGTGAACTCCGTACCGAGCGCTTCATGAAGATCGTGTCGCTCGCGCCGGAAGTGCTGTAAGGAGCCGCCATGAACAAGATTCGTAAAGGCGACGAAGTCATCGTCCTGACCGGCAAAGACAAGGGCAAGCGCGGCACCGTGCAAGCCATGCTCGGCGACAAGGTCGTGGTGGAAGGCGTCAACGTTGCCAAGAAGCACGCACGTCCGAACCCGATGCTGGGCACCACTGGTGGCGTCATCGACAAAGTCATGCCGTTGCATATTTCTAACGTTGCGCTCGTGGATGCCAATGGCAAGCCGTCGCGCGTCGGTATCAAGGTGGAAGACGGCAAGCGCGTGCGCGTGCTGAAGACCACCGGTGCCGTCGTGGCAGCTTGATTCTGGGCACGAAGAGGAGTTGAGCATGACAGCACGTCTGCAAGAGTTTTACAAAGAACAGGTTGTTCCGAAGCTGATCGAGCAGTTCGGCTTCAAGTCGGTCATGGAAGTGCCGCGCATCACCAAGATCACCCTGAACATGGGCCTTGGCGAAGCCATCAATGACAAGAAGGTCATTGAGCTGGCCGTGGGCGACCTGACCAAGATCGCCGGTCAAAAGCCGGTGGTGACCAAGGCCAAGAAGGCAATCGCCGGCTTCAAGATCCGCCAGGGCTATCCCATCGGCGCGATGGTGACGCTGCGCGGCGAACGCATGTTCGAATTCCTGGATCGTCTCGTGACCGTGGCCCTGCCGCGCGTGCGTGACTTCCGTGGTGTTTCGGGCCGCTCGTTCGATGGTCGTGGCAACTACAACATCGGTGTGAAAGAGCAGATCATTTTCCCCGAAATTGAGTACGACAAGATCGACGCACTGCGTGGTCTGAACATCAGCATCACGACGACGGCGAAGAATGACGAGGAAGCCAAGGCACTCCTCGCAGCATTCAAGTTCCCGTTCCGTAATTAAGGGGTAACCGTGGCTAAATTGGCTCTGATTGAACGTGAGAAGAAGCGCGCTAGGCTCGTGGCAAAGTATGCCGACAAGCGTGCGACCCTCAAGGCCATTATCGACGACCAAGAGAAGTCGGAAGAAGAGCGTTATAGCGCGCGTCTCGAGCTGCAGCAGCTCCCGCGCAACGCGAACCCGACCCGCCAGCGTAACCGCTGCGCGATCACCGGTCGTCCCCGCGGTACCTTCCGCAAGTTTGGCCTGGCGCGTAATAAGATCCGTGAAATCGCCTTCCGTGGCGAAATCCCGGGTCTGACGAAAGCCAGCTGGTAATTACGCACAGGCTACAGGAGAAACAGTATGAGCATGAGCGATCCTATCGCCGATATGCTGACGCGCATCCGCAACGCCCAAGGCGTGCAGAAAGTGTCGGTTGTCATGCCGTCGTCGAAGCTGAAAGTGGCAATCGCCAAGGTCCTTAAGGACGAAGGCTACATCGACGACTACGCCGTGAAAGAAGAAGGCGGCAAGGCACAACTGAGCATCGGTCTGAAGTACTACGCTGGCCGTCCGGTCATCGAACGCATTGAACGCGTCTCGAAGCCTGGTCTGCGCGTGTACAAGGGCCGCAGCGACATCCCCCAAGTGATGAACGGCCTCGGCGTCGCAATCATCTCGACCCCCCAGGGTCTGATGACCGATCGCAAGGCACGTGCCACTGGCGTGGGCGGCGAAGTTCTTTGCTACGTCGCGTAAGGAGTAGACCATGTCCCGTGTAGGTAAGGCTCCCATCGCGCTGCCCAAAGGCGCAGAAGTCAATGTGGCGGCTGGCGTGCTCTCCGTTAAGGGCCCGCTCGGCACGCTGACGCAGCCGATTCACAGCCTGGTCAAGGTCAATGTCGAAAACGACACGCTGACCTTCGCTCCGGTCGATGAATCGCGCGAAGCAAACGCACTGCAGGGCACCATGCGCGCCCTGGTGGCCAATATGGTCAAGGGTGTAACCGCCGGTTTCGAGCGCAAGCTTAACCTGGTCGGCGTGGGCTATCGTGCCCAGCTGCAAGGTACTGCGCTGAAGCTCCAGCTTGGTTTCTCGCACGACGTGATCCATGCGATGCCGGAAGGCGTGACGGCGACAACGCCCACGCAGACCGAGATCATCATCAAGGGTGCGGACAAGCAGAAAGTCGGTCAGGTGGCTGCGGAAGTCCGCGCGTACCGTCCGCCTGAGCCCTATAAGGGCAAGGGCGTTCGCTACTCGGACGAGCGCGTCATCCTGAAGGAAACCAAGAAGAAGTAAGGGGTGCAATCATGAACAAGAAAGACGCTCGTTTGCGCCGTGCACGTCAGACCCGCGCCAAAATCGCGGAGTTGAAGATCAACCGTCTGACCGTGTTCCGTACGAATTCGCATATTTACGCCCAGGTCTACTCGCCGTGCGGCACGCAAGTGCTGGCATCGGCTTCGACCGCCGAGGCAGAAGTGCGCAAGGAACTGACCGGCAGCGGTGCTACCGCAGCCGCCGCGACCCTGATTGGCAAGCGCATCGCCGAAAAGGCGAAGGCAGCTGGCGTGGAAACCGTTGCGTTCGATCGCGGCGGCTTCCGCTTCCATGGTCGCGTGAAGGCACTGGCTGACGCAGCACGCGAAGCCGGCCTTAAGTTCTAAGCGCACATAGAGAGATACGTCATGGCAAAAATGCAAGCAAAAGTCCAGCAGGACGAACGCGACGACGGCCTCCGCGAGAAGATGATCTCGGTCAACCGTGTCACCAAGGTGGTGAAGGGTGGCCGGATTCTCGGTTTCGCTGCGCTGACCGTGGTTGGTGACGGCGATGGCCGCATCGGCATGGGCAAGGGCAAGGCTAAGGAAGTGCCGGTTGCAGTTCAGAAGGCAATGGACGAAGCCCGTCGCAAGATGGTCAAGGTCTCGCTGAAGAACGGCACGCTGCAACACGAAGTCGTTGGCAAGCACGGCGCCGCCAAGGTGCTGATGATGCCCGCCAAGGAAGGTACCGGCGTGATCGCTGGTGGCCCGATGCGCGCGATTTTCGAGGTGATGGGCGTGACCAACGTCGTGACCAAGTCGCACGGCTCGACCAATCCGTACAACATGGTTCGCGCCACGCTGGACGGTCTTCAAAAGATGAGCACGCCGGGCGAGATCGCCGCAAAGCGTGGCAAGTCTGTTGAAGACATCCTCGGTTAAGGAGTCGGACGAAATGTCGCAACAAACCGTAAAAGTGCAACTCGTGCGCAGCCTGATCGGCACGCGTGAGGATCATCGCGCCACCGTCCGTGGCCTGGGCCTGCGCCGTATCAATTCGGTGTCGGAGCTGCAGGACACGCCCGCCGTGCGCGGCATGATCAACAAGGTCTCGTACCTGGTCAAGGTTCTGGCCTGAGTCCCGGGACACGGAGAGCAAGATGCAACTCAACAACCTGAAACCGGCTGACGGTTCGAAGCACGCTAAGCGTCGCGTCGGCCGCGGTATCGGCTCCGGCCTGGGCAAGACTGCCGGCCGTGGTCACAAGGGTCAGAAGTCGCGTTCGGGCGGCTTCCACAAGGTCGGCTTCGAAGGCGGTCAAATGCCGCTGTATCGTCGCCTGCCGAAGCGTGGCTTCACGTCGCTGACGAAGGCCTTCAACGCCGAAGTGACCCTGCGTGATATCGAGCGCCTGGAAGCCACCGAGGTGGACCTGCTGGTTCTGAAGCAGGCTGGCCTGGTGGCTGACCTGGCCAAGAGCGCCAAGGTCATCAAGGCTGGTGAGCTGACCCGCAAGGTTACGATCAAGGGTCTGGGCGCCACCGCTGGTGCCAAGGCTGCGATCGAAGCCGCCGGCGGTCAGATCGCGGCGTAATTTAGCAGCAGATTTCGCAGCATAGGCGAGTCACAGTCGGAGCATCGTTTGGCCACGGCGAAACCCAATGCAAGCACGCAAGCCAAGAACACGGCGAAGTACGGCGACCTAAAGCGCCGGCTGATGTTCCTGGTGCTGGCCTTGATCGTGTACCGCATCGGAGCGCATATTCCGGTGCCGGGAATCGATCCGGAACAGCTTGCGAAGCTTTTCCAGAGTCAGTCAGGTGGCATCCTCGGGATGTTCAACCTGTTCTCGGGCGGTGCACTGTCGCGCTTTACCGTCTTCGCGCTCGGCATCATGCCGTACATCTCGGCGTCGATCATCATGCAATTGCTGACGATCGTGCTGCCGCAGCTGGAGTCGTTGAAGAAGGAAGGGCAGGCGGGTCAACGCAAGATCACGCAGTACACGCGCTACGGCACGGTGGTTCTGGCCACTTTCCAGGCGCTGTCGATTGCGGTCGCGCTGGAATCTCAGCCTGGTCTGGTGATCGATCCGGGCCTGATGTTCCGGGCGACGGCAGTGATCACGCTGGTGACCGGTACGATGTTCCTGATGTGGCTGGGTGAGCAGATCACCGAGCGGGGTCTGGGCAACGGTATCTCGATCATCATCTTCGGCGGTATCGCAGCGGGCTTGCCCAACGCGATCGGCGGGCTCTTCGAACTGGTTCGCACTGGTTCCATGAGCATCATTGCTTCGATCCTGATCGTGGCAATCATCGCCGGTGTTACCTTCGCCGTGGTGTTTGTTGAGCGTGGCCAGCGCAAGATCTTGGTGAACTATGCCAAGCGTCAGGTCGGCAACAAGGTGTATGGCGGTCAATCGTCGCACCTGCCGCTGAAGCTGAACATGGCAGGGGTGATTCCGCCGATCTTCGCATCGTCGATCATCTTGTTCCCGGCGACCATCGCGGGCTGGTTCACGTCTGACTCGACGAGCGCTGCCGGCCGGTTCATCAAGGACCTGGCTGCGACGCTGTCGCCGGGACAGCCGGTCTACATCCTGCTGTACGCTGCTGCAATTATATTTTTCTGCTTCTTCTATACGGCTCTTGTGTACAACAGCCGGGAAGTCGCGGACAACCTGAAGAAAAGCGGTGCCTTCATTCCGGGCATTCGTCCGGGCGAGCAGACGACGCGCTACATCGACAAGATTCTTGTCCGTCTGACGCTGGCTGGTGCGATCTACATCACACTGGTCTGCCTGTTGCCGGAATTCCTGGTACTGCGCTGGAACGTTCCGTTCTATTTTGGCGGAACCTCGTTGCTGATCATCGTGGTCGTCACGATGGACTTCATGGCCCAGGTCCAGTCCTATGTCATGTCGCAGCAATATGAGTCCCTGCTGAAGAAAGCGAATTTCAAGGGTAATCTGACCTTGCGCTGAAGCCGGGTCGGTACAGGCTAGGTATGGCAAAAGACGACGTCATCCAGATGCAGGGGGAGGTCCTGGAAAACCTCCCCAACGCGACGTTCCGCGTCAAGCTGGAAAACGGCCATGTGGTGCTGGGCCATATCTCCGGCAAGATGCGAATGAACTACATCCGGATTCTTCCGGGTGATCGGGTGACGGTTGAACTGACCCCATATGATCTGTCACGCGCGCGCATCGTCTTTCGGACGAAGTGAAGCGAACAGGAATTGAAGGAAGAGGAAAATCATGAAAGTGCTGGCTTCTGTTAAGCGCATTTGCCGCAACTGCAAAGTTATCAAGCGCAACGGTGTCGTGCGCGTGATCTGCTCGTCGGATCCCCGCCACAAGCAACGCCAAGGCTAATCGGAAAGAGGATTGACGAATGGCACGTATCGCAGGGGTTAACATCCCGAACCATAAGCATACCGAGATTGGCCTGACGGCTATTTACGGTATCGGCCGCTCGCGCGCCCGCAAGATTTGCGTGGCCACCGGCGTTCCCTTTGACAAGAAGGTCAAGGACCTGACCGACGGCGACCTGGAAAAGCTTCGTGACGAAGTAGCCAAGGCCACGGTTGAGGGTGACCTGCGTCGTGAAACCACGATGAACATCAAGCGTCTCATGGACCTTGGTTGCTATCGTGGCGTCCGTCACCGCAGGGGTCTCCCGATGCGCGGTCAGCGCACCCGCACCAACGCCCGTACCCGCAAGGGTCCGCGTAAGGCCGGCGTGGCTCTGAAGAAGTAAAGCCGAAGGCAGAGGAAGAAACTAATGGCAAAAGGTCCGAATAACGCCGCCCAGCGCGCGCGTAAGAAGGTCAAGAAGAACGTTGCCGACGGCATTGCGCACGTCCACGCTTCGTTCAACAACACCATCATCACGATCACCGACCGTCAGGGCAATGCCCTGGCATGGGCAACCTCGGGTGGCCAGGGCTTCAAGGGTTCGCGTAAGTCGACGCCCTTCGCAGCTCAGGTTGCTGCAGAGAACGCCGGTCGCGTGGCGCAAGACCAGGGTATCAAGAACCTGGACGTGCGCATCAAGGGCCCCGGCCCTGGCCGTGAATCGGCTGTGCGCGCGTTGAACGCGCTCGGCATCAAGATCTCGATTATCGAAGACGTGACGCCAGTGCCGCACAACGGCTGCCGTCCGCCCAAGCGTCGTCGGATCTAAGCGCCGGTGTGATACCCGGGCCGTGGGTGAGGTCTTCCTCGCCCTCTGCCCGGTGTGGTAACATCGCACGTTGACCTGCTGCATATGCTTTGCGGCAGGTTTTCGTTTTGCGTTTTTGTGTCTGGCGATTGGCCTGCTGGTCTGTCGCCTGGTGCAAGTAGTCAGTCATATGCTTTTGCGCGTGTCCTTTCGGGGAATGCGCTGGATAAGCCCACCGTCTGCCACTCACGCGTCCCTCAAACGGGCGGAGAAGGCGGACTCGCGGCGCGTCAAACAAGGCGCCGCGATCGATCAGGAAGGAAGATAAAGTGGCACGTTATATCGGCCCGAAGGCCAAACTCTCCCGCCGTGAAGGTACCGACCTGTTCCTGAAGAGCGCACGCCGCTCGCTTGCAGACAAGTGCAAGCTGGACAGCAAGCCGGGCCAGCACGGCCGCACCTCGGGTGCACGCACCTCCGACTACGGCAACCAACTGCGCGAAAAGCAGAAGGTCAAGCGTATCTATGGCGTGCTCGAGCGCCAGTTCCGCCGCTACTTCGCTGAAGCCGACCGCCGCAAGGGCAACACCGGCGAGAAGCTGCTGCAACTGCTGGAATCGCGCCTGGACAACGTCGTGTACCGCATGGGCTTTGGCTCGACCCGCGCTGAAGCGCGCCAGCTGGTGTCGCACAAGGCGATCCTGCTGAACGGTCAAGCCCTGAACGTGCCGTCGGCGCAAGTCAAGGCTGGTGACGTCATCACCATCCGTGAGCAGTCGAAGAAGCAAGTCCGTATCGCCGAAGCGCTGTCGCTGGCTGAGCAATCGGGTTTCCCGGCATGGGTTGCCGTGGACGCGAAGAAGTTCGAAGGCACATTCAAGCAAGTGCCGGATCGCGCCGATATCTCGGGTGACATCAACGAAAGCCTGATCGTCGAGTTGTATTCGCGTTAATCACTCGAATTCTGACCGACACCATCGAACGGCCAGGGGCTTGCGTTTCCCGCCAAGCTTCACATTCAGCCCGACGCGCTGCCGCGCGTCGGGCTTATTGCCCATCGTGCGATGGGATTTTCAGGTTCCAAACGTCAGCCTTATCGGTGTAACGAGCCGAGGGTATTGAAAAGGACAACCTAATGCAAACAGCACTACTCAAGCCTAAAATTATTGCCGTGGAGCCGCTCGGCGACCATCACGCGAAGGTCGTGATGGAGCCGTTCGAGCGTGGCTATGGCCATACGCTCGGTAACGCCCTGCGTCGCGTGCTGCTGTCGTCGATGGTCGGTTATGCCCCGACCGAAGTCACGATCGCTGGGGTGGTCCATGAGTACTCCACCATCGATGGCGTGCAGGAAGACGTAGTCAACCTGCTGCTGAATCTGAAGGGTGTGGTCTTCAAGCTGCACAACCGCGACGAAGTCACGGTCTCGCTGCGCAAGGAAGGCGAAGGCGTTGTGACGGCCGCCGATATCGAGCTGCCGCACGATGTCGAGATCATCAACCCCGGCCACGTGATCGCTCACCTGTCGGCCGGCGGCAAGCTCGATATGCAGATCAAGGTCGAACAAGGCCGTGGTTATGTGCCGGGCAACGTGCGCAAGTTCGGCGACGAAGCGGGCAAGGTCATTGGCCGCATCGTGCTGGACGCTTCGTTCTCGCCGGTGCGCCGCGTTTCGTACGCAGTCGAATCGGCGCGTGTGGAACAGCGTACCGACCTCGACAAGCTGGTGATGAACATCGAAACCGACGGCGTGATTTCGCCCGAAGAAGCGATTCGTCAATCGGCGCGCATCCTGGTCGACCAGTTGTCGGTGTTCGCCGCGCTGGAAGGCACCGAGTCGTCGGCGGAAGCCGCTTCGAGCCGTACGCCGCAGATCGATCCGATCCTGCTGCGCCCGGTCGATGACCTGGAGCTGACCGTGCGTTCGGCCAACTGCCTGAAGGCCGAAAACATTTACTACATCGGCGACCTGATCCAGCGTACCGAGAATGAGCTGCTCAAGACCCCGAACCTGGGTCGCAAGTCGCTCAATGAAATCAAGGAAGTGCTGGCTTCGCGTGGCCTGACCCTTGGCATGAAGCTTGAGAACTGGCCGCCCGCAGGGCTGGAGAAGTAATTTGCCTGGCGCGGCGGCGGGCTGGTCCCGTTGCCGCGCCGGTAATCCCGGCGACCGGCATGTGCCGGCCGCTCCAATAGACTACCGGCCCGCGCCGAACCGGGGAGCATCCCGGCCGAGCGATAGAAGAGCTGGTCAAACATTGTAATAAAGGAATCATCATGCGTCACCGTCATGGTTTGCGGAAACTGAACCGCACCTCGTCGCACCGTCTCGCGATGCTGCGCAACATGTCCAACTCGCTGTTCCAGCACGAGCTGATCAAGACCACCCTGCCCAAGGCCAAGGAACTGCGCAAGGTTGTCGAGCCCCTCATCACGCTGGCCAAGAAGGACACCGTTGCCAACCGCCGCCTGGCTTTCGCCCGTCTGCGCGACCGCGACATGGTTACCAAGCTGTTCAACGAACTGGGCCCGCGTTACAACGCACGCCCGGGCGGTTACACCCGTATCCTGAAGTTCGGTTTCCGTCAGGGCGACAACGCACCGATGGCGCTGGTCGAACTGGTGGATCGTCCGGAAATCACCGAAGCGCCGGCTGAAGAAGCAGGCGAATAAGGTCGATATCGTCCCGGCCGCCTGCGACTACTGGTCGCGGCGACCCACACGGACACCGCTTACAATCGAGCCAGGCTGCATGCCTGGCTCTTTTGTTTTCCGGGCCAGGTTTATGAGGAAAGCGCGATGAGCGAGACGCTATTGGTAATGACGGTGCTGCCCGATGCCGAATCCGCCGCACGTATGACCCGCGCAGTGCTGGAATCCAGGCTGGCAGCTTGCGTGAACCGGCTGGCGCCATGTGAGTCCGAGTACTGGTGGCGTGGCGGAATCGAAACCACCCGGGAATGGCCGCTGCTGATCAAGACTACGCAGGATCGCTATACGGCGCTTGAAGCCGCGATTCGCCTGGCGCACCCCTATGAGGTGCCGGAGATCGTGGCATTGCCGGTTGTGGCAGGCTTTGCGCCTTACCTGGCGTGGGTGGCGCAAGAGACGCGGACGCCAGATGCTGACGATGACAGCGCGTAAGCACACGCAAGGATGGCCGTCCTTCGGTGGCTAATGGGTGCTGCGGCGGAAACCAGCGCCGCGAGGCGTTCGAGGTACGGATACGACGAATGACAATTCAAGGATGGGGCATGGGTTTCGGAGTGATGTCGGGCGCTTTGGGCTGCGGGTCGGCAGCGGGGGCAGTGCGGCATAGTGCCGCAGCGCGGCTCCTGATCTTGCTGCTCGCCGCATTGTGGCTGTGCCTCGGCGGTGCCGCGCACGCCGCCGCCGACGACTTCTTGCCGCCGGACCAGGCCTTCCGTTTCGCGGCGCGCCAGGTCGACGCGCAGACCATCGAAGTGCGCTTCGATGTAGCCGACGGCTACTACCTCTACCGCGAGCGCTTTGCCTTCGCCGCGCAGCCGGCTTCCGTCAAGCTTGGCGCTCCGGTATTCCCGCCGGGCAAGGTCAAGTTCGACGAGACTTTCGGCAAGGAGATGGAAACCTATCATGGTGGCGTGACTATCCGCGTACCGGTGGCGTCCGCGCCGGCGGACGGCAAATGGTCGCTGGTGGTGACTTCCCAGGGCTGTGCCGACAAGGGCCTGTGCTATCCCCCGATGGAGAGCGTTTTCAAGGTCGGTGGCGGTGTGCTCGACGGGTTGTTCGGCAAGCGGGCGCCGGCGGATTCCAGCAGCATCGGCAGCGGCCCGGCCGCCGAAAGCCGCGACGCGGCCGAGGCGGCGGCATCTGCCGGCCCCTCCCCTGCCCAAGTGGCTGGGCCTGCTGACGAGAACGACCGCATTGCCGGCGCGCTGGCCAGTCGCAACCTCGCCGTGATCGCAGCGCTGTTCTTCGGCCTCGGTTTGCTCCTGACCTTTACGCCGTGCGTGCTGCCCATGGTGCCAATCCTGTCATCGATCGTGGTGGGTGAGCACGTCACGCGCGGCCGCGCTTTGCTGGTGTCGCTGTCGTATGTGCTAGGCATGGCGGTCGTTTACACCGCTGTTGGCGTGGCGGCCGGCCTGCTTGGCGAGGGCTTGTCCGCCGCGCTGCAGTCGCCATGGGTGCTGACGGCATTCGCACTGCTGATGGTGGCCTTGTCCCTCTCCATGTTCGGCCTTTATGAGCTGCAGCTGCCGCAACACTGGCAAACGCGGCTGACCGCTTCGTCCAACCGCCGCCAGGGCGGGCAACTGGCCGGCGCCGCGGCCATGGGCGCGATCTCGGCGCTGATCGTCGGGCCGTGCGTGACGGCGCCGCTGGCCGGCGCGCTGGCCTATATCGCACGCACCGGCGATGCCGTAACCGGTGGCGGCGCGCTGTTCGCGATGGCGCTCGGCATGGGCGTGCCGCTGGTGCTGGTGGGCGTGGGCGCGGGCAACCTGCTGCCGCGTGCCGGACGATGGATGGAAATGACCAAGCGCTTCTTCGGCTTCCTGCTGCTGGGCGTGGCGCTATGGATGGTCAGCCCGGTGCTGCCGGCATGGGCCCTGATGGCAGGCTGGGCCGCGCTGCTGCTGGTGGGCGCGGTTTTCCTGAGCGCCTTCGAGTCACTTGGCCCCGAGGCGCATGGCCTGGCCAGGGTGGGCAAGGGCCTGGGCCTGCTTGCCGCGCTGGCGGGAGCCATCTTGCTGGTGGGGCTCGCGTCCGGTGGCCGGGATCCCTTGCAACCGCTGGCGCATCTTGGTGCAGGTCGCACCGCGCCAGACGCGGCGGCCAGCGACTCGACCACGGTGCGCTTTGAGCGGGTCCGCTCGATAGCCGAACTCGATGCTCGCGTGGCGCAGGCCGCCGCCGCGGGCAAGCCCGTGCTGCTCGACTTCTATGCGGACTGGTGCGTGAGCTGCAAGGAAATGGAGCGCTTCACGTTCAAGGACGAGCGAGTGCGGGCCCGGCTTGCCGGGGTGGTGATGCTGCAGGCGGATGTCACCCGGAACAACGCCGACGATCGGGCGCTGCTCAAGCGCTTCGGCCTGTTCGGCCCGCCGGGCATCATCCTGTTCGGTCCTGACGGGCGCGAGCGGCCGGTTCGCGCAATCGGCTACCAACCCGCCGCCCGTTTCCTTGACACGCTCGCGCGCGCCCTGGACGCCAAAGCTAGCACCTGACCCCCCAGCTTGCGCAGGCGTCGGCTAGCTTCTCTCCAGCCGGCCTCCCAGCCCCCACACCGCGGCCAGCACTACCACCACCGCCCCCATCAGCCCGAGCGACCACCAGAAGCCCTGCGGCTCGCGCAGCCACGGCATGCGCTCGAAGTTCATGCCGAAGATGCCGGTGATCAGCGTGAGTGGCATGAACAGCGCGGTGATCAGCGTCAGGGTACGCATGGTGCGGTTGGTGCGATGCGCCACCGATGAAAAATGAATCTGCACCGCGGACTCGATCGAGTCTTCCAGCCGGCGCGCGTGCGCGAGCACGCGCGAGATGTGTTCCATCACGTCGTTGATGCGCACCAGCAAGGCATCGTCGCGGCCTGCCGCGTTTGCGGTCCCTTCGCTCTGCACGCTGTAGCTGTTGTCGAGCAGGCTGTCGCGGAATTCCTGCAGCGCATCGTGCTGTTCCTCGCACAGGTGCTCCAGGCGCCGCAGTTCGATGCGGGCATCGAGCAAGCCTTCCCAGCTGGAGAAGCTGCGCCGGGCGTTTAGCAGCGCGCGTTGCCAACGGTCCAGCTGGCGCGTCAGGGGCGCGCGCAGGTCCAGGTAGCGGTCGACCATCGCGTTGAGCAGGCGCAGCATCAGGTCTTCCGGGCGCGTCGGCGGGCGGATGCCATGTACCAGCGCGGCGGTGTGCCCGTTGGGCCGGGTCTTCGAGGCGGACTGCGGCCGTGGCGCCTGGCATAGCTCAAGCAGGCGCTGGCGTACCTGGTCGAGTGTGCGAGACTGCGCGGGCCGGACCGTCAGCAGCACATTGTCGAAGACAAAGAAAGTGACCGGCTGGGTATCGATTTTGGCCAGTGCAGGCAGAAAGCCTGGTGGGTAGCGGCGCGGTTTGGCCAGAGCCTGTGTTTTTGAAGCGGTCCGCTGGCTGGTTGTCGCGGTAGCCGAAGCCGTAGCAGAAACCGTAGCGGAAGCCGTGGAGGCACCCGAGATCGTCGGCATATCCGGTGCGGTGGCTGCCGCGGTTGCCACAGTTGCTGTCGTTCCGGACGCCGCCGCCGTTTCGCCGCCGGCCTCGGCAATCAGCCGGCTCGTTTCGAAGGTGAGCTTGCGGAAGATCACCATGTCGTAGGCATGCGTCGTATCGAAATACGAAGGATGCGACGGGTTGGTGGCATCGATCAGGTGCAGATCCAGCACCGGGGCGCCGGTCAGGGCCTGGACGCTGTCGCGCCAGGCCGTCGGCGCGGCGCTGACTTCCTCGATCGGCGTATCGACCCAGACGAAGCGGGCCGCCGCATTGCCCGCGAGAAACTCGCGCGCCTCGTCGAGCGAGGCGAGCGGATGGACCTGGCTGGCGGAAAAACCTAACAGCTGCATCCGGGCCGGTTCAGCGCGTGAGCAGGCGAGCAGCGTCGCGCGCGAAGTAGGTCAGGATGCCGTCAGCGCCGGCGCGGCGGAAGGCCAGCAGCGACTCCATCATGACCTTGTCGTGATCCAGCCAGCCATTCTGGGCCGCCGCCTTGAGCATCGCGTATTCGCCGCTGACCTGATAGGCGTAGGTGGGGAAACGGAACTCATCCTTCACTCGCCGCACGATATCCAGGTAAGGCATGCCGGGCTTGACCATCACCATGTCGGCGCCTTCCATGATGTCTTGCGCCACTTCGCGCAAGGCCTCGTCAGTATTGGCCGGGTCCATCTGGTAGGTCATCTTGTTGCCCTTGCCCAGGTTGGCCGCCGAGCCTACCGCATCCCGGAACGGGCCATAGAAGGCCGACGCGTACTTGGCCGAGTAGGCCATGATGCGCGTATGGATATGGCCGCCGTCCTCCAGCGCGGCGCGCACCGCGCCGATGCGCCCGTCCATCATGTCCGACGGCGCTACGATATCAACCCCGGCCGCGGCCTGTGTCAGCGCCTGCTTGACCAGGATCTCCACGGTAACGTCGTTGATCACATAGCCGTCGGCGTCCAGCACGCCGTCCTGGCCGTGGCTGGTGTAGGGGTCCAGCGCCACGTCGGTCAGCACACCGAGCTCGGGGAAGCGGTCTTTCAGCGCGCGCACGGCACGCGGGATCAGGCCGTCGGCATTGGTGGCCTCGATACCGTCGGGCGTCTTCAGGGCCGGATCGATCACCGGAAACAGCGCGATGACCGGGATGCCCAGCTTGACGCAATCCTCCGCCACCGGCAGCAGCAGGTCGACCGAGAGCCGCTCCACGCCGGGCATGGACGCCACGCTTTCACGCTGGTTGTGGCCCTCGACGATAAATACCGGGTAGATCAGGTTGTCCGGCGACAGGCGGTGTTCGCGCATCAGCCTGCGCGAGAAATCATCGCGGCGCATGCGGCGCGGACGGTACTCGGGGAAAGTGGACATGGCTTGAGGGAGAGAGTCTGAGGGAGTGCGGAAGTTTGCCGGGTTGCTGGCGCGCGATGTGGCTGGCGAGTAATCCAGCAGACCGCTCCGAAAGAAAAACTAAACTTTTGATCGCGCCCGCTATCATACTCGCGGACACTCTGCGTTGCGCTTGCGTGATGCAGCGTCCCCCGCTACTCCTCCCTGAGCGGGTACCCACCCTCAACCGGTGGGAAAGTTCGCCCCCGTTGCTTGCAACGGGGTTTTTTTTGCCTGTTCGATTCGTGGGGATGCGCGGGTTCGCTATCGCGCCGCACCCGCAGGGGCGGGTACGGCCAGCGGGGCTGGAAGGTCAGTTCGCGGCCGCGTCGGGCGGTGTGTCTTGCACAATCGCTGGCTGGTCGGGCTTTGCTTTTTCCTGTGGCGCGGCGGCGGACTCGCTGCCCGGCACCACGGGCGGCTGTGCTTCCGGCAGCGCCAGCCAGCCTGCCACCACGCGCTGGGCTTCCTCGATGCCGCGGCGCTTCAGGCTGGAGAACAATTGCGCGGTCAGGGCCACGGGCGTATCGAGCTGTTCGGCGTAACCGGCCAGGATCTTGCGGGTTTCGCGCAGGGCCAGGGCGTTTTCGCTGTTGGTCAGTTTGTCGGCCTTGGTCAGCAACACGTGAATGGGTCGGCCCGTGGGCAGGAACCATTCAACCATCTGGCAATCCAGGTCGGTGAAGGGCCGGCGCGCGTCCATCATCAGCACCAGGCCCGCCAGCTGCGAACGGGTCTGCACATAGTCGCTCAGCAGCGTCTGCCAATGGTACTTGGCCGATCCCGACACCTGCGCATAGCCATAGCCGGGCAGGTCGACCAGGAAGGCCAGCGGATCCGGCGCCTTGACCGGTGCGACCCCGAAGAAATTGATGTGCTGGGTGCGGCCCGGCGTGCGCGACGAGAAGGCTAGCCGCTTCTGGTTGCACAGGATGTTGATGGCGGTGGATTTGCCGGCATTGGAGCGCCCGGCGAAGGCCACTTCCGGCACCGCCGTGGCAGGCAGGTCGCGCAGGTGGTTGACGGTAACGAAGAAGCGGGCCTGGTGTAGGAGGGACATGCGCGTGGGCGATGGGGCGGGTGGGGGCGGGGCGCCGCCTTGCATTTGGCGGGTCCGCCGGCGTCACCACGCCGATGTGAGTGAGGTGGGCGGCACATGTTGCCGCCTGGATGGCCGGGGCTGGCGTCTGGCCGCGTCGCGGCGCGCACATCCTCTATCCGGCACACGATTTATTGTACAATAACGCGGTTAACGGCCTCCCGATTAGGTGACGCGCGGCATCCTTGGCCTTGCGTTTATCTGAGCAGGAAGCTCTGCGTGTCCGTTCCATCGTGGTAGCAAGCCTGTCGGTCTGGTCTGTTGCAGCGCCTGCCTGGCGCAGCGGCAATAGGGCCAGCCGGGGGTCTGGGCCTGCTACCGGGATATTCGCACGGTCTGCCGCTCTCGTTCGCATGGGGGCGGTGCCATTCGGCTCTCGCCTGGGCGTTTTTTGGCTTCAGCGGGGCTGGCGGTCCGTCGTGGTGAATTTCCGATGTCAAAGTACCAGCCCATGCGCGTCCTCACCGCGGGCAGGGTGCTGAACGGCGTGCCCCATGGATTTCAAAACAATTCAGACAAGGTGTGCGAATGAACCGCATTGCGAAACTTCTGGCTGTCGTGGCGCTGGCTCTGCCGGCCACTGCCATGACCGGTCTGGCATCTGCCGCAGAGCAGGCCGCCGCAAAGGCTGATCCGGCCAAGGGCGAAACCCTCTACACGCAAGGTGCCCCCGATCGCAATGTCCCGGCTTGCCTGAGCTGCCACGGCGCCAACGGCAACAGCGGCGGCGCCGCCAATCCGAAGCTGGCCGCCCAGCATCCGGAGTACGTGCACAAGCAGCTCGACGACTTCAAGGCCAAGGCCCGCAGCAACGCCATCATGTCGCCCTACGCGGCAGCCTTGTCCGAGCAGGAAATGAAGGACGTCGGCGCCTACCTGGCCAAGCAGAGCCTGAAGCCTGCCACCGCCAAGAGCAAGGACACCATCGAAGCCGGCCAGAAGATCTACCGTGGTGGCATCGCCGCCAAGGGCGTGCCCGCTTGCGCGGCCTGCCACGGCCCCACCGCCGCCGGCATCCCGGCCCAGTATCCGCGCATCGGCGGACAATGGTCTGAATACACCGAGGCGCAACTGGTCGCGTTCCGCCAGGGCACCCGCAAGAACAATCCCGTGATGACCACCATTGCCGCCAAGATGTCGGATGCCGAGATCAAGGCCGTGGCCGACTACGTCGCAGGGATTCGCTAAGTCGTTCAGCGCCGGGTAGCCGGAGCGCCCACGCGGGCCTCGCCGTTGCGAGGTGGACCGCAGGGGTGCAGCCAGGCAGCGCGGCAACAATCGAAGAGGGTGGCCTGCGCAAGCATGTCCACCCTTTTTCATTTCAAGGCCGAGGGCCCCACTGCACATGTCGACCGCTTCTACGTCAGGACTGCACCTGAAGACTTCTCACCGCTTGCTGCGCGACGCGGTGGAACTGCTGTCCTCGATGCGTTTCGCCATCGCGTTGCTGACGGTCATCGCGATCGCCAGCGTGATCGGCACGGTACTCAAGCAGAACGAGCCTTATCCCAACTACGTCAACCAGTTCGGCCCCTTCTGGGCCGACCTGTTCCACACGCTGTCGCTGCAGAAGGTTTACAGCTCCTGGTGGTTCCTGCTGATCCTGGCTTTCCTGGTGGTCTCCACCTCGCTGTGCCTGACGCGCAACGCGCCCAAGATGATCAAGGACATGCGTTCGTGGAAGGACCACGTACGCGAGCGCAGCCTGCGTGCCTTCCATCACCGCGCCGAGTTCGATGCAGGGCGCCCGCGCGCCGATGCGGTGACGCGGCTCACTGCGCTGCTGGCCAATCGCGGTTATCGCATCAAGACCGTGCCCCATGAAGGCGCCACCTTGCTGGCGGCCAAGGCGGGCGCGGTTAACAAGCTGGGCTACATCCTGGCGCACACCGCCATCGTGGTGATCTGCATCGGTGGCCTGCTCGACGGCGACATGCTGATCCGTGCCCAGATGTGGTTTGGCGGCAAGAGTCCGATTACCGGGAATGCCGTGATCAGCGACATTCCGCCGCAGCATCGCTTGTCGGTCAACAATCCCGGTTTTCGCGGCAATGCCTTCGTGCCCGAAGGCGCGACCGTCTCCACTGCCATCCTGAATATCTCGGACGGTGCGCTGGTGCAGGACCTGCCGTTCAATATCACGCTGAAGAAATTTACCGTCGAGCATTACTCGACCGGCATGCCCAAGCTGTTCGCCTCCGATGTGGTCATCACCGACCGCACCACTGGCCGCAAGACCGAAGCCACGGTCAAGGTCAACGAACCGCTGGTGGTGGACGGCATTGCCATCTACCAGTCGAGTTTCGAGGATGGCGGCTCCAAGCTGAAGTTCGTCGGCTACCCGATGCAGGGCGGCAATGACAAGACCTTCACCTTCGCCGGTACGGTGGGCGCCAACTCGCCGCTGACCGGCACGGGCAGCGCCGCCGACACCGAGGGGCTGACGGTCGAGTTCAGCGATTTCCGCCTGATGAATATCGAGAACGTCACCGACGCGTCGGGCAAGCCTGATGCCCGCGGCGTGGCGCGCAAATCGCTCAACGAGAAGCTGGAATCCCACCTGGGCTCGGCGGTCAATCCAGATCGCGCGAAGGAACTGCGCAACGTGGGTCCGTCGGTGCAGTACAAGCTGCGCGACCGCAACGGCCAGGCGCGCGAGTTCAACAACTACATGGTGCCCGTGCAGATCGATGGGCAGTCGGTCTTCCTTGCCGGCATGCGCGATTCGCCCAGCGAACCGTTCCGTTACCTGCGCATCCCCGCCGACGAGCAGAACAGCGTAGCCGACTGGATGCGCCTGCGCGCCGCGCTGCAGGACCGCGCGCTGCGGGCCGAAGCCGCACGCCGCTTTGCCCTGGCCTCGATGCCGGGCGAGGATCGCGAGGTGTTGCGCGGCCAGCTTGCCGAGAGCGCCCTGCGCGCGCTTGATCTCTTCGCTGGCGCCGCACGAAGCAATCCGCAAGCGCCGCCTGGCGGCTTCACGGCAATCGCCGCCTTCCTGGAAAAGTCCGTGCCGCAGGCCGAGCAGCAGAAGGCCGCCGACGTGCTGCTGAAGATCCTCAACGGCTCGATGTGGGAACTCTGGCAGCTGGCGCGCGCGCAGGATAAGTTGCCGGTGGTGCCGAATAGTGTCCAGAGCGGCGCTTTCTTGCAGCAGGCCATCAATGCGCTATCCGACAGTTTCTTCTACACCGCGCCGGTTTTCCTGCAGCTCGACGACTTCACCGAGGTGAAGGCCAGCGTGTTCCAGATGACCCGTGCACCAGGGAAGAACATCGTGTATCTTGGCTGTCTGCTGCTGGTGCTGGGCGTGTTCTCGATGTTCTACATCCGCGATCGCCGCGTCTGGCTGTGGGTCCGGGACCCTGCCGGCGGATCGGCCGGAAGCGAGGGCGGCGGTGCTGCCAGCCATGTGTTGATGGCCATGTCCACGCAGCGGCGTACACTGGATTTCGAGAAGGAATTTGTCGCTCTGCGCGACGATGTAGGCCGAGCCGCCGGCAATCTCGACGCGGCCGGCAAGGGCGCGCCGGATCCGGCCACGCATTGAACGCGGCCGGCAATTAAGCAGGAACCAATATGTCCTCGAATGTGAATCAGGCCAGGCCGCCCATGCAGGCGAGCCCGGCTCCCGCCGGAGGTGCCGGTGGTGCGGAGCAGGCCTACCTGGAGCCGCCGTTCCTTCGCCGGCTGGGCTGGGTCGACTGGGTCTTTGCCTTGCTGCTGGCAGCGGGCGCGGGCTTCGCGCTGGCACGCTACGGCGAGTGGATGAACGTCTACGACAAAGGCGTGCTGATCGCAGCGGTACCCACCTTTGCGTTGCTGGGATGGCACTGGAAGCCGGTGCGGTTGCTGATGGTGCTGCTGGCGGTGCTGTCGCTGTTCGCGATCCAGCTCTACCAGGGCCAGCTGCCGCGCGCCGAGCAGGCGTTCTTCCTCAAATACTTCCTGTCGAGCCAGTCGGCCATCCTGTGGATGAGTGCGCTGGTGTTCCTGTCCACCCTGTTCTATTGGGGCGGCCTGCTGGCGCGCTCGGAGACCGGGCTGCAGATCGGCAGCAAGATGGCGTGGGCCGCAGTGGTGCTGGGCTTCACCGGCATGCTGGTGCGCTGGTACGAGTCCTACCTGATCGGCGCCGACATCGGCCACATTCCTATCTCGAACCTGTACGAAGTATTTGTACTGTTCACGCTGATCACTTCTTTGTTCTACCTCTACTACGAAGGCCGCTACCAGACCCGCGCGCTTGGGCCGTTCGTGATGCTGGTGGTGTCGGCGGCGGTCGGTTTCCTGCTGTGGTACACGGTCAGCCGCGATGCGAGCGAGATCCAGCCGCTGGTCCCAGCCTTGCAGAGCTGGTGGATGAAGATCCATGTGCCGGCCAATTTCATCGGCTACGGCACCTTCGCCCTGGCCGCGATGGTCTCGGTGGCTTACCTGCTCAAGGAGCGTGGCATCCTGGCCGAGCGCCTGCCCTCGCTCGAAGTGCTCGACGATGTGATGTACAAGGCGATTGCGGTGGGCTTTGCCTTCTTCACCATCGCCACCATCCTGGGCGCGCTTTGGGCGGCGGAAGCGTGGGGCGGCTACTGGAGCTGGGACCCGAAGGAAACCTGGGCGCTGATTGTCTGGCTGAACTATGCGGCCTGGCTGCACATGCGCCTGATGAAGGGTTTGCGCGGCACCATGGCGGCCTGGTGGGCGTTGGTGGGTTTGCTGGTCACGACCTTCGCCTTCCTGGGCGTCAACATGTTCCTCTCGGGCCTGCATAGCTACGGCGAACTCTGATCCGGATGTTGCGCCGCAATAAGAAAAACCTGCCCGGTCGGTCCGACGCGGCAGGTTTTTTTTCGTCCAGATGGAATAAAGCCGTCACATTCGGTGTTTACTGAAGGGACGGTGCCGGCTGGCGGTGCCGCATCGCATGGAGATCGACATCATGGCCCTTTCCCGTCCCTTCGCAGCCGCTTCCCTCGCATCGCTGTCCCGTCCCGCTGTTCTCGCGCTGGCGTCTGCCGCAGTGCTGCTGTCTGCCTGTTCTGGCATGGGCGGCATGGGTGGCAGCAGTGCGGGCAATATGCCGCCCACGGTGAAAGTCGCCGGCGGCGCGCTGACCGATCCCCAGGGCCTGACGCTCTACACCTTCGACCGTGACGCGGGTGGCAAGAGCGCTTGCAACGGTCCCTGCGCCACCAACTGGCCGCCCCTGATGGCGGCGCCCGGCACCAGCCCCACGGGGGACTACAGCGTCATCACTCGTGACGACGGCGCCAAGCAGTGGGCCTATCGCGGCAAGCCGCTCTATCGTTTCGCCAAGGATGCCAAACCGGGTGACCGCATGGGCGATAACTTCAACAACGTCTGGCACGTGGCCGCTCCCTGATCCGGGTGCGGGCAGCCTGACGGCATGGACGGCTTCGACCGCCAACTGGTGGCGCTGGCGCCGCGCCTGCGGCGCCACGCCCGTGGCCTGACCGGGGATGCGGCATCGGCCGACGACCTGGTGCAGGACACGCTGGAACGCGCGCTGCGCTACCGCTGGCGCTTCCGGCTGCGCGCCGGCGCCTGGTGGGGCGACGGCGCGGATGGCCTGCTGTCCTGGCTGCTGACCATGATGCACCGGCTGCGCATCAATGCGTACCGGCGTGCCGATCTTGTGACCTTCACCGACACGCTTCCCGACGTACCCAGTGCTGCGCCAGAGCCCGCCTTGCGCCTGGACCTGGTACGGGCGCTGGCTCGCTTGCCCGAAGCCCAGCGCGCGGTCATGCTGCTGGTCGGCCTGGAGCAACTCACCTATGCCGAGGCGGCGCAGGTGCTGGAGGTGCCGGTGGGCACGGTGATGTCCCGCCTGGCACGCGCCCGCGAGCAGATGCGCCTGCTGATGGACGGAGCGTCCGAGGCGAACCCGCAGGCCTCCGGCCGGGCGGCCGGACTGCAGCGAGTCAAATGATGTCCCCAGTCAACGAAGCCGATCTCCACGCCTACGCCGATGGCCAGCTGGATCCCGCCCGCCGTGCCGAGGTGGAGGCGTACCTGGCCGCCCATCCCGATGCCGGAGAGAAGGTCGGTAGCTGGCGGCGGCAGGCAAGCGAACTGCATGCTGCGTTCGACGGCGTGCTCAATGAACCTGTGCCGCTGAATGCGCTTCCGCCCCGGCTGCGCGGCGGCGCCGCTGATCGGGTGCGCGGCCCGGCGGGGTGGGGCATGGCACTGGCGGCCAGCATGGCTTCGCTGGCTCTGGGCGGCGCGATCGGCTGGTTCGCCCATGGGCGCACGGACACCCTGGCGGCGCGCGTCCCCTCGGTGGAGCGCTTCGCGCGCGAAGCGCTGGCCAGCCACGTGGTCTACGCACCTGAAGTGCGCCATCCGGTCGAGGTGGCCGCTACCGATGAAGCCCATCTGGTGGCCTGGCTATCAAAGCGGCTTGGCGCGCCCTTGCGGGTCCCCGATCTGCGTGCCCAGGGATTCCACCTGATTGGCGGGCGCCTGGGCGTCGCCGAGGGCGGGCCGTCGGCCATCCTGATGTATGAGACCGACGATGGAACCCGATTGTCGCTGCAGTTACGGCACATGGCACGGGATACGCCGGACACAGGCTTCCGGCTGGAGCGGATGAGCACGGGTCCGGGAGATCGTCCGGCCGCCGCCGCCGGCACCATGGCTTTCTATTGGGTGGACCGGGATATCGGCTTCGCGCTGGCCGGACCGCTTGAGAGGGCGCCGCTGCTGGCGCTGGCGCAGTCCGTCTACCGGCAATACCAAGGCGGCTGAGGCCGCCAGCCATGCTGTCCGGCCCGGCCGGGCCCCCTGCCTGATAAAGGCCCCCGGCGCAGGCGTGGCGCCCAGGCAAAAAAAGATGTCAGGATTCGCATGCGCCATCCGACTCAAGCCGGAGTCCAATTGTGCAAGCGGGCCATCAAGGGCCAGGCACGAACGGCGGATCGATTCTTACCCATGGCATGCAACGAGGAACATCGATGCTGATTCCCTCTCCCAAGTGGCTGCGCGGCGACGATATTGCTGCCAGCGAGATCACCCCGCGCGGTGTGTTCGAGTCGCGTCGCAGCCTATTGGCCATGGCGGCCGCGGGTGCTGCCGGGAGCACGCTGGCCCCGTGGTTCGCGCGCGATGCGCTGGCCCAGGCCCCACACGGCCAGAAGCTGCCGGCCCCGCCCAACAATGCCTACGTAGTGACGGAAAAGCGCACGCCGTACGAGGACGTCACCACGTACAACAACTACTACGAGTTCGGCACCGACAAGTCGGACCCCGCGCGCAACGCCGGTACGCTGCGCACGCGTCCATGGCAGGTTGCCGTCGAAGGCCTGGTGAAGAAGCCCAAGGTCTACGATATCGACGAGCTGGTGCGCCTGATGCCGATGGAAGAGCGGGTCTACCGGCTGCGCTGCGTCGAAGGCTGGTCGATGGTGATTCCCTGGAGCGGCTATTCCCTGGCCGAACTGATTCGCCGCGTTGAGCCGCAAGCCGGCGCGAAGTACGTGGAATTCGTCACGCTCAACGACAAGAAGCAGATGCCTGGCGTCAGCGCCCGCGTGCTGGACTGGCCTTACACCGAGGGCCTGCGCATGGACGAGGCGACGCATCCGCTGACCTTGCTGGCCTTTGGCCTCTACGGCGAGGTGTTGCCCAACCAGAACGGTGCGCCGGTGCGCGTGGTGGTCCCCTGGAAGTATGGTTTCAAAAGCGCCAAGTCCATCGTCAGGATCCGCTTTGTCGACAAGCAGCCCAGCACCAGCTGGAACCTGGCTGCGGCACAGGAGTACGGCTTCTATTCCAATGTCAATCCGGACGTGGACCATCCCCGCTGGAGCCAGGCCACGGAGCGCCGCATCGGCGAAGACAAGGGCGGCGGCTTTGGCGCGCTGTTCGCGCCCAAGCGCAAGACGCTGCCTTTCAATGGCTATGGCCAGCAAGTGGCGTCGCTGTACCAGGGCATGGACCTGAGGAAGTTCTTCTGATGGCCCCCCAGGATCTCTCACCGCCGCGCCCGGGCGGACCGGCCGCCGGCGCACGCCCGGCGCGGGCGAGCGGGCAGCCTGGTCTCGCGACGCTCACGCCAGGGCGCGTGCGCACGGTCAAGCTGGCCGTGTGGCTGCTTGCCATGCTGCCGTTCCTGCGCTTGCTATACCTCGGCTTTACCGACCAGTTCGGCGCCAATCCGCTGGAGTTCGTCACGCGCTCGACCGGTACCTGGACCCTGGTGATGCTGTGCGTCACGCTGGCGGTCACGCCGCTGCGCCGTCTCACAGGCTGGAACTGGCTGATTCGCTTGCGGCGCATGCTCGGGCTGTTCGCCTTCTTCTACGCGCTGCAGCATTTCCTGCTGTGGCTTGGCGTGGACCGTGGCTTCGATGTCGCGTACATGGTCAAGGATATCGCCAAGCGGCCGTTCATCACGGTGGGTTTTGCCGCCTTCGTGCTGATGATTCCTCTGACGGCAACCTCCGCCAATGCCATGGTCAAGCGCCTGGGCGGGAAGCGGTGGCAATGGCTGCACCGTTCCGTGTACGCCGTCGCCGTGCTGGCCATCATGCACTATTGGTGGCACAAGGCCGGCAAGCATGATTTCGGCACGGTCTCGATCTACGCCGCGGTGGTGTTCGGACTGCTGGCGATGCGTGCCTGGTGGTGGCGCAAGCCCGTGGCACAGAAGCCAGGGCGCTGAGGGCGCGTCAGAGATAGAGCGTGATCTCACGCCCGGCCGGATGGCGTGGCGGCACGGCTTTGGGCAGCCTGCTGCCGTTGGCATAGCGATAGTCGTGCCCGCCAAGGATCAGGACGCTGCCGGGCACGGGGCTGGGCGGGCGCTTAGCCTTGCAGCAGGCGCTCGTCGCGGAACAGGTCTTCCACGCGCTCGCGGCCGCGCACCAGGTGCACGTCGTCGCCGTCGACCATCACTTCGGCCGCGCGCGGGCGGGTGTTGTAGTTGGAGCTCATGACAAAGCCATAGGCGCCGGCCGACATCACCGCGAGCAGGTCGCCCGGCTGCACCGCCAGCGCGCGATCGCGGCCAAGCCAGTCGCCGGATTCGCACACGGGGCCCACCACGTCGTAGGTCAGCGCCGCGGCTTGCGCCGTCTCGCGCAGTTGCACGGGTTCGATGCGGTGATAGGCCTCGTACATGGCGGGGCGGGCCAGGTCGTTCATGGCCGCATCGACGATGCAGAAGTTCTTGGCGGTGCCCGGCTTGAGGAACTCGACCTGGGTCAGCAGCACGCCGGCGTTGCCCACCAGCGAGCGGCCCGGCTCGAACAGTACCTCGCGATGGCCGTGGCCGCGCTCGGCCACGCGGTCCAGCAACGTGCGGGCAAAGCCGGTAATTTCCGGCGGCGTTTCATCGTCATAGGTGATGCCAAGGCCACCGCCCACGTCGATGTGCTCGAGCTTGATGCCTTCGCGTTCGAGCGCTTCCACCACGTCCAGCACCTTGTCCAGCGCTTCCAGGTAGGGCGCCACCTCGGTGATCTGCGAGCCGATATGGCAGTCGATACCCGCCACTTCCAGGTGGGGCAGCGCCGCGGCGGCGCGGTAGGTGGGCAGGACGTCCTCGAACGCCACGCCAAACTTGTTGCCCTTCAGCCCGGTGGAGATATATGGATGCGTCTTGGCATCCACATCCGGATTGATGCGCAGCGATACGCGCGCGCGCTTGCCCAGCCGGCCGGCCACGGCATTGAGGCGGTCCAGCTCGGGGATCGATTCGACATTGAACGACAGCACATCGTGCGTCAGCGCCAGTTCCATCTCGGCAGCGGTCTTGCCCACCCCCGAGAACACCACCTTGCGCGGATCTCCGCCCACTGCCAGCACGCGCTGCAGCTCGCCACCGGAGACGATGTCGAAGCCCGCGCCGAGCCTGGCGAAAACCTGCAGCACGGCCAGGTTCGAGTTGGCCTTCATGGCGTACTGCACGCGCGCGCGGCGCCCCTGGCACGCTGCGGCGTAGGCCTGGTAGGCGGCAGTCAGCGCGGCGCGCGAGTAGACATAGGTGGGAGTGCCGTATTCGGCGGCAATGCGCGCGAGCGGCACGTGCTCGACGGCTAGCGCGCCGTCGTGGCGATGGAAGAAGGCGTTCATGGTTATTTGGCGGTGGGGGTGGCGGCCGGCACTGCAACCGGTGCCGTGGCGGACGCCGCTGCCGGTGCGGTGCCCTGGATGGCCGCCGGATTCGGGACGGCCGGATTGCCCAGGCCGGGATCCGGTACGCCGGGCTGGGCCGGTGCGGGAGGCTGCTTGGGCATTGTCAGCGGGCCGCGGATGCCACATCCGGACAACAGGGGCATCGCAAGGCTGGCGGCAATCGCCGATACAATCGCAACACGACGCAACATCGGGTCGTCCTTACTTAAAGAGTCTAAGAGGCTAAGAGTCCAACGAGACGTCCAGAGTCGTCCCGGACGGTCCCGGGCAGTCCCTCAAGCGGGGGGCGGCGGGACCAACGAAAATACGAAGTACTTTTTCAATACGCTACCGGCCGAATGCCGCGGAATGCTGCAAATGGCGCTGGCCGGCGGCCTTGGAGTTTAGCATGCCCCCCATGAGTGAAAGTGAGTTCCTGGCGCTGGCCCAGCAAGAGCTCGACCGGCTGGAGAGCGCGGTGGAAACCGCCGCCGACGCGGCCGACGCCGATATCGAGATCAACCGTGCCGGCAACCTCATCGAGCTTGAGTTCGAGGACGGTTCCAAGATCATCGTCAACAGCCAGGCGCCGATGCAGGAACTGTGGGTGGCCGCGCGCGCGGGCGGATTCCATTTCCGCCACGATGGCCAGCGCTGGATTGATACGCGCGGCGGCGGCGAGCTGTACGCGGCACTGTCCGGCTACGTGAGCCAGCAGGCCGGGATCACCCTGACGCTGGCCTGAGCGCGGTGCCCAGGCACGAAAAAGCCGGCTCGAAGGCCGGCTTTTTCGTTGGCGGGAAGCCATCCCACGACGGGGATCAGCCGCCGCCAAACATTTCCAGGATGCGCTTCTTCTCGGCCTCGGTATCGGCCGGCGATTGCGTACTCTCGTCCGGCTTGCCCGGCCATGGATCGCCGAGGCCAACCGAAGCCACGCCGGCGCCGCCCGCGTTTTCCTCGAAGGTCCAGTCGCCGCCGACCGTGATCACGCCTTCCGGGGGCTGGCGCTCGGGCATTTCGGGCACGCCCTTCAGCATCTTGCCCATGTAGCCTACCCAGATTGGCAGCGCGAGGCCACCGCCGGTCTCGCGCACACCCAGGCTCTTGGGCTGGTCGTAGCCCATCCAGGCGATCGCCACCAGCTTGGGCGTGTAGCCGGCGAACCAGGCGTCGACGGCGTCGTTGGTGGTGCCGGTCTTGCCGGCCAGGTCGTTGCGGCCCAGGCGCTGCTTGGCGCTGTTGGCCGTGCCGCTGCGCACTACCTCACGCAGCATGGTGTCGGCGATAAAGGCGGTGCGGGCGTCCAGCACGCGTACCGCATCCGCGCCGGCGCGCTGGGGCTTGGTTTCGGAGATCACATTGCCGCGCGCATCGACCACCTTCTGGATCAGGTAGGGATTGACGCGGTAGCCGCCGTTGGCAAAGACCGAGTAGGCGCCAGCCATCTGCAGCGGGGTGACGCTGCCGGCGCCCAGCGCCATCGGCAGGTAAGCCGGGTGCTTGTCGGCGTCAAAGCCAAAGCGCGTGATGTAGTCCTGGGCGTACTGGGTGCCGATGGCGCGCAGGATGCGCACCGACACCAGGTTCTTGGACTTGGCCAGCGCGCGGCGCATGGTCATCGGGCCTTCGAACTTGCCGTCGTAGTTCTTCGGCTCCCACACCTGGCCGCCGTTGTCGCTGATCGAGAGCGGCGCGTCGTTGATCACGGTGGCGGGCGAGAATCCTTTTTCCAGTGCCGCCGAGTAGATGAACGGCTTGAAGCTCGATCCCGGCTGACGCCAGGCTTGCGTCACATGGTTGAACTTGTTGCGGTTGAAATCGAAGCCGCCGACCATCGAGCGGATCTCGCCGTCTTCCGGATTGAGCGAGATAAAGGCCGCGGATACTTCTGGCAACTGCGTGACCGTCCACGCGCCTTTCTCGTCCTGCGTCACGCGGATGATCGCGCCCGGCCGGATTCTGGCCTTGGGTTGCGCGTTGGCCGCGAGCGACGGTGCGATGAATCGCAGCGCCTGGCCTTCGATGGTGGCGACTTCGCCCGACAGCAGCGTGGCCTGCACCTGCTTGGCGGTCACGCTGGTAACCACGGCCGAGCGCAGGTCGTCGCTGCCCGGGTGCTCCAGCAGTGCGTCGTCGATGGCCTGCTCGCGCTCGTCCGCGCTGGCGGGCAGGTCGATAAACGCCTCAGGCCCGCGGTAGCCGTGGCGGCGCTCGTAATTCATGATGCCCGAGCGCACGGCCTCATAGGCGGCGTCCTGATCGGTCTTGTTGAGCGTGGTGTAGACGGTCAGGCCGCGGGTGTAGGTTTCCTCGCGATATTGCGCATACATAAGCTGGCGCACGATTTCGGCGACGTACTCGGCATGCGTGGAGAACTCATTGCCTTCGCCGCGCACCTTCAGTTCTTCGTGGATAGCCTGGTCGTACTGCTCGGGCGTGAGGTAGCGCAGGTCGCGCATGCGCTGCAGGATGTATTCCTGGCGTACCTTGGCACGCTTCGGGTTGACCACCGGGTTGTAGGCCGAGGGCGCCTTGGGCAGGCCGGCCAGCATGGCGGCCTCGGCCGGCGTCACGTCCTTGATCGACTTGCCGAAATACACACGTGCCGCGCTGGCGAAGCCATAGGCGCGCTGCCCCAGGTAGATCTGGTTCATGTAGAGCTCGAGGATCTGGTCCTTCGAGAGGTTGGCCTCGATCTTGTAGGCCAGCAGCATTTCATACAGCTTGCGGGTGTAGGTCTTCTCGCTGGAGAGGAAGAAGTTGCGCGCCACCTGCATGGTGATCGTGGACGCACCCTGCGACAGCCCGCCGCGCAGGTTGGCGAGCCCCGCGCGTAGCACGCCGACGAAGTCGACTCCGCCGTGTTCGTAGAACCGGTCGTCCTCGATGGCCAGCACCGCCTTCTTCATCACGTCGGGTATTTCGGTGATCGGCACAAAATTGCGCCGTTCCTCACCGAATTCGCCAATCAGCACGTTATCCGCGGTATAGATCCGCAACGGAATCTTCGGCCGGTAGTCAGTGATGGTATCCAGCGATGGCAGGTTGGGCGCGGCCACCAGTAGCGCATATCCCACCAGCAGCGCCACCGCCACGATCCCGGCCACCAGCAGGCCCAGGGCCCAAAAGGTCAGCCGCATCCAGATCGGACGCCGGGCGGGTAGGGCAGGCTTTTGTTGTGCTGTGGCCATAAGGGAAATACCTAGTTAGAGGTGCCGGGATTATATCTCCCGGGATCCGCGGGGCCCGGCGCGTTGTGGCGTGCGCGCCGCTATCGCGCTGTTACAAGATGTAATGAGATTGAGATCTGCATGAAACGAAAAGATGAGCGGACCGGGGGAGGAGCAGGGCCACCGTGGGATTTTGGCAACGCTTTGCAAGGGGCGCTCATTAAAAGCAATCGTGGTCAAACCGGCACATTGCCAGCGCCCCGATTTTTGGTGAGAATCCACCAACCAAAAGAGCAAAACGTTTCATCCAAGAAACAATAAAGACTCGCCAAATTAGAGCAACCAAGCCAAGGCGAGTTCAACGGTCAGGGGGTCACCTTGCGGCGAGGAATCTTGTCGGGGTTGTTGCGCCGTACGACGGTCGGCGTGGACATCGGGTCGTCCAGCGTGAAGGTAGTCGAGCTGTCAGTGGGCAGCGGCAAGAACGACTATCGGCTGGAAAAATGCGCCAGCGAACTGCTGGATCGCAATGCCGTTGCCGATGGCAACGTGGTCAATATCGAAGCGGTGGGCATCGCCCTCAAGCGTGCGCTCGGCAAGGCCGGGATTCGCACGAAAGAGGTCGTGCTGGGAGTGCCGTCGATGCTGACCGAATCGCAGACCGTCAGCCTGCCGGACAATCTGTCCGAGGACGAGCTTTACGTCCAGGTGGAATCCGAGGCGCATCGCCTCTATCCACCGTCGCAGGCCGTCAATTTCGATTTTGCCGTGATCGGCCCCAGCGAAACCGAGGGGGGCATCGGCGTGCGCGTTACCGCCGCCAACAGCGACCGCGTGCAGGAGCGCGTCACCGCGGCCGAAATGGCCGGTCTGAAGCCGCACGTGATGGACGTCGAGGAATACGCGGTACAGCGCTCCGTGGTGCAGATGCTGGGCGTATCGGCCGACATCAGTGCGACCGACGCCAAGGAGTTGCCCGTGGTCGCGGTGATCCACCTTGGCGGCAGCCGCTCCAAGGCGATCTTCTACCAAGGCTGGAAAGAACTCTACGAGCAATCGCTCAACAGCTACGGCGACCAGCTCACCCAGAGCGCCGCGCGCATGTTCACGCTGGACGCGCTCAAGGCCGAGATCAAGAAGCGCAAGAACACGTTGCCGGAATCCTGGCGTACCCAGTTGCTCGGCCCCTCCCTGGAGGCGCTGGCGGCGGAGGTGCATGGGGCCGTGCGCAACTTCCTGTCTGCTTCGAGCGTCGGCCGGGTCGACGAGATCCTGCTCTCGGGCGGCCACGCCTCGCTGGTCGGCGTGCAGGCGGCCATCGAGCAACAGACCGAGATCACCACCACGCTGGCCAACCCGTTCGCCAACATGATGACAGCCGGAAAGGTCAATGAGCGCTATCTGCAGCGCGACCTGCCGGCCTATATCGTGAGCGCCGGGCTTGCGCTGCGCGGCCTGCAGTAAGCCAGCGAGGGAAGCCGCATGCCTACCAATACGATCCCGACAGTTAATCTGCTGCCTTACCACGAAGCCCGCAAGGCATCGCGGCGCAAGAAGGTCTACGCCCTGTTGGGCGGGGCTGCAGGCGCCGGCGCGCTGGTGGTGCTGCTGGGCGGCATGTACATCGATCACCGCATCGATGCCGTTGCCAGCCTGAACCAGGTGCTCGCCGCCGAGAACAGCCGCATGGACGGGCAGATCCGAGAGGTCAATACGCTGCGCAAGGACATCGAAGGCCTGCTGCAGCGGCAGAAGGCCATCGAAGGCCTGCAGAACGAGCGCAACCGTCCAGTGCAACTGCTGGAGGAACTGGTGCGGCAGGTGCCCGAAGGCGTCTACCTGACCACGCTCAAGCAGACCGGCGAGTCGTTCACCGTGAGCGGCGTCGCGCAGTCGAACGAGCGCGTCTCGGAGTTGCTGCGCAACCTCAGCCAGGTGCAGTGGCTGGACAAGGCCGAACTGGTCGAATCCAAGGCCGTGATGATGACCAATAATCTGCGTGAGCAGCGCCGCCTGTTCGATTTCTCGATGCGTTTCGCCTACCGTGCGGCCGAAGTGCCGGACGACGGCAAGAAGGGCAAATCCGGGCCGGCGGCCGCAAGCGCCGTCGTTGGCGGAAAGGGCTGACCATGGCACGTGATATCGAAATCTCGATGGCCACACTGAACGACCTCGGCGCGCAGTTCCGTGGCCTCAACCTCAATGAGCCGGAAACCTGGCCAACCGCCCCGCGCCTGCTGTTCGCCGTGCTGGCGGCGGTGCTGGTGCTGGTGCTGGGCTGGCAGTTCTACTGGAGCGGCAAGCTCGACGACCTCGATCGCAAACATATCGAGCAGGACAGCCTGAAGCAGTCCTACCTGAGCAAGGTGGCGCAGGTGGCCAACCTGGACGCGCTGCGCAAGCAGAAGGCGGAAGTGGAGCAGCGCGTGGCGCTGGTCGAGCGCCAGTTGCCCAACAAGACCGAGATGGATGCGCTGCTGGCCGACGTCAATCACGCCGGCGTGGCGCGGGGCCTGCAGTTCGAGCTGTTCAAGCCGCAGGCCGCCGTGATCAAGCCCTACTTTGCCGAGATCCCGGTCAATCTGAAAGTCACCGGGCGCTACCACGACGTGGCGCAGTTCAATGCCGACGTGGCTGCGCTTTCCCGCATCGTGTCGATGCAGGGGTTGCAGTTCACTACCGGCAAGGATGGTGGCCTGGCGATGGAAGCCGTGGCGATGGCCTATCGCACGCTTGATCCCGATGAACAGGCGGCACAGCGCAAGGCGGAAGCCGCGGCGGCCAAGACGGCCGCGGGAGTGAAGAAATGATGCCTGTGATCCAGGCCCCGGGCCTGCGTGCCTGCGCTTGCGCGCTGATTGGCGCCGCGTTGCTGGCGGCCTGCGGCGGCAGCGAGGAAGACAGCCTGCGCCAGTGGATGGCGCAAGCCCAGGCGGCCAAGGTGCCGCCGCCGGCCCCGTTGCCCGAGCCCAAGCCCTATGCGGCGCGCGAGTACGCGGCGCGCAGCGCGCCTGAGCCCTTTGCCCAGAACAAGATCGGTGACCTTAACCGTGTCTTGTCCGAATCCCCGGAGTCCGGGCGGCGGCGAGAGCCGCTGGAGGATTACCCGCTGGAGAACTTCAAGATGCTGGGCGCCATGAAGAAGAGCGGCGAGACCTACGGCGTCGTGCAGGTAGATAACAAGATCCACCACGTCAAGGTGGGTCAGTATCTCGGCCAGAACTACGGCCGGGTGGTCCGCATCAGCGATCAGGAGATCGTGTTGCGCGAATTGGTCCGGGAAGGGGTAGCCGAGTGGAAAGAGAAAATCACCAGCCTGAAGCTGGAGGGGTCGGCATGATCATCGGTCGTTGGTACCGCGCGCTTGCTGGCGCCGCGGTGATGGTGCTGGTATTGGGCGCGCCGGCTGCGCAGGCGCAATCGACAACGGGCAATGCGGTCAAGCGCGTGGATGCCACGACGGTGGGCGAGCAGACTGTCTTCACAGTCGAGCTGCAGGGGCCGCCATCGCAGAAGCCGGCCGACTTCACTACGCAGAACCCGCCCAAGCTCGCCATCGATTTCATCGATACCGGCTTTGCGGCCGGACGGGCCCAGTACGACCTCGGCGGCAAGTTGCTCAAGAGCGCCAACGTGGTGCAGATCGGCGACCGCACCCGCGTCGTCCTCGACCTGACCCGCGTGGCGACCTATCGTACCGAAGTGCGCGGCAACCTGTTCGTGGTGATGCTCGACAACGTCGCCCAGACGGCACGGGCGGCGGTGCCGACGTTCGCCCCAAGTTCGGCGCAAGCGCCGCTGGCGCCGTCGAACCGGTCGGCCGTGCGCAATATCGACTTCCGCCGTGGCCAGGATGGCGCGGGCAGGATCGTGGTGGACCTGTCGTCGCGGGATTCCGGCATCAATATCGCGCAGCAGGGCCAGAACGTCGTGGTCGATTTCCTCAATACGACATTGCCCGATAGCCTGCGGCGGCGCTATGACGTGACCGACTTCGGCACCCCCGTGCAGGGCATGCGGGCGAGCGAAAACAGCGGCAACACCCGCCTCACCATCGAGCCGCGCGGAAACTGGGAATACAGTTCCTACCAGACCGATACGCAGTTCGTGGTGGAGGTGCGCCCGGTCAAGGAAGATCCGGCCAAGCTGATCAGCGGCGCGGGCTTCCGCGGCGACCGGCTCTCGCTGAACTTCCAGAACATCGACATCCGCTCGCTGCTGCAGGTGTTTGCCGATTTCACCAACCTCAACATCATCACCAGCGAAAGCGTGCAGGGCAATCTGACGCTGCGCCTGAAGGATGTGCCGTGGGACCAGGCGCTGCAGATTGTGCTCGACGCCAAGGGTCTTGCCTCGCGCCGCAATGGCAATGTGCTGCTGGTTGCGCCCAAGGCGGAGCTGGCCACCAAGGAAAAACTCGAGCTCGAATCGCAGCAGCAGATCAACGACCTCGAGCCGATCCGCAGCCAGGTGTTCCAGCTCAACTACCAGCGCGCCGAGGACGTGCGGCGCATGCTGCTCGGGCTGGCCGCAGGCGGCGTCGGTGGCGGGGCGCTGGGCGGCGTGAGTGCGGTCGGTGGGGTGGGTGGGGTGGGCGGCGCGGCGGCCAGCAACACGCGCATGCTGTCCAAGCGCGGCTCGCTGACAGCCGATCCCCGTACCAACCAGCTGTTCGTCTCCGATATCGCGACCAAGCTGGAAGAGGTGCAGAGCTTCCTCGGCAAGATCGACATCCCGGTGCGCCAGGTGATCATCGAGGCGCGCATCGTCGAGGCTAACGACACCTTCAGCCGCAACCTGGGCGTCAGGCTGGGCTTTGCCTCCAAGACGGCTGGCGCCGGCTATGGCAACAACTACACCAATGTGGTCAGCCCGATCACGAACCCGCTCACGGGTGGCACCTGGGATAGCAGCCCGGCACTGAGCCTGCCGGCCGCAGCGATCAACGGCGTCAATCCGGGCTCGGTCGCGGTCAGCTTGTTCAGCAACACGGCCGGCCGTTTCCTGGCGCTGGAGCTGTCGGCGCTTGAGGCCGACGGGCGGGGCAAGATCATTTCCAGCCCGCGCGTGGTCACCGCCAACAATATCAAGGCGCTGATCGAGCAAGGCACGGAACTGCCCTACCAGGCCGCCACTTCCAGCGGCGCCACCTCGGTGCAGTTCCGCAAGGCCAACCTGAAGCTGGAAGTGACGCCGCAGATCACGCCGGAAGGCAACGTCCTGCTGGACGTCGACGTCAACAAAGACAGCGTGGGTATCCAGACCACGTCGGGCTTCGCCATCGACACCAAGCACGTGCAGACGCAGGTGCTGGTCGAGAACGGCGGCACCGTGGTGATCGGCGGCATTTACAGCCAGACCGAGTCCAACAATGTGAACAAGGTGCCCCTGCTGGGCGACATCCCGATACTCGGCAACTTCTTCAAGGACAATGCCAAGGTCAATAACCGGACCGAGTTGCTGGTGTTCCTGACGCCGCGCGTGCTGAACGACAGCATGTCGCTGAAATAGCCCCGGCCGCGCCGGATGCAGTAGACTGACAGGCCGCATCGATCCGATGCGGCTTTTTTATTGCCCAGGCGGGCGAGCAGGCGCGAGGGTGCATGGCAGGCGCGCAAGGCGGGTCGCGAGGCGGGTTGCCTTGTGCCGATTGCGCCGCGCCACTTGCCCGCAGCGCCCCAACATAAGAAGATGATGCAGTTTCCTACCGCGAGGACCGGCCAGAGACCCGGCTCCCGCCCGACACGCCAGTGACATTCACCCGCCCGAACCTTTTCTTTGTTGGCCTGATGGGTGCCGGCAAGACCACCGTTGGCCGCACCGTGGCCCGGCGCCTGAACTACCCGTTCTTCGATTCGGACCACGAACTCGAGGCGCGTTGCGGCGTGCGTATTCCGATCATCTTCGAACATGAGGGCGAGTCCGGCTTCCGGGACCGCGAGGCGTTGATGATCGACGAGCTGACCCAGCGGCGCGGCATTGTGCTGGCGACGGGCGGTGGCGCGGTGCTGCGGCCCGAGAACCGGGCCCACCTGAAGGCCCGCGGCACCGTGGTCTACCTGCGCGCCAGCCCGCACGACCTGTGGCTGCGCACCAGGCACGACCGCAATCGCCCGCTGCTGCAGACCGAAGACCCCAAGGGGCGGCTTGAAGCGCTCTATGGCGAGCGCGACCCGCTTTACCGCGAGGTGGCGGATTTCATCATCGAAACCGGCAAGCCTTCGGTGGCGCAGCTTGCTAATATGGTGTTGATGCAACTTGAGATGGCCGGTTTTGCCGTTGCCGCAGAGGAACCCGAAGAGGGCGACGGTGCGTGCATGGACAATCTTCCGGCGCAGGACCAGAAACACGATGATCACCCTTGAAGTTAGCCTTGGGGAGCGCAGCTACCCCATCCATATCGGTACCGGCCTGCTCGATCAGGTCGAATTGTTCCGTCCCCATGTGCGTGGCCAGCACGCTGTTATCGTCACCAATGAGACGGTGGGGCCGCTTTATGCCACCCGGGTCCAGGCCACCCTGGCGGCGCTTGGCAAGACCGTGCGCACCGTTACCTTGCCCGACGGCGAAGCCTTCAAGCAGTGGGAAACGCTCAACCTGATCTTCGACGCGCTGCTGACGGCGGGCGCCGACCGCAAGACCACGCTGATCGCCCTTGGCGGCGGCGTGGTGGGCGATATGACCGGGTTTGCCGCGGCCTGCTACATGCGTGGCGTGCCTTTCGTGCAGGTGCCCACCACGTTGCTGGCCCAGGTGGACTCCTCGGTGGGCGGCAAGACCGGCATCAACCACCCGCTGGGCAAGAACATGATCGGCGCCTTCCACCAGCCCAACGCGGTGATCGCCGATATCGACACGCTGCGTACGCTGCCGGCGCGCGAACTGGCGGCTGGCCTGGCCGAGGTGATCAAGCACGGCGCGATGGCCGATGCCGAGTACTTCGGCTGGATCGAGCGCAATATCCGCGCGCTCAATGCCTGCGACCCGGACATCATGGCGCTGGCGGTGAAGCGTTCCTGCGAGATCAAGGCTGCGGTGGTGGCCCAGGACGAACGCGAGGGCGGCCTGCGCGCCATGCTCAATTTCGGCCACACCTTCGGCCATGCCATTGAGGCAGGCCTGGGCTACGGCGAGTGGCTGCACGGCGAGGCGGTGGGGTGCGGCATGGTGATGGCGGCGGACCTGTCGCACCGGCTCGGCTTTATCGACACCGAAACGCGAGCCCGCGTGGTGCAGCTCACGCGCGCCGCCATGCTGCCGGTGGTGGCGCCGGAACTCGGCACCGACCGCTACATCGAACTGATGAAAGTGGATAAGAAGGCGGAAGCCGGCAGCATCAAGTTCATCCTGCTAAGGAAGCTGGGCGAAGCCTTCATTACCACCGTGCCGGATCCTGACCTGCGCGCTACGCTGCAGCACGCGGTGCTCAGGCCGCCTACCGAGGCGCCGGTCGCCTGACGCGATCGGTTGTGCCTTGCAACCACGGCCGGGCGGTGCATAGCCGCCCGGCCGGATGCCTGACCGGATTGCCGCATGACCGACCTCGAAAGCCACCTCGCTCCCTATGCCGCCCGCTCCGTGCAGACACTTGGGCGGGTGCATCTCGAAGCGGCCTCGTCTTCGCGCACGGAGTTCCAGCGCGACCGTGACCGCGTTATCCACAGCACAGCCTTCCGGCGGCTCGAGTACAAGACGCAGGTCTTCGTCAACCACGAAGGTGATCTGTTCCGCACCCGGTTGACCCATAGCCTGGAAGTCGCGCAGATCGCCCGCTCGATTGCGCGCAACCTGCGCCTGAACGAGGACCTGGTCGAGGCCATCTCGCTGGCCCACGACCTGGGCCACACGCCCTTCGGCCATGCCGGCCAGGACGCGCTGAACAACTGCATGAAGAACCATGGCGGCTTCGAGCACAACTTGCAGAGCCTGCTGGTGGTGGACGAGCTGGAAGAGCGCTACGGCGGGTTCAACGGGCTAAACCTGACCTTCGAGACGCGCGAGGGTGTGCTCAAGCACTGCTCGCGCGTCAATGCCTCGGCGCTGGGAGAACTGGGCCGGCGTTTCCTGGAGGGCACCCAGCCTTCGCTGGAGGCGCAACTGGCCAACCTGGCCGATGAGATCGCCTACAACAACCACGATATCGACGACGGCTTGCGCTCCGGCCTGCTCACGCTCGAGCAGATGGACGAAGTGCCGATGTGGGGGCGCCACCGGGCCGAGGCGATGGCGGCGTTTCCCGGTATCAACGGGCGGCGCGTCATCAACGAAACCGTCCGGCGCATGATCAACACCCTGATCGTCGACCTGATCGAAACCACCAGCCAGAATATTGCCGCCGCCAACCCGCGCAACATCGACGCGGTAAGGGCCGCCGGCCCGCTGGTGGCCTTCAGTCCGGCAGTGCGCGAGGAAGCGGGGGCGCTCAAGCGTTTCCTGTTCCGTCATCTGTACCGCCACTACCTGGTGATGCGCATGTCCGCCAAGGCGCAACGCATCATCACCGACCTGTTCGACGCCTTCATGGCGGATCCGCGCCTGTTGCCGCCGCAGTACCAGGCCGGGCAAGGGCGCGACCAGTCTCGCCTGATCTCGCATTACATCGCCGGCATGACCGATCGCTATGCGATTCGCGAGCACCGCCGCATTTTTGCGGTTGACGAGGGGAACTAGGCGGCCACAGACGGCGGAAAATTGGGGACGGATCAGGCGGCGACTAAGCTATCATCGGGCATGGCATCTGCCTGAGCCATTCACCCGGTGATCCCTGGTCACCGATTCTCCTCGCTCACCATGGCCCGACTTCCTCGTTTTTCGCCGGCGTCGCTGCCGGCGCTTGTGTTGCAACGCGGCAACAATCGCCAGCCGATCTTCCTTGGCGTTGACGATCAACTGCATTACCTCGACTGCCTGCGGATGGCCGCGCGCGAGCACGACTTGGCGATCCATGCCTACGCCTTGCGGCCGAATCATGTCCACCTCGTGGCAACCCCTCGCCATGCCGACTCGCTCAGCCTGACCATGCAGGCGATCGGGCGCCGCTACGCGCGCCATTTCAACCGGGTTGCCGGCCGCACGGGCACGCTGTGGGATGGCCGCTTCCGTTCGGCGGTGTTCGATCCCGCGGCCTGGATGTTGCCCGCGATGCTGTATGTGGAAGGTAACGCCGTGCGCGCGGGCGAAGTGAGTTCGCCCGAAGGTGACCGCTGGAGCAGCTATCGCCACCACGCCGGCATCGAAGCCAGCCCATTTGTGAGCGATCACTCTGCATACTGGGCGCTGGGCAATACGCCATTCGAGCGCCAGTCGAATTACCGCTCCGTGACTGCGGAGGGCTTGTCCTCGATGACGCTGGCCACGCTGCGCAGCCATGCACATAGCGGCTGGCCCTTGGGCGACGCGGTCTTCCTCGCCCAACTGGAGCGCCAGGGTGGGCGGCGCGTGCATCAGTTGCCCAAGGGGAGGCCGGTGGGCCGCTCGGCGGCCGCCAGGGAGGCGGACCCGGACTCGATCTAAGGTCGGCCCCGCCACGTGCGGCGGGGTCATCACCTACAGCGCCCGAGCATCACAAAGCGCCATTGCAATGCACCAGAATTAATCTGTCCCCAAATAAAGACCATCCCAGAAGTGGTGCGAGATTAATTATGTTCTGACCCCATTTAAAAATTTTGCGGGACGGGTACGATTCTTTTATAGTTCCTCCACCCACATTCATTGTGCGGCGCGTCACGCCTGTGTACGCCGCTGCGGCCCCGCTGTCTCTCTCGTTGCCCCGATCCCGGTTTACGACCGGCCCCGGTGGAAGAGTGCGGTTCCCGTTCCGGTCTGCCTTGCTGGCTGCGCAGCCCTCACCGGAATCAAGTCCGTGGACCAATCGCAATCCCAATCGAAGCCAACGATGGCCCAAGCGCAGGCCGCAGAGTCTGCCGCCGCGTACGCGCCTGCCTCGCGTCCCCAAGCCCAGGGCATGTACGACCCCGCCAATGAAAAAGATGCCTGCGGCGTCGGCATGGTCGCCCACATCAAGGGCAAGAAGAGCCACGAGATCGTCCAGCAAGGCCTGAAGATCCTGGAAAACCTGGACCACCGGGGCGCGGTTGGCGCCGATGCGCTGATGGGCGACGGTGCCGGTATCCTGATCCAGATCCCGGACCAGTTCTACCGCGAGGAAATGGCCAAGCAGGGCGTGACCCTGCCGCCGTCCGGCGAGTACGGCGTGGGCATGATCTTCCTGCCGAAGGAACACGCATCCCGCCTTGCCTGCGAGCAAGAGCTCGAGCGCACCGTGCGCCTGGAAGGCCAGGTCGTGCTGGGCTGGCGCGATGTGCCGGTGGATGCCGCCATGCCGATGTCGCCGACGGTGCGTACCACCGAGCCGGTGATCCGCCAGATCTTCATCGGTCGCGGCCGCGACATCATGACCACGGACGCGCTGGAACGTAAGCTCTACGTGATCCGCAAGACCGCCAGCCACGCCATCCAGGCGCTCAAGCTCAAGCACGGCAAGGAATACTTCGTGCCGTCGATGTCGGCGCGCACGGTGGTGTACAAGGGTCTGCTGCTGGCCAACCAGGTCGGCGAATACTATCTCGACCTGCAGGACCCGCGTGCCGTGTCGGCGCTGGCCCTGGTGCACCAGCGCTTCTCCACCAACACCTTCCCGGCCTGGGAACTGGCCCACCCGTACCGCATGGTCGCCCACAACGGCGAAATCAACACGGTCAAGGGCAATGTGAACTGGGTCAACGCACGTACCGGCGCGATCTCGTCGCCGGTGCTGGGCGACGACCTGCCCAAGCTGTGGCCGCTGATCTACCCCGGCCAGTCGGATACCGCATCGTTCGACAACTGCCTCGAACTGCTGACGATGGCGGGCTACCCGCTCGTCCACGCGATGATGATGATGATCCCGGAAGCCTGGGAACAGCACACGCTGATGGACGACAACCGCCGCGCCTTCTACGAATACCACGCCGCCATGATGGAGCCGTGGGACGGCCCCGCCGCGATCTGCTTCACCGATGGCCGCCAGATCGGCGCCACGCTGGACCGTAACGGCCTGCGCCCGGCGCGTTTCTATGTGACCGAGGATGACATCGTGGTGCTGGCGTCGGAAGCCGGCGTGCTGCCGTTCCCCGAGTCGCGCATCGTGCAAAAGTGGCGCCTGCAGCCTGGCAAGATGTTCCTGATCGATATGGAGCAAGGCCGCATCATCGACGACAAGGAACTCAAGGACAACCTGGCCAACGCCAAGCCGTACAAGAGCTGGATCGACGCCGTGCGCATCAAGCTCGACGAGCTCGACGCCAAGCCCGAGGACGTGGCCGCCGAGAAGAAGCCCGACGCGCGCCTGCTGGATCGCCAGCAAGCCTTCGGCTACACCCAGGAAGACGTCAAGTTCCTGATGGCGCCGATGGCGCTGGCCGGCGAGGAAGCCACCGGTTCGATGGGCAATGACAGCCCGCTGGCCGTGCTGTCGTCCAAGAACAAGACGCTGTACCACTACTTCAAGCAGCTGTTCGCCCAGGTCACCAACCCGCCGATCGACCCGATCCGCGAGAACATGGTGATGTCGCTGGTGTCCTTCATCGGACCCAAGCCCAACCTGCTCGAGCTGAACAACATCAACCCGCCGATGCGTCTCGAAGTGTCCCAGCCCGTGCTGGACTTCAAGGACATCGCCAAGATCCGCAACATCGAGCACTACACCGGCGGCAAGTTCCGTTCGTACGAACTGAACATCTGCTATCCGAAGGCGTGGGGCAAGGAAGGCATCGAAGCCCGCCTGGCCTCGCTGTGCGCCGAAGCCGTGGACGCAGTGCGTTCGGGCTACAACATCCTGATCGTGTCGGACCGCCGCGTTGATGCGGGTCACGTGGCGATTCCCGCGCTGCTGGCCACGTCGGCCATTCACCACCACCTGGTGGACAAGGGCCTGCGCACCTCGGCCGGCCTGGTGGTGGAAACCGGCACGGCGCGTGAAGTGCACCACTTCGCATTGCTGGCCGGCTACGGCGCGGAAGCCGTGCACCCGTACCTGGCGATGGAAACGCTGGCCGACATGGCGCAAGGCTTGTCCGGTGACCTGTCGCCTGAGAAGGCGGTCAAGAACTTCGTCAAGGCGGTCGGCAAGGGCCTGCAGAAGGTGATGTCCAAGATGGGCATCTCGACCTATATGTCGTACACCGGCGCGCAGATCTTCGAAGCCATCGGCCTGTCACGCGAACTGGTGCAGAAGTATTTCCACGGCACCGCATCGAATGTCGAAGGCATCGGCATCTTCGAGGTGGCCGAGGAAGCGCTGCGCCTGCACCAGGACGCCTTTGGCAACAACCCGGTGCTGGACACCATGCTCGACACCGGCGGCGAGTACGCCTACCGTGTACGTGGCGAAGAGCACATGTGGACCCCGGATTCGGTGGCCAAGCTGCAGCACGCCGTGCGTGCCGACGACGGCAAGGGTGCGTACCAGACGTACAAGGAATACGCCAACATCATCAACGACCAGAGCCGCCGTCACATGACGCTGCGCGGCCTGTTCGAGTTCAAGGTCGATCCGGCGCGCGCCATTCCGCTGGAAGAAGTGGAACCGGCCAAGGACATCGTCAAGCGCTTCGCGACCGGCGCCATGTCGCTGGGCTCGATCTCCACCGAGGCGCACACCACGCTGGCCGTGGCGATGAATCGCATCGGCGGCAAGTCCAACACCGGCGAAGGCGGCGAGGACGAGAAGCGCTATCGCAACGAGCTGCGCGGCATCCCCATCAAGAAGGGCGACACCCTGCAAGGCCTGCTGGGCTCCGAAGCCGTGGTGCGCGACCTGGAACTGCAGGCCGGCGACTCGCTGCGCTCGAAGATCAAGCAGGTGGCCTCCGGCCGTTTCGGCGTGACCGCCGAGTACCTGGCTTCGGCAGACCAGATCCAGATCAAGATGGCGCAGGGCGCCAAGCCTGGCGAAGGCGGCCAACTGCCCGGCCACAAGGTTTCGGATTACATCGGCAAGCTGCGTTACTCGGTGCCGGGCGTTGGCCTGATCTCGCCGCCGCCGCACCATGACATCTACTCGATCGAGGATCTGGCACAGCTGATCCACGACCTGAAGAACGTCAACCCGGCGTCCGATATCTCCGTCAAGCTGGTATCGGAAGTGGGCGTGGGCACCGTGGCTGCGGGCGTGGCCAAGGCCAAGGCGGATCACGTCGTGATCGCCGGCCATGACGGCGGCACCGGCGCTTCGCCGTGGTCGTCCATCAAGCACGCCGGCACGCCTTGGGAGCTCGGCCTGTCCGAGACGCAGCAGACGCTGATGCTCAATGGTCTGCGCAACCGCATCCGCGTGCAGGCCGACGGCCAGATGAAGACCGGCCGCGATGTCATCATCGGCGCGCTGCTGGGCGCTGACGAGTTCGGTTTCGCCACCGCGCCGCTGGTGGCCGAAGGCTGCATCATGATGCGCAAGTGCCACCTGAACACCTGCCCGGTGGGCGTGGCCACGCAGGATCCGGTGCTGCGCAAGAAATTCCAGGGCAAGCCCGAGCACGTGGTGAACTTCTTCTTCTTCGTTGCCGAGGAAGCCCGCGAGATCATGGCGCAACTGGGTATCCGCACCTTCGACGAGCTGATCGGCCGTGCCGACCTGCTCGACACCAAGCCGGCCATCGAACACTGGAAGGCGCGCGGCCTCGACTTTTCGCGCATCTTCTACCAGGTGCCGTTCCCGGCCGAGCTGCCGCGTTTCCACACCGATGGGCAGGACCACGGCCTGTCGGTCGAAGCCGGCAAGGCGCTCGACCATGTGCTGATCGCCAAGGCCCGCCTGGCCATCGACAAGGGTGAGCGCGTGTCGTTCATCCAGCCGGTGAAGAACGTCAACCGCACCGTCGGCGCGATGCTCTCGGGCGTGGTGGCCAAGCAGTACGGCCACGAAGGCCTGCCTGACGACACCATCCACATCCAGTTGCAAGGCACCGCCGGCCAGTCCTTCGGCGCCTTCCTGGCGCATGGCATCACGCTGGACCTGGTGGGCGACGGCAACGACTACGTGGGCAAGGGCCTGTCGGGCGGCCGCGTGATCGTGCGCGCTCCGCACGAGTTCCGCGGCGATCCGACCCGCAACATCATCGTGGGCAACACCGTGCTTTACGGCGCGATTGCCGGCGAAGCCTTCTTCAACGGCGTGGCCGGCGAACGCTTCGCGGTGCGCAACTCGGGCGCGTCTGCCGTGGTGGAAGGCACCGGCGACCACGGCTGCGAGTACATGACCGGCGGCACCGTGGTGGTGCTGGGCGGCACCGGACGCAACTTCGCGGCCGGCATGTCGGGCGGCATGGCTTACGTCTATGACGAGGATGGCCTGTTCGACAAGCGCTGCAACACCTCGATGGTGGCACTGGAAACGGTGCTCGCCGCGGCGGACCAGGAGAAGGGCCAGTCCCCGGCCTCCTGGCACAAGGTGGGCGGCCAGCGCCAGCTCGACGAAGTCATCCTCAAGGGCCTGATCGAGCAGCATTTCCGCTTCACGGGTTCCGAGCGCGCCAAGGCGTTGCTGGCCGACTGGGCTACCTCGCGCCGCAAGTTCGTCAAGGTCTTCCCGACCGAGTACAAGCGCGCGCTGGGCGAAATGTACGCCAAGGAGCAGGAAGCGAAGGACGGCGACCGTATTGCAGCCTGAGCCGGCCCGGGCAGCGAGCCCGACCAAGCATGAGCGGCGGCGCATCGGCGCCGCCGGCCTCACAAGATACTGACCTCACAGCGGGGCCGGCGCAAGCGCCGGTCCCGCCCAGCAAGACCAAGGACGCAACATGGGTAAGGCGACTGGCTTTCTCGAATTTCCGCGCCAGAATGAAGGTTACGAGCCCGTAGCCAAGCGCGTGAAGCACTACAAGGAATTCGTTTTCGCGCTGTCCGACAGCGAAGCGAAGATCCAGGGCGCGCGCTGCATGGACTGCGGCATTCCGTTCTGCAACAACGGCTGCCCGGTCAACAACATCATTCCCGACTTCAACGACCTGGTGTATCGCCAGGACTGGAAGTCGGCAATCGAGGTGCTGCACCAGACCAACAACTTCCCCGAGTTCACGGGCCGCATCTGCCCGGCACCGTGCGAGGCCGCCTGCACGCTGGGCATCAATGAAGCACCGGTCGGCATCAAGTCGATCGAGCACGCCATCATCGACAAGGCCTGGGAGGAAGGCTGGGTTGCCCCGCAGGCGCCCAAGCACAAGACCGGCAAGACCGTTGCGGTGGTCGGTTCCGGTCCCGCCGGCATGGCCGCTGCCCAACAGCTGGCGCGCGCCGGCCACGACGTGACGGTGTTCGAGAAGAACGATCGCATCGGTGGCCTGCTGCGCTACGGCATCCCCGACTTCAAGCTGGAAAAGTGGCTGATCGACCGCCGCATGGAGCAGATGCAGGCCGAAGGCGTGACCTTCCGCGCCGGTGTGATGGTGACCGACGGCGAACTGCCTGCCGGCATCAAGAACTATGCGCGTGAGACCATTTCGGCACAGGCGCTGCAAGACCAGTTCGACGCCGTCGTGCTGGCGGGTGGCTCCGAAGTGCCGCGCGATCTGCCGGTTCCCGGCCGCGACCTGTCCGGTATTCACTACGCGCTGGAATTCCTGATCCCGCAGAACAAGGAAGTGGCTGGCGACGCGCCCAACGAGATCCGTGCCGAAGGCAAGCACGTCATCGTGATCGGCGGCGGCGATACCGGCTCCGACTGCGTGGGCACCTCGAACCGCCACGGCGCCGAATCGATCGTCCAGTTCGAACTGCTGCCGCAGCCGCCGGAAGAGGAAAACAAGCCGCTGGTGTGGCCGTACTGGCCGATCAAGCTGCGCACCTCATCGTCGCACGATGAAGGCTGCGATCGCGACTGGTCGGTTGCCACCAAGGAATTCGTCGGCGAGAACGGCAAGATCACCGCGCTCAAGGCCTGCCGCGTCGAGTGGAAGGACGGCAAGATGCAGGAAGTGCCGGACAGCGAGTTCATCCTCAAGGCTGACCTCGTACTGCTGGCGATGGGCTTCACCAACCCGGTGGGCTCGCTGCTGAGCGCCTTCGGGGTGGACACCGACGCTCGCAAGAACGCCCGTGCCGCCACGGAAGGCGAGCGCGCGTACCACACCAACGTGCCCAAGGTGTTCGCCGCTGGCGACGTGCGCCGCGGCCAGTCGCTGGTGGTGTGGGCGATCCGCGAAGGCCGCCAGGCCGCGCGTTCGGTCGACGCCTTCCTGATGGGACACTCCGAGCTGCCGCGCTAAGGCGCTGCTCTCGTTGCAAGACCCGCCCCGCGCAAGCCGGGCGGTTTTTTTTTGGGGGGGGCGTCCGGTCAGGCCGGCTGCAGAGCGCGGCCCATCAGCACGGCGTCGGCGCCATAGGCCGACAGCTTGGCGTCGAATGCGTCGTTGGCCGAGGCAATTTTTTCGTACCCGAGTCTGCGCCACCACGGTGCGGCCGATTGCACGGCGATCAGCCGTGACGAGCGCAGCCCGGCGTCCAGCGCCGCCGCGCGGGCGGCTACGTAAAGCCCCTGAGCCAGACCCTTGCCCTGGCCGGCAGGCGCCACCGCCATATCGTGCACGAACCAGGTGAGTGCCGCAGCCGGCTCGGCTGGAGTCCGCCCGGACTCATCACGCTGCTCCCAGTGAGGTTCCAGTATGCCGTCGAGCGGTGGCAGGCTGTCCTGCGGCCACATATGGGTAAACAGATAGGCTGCCAGCGTCTCGTTCTGCCCGGCGCGCGCCGCCGCCCAGCAGGTGGCCGGCGACAGCGTCAGCCGGCTGGCCAGAGCGGCGCCCGATTCGAGCAGCATGCCGCGATAGCACTGGGCCTGGATTTCCAGCACGGCGGGCAGGTCGGTGGGCCGCATGGGCCGGAGAATGCATTCGCTCATGGCGGGCGATTATAGAGGGCGTTGCGTGCCGAAGGCACGGCGATGCCGCGCTCGACGGTCGCAAACCGCGGGAGCAGGGCGCTGCCGAACGGCCCGGTCACTCTCGAAGCTGGCCATGCGCCAGCGTGGCGGCGCAGGCCGGGAAGTTGCCGCATGCCCTCCTCACAGGGTTGTCCCGGCTATGGTTAACGTGGTCTGTGCGGCTCTGGGCAATCTTCGTAGAATGACCTGACAATTAAATCAAAGACTGCCTCGCTAACCCCCTTTTCAGCCGATAGAGATGCCACCGGCAATGCCTGTGGCCCGGAGGAATTGATGTCCGAAGTGCGCATTTTTTCGCGGCTTTGGCGAGGTAAGGCGATGTTGCTTCACCCCGCTGCAAAGCCGGCTGGTCAGCAGCCCCACTTGCGTGCCAGGCATCCGCTGTTTGTTTCGCCTGTTTTTCGCTTCCCTTGGCAGGGGATGGCATCGCGCGTCGCGTCCCAACTCCGGGTCTTCGCGCTGCTTTGCCTCGCCGGCCTGGTGGCCGGCACCGGCGGCCCCGTCCAGGCGAGGCCGGCAACCCCGCAGGCAACCCCGACCCAGACCGCGTTCACCCGCCCCATATCATTTCCTGTCCGGCCGATCCGCTTGATCGTGCCCTTTCCCGCCGGCGGCGTGCCGGACGCCGTGGCGCGCCTGCTGGCCGAGCGGCTGGCGATACGGCTCGGCGTGCCGGTCGATGTCGATAACCGGCCCGGCGCGGGTGGCACCACCGCGGGCGACGTGGTGGCCAAGGCGAGCTCCGACGGGCATACCTTGCTGTTCCACCAGGCCACCATGCTGATCCAGCCCGGCCTGGAGCCCGTGCCCTATGATGTGGTGCGCGACTTTACGCCGGTGGCGCGCGTGGCCACCATGCCGCTGTTCCTTGTGATCGATGCGCGCCTGCCGATGCGCACACCGCAGCAATGGCTGACGGCGGTCAATGCCAGCCCTGCCGCCTACAGTTATGGCTCCGGCCAGGCCGGTAGCCCTTCGCACCTCTATGCCCAATACGCTGTGCACGGCGTCCCCAACGGGGTGCCGCTGGTAATAGCCAAGGGCGAGGGCGCCGTGGTGCAAGAGATGCTTGCCGGGCGCGTCAGCGCCTGTTTCTGCTCGTTTGCCGCGGTACAGGCCCACGTCAAGAACGGCAACTTGCGTCTGCTGGGCGTGACTGGCGTGGCGCGTTCGCAACTCGCGCCCGCCGTGCCGACCCTGCAGGAATCCGGGCTGGACGGCTACGGGGCGGGGGCCTGGTATGGCGTCATTGCCCCGGCCAAGACGCCGCATGCCATCGTGGCGCGGATCGCCAGCGAACTGGACGCGGTGATGGGCGAGCGCGAGGTCCGGGATCGCTTGCTGGCGGCCGGCCTGACACCGTTGCGGGACTCGCCCGAGGCGTTTGCCACAGCGATTCGCTCGGAGTCGATCCAGTGGCAGGTGATCTTGCGGCAGACGGGCGGGCCAACCGAACCCTAGATGGCGCCTGGTCTGGCGCCGGCACACGTCAAATGTGATGAAACAATTATTTGCGATCCATGGATGTGGATTGCGGCCCACTGGCGCGGGCGCCGCTAGGTAGTAGCCCTTATAATGGCGGACTGCCTAACACGGTGCCAACGTGACCGATTCCGCCTCAAACCTCGTCGAGCTCCAGTCTGTCGATTTCGCCTACACGGCGAATGGCAAGCCTATCCTGTCGGGCCTTAGCATGCGCTTCCCGCGCGGCAAGGTGGTGGCCGTCATGGGCGGCTCGGGCTGCGGCAAAACCACTGTGATGCGCCTGATCGGCGGTCAGGTCCGGCCGCAAAAGGGCCAAGTGCTCTTCAATGGCGCCAATATTCCCGCCCTGGACCGCAATGACCTCTATGCCGTGCGGCGCCAGATGGGCATGCTTTTCCAGTTTGGCGCCTTGTTCACCGATCTCTCCGTGTTCGACAACGTTGCCTTCCCGTTGCGCGAACATACTGACTTGCCAGAGTCGATGATCCGCGACCTGGTGCTGATGAAGCTCAACGCCGTCGGCCTGCGCGGCGCGCGCGAACTGATGCCCTCGGAGATCTCCGGCGGCATGGCGCGCCGGGTTGCGCTGGCGCGCGCGATCGCGCTCGATCCCGCCCTGTTGATGTATGACGAGCCCTTCGCGGGACTCGACCCGATCTCGCTGGGCCTGACCGCGCGCCTGATCCGCAGCCTGAATGACGCGCTGGGCGCCACTACGATCATCGTGTCGCACGACGTCAACGAGACCTTCCTGATCGCCGACTACGTCTATTTCATCGCCAACGGCCGCATTGCCGCCGAAGGCGAGCCCGAGGCCCTGCGCGCTTCGACGGATCCCTTCGTGCACCAGTTCGTCCACGCCGAGCCCGACGGGCCAGTGCCCTTCCACTATCCGGGCCCGTCGCTGGCCGAGGACTTCGCGAGCGGGGCGGGGCGATGATAGGGTTCTTCACAAGCATCGGCTCTGCCGTGCGGCAGTCGGTCATCGGCCTCGGTCATGCCACCCGCATGTTCTTCACAGTGCTGGCGATGTCGCCGGCGCTGCTGCGCCGCTTCCGGCTGGTAAGCGACCAGATTTTCTTCGTCGGCAACCTGTCGCTGGTGATCATCGCGGTATCGGGGTTATTTGTCGGCTTCGTGCTGGGATTGCAGGGCTATTACACGCTAAATCGCTATGGATCCGAGCAGGCGCTCGGCCTGCTCGTGGCCCTGTCACTGGTACGCGAACTGGGTCCGGTGGTGACGGCGCTGTTGTTCGCCGGCCGCGCCGGTACGTCGCTCACGGCCGAAATCGGCCTGATGAAGGCCGGCGAACAGCTCACGGCCATGGAAATGATGGCGGTCAATCCGCTGCAGCGCGTGATCGCGCCGCGCTTCTGGGCTGGCGTGGTGGCCATGCCGGTGCTGGCGGCGATTTTCAGTGCCGTCGGCATCCTCGGCGGCTATGTGGTCGGCGTGCAGATGATTGGCGTCGATGCGGGCGCGTTCTGGTCGCAGATGCAGAACGGGGTCGACGTTCGGAATGACGTGCTGAACGGCGTCATAAAAAGCTTCATTTTTGGCGTCGCGGTGACGTTTATAGCGCTGTACCAGGGCTATCAGGCCAAGCCCACGCCGGAAGGTGTGTCGCGCGCCACCACGCGTACCGTCGTGATTGCCTCGCTGGCCGTGCTGGCGCTGGATTTCCTGCTGACTGCGCTGATGTTCAGCTGACCTGCCGGTGCGGTCGCCGGAGCCGGAGTACTTGAAGAAGAGACGCAGATGAAAAGAAATACACTCGATTTCTGGGTTGGGCTGTTTGTTGTGGCGGGTTTCGTGGCGCTGCTGTTCCTGGCGCTGAAGGCCGGCAACATGAGCTCGCTGTCGTTCCAGGAGACCTACTCGGTACAGGCGCGCTTCGATAATATCGGCGGCCTGAAGCCGCGCGCCCCGGTGAAGAGCGCCGGCGTGGTGGTAGGGCGGGTGGCCGACATCCGCTTCGACGACAAGACCTACCAGGCGACCGTGACGGTCAACCTGGAAAAGCGCTACCAGTTTCCCAAGGACACTTCGGCCAAGATCCTGACCTCCGGATTGCTGGGCGAGCAATACCTGGGTCTTGAGGCGGGTGGCGATTCCGCCATGCTGGCCGAGGGTTCGCGCATCACAATGACGCAATCGGCCGTGGTGCTGGAAAACCTGATCGGGCAGTTCCTGTATAACAAGGCCGCCGACGCCGGTGCCGGCGGCAACAACGCTGGCGGGGGTGCCGCAGGCGCCGCCAGCGGCGCGGCAGGGGGGCTGAAATGAATGGCAACCGTGTCGCCGCGCGCTGGTGCGCGGGGCGAAATTGGTTGCTGGCAGTGTTGGCGGCGGGTTTGATGGCAGGTTGCGCGGCCGGCCCGACCGCCAACCCGAAAGATCCCCTCGAACCCTTCAACCGGGAAGTCTTCAAGATCAACGATGACTTCGACAAGGGCGTGTTGCGCCCGGTCGCCGAGTTGTACACTGACTTCGTCCCGTCGCCGATCCGTACCGGGATAGACAACGCTTTCTCCAACGTCAGCGATGTCTACTCGGCTGTCAACAACCTGCTGCAGGGCAAGCCCGCCCGCGCCGTGGAAGACACCATGCGCGTGGCCATGAACAGCGTGCTGGGTATCGGCGGCCTGATTGACATCGCGACCCCTGCCGGGCTGCCCAAATACAAGGAAGATTTCGGGCAGACGCTGGGCGTATGGGGCGTGCCGGCCGGACCTTACCTGGTGCTGCCGCTTTTCGGGCCGAGTTCGGTGCGCGATACCGCAGGCATGCTGGTGGACCGCCAGATCGATCCGTCGGCATACCTCGATCCCGTCTGGCTTCGCAACTCGCTGTTCGGGGTGCGTGTCGTCAACACCCGGGCCTCGCTGCTCGGCGCCTCCGGCCTGATCGAGATGGCGGCGCTCGACAAATATGCGTTCCTGCGCGACGCCTACCTGCAGCGCCGCGAGTACCAGATCTATGATGGCAACCCGCCGGAGAGCGACGACACCGCGCCGGCAAGCGAGCCGTCCGACACCAGGCAGGAAAACCAGACGCTGCCCACGCCACCGGTGCAGATGCCGGGCGGCATTCGCTTTGGCCGTTGAGTGTGCCGGGCCGCGCGTGTCATGGCTGTGAGCGGTGCAACAAATTATGTAAATGTGGCGTCGGAGGCCCTGGCGCTGCGAACTCCCCCGGCTCGCCCGAACTCCAACTCGGCGCGTGACCATTACCGGCCTTGATGCCGGGACACGCAAGGTTGCCGTAGCACGGTGACCCGTGCGTTCGATTGATAAGGACAAGATGATGCTGAAGCGACTGTTGCTGCCTTTTCTTACCGTGGTTGCCTTTACCGGTGCCGCCCATGCCCAAACGCAGGATGCCAGCACACCCGACGGCCTGGTCAAGGCCGTGGTCGGCGACGTGATGGCCTCCGTCAAGGCGGACAAGGACATGCAGGCCGGGAATATCACCAAGATCTCCGCGTTGGTGGAGCAGAAGATCCTCCCCAACGCGAACTTCCAGAAGACCACGCAGATCGCCATGGGCCGTAACTGGTCCAAGGCTACGCCCGAGCAGCAAAAGCTGATTGCCGACGAGTTCAAGACGCTGCTGATCCGTACCTACTCCGGCGCCATCGCGCAGATTCGCGACCAGACCGTCCAGTTCCGCCCGTACCGCGGCAGCCCGGAGGATACCGACGCAACCATCCGCACCCAGGTCATCAACAAGGGTGAGCCGATCCAGCTGGACTACCGCCTGGAAAAGACGCCGCAAGGCTGGAAGGTCTATGACATCAATGTGCTGGGTGCCTGGCTGACCGAGGCCTACAAGGGCAGCTTCAACACGATCGTGGGCCAGCAGGGCGTGGACGGCGTGATCAAGACACTGCAAGACCGCAACCGCCAGCTCGCCAACGCCAAGAACTGATCGGCAAGCCCGCGCAAGCCGCCGCCTCCGGCGCAGCGTGACTGGCCGAACTGTTCTACAATGGGCGCTCCCGCACCCGCGGGAGTGCTTTTTTCCAGACCCGCATCCCCGGACCGCTGCCAGATGCTCTCGCTCGACACCTCGCTGACCAACCGCAACGCCGCCGCCGTGCTGCGTGACGGCCTGGCACGCCTGGCCCAGGGTGAAGCCCGGGTCGACTGCAGCGGCCTGGTCCAGGTCGATTCCGCGGCGGTCGCCGTGCTGCTGGCCTGGCAACGTGACGCCGCCAGCCGCGGCAAGTTGCTCGAGATTATTGGCGTACCGGCACAACTCACCGAGCTGGCCGCCCTGTATGGCGTCGAATCCCTGCTGCAACTGGTACCCCAGGCGGGTGCCCAGGGCACGCAAGGCACCCTTTCCCACCGACATTGAACCGGCATCCGTGGCAAGCTGCTGACCTGCGCTTGCTACAGCGATGCCCGGGCGATGGCTCGCGCCACGCCTCGCGCTCAAAGCGGGACTACTCCCGTATCCCCTATAATTCCGGGTTGTTCGACCGTTCCGGCATATAAGGCACGGACAAGACACGGTCGAAGCACCCAGGCGGTCCCCGCCATTTCAAGGAGGCCGGCGTGCGAGGCTGAAAAGTCCGACGCGCCTGCCAAACAGTATCCGGCCATGAAAGCCATCGAACTCAAAGACGTTCGCAAGCGCTACCGCAACCTGCAGGCACTGAAGGGCGTCAGCTTCACCGTCGAGCGCGGCGAATTCTTCGGCCTGCTCGGCCCCAACGGTGCAGGCAAGACCACGCTGATCTCCATCCTGGCGGGCCTGAACCGCGCCGATTCCGGCAGCGTCAGCGTGCTCGGCCACGACGTGGTGTCCGACTACCGCCTGGCGCGGCGCATGCTGGGCGTGGTGCCGCAGGAGCTGGTCTTCGATCCCTTCTTCACCGTGCGCGAGACGCTGCGCCTGCAGTCCGGCTATTTCGGCCTGACCCGCAACGACGACTGGATCGACGAGATCATGGCCAACCTGGATCTCACCAACAAGGCCGACGCCAATATGCGCCAGCTTTCCGGCGGCATGAAGCGGCGCGTGCTGGTGGCCCAGGCACTGGTGCACCGGCCGCCGGTCATCGTGCTCGACGAGCCGACCGCCGGGGTCGACGTGGAACTGCGCCAGACCCTGTGGAAGTTCATCTCGCGCCTGAATCGCGAGGGCCACACCATCATTCTCACCACGCACTACCTGGAAGAAGCCGAGGCGTTGTGCGATCGCATCGCCATGCTCAAGTTCGGCGAGGTGGTGGCGCTGGACCGCACCAGCAACCTGCTGAGCCAATTCGCAGGGCTGCAGCTGGTGCTGACGTTCTCCAGGGGCGCGCTGCCCGCCCCGCTTGAACCGCTGCGCATGCCCGCCAACCCCGGCGAGCGCGCGGTTCGTCTGCGGCTGTCGGGTTATCCGGCGGTGGAGCCGATCCTGGCCGCCTGCCGCGAGGCCGGTTGCGAGATCGAAGACATGGAAATCAACAAGGCCGACCTGGAGGACGTGTTCGTGCAGATAATGCGGCGCGAAGGCCACATGCCGGGCGCACTGCCGGATACCGCGGTGGAGGCCGCAGCATGAAGATGCCAACCGAATTCGACGGCACCCAAGACGCCATCAACACGCACCTCGCACCGATGGCGGTTGGTGGCCTAGTGGGCTTCCGCACCCTTCTTTACAAGGAAGTGCTGCGCTTCTGGAAGGTCAGCTTCCAGACCGTGGCGGCGCCGGTGCTGACCGCGATCCTGTATCTGCTGATTTTCGGCCACGTGCTGGAAAACCGCGTGAAGGTGTACGACCAGATCAGCTATACCGCCTTCCTGGTGCCGGGCCTGGTGATGATGAGCGTGCTGCAGAATGCCTTCGCCAACAGCTCGTCGTCGCTGATCCAGTCCAAGATTACCGGCAACCTGGTGTTCATCATGCTGCCGCCGCTGTCGCATTGGGAAATGTTTGGTGCCTACGTGGTGGCTTCCATCGTGCGCGGCCTGGCCGTGGGCCTGGGCGTGCTGCTGGTGACGGCCTGGTTCGCCAACCTGCATTTCGCCAATATCGGCTGGATCCTGCTGTTTGCCTTGCTGGGCGCGGCGATCCTTGGCACGCTGGGGCTGATCGCGGGAATCTGGGCCGAGAAGTTCGACCAGCTCGCGGCCTTCCAGAACTTCTTGATCATGCCGGCGACCTTCCTCTCCGGCGTGTTCTACTCGATCCACTCGCTGCCTCCCTTCTGGCAGGCGGTGTCGCACGCGAACCCGTTCTTCTACATGATCGACGGCTTCCGCTACGGCTTTTTCGGCGTCTCCGACGTGGCGCCGGCCTTCAGTCTCGCAGTAGTGGGTACAGCTTTCGTGGTGCTCGCGGCGATAGCGCTGCAGTTGCTCAAGAGCGGCTACAAGCTGCGCCACTGAGGGGGCGTCTGCCCCGCCGAACCCACAAGCGAACCGACGCGACACACAGAGAAACAAAGCGAAAAGACAATCATGCTGCCTACACCCCAACAAGTCAGGGACTACATCGCCCAAGGCCTCTCCTGCGAACACCTGGAAGTGGAAGGCGACGGCCAGCACTTCTTTGCCACCATCGTCAGCGCCGAATTCGACGGCAAGCGCTTGATCCAGCGGCACCAGCAGGTCTATGCCGCGCTGGGCGACCGCATGCGCGCCGAAATCCACGCGCTGTCGATGAAGACGCTGACGCCGGCCGAGTGGCAGGCGCAGGCGGGCCAGGCCAAGTAAGACGGACCAACAAGCTGGCCGCCCGACAGGCCGGACGTGACAAGCAGGTCGTCCCGCAACGCGGCGGCCTCGGGTACCAGATGCCGCGGTTGTGCGTTTTGAGGCACAGGCGGGGAGCGAAATGAATGACGCCGGACGCCTTTGGGCAGCCGGCCTGAAACGACTGAACATGGACAAACTCGAGATCCAGGGCAATGGCCCGTTGCGAGGCGAGATCCGCGTCTCCGGCGCCAAGAACGCTGCGCTGCCGATCCTGTGCGCAGGGCTGCTTACGGCCGATACCGTTACGCTGGACAATGTGCCCAACCTGCAGGACGTGCGCACCACGCTCAAGCTGCTGCGCCAGATGGGCGTGAAGGCGGAGCAGGACGGCGCGCGCGTCACGCTGAATGGCGCCGACGTGAATTCGCCCGAGGCCCCCTACGAGCTGGTCAAGACCATGCGCGCCTCGATCCTGGTGCTGGGTCCGCTGGTGGCGCGTTTCGGCGAGGCGCGCGTATCGCTGCCCGGCGGCTGCGCCATTGGCGCGCGCCCGGTCGACCAGCACATCAAGGGCTTGCAGGCCATGGGCGCCGAGATCAGCATCGAGCACGGCTTTATCCATGCCCGCGCCAGCCGCCTGAAGGGCGCGCGCGTGGTCACCGACATGATCACCGTGACCGGCACCGAGAACCTGCTGATGGCCGCTACCCTGGCCGACGGCGAAACCGTGCTGGAAAACGCCGCGCGCGAGCCGGAAGTGACCGATCTTGCCAACCTGCTGGTCAAGATGGGCGCTCGCATCGAAGGCATCGGCACCGACCGCCTGGTGGTGCAGGGCGTGGAGCGCCTGCACGGTGCGAGCCACGCCGTGATCGCCGACCGCATCGAGGCCGGCACCTTCCTGTGCGCTGCCGCCGCCACGCTTGGCGATGTGGTGCTGCGCGGCGTGCAGCCGGGCATCCTGGACACCGTGCTCGACAAGCTGCGCGAAGCCGGCGCCACCATCGAAACCGGTGACGACTGGATCCGTTTGCAGATGGCCCGGCGCCCGCAGGCGGTGAGTTTCCGCACTTCCGAGTACCCGGCCTTCCCGACCGACATGCAGGCGCAGTTCATGGCGCTGAACAGTGTCGCCAACGGCGTGGCCCGCATTACTGAAACCATTTTCGAAAACCGCTTTATGCACGTGCAGGAGCTCAACCGGCTGGGCGCCGATATCGCGGTCGAAGGCAATACCGCGGTCGTCACCGGCGTGCCCCGGCTGTCCGGCGCCAAGGTGATGGCGACCGATCTGCGTGCCTCCGCCAGCCTGGTGATCGCCGGGCTGGTCGCCGAGGGCGAAACCGTGATCGATCGCATCTACCACCTGGACCGCGGCTACGACCGCATGGAAGACAAGCTGTCGGCCGTGGGCGCCAAGATCCGCCGCATCGCCTGAGCGCGCAAGAAAAGACACAAGGACGCAGATGAGCCCCTCCCCGACCCAGTTGACGCTGGCCCTCTCCAAGGGCCGGATCTTCACCGAAACCATGCCGCTGCTGGAAGCGGCCGGCATCCACGTCACCGAGGATCCGGAAACCTCGCGCAAGCTGATCCTGCCCACCTCCGATCCGGACGTGCGCGTCATCATCGTGCGCGCCTCGGATGTGCCGACCTACGTGCAATATGGCGCGGCCGATTTCGGCGTGGCCGGCAAGGACGTGCTGATGGAGCACGGCATGGCCGGGCTGTATGCGCCGATCGACCTGAATATCGCCAAGTGCCGCATGTCGGTGGCGACCTCGGCCGGTTTTGACTACGCCAGCGCCGTGCGCCAGGGTGCGCGGCTGGCCGTGGCCACCAAATATGTGCAGACCGCGCGCGAGCACTTCGCCAAGAAGGGCGTGCACGTGGACCTGATCAAGCTGTATGGCTCGATGGAACTCGGGCCCCTGGTGGGACTGGCCGACGCCATCGTCGATCTGGTCAGCACCGGCGGGACCTTGCGCGCCAACAACCTGGTCGAAGTGGAAGAGATCGTGCAGATATCGTCGCGCCTGGTGGTCAACCAGGCTGCCCTCAAACTCAAGCGTGAGCGGCTAGCGCCGATTCTCGACGCGTTTGAACGGGCCGCTGCCGCGCTGGTCTGATGCCGCGCGAGCAGGGCCTGGGGAATGGAGTCATGAACGAAAATTCTATGGAAAACCTGGAAATCCGCCGGCTGGATTCGACCGAGCCGCGCTTCGCGGCCGAGCTGCGCGAGGTGCTGGCCTTCGAAGCCGGTGAAGACGAAGCGATCGATCGAGCCGTCGCGCAGATCCTCGCCGATGTAAAGACCCGCGGCGATGCCGCGGTGCTGGAGTACACGCAGCGTTTCGATCGCGTCGATGCCGGCGCCATGGGCGCGCTGGAAGTGTCGCCGGCCAAGCTCGAGGCCGCGCTCGACGAACTCGAGCCCAAACGCCGCGCCGCGCTGGAAACCGCGGCGGCGCGCGTGCGCGCTTACCACGAGAAGCAGAAGATCGAGTGCGGCAGCCATAGCTGGGAGTACACCGAGTCGGACGGCACCGTGCTGGGGCAAAAGGTGACCCCGCTGGACCGCGTCGGTATCTACGTGCCGGGCGGCAAGGCGGCGTATCCGTCGTCCGTGCTGATGAACGCGATTCCCGCGCGCGTGGCCGGCGTCAAGGAAGTCATCATGGTCGTGCCCACGCCGGGCGGCGTGCGTAACGAACTGGTGCTGGCCGCGGCGCAGATCGCCGGCGTGGACCGCGTGTTCACCATCGGTGGCGCCCAGGCGATCGGGGCGCTGGCCTACGGCACCGCCACGCTGCCCCAGGTCGACAAGATCGTCGGCCCGGGCAACGCCTATGTGGCGGCGGCCAAGCGCCGCGTGTTCGGCACCGTCGGCATCGACATGATCGCCGGCCCATCCGAGATCCTGGTGATCTGCGACGGCACCACCGACCCCGACTGGGTGGCGATGGACCTATTCTCGCAAGCCGAGCACGACGAACTCGCGCAATCCATCCTGCTGTGCCCTGACTCCAACTACCTGGCCCAGGTGGAGGAAAGCATCCACCGGCAGCTCGAGTCCATGCCGCGCCGCGACGTGATCCGTGCCTCGCTGTCCGGGCGCGGGGCGCTGATCCGGGTACGCGATATGGACGAGGCTTGCGAGATCGCCAACGCGATCGCGCCGGAGCACCTGGAGATTTCCGCCGAGAACCCGCGCCACTGGGCCGAGAAGATCCGCCATGCCGGCGCCATCTTCCTGGGCCGCTATACGAGCGAGTCGCTGGGCGACTACTGCGCCGGGCCGAATCATGTGCTGCCCACCTCGCGCACCGCGCGCTTCTCGTCGCCGCTGGGCGTGTACGACTTCCAGAAGCGCTCGAGCCTGATCGAGGTGAGCGAGCAGGGCGCGCAGATGCTAGGCCAGATCGCCGCCGAGCTGGCCTACGGCGAAGGCTTGCAGGCACACGCCCGCAGCGCCGAATACCGCCTCAGGCGCAACTGAGGCAAAAGCGGCCGGCGCCCGGGTTTGTCCGGGAACCGGCCAGAAACCACCGACCCAAGTCGACCCAAGAGGTAAATTCCATGTCCGTAGTGCAGCCTTCCCTGATCGAACGCATCATCCGTGACGACGTACGCGCCATGGGCGCCTACCATGTGCCGGATTCGCACGGTCTGGTAAAGCTGGACGCGATGGAGAACCCCTACCGCCTGCCCGACGCACTGCGCGACAAACTGGCCGCGCGGCTGGCCGAGGTAGCGCTCAACCGCTATCCGGTGCCCAGCAGCGAAGCGCTGCGCGCGCGCCTGAAGACGGTGATGGACGTGCCGGCGGGCATGGATGTGCTGCTGGGCAACGGCTCGGACGAGATCATCAGCATGCTGGCGCTGGCGGTGGCCAAGCCGGGCGCCAAGGTGCTGGCACCGGTGCCAGGCTTTGTCATGTACGCCATGTCGGCCCAGTTCGCCGGGCTCGAATTCGTCGGCGTGCCGCTCAACGCGGACTTCACGCTGGACCGCGCCGCCATGTTGGCGGCAATGGCCGAGCACCAGCCCGCCATCGTCTACCTGGCCTACCCGAACAATCCCACCGGCAACCTGTTCGACGCGGCCGATATGGAAGCCATCGTGCGCGCCGCCCAGGGCGAGGTCTGCCAGAGCCTGGTGGTGGTTGACGAAGCCTACCAGCCGTTTGCCCAGGACACCTGGATGCCGCGCCTGGCCGAGTTCGGCAACCTGTTGGTGATGCGCACCGTTTCCAAGCTGGGCCTGGCCGGCATCCGGCTGGGCTACCTGGCCGGCGCGCCGGAGTGGCTGTCGCAGATCGACAAGGTGCGCCCGCCGTACAACGTCAATGTGCTGACCGAGGCCACGGCGCTGTTCGTGCTCGAGCATGTCGATGTGCTTGACCGGCAGGCCGCGCAACTGCGTGCCGAGCGCGCCACCGTAGCCGATGCCCTGGCAGCCTTGCCGGGCGTGACGGTGTTTCCCAGCGCGGCCAATTTCCTGCTGGTGCGCGTGGCGGATTCCGCTCGTGTGTTCGAAGGCGTGCTTGCGCGCAAGGTATTGATCAAGAACGTGGGTAAAATGCACCCATTGCTGGCCAACTGTCTGCGCGTCACGGTCAGCACTCCCGAAGAGAACGCGCAATTTCTCGCTGCCTTCCAGGCGGCGTTGCAGGATTAACACCATGCGTGTTGCAGAGGTCACCCGCAATACATCGGAAACGCAGATCCGCGTTTCGTTGAATCTCGATGGCACCGGCCGCCAGAAACTGGCGTCCGGCGTGCCGTTCCTCGACCACATGCTGGATCAGATTGCCCGCCATGGCATGTTCGACCTCGAAGTCGAAGCCAGCGGCGATACCCATATCGATGACCACCACACGGTGGAAGACGTCGGCATCGCGCTCGGCCAGGCGGTCGCCAAGGCCATCGGCGACAAGAAAGGCATCACCCGCTACGGCCATAGCTATGTGCCGCTGGACGAATGCCTGTCGCGCGTGGTGATCGACTTCTCCGGCCGTCCCGGCCTGGAATTCCACGTACCGTTCACCCGCGCTCGGGTGGGCAGCTTCGACGTCGACCTCACCATCGAGTTCTTCCGCGGCTTCGTCAATCATGCCGCGGTGACGCTGCATATCGACAACCTGCGCGGTATCAATGCCCACCACCAGTGCGAAACCGTGTTCAAGGCCTTCGGCCGGGCGTTGCGCATGGCGGTGGAAATGGATCCCCGCGCGGGCAACACGATTCCGTCGACCAAGGGCACCCTCGTCGGCTGAACCTCGCCGACGCGCTACCTCTCGCGTGCCGGTGCGCACGTTCTGCTGCGCCGGCGAAAACTTTCGATCAACGCGGTACTTACGCGACATTAGCGCGACATTCGCCCAACCCGATGGATACGCTTAAGTCGTTCATTTCGCTGCTGGCGCTGATCAACCCGATCGGGGCGATTCCGTTCTTCATCAGCCTGACCACCCAGCAGACTGAAGAAGAAAAGCGGCATACCATCAAGATCGCATCGATCTCGGTGGCGACGGTGGTAGGCATCTCCGCCTTGCTGGGCCAGCAGATCATCGAGTTCTTCAATATCTCGGTGGCCTCGCTGCAGGTGGGCGGGGGCCTCATCATGATCATGATGGCGATGAACATGCTGAACGCCCAGACCGGCCGCACCAAGGCGACGCCCGAGGAAGAGGACGAGGCGGAAGCCAAGGCCAGTATCGCGGTAGTGCCGCTGGCGCTGCCCTTGCTGACCGGGCCCGGTTCGATCAGCACGGTGATCGTCTATGCCGGCAAGACCCAGCACTGGTACCAGTTGCTGATTCTGGTCGGGATCGGGATCGCGCTTGGCGCAGTGGTATATATAGTGTTCCGCGCCGCGGACCCGATCGCGCGCGTGATCGGGCGCACCGGCATCAATATCGGCACGCGCCTGATGGGGCTGATCCTGTCGGCGCTGGCCGTAGAATTCATTGTGGACGGGCTGAAGACATTGTTGCCTGTTTTGAAATCATGACTACCATAGCAATTGTGGATTACGGCATGGGCAACCTGCGCTCGGTAGCGCAGGCCTTGCGTGCCGCGGCGCCGGAAGCGGACGTGCAGGTGGTGGACCAGCCAGAGGCGATCCGCGCGGCGGACCGCGTGGTGCTGCCCGGCCAGGGTGCGATGCCCGACTGCATGAGCGCACTGGGCGCCTCGGGCCTGCAACAGGCCGTGATCGAGGCCGCCGCCAGCAAGCCGATGCTGGGAGTGTGCGTTGGCGAACAGATGCTGTTCGACTTCAGCAAGGAAAGTAGAACGGACGGTGGCCGCACGCCCTGCCTGGGCCTCTTGCCCGGCGAGGTGATCCGCTTCGAACTGGAAGGCATGACTCAGCCGGACGGTTCGCGCTACAAGGTGCCGCAGATGGGCTGGAACCGCGTGAAGCAAACGCGCCCCCATCCGCTGTGGGCTGGCATCCCCGATGAAAGCTGGTTCTATTTCGTGCACAGCTACTACGTGCATGCGCAGGATCCGGCGCATATTGCCGGCGAAACGGAATATGGCGCCTTATTTACGAGCGCGGTAGCGCGCGATAATATTTTTGCCACGCAGTTCCACCCGGAAAAGAGCGCCGCCATGGGCTTGCAGCTGTACCGGAACTTCGTGCACTGGAATCCCTGAATGTCGATAGTGGCTTTTTTGGGACAGGGCTGACCGGCTACGCTGGCTAGTTCAACTTTCTCTTTCACTCAAACACGCTCGTCACACTTATGTTGCTCATTCCGGCCATCGACCTGAAGGACGGTCAATGTGTACGCCTTAAACAAGGCGACATGGACCAGGCCACCGTCTTTTCCGAAGATCCCGCCGCCATGGCACGTCACTGGGTGGAGCAGGGCGCACGGCGCCTGCACCTGGTCGACCTCAATGGTGCGTTCGTGGGCAAGCCCCGCAATGAAGCTGCCATCAAGGCCATCATCGCCGAGGTGGGCGATGAGATCCCGATCCAGCTCGGCGGCGGCATCCGCGACCTGAACACCATCGAGCGCTGGCTCGACGGCGGCCTGTCGTACGTCATCATCGGCACGGCGGCGGTCAAGAACCCCGGGTTCCTCAAGGACGCCTGCACGGCGTTCGGCGGCCACATCATCGTCGGCCTCGATGCCCGTGAAGGCAAGGTCGCCACGGATGGCTGGAGCAAGCTGACCGGCCACGAGGTTGCCGACCTCGCGCGCAAGTACGAGGACTACGGCGTGGAAGCCATCATCTACACCGACATCGGCCGCGACGGCATGCTGCAGGGCATCAACATCGATGCCACCGTCAAACTGGCGCAGTCGGCAACGATCCCGGTGATCGCCAGCGGCGGGCTGCACAACCTCACCGATATCGAACGCCTGTGCAGCGTGCAAAAGGATGGCGTCGAAGGCGTCATCTGCGGCCGCGCGATCTATTCGGGCGATCTCAATTTCGCCGAAGCCCAGGCGCTTGCCGACAAGCTCGGCGCCGAGCAGTAAGACAACGCGCCTTGCGCGCGACAATTGCAGCCACCGGCACCCCCGCAAGGGCAGGTGCCGTGGCGGGCAAGGAATCTCATGCTAGCCAAACGTATCATCCCCTGCCTCGACGTGACCAACGGGCGGGTGGTCAAGGGTGTCAACTTCGTCGAATTGCGTGACGCTGGCGACCCGGTCGAGATCGCCCGCCGCTATGACGAGCAGGGCGCCGATGAAATCACTTTTCTCGACATCACCGCGACCAGCGACGGGCGCGACCTGATCCTGCACATCATCGAGGCGGTCGCCTCCCAGGTCTTTATCCCGCTGACGGTGGGCGGCGGCGTGCGCGCCGTGGAAGACGTGCGGCGCCTGCTCAATGCCGGCGCGGACAAGATCAGCGTCAATTCCTCGGCCATCGCCAACCCGCAACTGGTATCGGACGCCACGGCGCGCTACGGCTCGCAGTGCATCGTCGTCGCGATCGACGCCAAACGCAGTTCCGCGCCAGGCGAGCCGGCACGCTGGGAGGTTTTCACCCATGGCGGGCGCAAGGCCACCGGGCTGGACGCCGTGGCATGGGCGCGCGAGATGGCCGCCCGCGGCGCGGGCGAACTGCTGCTCACCAGCATGGACCGCGACGGCACCAAGAGCGGCTTCGATCTCGAACTCACCCGCGCCGTCAGCGATGCGGTGTCCATCCCGGTGATCGCCTCGGGCGGCGTGGGCGGATTGCAGGACCTGGCCGACGGCATCAAGCTGGGGCACGCCGATGCGGTGCTGGCCGCCAGCATCTTCCACTACGGCCAGCACACCGTTGGCGAAGCAAAAGCATTCATGGCCCGCGAGGGCATTCCGGTGCGGATCTGAACACGGCGAACCGACATGGCAAAGAAGTGGCTCAACAAGGTTAAGTGGGACGACAACGGCCTGGTGCCGGTGATTGTCCAGGAAGTCGGCTCGAACGACGTGCTGATGTTCGCGTTCATGAACCGCGAGGCGCTGCAGCGCACCGTGGAGATCGGCGAGGCCGTGTTCTGGTCGCGCTCGCGCAAGCGCTTGTGGCACAAGGGCGAGGAATCCGGCCACGTGCAAAAGGTGCATGAAATCCGCCTCGATTGCGACGAAGACGTGGTCTTGCTCAAGGTCACGCAGAACGACGGCATCGCCTGCCATACCGGGCGCCACTCCTGCTTCTTCCAGAAGTTCGATGGCGACGCCGACAACGGCGACTGGCAGACCGTTGAGCCCGTGCTCAAGGATCCGTCCACCATTTATGCAGCCAAGCCATGAGCGACGAACAGTTGAGCAGCGCGGATATGCTGGCGCGCCTGGCCAGCGTGCTGGAATCGCGCAAGCCCGAGAACGGCGGCGATCCGGATAAATCCTATGTGGCACGCCTGTTCCACAAGGGCGACGACGCCATCCTGAAGAAGATCGGCGAGGAAGCCACCGAAACCGTGATGGCCGCCAAGGATGCCCGCGCGGCGGGGCTGAGCCAGGAGTCGGTCTCCAAGGTGGTGTACGAGGTGGCCGATCTCTGGTTCCATAGCATGGTGCTTCTGTCCCGCTTCGGCATGCAGCCGGCCGATGTGGTCAACGAACTGGCCCGCCGCGAAGGTTTGTCCGGCCTGGAAGAAAAAGCCCAGCGCAAGGCCGACGGCAGCTGAATCCCGCACTTGCCGGCGTGGCCGGCGAGGCGCATCTGGCCAGGACGGGCAGGTATTGGACGGCAACCAGCAGCCACCAGGAGCAAGCACGAGATGGGAGAGGTGATCACCACGGACTACGACCGGCTCGCCAGCCTGCGCAAGCTGACGCACATTCTTTATGCGTTGTACGCCATTTTCTGGCTGACCGGCGGCATTACCGCGCTGATTGCCATCGTGATTGGCTACGTCAAGCGCGACGACACCCAGGGCACGCTCTACGCCTCGCACTTTGCCTGGCAGATCCGGTCCTTCTGGTGGTCGGTGGCATGGGCGATCCTCGGCGGCATGCTGTTTGTCACAGTGTTCCTGATACCCCTGGCTTTTGCCGTGTGGGGCGTATTGTCCTTATGGATGTTGTATCGTATCGTCAAGGGCTGGCTCTACCTGAACGACAGTAAGCCGATGTACCCGGATCAGCGTTTTTGATAGCCAGCGGACCGGTGGCGGTCCGGCCAAGGCGGTCCGGACATGCCTGAAAGGCAGGCGGATGGCCGGCAAGGCCGCCCGCCAGCACTGACATAGCGGCAAAAATGCGCCTGATTTGCTGCGCGCAATGAAATTTTCATGAATCCACAGCAAAATTGCCTCTTCTGCCGGATCGTGGCCGGTCAGCTTCCGTCGCGCAAAGTTTACGAAGATGACGAAATGCTGGCTTTCCACGATATCCACCCGAAAGCCCCGGTACACTTCCTGCTCATTCCCAAGTCGCATGTCGATTCGCTGGCCGATTGCGGACCCGGTGAAAGCGCGGTGCTTGCTAAAATGATGTTGAAGGTGCCGGAGTTGGCGCGCGCGGCAGGCTGTGGCAACGGTTTCCGGACGGTCATCAATACCGGTCCGGATGGCGGGCAGGAGGTGTATCACCTCCATCTGCACGTGCTTGGCGGTCCGCGTGACCAGTGGAAGGTGCAGCTGCCGTAAAGACATGGCAGCCAACCCATGCAGGACCGGAGGCCGCGTGGCCTCCGGTCAGATGCCGTGCCGGCAACCGTCGCCCGGCACGGCCTTCAGTGACGGAACAACGAGCCGGGGTGGCATGGCGCCACCCCCGGCTTCATCAGGAGCAGAAAATGGGTTCGTTTAGCATTTGGCACTGGCTCATCGTGCTGGTGATCGTCATGCTGGTTTTTGGCACCAAGAAGCTGCGCAACATCGGCCAGGACCTGGGCGGTGCCGTGAAAGGCTTCAAGGATGGCATGAAGGACGCCAACGGTAATCCGGTTGACGCACCGGCCGCGCCCTCCAAGGAACTGCGCGACGCCACCACCATCGACGTCGAAGCCAAGGAAAAGTCGCGCCAGCAGTGAGCGCGCGTCAACTCTTGTCAGCACGCCTGATGCCTTTCTTCCTGGCAGCAATGCCAAGCCGGCCATGCCCGCCGCGCCGCGCCCGTCCGCGTGATGGCTTGTGCGCGGGCCCGGGCGGCCGTTGCGGCGGCCCGGCCGTTCGCCGTGGCTGCGGCTCCTTCCTTCCGAACCTCGCATGATCGATCTCGGCATTTCAAAGCTTGCACTGATCGGCGCGGTGGCGCTGGTGGTGATCGGTCCCGAACGGCTGCCGAAGGTGGCGCGCACGGTCGGCGCACTGGTCGGCCGCGCGCAGCGCTATATCAATGATGTGAAGGCGGAAGTCAGCCGCGAGGTCGAACTCGACGAACTGCGCAAGATGCGCACGGAATTCGAGGACGCCGCGCGCGATGTCGAGCGCACCATCCACAAGGAAGTGCACGAGCACACCCAGTCCCTGAACGATGCGCTGACCGGTACGGATTCCGGCGTGCACGACGGGGCCAGCCAGGGCAGCGGCTACGTGCCATCCTGGGACACGGCGCACAAGGTCCATAACGGCCGCAAGAGCTGGCGCGTCAAGCAAGGCGCGCGGCCCGTGTGGTACAAGCGCCAGCACAATGTACGCGTGTGGGCGCAATCCGGCGCCGCGCGTGTCAAGCGCCACCGTCCCGCCACAGGTCCCGCCCGCTCATTCTTCGAGTGAGCATGATGGAGCCTGTCCACACGCCGCTACCCGGCCGGCCGTCGCTGTCGTGCGTTCCGACTTGCGCGCCGTGCCGTTGTATCGCCAATGATTTCTCGATGCCAGCCAGCCCGGCTGAGCGGTCCACGCCATGAGCGACTCCCGTTCCCAAGATCCCCAAGACCCGCAAGACGAAGCGCAGCAGGAAACCTTCATCTCTCACCTGGTGGAGCTGCGCTCGCGTATCGTCAAGGCGGCGTCAGGCGTGATCCTGGTGTTCCTCGGCCTGATCTACTGGGCACCGAACATCTTCAACCTGTTTGCCCGGCCCTTGATGGAATCGCTGCCCAAGGGCGGCAGGATGATCGTCACCGATGTCACCGGCTCGTTCTTCGTGCCCATGAAGGTCACGCTGCTGGTGGCTTTCCTGATCGCGCTGCCCTGGGTGCTCTACCAGGTCTGGCAGTTCGTTGCGCCCGGCTTGTACCAGCATGAGAAGCGATTGATCGTCCCGCTGGTAAGCAGCAGCTATATTCTGTTTATCTGCGGCGTGGCGTTTGCCTATTTCCTGGTGTTCCCCACGGTGTTCCATTTCATGGCGCACTACAACGCGCCGCTGGGGGCGGAGATGTCGACCGACATCGATAAATACCTCAGCTTCGCCATGACCATGTTCCTGGCCTTCGGCATCACCTTCGAGGTGCCGGTGGTCGTGATCGTGCTGGTGCGCTTTGGCGTGGTCGAACTGGAAAAGCTCAAGCAGATCCGCCCCTACGTGATCGTTGGCGCTTTCGTGATTGCCGCCGTGGTGACGCCGCCGGACGTGTTGTCCCAATTGCTGCTGGCGGTACCCTTGGTTGCGCTATATGAACTGGGGCTGATCATGGCCCGTTTCACTGCGCGGCCGGTTGCAGCGGATGCTCCGGCCAGCGAAGCGCAGCCGGACTAACTGTAGCGACCGCAAATGTAAGGGAAAGCTCGGGGGGCACGACTTTCGCACCAAAATGGGGAAAATCACCCTCCACGCTGTTGCGACATCACAACAAAATCCGTCTGTATCCATGGTTTACGACGAAAAAGCCTTCTGGCGGCCGGGGGGGCTGACCCATAATACGCAACAGACGTGAAGGTAAATGCGTCGCCCAAGCACTTGGGCAAGCCAAGATTTCCCAATCAGTTGACAAGGAAAGTGTCGATATGAAGATGAAACTGTTTGCAGCCGCTGTAGCTGCCCTGGCCGCTGGTGGTGCGTATGCCCAATCGAGCGTGACCCTGTACGGCGTGGTTGACGCTGGTATTGAATACACCAACAAGAACGCTACGAACGCAGCTCACACCAACAGCAACAACCTGTGGGCCATGCAGTCGGGCAACCAATCCGGTTCGCGTTGGGGCCTGCGTGGCGTGGAAGATCTGGGCGGCGGCCTGAAGGGCATCTTCGTCCTGGAAAGCGGCTTCAACGTTGACGACGGCAAGTCGGGTCAAGGCAGCCGCCTGTTCGGTCGTGCCGCCTACGTCGGCCTGCAGAGCCAGTACGGCGCGCTGACCCTGGGCCGCCAACAGACCACGTTCTATGATTTCGGTCTGCTCTATGATCCGATGGCCATTTCGACCCGTTACTCGATTACCGCGACGGCTCCGGAATACGCTTCGCGTGCTGACAATACTGTCAAGTACACCGGTACTTTCGGTGGCCTGACCACTTCGGCCTTCTACAGCTTCACCAACAACGGCAACGAAACCGCGGGTAACTTCACCAATGGCCGCGAATACGGCTTCCTGGCAAGCTACGCTGCTGGCCCGTTCTCGGTTGGTGCAGCCTATGACCAGTCGAACAACACTGGCACGAGCAGCGCGCAACTGATTCGTCGCGCTACCATCGCTGGTACCTACGCTTTCGGCCCGGCCAAGATCTACGCTGGCTACCGCTACGCTCACGCTTACAACAACGCGTCCCTGCCGGGTGCTTCCGGTGTGCAGAACACCGCGTCGAACCTGGGCTGGGCTGGTGTGGGCTATCAGCTGACTCCGGCTCTGTCGCTGTCGGGCGCCGCTTACTACCAGAACCTGCGTAACGCTTCGGCTAACCCGTGGCAGTTCGTGACGACCGCCGACTACGCGCTGTCGAAGCGTACCGACGTGTACGCCTCGGCTACGTACATCCTGAACAAGGGCACCAATTCGGCACTGGGCGTGAATGGCTTCAACGACCAAAACCCGTCGACGTTTGTCCAAACTGGTGGCAACCAGTTCGGCGGCGTGGTTGGTGTTCGCCACAAGTTCTAATTTAGTGCGGGCTTAAGCTCGCTCTAGATTGACTTGAAAACAAAACGCCGGTATCCGCAAGGGTGCCGGCGTTTTGTTATTTTTGTTTTGTGCTGTCGGTGGTCAGGCCGCAATGGCTTGGGGCAGCTCGTGACATCGCGCTGCCAAGTCGTAGCCCGATATCGTCCCGGTGGTGTTTTGCCGTGTCCGTCATCGGTTTCGTAGCATTGCATTGCTGCTTGCTGATTGCCGGCTGGCGATCGGCGGTGCGGCCTTGCGCAGTCCACGCGCGCCGCCGAACTAGCCCGATGCACTCGTATGAGTCATCCCTCGATTGCCTCTTGTCGCCAGCCGCACGGTTCAGGCCGTCTTGCGGGGTCGCATGGCGCAGCGCTGGGTACGCTTGCCAGGGTCTAAACCGTCACATGTCTGACGCATTCGCCCGAACAACAAAAACCCCGTCACAAAGGGCGGGGTCTGGCGAAGCAGCGTGTTGTCCGGGGATTCTGGCTGGCTTACTCTTCCTCATCCAGCGGTAGCGCCCGGCGCGGCGGTGGCGGCCGCTTGCCGATCATCACAGTCAGTTCGGTCGGCTTGCCACGGCGCACAACCTTCATCTTCACCTCCGCGCCCGGCTTGAGCTGGGCGATGGCGTTGAGCAGGGCGGTGGTGTCGGTAATGCCTTGCCCATCCACCGAGACCAGCACGTCGCCCGGCTTCACGCCCGCCTTGTCGGCCGGGCCGCCCTGGACCACGGCCGCGATCAGCGCGCCTTCCTTGGCTTCGAGGCCGAACGACTCGGCGATTTCGGGTGTCATGTCCTGCGGCTCCACGCCAATCCAGCCGCGCGTCACCGAACCGGTCGAGATGATCGATTCCATCACCTGCTTGGCGGTGGAAACGGGAATGGCGAAGCCAATGCCCAGCGAGCCGCCCGAGCGCGAATAAATGGCCGTGTTGACGCCCAGCAGGTTGCCCTGGGCATCGACCAGCGCGCCGCCCGAATTGCCGGGGTTGATCGCCGCGTCGGTCTGGATGAAGTTCTCGAAGGTGTTGATCCCCAGATGGCTGCGGCCCAGCGCCGAGACAATGCCCATGGTGACGGTCTGGCCGACGCCAAAGGGATTGCCGATGGCCAGCACCACATCGCCAACCTTGACGTTCTCGATGCGCCCCAGCGTGATCGCCGGCAGATCCTTGAGGGTGATCTTCAGTACGGCCAGGTCGGTTTCCGGATCCGAGCCCACCACCTTGGCGTTGGCTTTGCGACCGTCGGTCAGCGCCACCTCGATCTCATCGGCGCCGTCCACCACATGGTGGTTGGTTAGAATATAACCTTCCGCGCTGACGATCACGCCCGAGCCCAGGCTGGACACCGGCTCCTGGCGTTCCGGCAGGCGGTCGCCAAAGAAGAAGCGGAACCAGGGGTCTTCTGCCTGCGGATTAGGCGTGTGCTTGCTGCCGTTCTTGCTGGTAAAGATATTCACCACTGCGGGCATCGCCTGCTGGGCCGCATCGCTGTATGAGCCCTGCGCCGAAGAGCCGGCCACGTTGGGGACGACCTCCTTCAGCGCGACAATGGGCGAACCGGATTGCACGGCGACCCGGCCACGCTGCAGCCATTCGGGTTTGAGTGTGGCCACGACGAACCACACTGCCAGTACAACGGTGACAGCCTGGGCAAAGAACAGCCAAAAGCGGCGCAACATATTGGAGTTTGGGCAGAAAATGAAAATAAAAGATCTTGAATTGTACTTGAACGACCTGCTTCAAGTCCCTCGATACAAGGACTATTGCCCGAACGGATGGCAAGTGCAAGGCCGGGCGGAAGTCGAGCATATCGTGACAGGCGTGACCGCGAGCCTGGCCCTGGTCGAAGCCGCCATCGAGGCTGGCGCCGATGCCATCCTGGTTCACCACGGTTATTTCTGGAAAAATGAAGACGCCCGTATCGTCGGGCAAAAACATGCACGCCTGAAGCGCCTGCTGGGTGCAGATGTGAACCTGCTCGCCTATCACTTGCCACTGGATAACCATCCCGAGTTCGGTAATAACGCCCAGCTCGGCCTGCAACTCGGTTTCACGCCTACCGGCCGCTTCGGCGACGACCAGCTCGGGTGGACCGGTACCTTGCCACAGCCCATGCCGCTCGCCGCGCTGGCCGCGCACGTAGGCGGTGTGCTCGCGCGCGAGCCGCTGGCCATTGGCGATCCCGAGCAGTTGATTCGCACGGTGGGCTGGTGCACTGGCGGTGCGCAGGGCTATTTCGACGCAGCCGTGGCGGCGGGCGTGGACGCTTACCTGAGTGGCGAGATTTCCGAGCAGACCACGCACCTTGCGCGCGAGAGCGGGGTTGCCTACCTGGCGGCAGGGCACCACGCTACGGAGCGTTATGGTATCCAGTCCCTGGGCGAGCACCTGGCGCAGCAATTCGGGCTGCGCCAAACCTTTATCGATATTCCCAACCCGGTCTGACGCGCGGCCCGGCCATGGGCCGGGCGGGCCGCGGCGCGTTCGCTTAAGCCTGGCGTGCCTTCAGGCTGTCGCGGATCTCGCGCAGCAGCACCACGTCTTCCGGTGTGGCGGCGGGCGCTTCAGTCTTGGGCTCTTCGGCGCGCACCTTATTGATGGCACGCACCATCATGAAGATGATAAAGGCCAGAATCACGAAATTGACCAGGATGGTCAGGAAATTGCCGTAGGCAAAAACCGGCACGCCCGCTTTTTTCAGCGCGTCGAGCGTATGCGGGACGCCCGCCGGCGGCTCGGATAGCGCAACGAAGAGATTGGAGAAATCCAGTTTCCCGATAATCCGGCCAACGACCGGCATGATCAGATCATTCACCACCGACTCGACAATTTTGCCGAAAGACGCGCCGATAATCACACCGACGGCCAGGTCGATCACGTTGCCACGCATTGCGAAGGTCTTGAATTCCGACATCATCCCCATGCTTTTCTCCCAGTGTTGCTTTCGTTGAACGGTCGTCAGGATAAAAGCCTGCCGTATCACCGCCCGTAACGCAAGCGTACAAGCCACATCGCCGATGTTTGGCCGATTATCGTACGAGGGTGAGCCACTGTCCGCCTTTCAATGCCACATGTGCCTAAGGTACAATTTACGGTTGACGCAAAATCTAATTTGACATCCCCTGGGGTTTGGAATGAGTGACCAGCAAAACGTGAAGAACGTGGATAAGGGTCGCCGCAATTGGTTGATTGCGACGTCTGTCGCTGGCGGCATCGGAGGCGTGGCGGTAGCTGTTCCGTTCGTCAGTACGTTTGCGCCGTCAGAGAAGGCAAAGGCCGCCGGAGCACCGGTAGAAGCCGACATCAGCGCGCTCAAGCCGGGCGAGATGATGACCGTTGAATGGCGCGGCAAACCGGTCTGGATCCTGAAGCGCACCGAGGAAATGCTCTCGTCGCTGAAGAAGACAGATTCCGAGGTGGCCGACCCCAACTCGGATGTCCCCTTCACCATGCAGACGCCGGAATACTGCAAGAACGAAACCCGTTCGCGCGCAGACCACAAGGACCTGCTGGTCGTGGTAGGCATCTGCTCCCACCTTGGTTGCTCCCCCTCAGGTCCCTTCGGCGCCGGTTCCAACCCGCAACTCGGCTCCGACCCCGGATTCCTCTGTCCCTGCCACGGCTCGACCTTCGACCTGGCTGGCCGCGTGTTCAAGAACAAGCCGGCCCCGCAAAACCTCGACGTACCCCCATACCAGTTCCTGTCCGACACCAAGATCGTGATCGGCAAGGATGAAAAAGGAGACGCTTGACCATGGCGGCCGAAAAACAAGTAAAGACGACCGGCTTGCTTGGCTGGATCGACGCGCGCTTCCCCGCAACCCAACTCTGGGAAGATCACCTTTCCAAGTACTACGCACCGAAGAACTTCAACTTCTGGTACTTCTTCGGCTCGCTGGCCCTGCTGGTGCTGGTGATCCAGATCGTGACCGGCATCTTCCTGGTGATGAACTACAAGCCGGACGGCACGCTCAACGCCGCCGGCATTCCCGTGGCCTACGCCAGCGTGGAATACATCATGCGCGAAGTGCCCTGGGGCTGGCTGGTGCGCTACATGCACTCCACCGGCGCCTCGGCCTTCTTCGTGGTGGTGTACCTGCATATGTTCCGTGGCCTGCTGTACGGTTCGTACCGCAAGCCGCGTGAGCTGGTCTGGGTATTCGGCTGCCTGATCTTCCTGTGCCTGATGGCAGAAGCCTTCATGGGCTACCTGCTGCCTTGGGGTCAGATGTCGTACTGGGGCGCCCAGGTGATCGTGAACCTGTTCTCCGCAATCCCCGTGATCGGCCAGGACCTGTCCCTGTTCATCCGCGGCGACTACGTCGTGAGCGACGCCACGCTGAACCGCTTCTTCTCCTTCCACGTCATCGCCGTGCCGCTGGTGCTGCTGGGCCTGGTGGTCGCGCACATCATCGCGCTGCACGAAGTGGGCTCGAACAACCCGGACGGCGTCGAGATCAAGGCCAAGAAGGACGAGAACGGAATCCCGCTGGACGGCATTCCCTTCCACCCGTACTACTCGGTGCATGACCTGATGGGTGTGGGCGGCTTCCTGATGATCTTCTCCGCGGTGATCTTCTTCTTCCCGGAGGTGGGCGGCTACTTCCTGGAGTCGAACAACTTCTTCCCGGCCGATCCGCTCAAGACCCCGCCGCACATCGCGCCGGTCTGGTACTTCACGCCGTTCTACTCGATGCTGCGTGCCACCACCTCGAACTTCCTGCCGATCCTGTGGGTGTTCTTCGCGGTGCTGCTCGGCATGGTGTTCCTGCGTAGCAAGGATGTCCGCATCAAGGCCGGCGCGCTCGCCATCGCCGTGATCCTGGCCGTGGGCTTCTACTTCATCGACGCCAAGTTCTGGGGCGTGCTGGTGATGGGTGGCTCGGTGGTGATCCTGTTCTTCCTGCCGTGGCTCGACCACTCGCCGGTGAAGTCGATCCGCTACCGCCCGTCCTTCCACAAGAGCATCCTCGTCGTCTTCGTGGTGGTGTTCGTCGTGCTCGGCTACCTGGGCGTACAGCCCCCGTCGCCGGTGGGTGAAAAGGTGTCGCAGCTGGGTACCCTGCTGTATTTCGCCTTCTTCCTGACCATGCCGCTGTGGAGCCGCGTCGGCCAGTTCAAGCAAGTGCCGGAACGCGTGACGTTCCACCCGCACTGAGCCCGGACGAAACCCGACAAGAGCACAAGGACACAAGATGAAAAAGCTGCTTTCGATTCTCGCGCTGGCCGGCGCCTGCTTTGCCGCCGCGCCCGCCATGGCCAGCGAAGGGGGCTACCCCCTCGAGCCGGCGCCCGTGCAGACCAGCGATCTCTCCTCGCTGCAGCGCGGCGCCAAGCTGTTCGTCAACTACTGCCTGAACTGTCATGGCGCGTCGATGATGCGGTACAACCGCCTCAAGGACATCGGCCTGACCGACGACCAGATTCGCCAGAACCTGCTGTTCTCTGGTGACAAGGTCGGCGACATGATGACCATCGCCATGCAGCCGAAGGAAGCCAAGGCCTTCTTCGGCGCCCAGCCGCCGGACCTGTCAGTGATTGCCCGCGCCCGCGGCGACGACTGGCTGTACACCTACCTGCGTACCTTCTACCGTGACGACAACCGCGCCACGGGCTGGAACAACCTGGTGTTCCCGAGCGTCGGCATGCCGCACGTGCTGTGGGAACTGCAAGGCCAGCGCACCGCCAAGTTCGTCGAAGCCGAAGAGCATGGCGAGAAGGTCCACAAGTTCGCCGGTTTCGAGCAGGTCACGCCGGGCAAGATGAGCACGCTCGAGTACGACCAGGCCGTGACCGACCTGGTCGGGTTCCTGGACTGGATGGCCGAGCCGGCCCAGAACCAGCGCAAGCGCCTGGGCGTCTGGGTGCTGATGTTCCTGGGTGTGTTCACCGTCTTCGCCTGGCGCCTGAACGCCTCGTACTGGAAGGACATCAAGTAATTCGCGGTAAAGCCCGGAAAGCCTGACGGTTCGAAGGGAAAAGGGCTGGAGCGGGCGTTGCGCCAAGCAACACCGCACCAGCCCTTTTGCTTTGGATGCTGAGACGGGCCTGATGGTCATAATGTGCCGCTAAGAGCGCTTATGCCTGTCGGGCCCGTGTTTATATATGCCTCAAGCATCTCTAATTTGCTTTCTGCATATCGGTTCTGCCAGAATACCGATCCAGTCAATCGACCCCGCATCAAAGGAATCCAACCATGATGGTGTTGTATTCGGGCACCACCTGCCCGTTCTCCCAACGTTGCCGCCTCGTCCTGTTCGAAAAGGGCATGGATTTCGAGATCCGTGACGTCGACCTGTTCAACAAGCCGGAAGATATTTCGGTGATGAACCCCTACGGCCAGGTGCCCATCCTGGTCGAGCGCGACCTGATCCTGTACGAGTCGAACATCATCAATGAGTACATCGATGAGCGTTTCCCGCATCCGCAGCTGATGCCGGCTGATCCGGTGCAGCGCGCCCGTGCGCGACTGTTCCTGTTCAACTTCGAAAAGGAACTCTTCACGCACGTCTACGCCCTCGAAAACGAAAAGGGCAAGGCTGCCGAGAAGAACCACGAGCGCGCCCGCGCCGCCATCCGCGATCGCCTGACCCAGCTCGCGCCGATCTTCGTCAAGAACAAGTACATGCTCGGCGAAGAGTTCTCGATGCTCGACGTCGCCATCGCTCCGCTGCTGTGGCGCCTGGATCATTACGGTATCGAACTGTCGAAGAACGCCGCACCGCTGCTCAAGTACGCCGAGCGCATTTTCAGCCGCCCGGCCTACATCGAAGCGCTCACCCCGTCTGAAAAGGTGATGCGCCGCTAAACCGGCCCGGCCCGAGGCCAAGCGCTTCGGGCCACCGGACTGCGCCACTGGAAGCACAATGCCTGAAACCTCCACCAAGCCCTACCTGATCCGCGCCATTTACGAGTGGTGCACGGACAACGGCTTCACGCCGTACATCGCCGTCTTCGTCGACGCCAACACCAGCGTGCCGCGCGAGTTCGTCAAGAACAACGAAATCGTGCTCAACGTCAGCTTCGACGCCACCAGCGGCCTGGACATGGGCAACGAGTGGATCGGCTTCAGCGCCCGCTTTGGCGGCATCTCGCGCAAGATCGACGTTCCGATCGAAAACGTCCTCGCCATCTACGCCCGTGAGAACGGGCAGGGCATGGCCTTCCCTGTGGAACGCAGCGTCCCCGAAACCCAGGCCGCCACGGAGCGTGAGAACAACCCGCCGCCCAAGCTGTCCTCGGTGGAAAGCGAGGCCCCGGTCACAGTGGAAGACAGCGATGACCACGATGGTGACGACGAACCCACGCCGCCGCCCGTATCCCGCATCGGTGCCAAGAAGCCCTCGTTGAAGGTGGTGAAGTAAGCGCAGGAACCCATCGTCAATTTGCGCCGCATGCAGTAGAATCGCGGTCTGCACCAAACATGCCGGCTTAGCTCATCAGGTAGAGCAGTTGATTTGTAATCATCAGGTGGCGGGTTCGAGTCCTGCAGCCGGCACCAGCTTCAAGTACCAAGCAGTCCAGAGAAGTCCAGAAACCCGCGTGAGATCAAGTATCTACGCGGGTTTTTTGTTTTTCGACGTCCAGGAGGGTCCAGTGGCCTCCGGGAGGGTGTTGCCACGGGGCAGGTCGGGTAGCAACGACTTTTCGCTCGTGACGGGTCATGCCATAAATCAGGAGAGTCGGCATCTCGCGCAACACCAATGCGCCGCAGCGTTTGCCACGCAGTGGCCCGCAACTGGTCCACGAGTCGAGCCGATAGAGCACCGAGGCACGGGGCTGACCGCGCGGCATTAGATACACTACGCGCTTCCCGATGGGCGCAGCGTCTATCAACGCAACTCGGCGTCGCGCCTGCCCAGTCGGGATGTGGATCTTCATCAACTGGCAACAAAGGGAGTCACTGCGCGATGCCTCAGCCTATCGCCCCGCAACTCGACGCGGCACAGCGTCATTTCGCTGAAGGCCGGCTAGACGCCGCCGCCCAAATCCTGCTGAAAGTCGTCGCCGCGGACCCCGCGCAGGGCGATGCCATCGAGGGGCTGGCCTACATCGCCGCCAGGCAGCAGAACCCTGCCCTCGCCGCCGAGTACTTTGACCGAGCCCTTGCTATCCTCCCGGCAACCGCGGAACGTTGCCACACCGCCGGGCTTGTCAACCAGGCGGCCGGCAATCACCACCGCGCCGTCGAATTGCTGGAGCAGGGCATAGCGCTCGCACCTCGCCAACTGGTATTGCTGAACGCGGCAGCGATCTCGCTGTCGGCGCTCGGCGAACACGAGCGGGCGCTCGAGAGGCTGAAGCAAGCCGCAGCCCTCAACCCAGGAGCCTGGGAGATCCGCTACAACATGGGCCGCGCCCTGGGCCTGCTTGGCCGCCATGACGCCGAAATAGCGGAATATCGGCGCGTCATCGAGATGAAGCCGGATTGCGTGGATGCCTATGTCAACCTGGGGGTTGCACTGCGCGACCTGCATTGCTTTGACGAAGCCATGCGCATGTATAAGAAGGCGGTGCAGCTAGACCCCAACAATGTTGGGGCGAGGACGAATCGCGCCCAAACCAATCTGCTGCTTGGACAGTTCGAACACGGCTGGCGGGAGTATGAGTGGCGCTGGCGAGACGGCGGCCAGCATCATGCCTTCGGCGAACGAATCTGGCTGGGGGAGGCGCCGCTTGCGGGCAAAACCCTGCTCATCCACAACGAACAGGGCTTCGGCGACACGCTGCAATTCGTGCGTTACATCCGTTTGCTGGAAGGTACGGGCGCCACGATCGTGCTACGTGTGCAAGATGCCCTGCGCACCCTGCTGGCCAAAACCCCGGGCGCGAGCAAAGTGATCGGGGAGGGCGACACTGTGCCCGACTTTGACTATCACTGTCCCTTGCTGAGCCTGCCACATGCGCTGCGAGCGATGACAGCCAGCATCCCCACGGAAACTCCGTACCTGCAGGCCGACCCGGCACTGCGGACGCATTGGCAAGCTTGGCTGGCGAAGCCGCCGGAATCCGGTGGGCCGACTAAGCGACCACGGATCGGGGTGGTATGGAGCGGCAGTACTTGGCACCTCAATGATCACAACCGCTCGACCCGATTGCAAGACTGGGCGCCAGTGTTTGACTGCGATGCCAGCTTCATCTCCCTGCAAAAAGAGATCCGGGACAGTGATTGCGATGCCATGCGAGACTTCGGCGCACTGCGCGATCCGGCGGCGCAACTGGGTTCGTTTTCCGATACGGCGGCGCTCATCGCCGAACTCGACCTGGTGATCAGCGTCGACACTGCGGTTGCCCATCTCGCCGGGGCGCTGGGAAAGCCGATCTGGATCTTGCTACCATTCACGCCTGACTGGCGCTGGCAACTGGACCGGGAGGACAGCCCATGGTATTCGAACGCAAGGCTCTTTCGGCAGACGGCCCGCGGTCAATGGCGGCCAGTGATGATGGCTGTTGGCGCCGCAGTACAGGCGTTCTGTGCCGCATTCGATGCGCATTGACGCCGGTGCCAATTTGTTTTTGGGGAGCTGTAGCATCCTCAATTTCGCGGCTGACAACCTGAAAGGGTGCCTCCGCGCCCATGCGCCTCGTCGGCCAACCGAAGCAGACCTAGAAGGAATGCCTCCGTGAACCGGAAACTTGCGCGCATGGCATGGATGGTCGCGATCGCATCTCTGACAGCTTGCGGTGGAGATGGCTCGTCTGCGGAATCAGACGCTTCGGTCAGATCCGTGTCGGCGGTAAATGCGACAGCATCGACCATGTCACCCTTGGCGCAAACGCTGGCAGTCTCGCGCTGGATGCCGACGGCAGCGGACACCTGGCAATTGCAACTCACCGGTACGGTCAACACCAGCTATCCGGCACAAGTCTACGACATCGATCTCTTTGATACGCCGCAAGCAACCATCAATGCGCTGAAAGCGCAGGGCAAGCGCGTAGTCTGCTATTTTTCCGCCGGCAGCTCAGAAAACTGGCGCCCGGATTTCAAGCAGTTTGCGGCGGCTGATATGGGCAAGGCCCTGTCGGGTTGGGCGGGAGAGCGCTGGCTGGATACGCGCTCGCCCAACGTGCGCAAGATCATGCAGGCGCGCATGGATCTGGCGAAGTCGAAGGGTTGCGATGGCGTGGACCCGGACAATGTTGACGGCTATACCAACAAGCCGGGTTTCCCGCTGACGGCGGCCACGCAACTGGACTACAACCGTTTTCTCGCAGCCGAGGCGCATGCGCGCGGGCTGGCCGTGGGCCTGAAGAACGATGTGGACCAGATCGCTCAACTGGCGGCGGATTTCGATTTCGCGGTGAACGAGCAGTGCTTCCAGTACAAGGAGTGCGCTACCTACACGCCTTCACGGCCCAGGGCAAGGCAGTGTTCAACGTGGAGTACGCCTCGAAGTACAAGGATGCGGCGACGCGCGCAACGCTGTGTGCTTCGGCAAAGGCGGTGCATCTTCGCACGCTGGTGCTGCCGCTGAACCTGGATGACGCGTTCCGCTACGCTTGCGATTGAGCGATTCGCAAGCCGGCAACTGCAAGCCTCCAGCGCCAGCTTTTCCGATGCGGGGTTCCCCGCGCCAGGCGCGGAACAGGCGATGGCATCGCACGCATCGCCTTTGTCCTACGCGCGGCTTCAGGCATGCCGACAGAAGTTGCGCCGCGTGCGTCCTATAGTGAAGGCGAAGGCGTCCTCCGGCTACCGGCGCCAGGCTGGGCCGGCCGCTTGCGTTCATCGCGCATTCGCACTCCGGCGTCGCATCCGCCCGGGACGAGGCGTGTCTTTCCGGTGAGTCGAACATGGTCATGCCGCGTCTATCCATCCTGTCGCTGAGCGTGCTGATGGTGACCGGCCTGGCGGCGTGCGGCGAAACCGCAACCCTGCCAGTGTCAGCCGGCACCGGCTTCACGCCGCAGTTGCCGGCGCCGAACAAGACTATGCTGCCGACCGTGCACATCGCCCCTGCGAAGGGCTGGGCCGATGGCGCCAAGCCGGTGGCAGCGGACGGCCTGTCCGCCGTGGCGTTTGCCGACAAACTGGATCATCCCCGCTGGCTCTACGTGTTGCCCAATGGCGATGTGCTGGTTGCCGAGACCAACGCACCGCCAAAGCCCGACGATGGCAAGGGCATCAGGGGCTGGGTAATGAAACAGGTGATGAAGCGCGCCGGTGCGGGGGGGCAGAGTGCCGATCGCATTACGCTGTTGCGCGACACCGATGGCGATGGCGTGGCCGATGCGCGCTCGGTTTTCCTCAAGGACCTGCATTCGCCTTTCGGCATGGTGCTGGTCGGCAATGATTTCTACGTGGCCGACACCGATGCCGTGCTGCGCTTCCCCTACCAACCCGGACAGACCCGGATCACCGCACCCGGCGTGAAAGTGGTGGACCTGCCGGCTGGCCCGATCAACCATCACTGGACCAAGAACATCATCGCCAGCCAGGACGGCGGCAAGCTGTATGTCACCGTCGGCTCGAACAGCAACGTCGGCGAGAACGGCATCGACAAGGAGGAGGGCCGCGCGGCCATCTGGGAAGTCGATCCAAAGACCGGAGCGCATCGCATCTTCGCCAGCGGCTTGCGCAATCCCAACGGCATGGCGTGGGAGCCCGCCAGCGGAGCGCTGTGGACCTCGGTCAACGAGCGCGACGAAATCGGCAGCGATCTGGTGCCTGATTACATTACCTCGGTGAGCGACGGGGCCTTTTACGGCTGGCCCTTTAGCTACTACGGCCAGCATGTGGACGAACGCGTGAAGCCGCAGCGGCCCGAAATGGTGGCCAAGGCCATCCCGCCCGATTACGCTGTCGGCACGCATACCGCCTCGCTTGGCCTCGCCTCGTCGCAAGGCAACTCGCTCACGGCTGCGTTCAGGGACGGCATGTTCGTCAGCCAGCATGGCTCGTGGAACCGCAAGCCGCACAGCGGCTACAAGGTGATCTTCGTGCCGTTTGCCAATGGCAGGCCGGCAGGTGCGCCTGTGGATGTGCTGACAGGCTTTCTCGACAAGGACGGCGACGCGCAAGGGCGGCCGGTAGGCGTAGCCATCGACAAGCGTGGGGCGCTGCTGGTTGCCGACGATGTCGGCAATGTGGTTTGGCGGGTGGCCGTGGCGAAGTAGTACCGCCACGCACTGCGCATGTTGTGGCCCGACACCTACTTGCTCACTCCCATCTGCCTGAGCAGGCCCAGGTCGTCCTCCAGATGCCAGTTCTCCACGATCTTGCCGTTTGCCACCCGGTACAGGTCGAAGGCCTGGAAGTCGATCTGCTGGCCCTGGCCCTTGCTGTCGCCGAACTGCCCGGTGAAGTGGCCGCGAAAGCGCAGGTGCACCGCGGCCCGGTCGCCGGCGATGACCACGTCTTCCATTTCCGCGCTGAGATCCGGTACCGCGGCGCGGAATCCCCTGGAGGCCTGCAACGGGCCGCGCAGGCCTTGCTCGCGGCCGGGCGGCAGCGTGCGGTCGCTGAAGTCCGGGGCGAGTGCGAGCGTGGCGTAGCGTTCGTCTCCGGTGTGCCAGAAGGTGGCGTAGCGGCGGGCGGCGAGAAGCGCGGATGGCTGGTCGGCGCCCTGGGCCAGGTGCTGCGGATGGACCAGTTCATCGCCGGCAGCGGTGGCGCTTTGCGATAGCGGCAACAGGGCGATACCTAGGGCGGCAACGAATGCGCGTACTGGCGTGAGGTTTGTGGTTTTCATGTCGGCTTGTGCTCGTCTGTATGTTCGTGGTTTTGCCCTGGCTTATGCCGCCGGCACGTCGCTCGTGCCGAGCGCGAAGCGGGCGATGTCGTCCTTGCGCATGAAGGTCACGCTGGCATGGCCCTGGGCGTAGCGGATAAACGCTTCGAGCGCCCGCACGCGTGCCGGGGAACCGGAGATGCGGTCGTGCGTGCTGATGGACATCATGCGGCGGCGGCAGGCGCCTTCCGCGTAGAGCACGTCGAACTCTGCCTTCAGTTCGCCGAGCATGTCTTCGGCCGTGGTCGATGGCGAGTCGAAACGCACGATGTCGTTGTTGCGCACGGTGTAGGGCACCACGGCGAACGGCTTGCCGCCTACCTGCAGCACGGATGGCTCGTCGCGGCTGAGGTCGTCGATGTGATAGAGGAAGCCGAGCGACTGCAGGATCGGCAGCGTATTGGGCGAGCCGCGCATCCAGAAGGCGTTGAAGCCGAGGGGCCGCGTGCCGGTGGCGCGCCGGATGGTGTCGATGCTCTGCACGTAGCTGGCGCGTTCCGCTTCGGCACTCATGCTGTATTGCGGCTCCCAGGTCTGGCCATGGCCCGAGGCTTCGTGCCCGCGCGCGACGATTTCGCGCGCCAGTTCGGGATGGCGCTCGACTGCCTGACCCACCATATGCGAGGTCACCTTGATACCGGTGCGGTCCCACAGGTCCAGCAGACGCGGAATGCCTTCACGCACGCCGTAGGTGTACCAGGACTGCAGCGGGTAGTCCGGGTACTTGGAGTCGAGCGGAGGGAAGGGGCCGCTGGCGCCGCGCTCGGGCTGGGCGCCGGCCTCGAACTGCATTGAGATGGAGATGACGAGTTGCGCGCCATCCGGCCAGAACCGGGTGCGGCCGGCGCGAGCTTGCGGGCGCGCCTGGCCGGGGTGCGCGGCGGCGCCGCCGGCTGTAGCCGCGGCCAGCGGCAGCGCAGCGGTGAGTACGGCTGCGCTGCCCAGGAAGTGGCGGCGCGGAATCCGCGGCGCGCGCGCCGTCGGTCTGGTGGGTTGGTTCGTGCTCATGTTCGGTTTCCTTGCCTTGCGGCGGTTGCATGAGTACGGACTTTATGGTTCAAACTGGAATTGATAAATATCCATTCTTAACTATCAATTTCAAACACAGTTTGTTAATTAGTGTGCCGCGCGAAACGATAAGAGTTGGCGGCACCAGGCACGCGCGTCAGATGGGTATGAGATACCCGCTGCCGGCGGCGCCCCGGATCACCTTTCCCAGCGTTTCCATGAAAGCTGTGGCGGCGGGGCTATCCGGCCGGCCGCGGCGCCGGTGCAGTGCGGCCGTGCGGCTGAAGCCGGGATGCGCGACCGGCGCGTAGGCCAGCCCGGCGAAGCTGCCGCTGCGCTGTGTGCCGGCGATATGCAGCGCCAGCGGGCTGGCGATGGTGTACAGGCGGCCGCCGAGCACGGCGCGCAGCAAGGCTTCCACGCTGGGGCCTTCCAGCCGGGGCCGCAGCACGATGCCGGCGGCCTGCGTGGCCGCGTCGATCTGCCGGCGCATGGCGAAGCGCTCGGGCAGCAGCGCGAGGGGCAGCGTTCCCAGTAGCGCCAGGGTCACGGTTTCCTGTTCGCGTGGCAGCTTGTGTCCGGGTGCAATCAAGGCAAGCGTTTCCGAGAACAGCGGCACCTGTTCAATGCGTTTTGGCGCGTCCTTCGCGAACGCCAGGCCAAGATCGATCTGTCCGTCCAGCAGGGAACGGTCGACCTCGGCGGCGGCAAACTCGAACACCTGGATATCCAGCCCCGGATGCGCATCGACCAGCGCCTGCACGGCAGGCATTACCAGCGCGGAAAGATAGGTATGGGTGGCGCCGATGCGCAGCGTGCCCTCCACCGCGCCGCGCTGAGAGGCCGCGGATACGATGACCCGTTCGAGCTGATCGAGCACGGGTTCGAGCGCCAGCACCAGTTGCCTGCCCGCATCGGTCAGTTCCAGCTTGCGGCCCACGCGTCCGAACAGCGGCACCCCCAGGCTCTGCGCGAAGATGCGCAGGTGCTGTGACAAGGCCGGTTGCGTCAGGCCGAGCGAATCGGCCGCGGCGGTCACGCTGCCATGGCGGGCAACGGCCATGAAGCTGCGGACCAGGCGCAGGTCCATGGCTTCGGGCGTGGCCGTTGATCTCATAATCTGCCGTGATGAATTGAAAATCGATTCATCATTTTACAGAGCATGTCGTAACTGCTGGAATGCACGCACAACATGGAAAACACCAGGAGACCCCCATGTCATGCCATTCCAGCGCCGACCGGCGCAACCGCCGGCTGCCCGCCTTTTTGTCGCCCGTGCTCGCAGCCGCCGCGCTCTGCCTGACATTCGCGCCAGCGGCCAGCGCTGCCTATCCGGATCGCCCGATCCGCCTGGTGGTGCCGTATGCGCCCGGCGCCACCACCGACTCGCTCGCCCGCCTGATCGGGAAAGAACTGCAGGTCCGGCTGAAGCAATCGGTGGTGGTGGAGAACCGGCCCGGCGCGGGCGGCACCATCGGCAGCGACTATGTCAGCAAGGCGCCGGCCGATGGCTATACCTTGCTGCTGAGCGCGGTCGGGCCGGTCTCGGTCGGCAAGGCGCTGTATCCCGCGCTGCCCTACGATCCAGCGAAGGACCTGGCCGGCGTCGGACTGATCGGCACGGTGCCGTTCATCCTGGTGGCGGGCACCCGCGGGCAGCGCTTCGATTCCGTGCCCGCGCTGGTGCGCGCGTCCGCCGCGGCGCCCGATACCATCGCCTACGGCTCGGCGGGCAACGGCACGCCCCAGCACATCATCGGGGCGATGTTCTCGCAGGCTACCGGCGCGCGCCTGCTGCATTCTCCCTACAAGGGGTCGGGCCCCGCCATCAACGATCTGCTGGGCGGGCAGATTGCGCTGATGTTCGACAGCCCCGTGCTGCTGCTGCCGCACATCAAGGCCGGCACGGTGGTGCCGCTGGCGCAGACTGGCGCACGACGCTCCGCCTTGCTGCCGGGTGTGCCCACCATGCGCGAGCAGGGCGTACGCGATTTCGACGCGGCGCCGTGGTATGGAATCATGGCGCCGGGCAAGCTGCCGGGCGATATCCTCAACCGGCTTAATCAGGAGTTGAATGCGGTGCTCGCCGACAAGCAGATGCAGGAACGCCTGCTGGCGCTTGGCGTGGAAGCCTGACCGCTCGATCGTGCCGGCTTCCGCCAGTTCCTGTCGCAGGCGCAGGCGAGCTGGACCCGCGCCGTGTCCTCCGCCTCGGTGAAACCGGACTGATCATGCCGCACCTGATTACCGAAACCACGCGGCAACTCGCGGACAGGATCGACTTCGCGCATGTGTTCGCCGGCGTGCACCGCGAGCTCGCCGGTCATGGCTACGCGCAACTGGCGGATCTCAAGAGCCGCTTGCTGGTGGCGGAAGCGGCGCTGAGCGGCGACGACCCCGAAGCCGGCTTCGTCGTGACGCACCTCGTGATGACCAATGCGCGTCCGGAGCCGGCGCAGGCCGCCATGGCCGCGGTCGTGCTGGCGCATATGGCGGCAGCCGTCAGGCAGGCCGCTTTCGCCGGCAACGTGCAGGTGTGCGTGCTGCATCGCCTGGCGGTACAAGGGACGTATCGGAAGTCAGTGGTGGTGAGCCCGGGCGCGGCTTGAGGCTTGAGAGGCGAGGGGGCTAGCGCTGTGCCTGCTCCAGTTCACGCCACGCCAGGAACAGGCGCGTGTCGAACTCGAGCTGGTGATACGCCGGCTCCATGTATTCGCACAGGCGGTAGAACGCCTTGTTGTGATCGCTTTCCTTCAGGTGCGCGAGTTCGTGCACCACGATCATGCGCAGGAATTCGGGCGGCGCTTCCTTGAACAGCGAGGCCACGCGGATTTCCTTCTTGGCCTTGAGCTTGCCACCCTGCACGCGCGAGATGGCGGTGTGCAGCCCGAGCGCGCGATGCACCACGTCGATCTTCGCGTCGAACGCGACCTTGTGGACCGGCGGCGCGGTGCGCAGGAATTCCTGCTTCAGCTCGGCGGTGTAGTCGTACAGCGCGCGGTCTGTCTGCACGGTGTGCCGGGCCGGGTATTTTTTCGCCAGGTGCTCGCCAAGGCGATTGGCGGCAACCAGCTGGCGCACCTGGTCGAGCACGCCGTCGGGATACACACTCAGGAAGCGCAGCGGATCCCTGGCGCCGGGGCGCCAGGTTTCGCTGGCGGGAGCGGGATGGCTACGGTTGCTCAATGGTGGTGATGGTGGTGGTGCGCCCAGTTGCCGTCGACGGAGGTGACGAAGGACTCGACCGCATCCTTGTCGCCGGTGGCGTGACGAACCAGCTCACCGCATTTGCACCAGCCCTGGTACGGTGTGATGTGCGAGCAGGCGGATACCTTCTGCAGAAACAGCGTGACGGGCTTCGTGCACTTCTTGCATTTGAAGGTGAGGGTGCGGGCGGGTTTGCTCATTGGATCGGGCTTGAATACGGGGTGATTCGGCGGTGCCGGCGGTTGGCGGCAGGACAACGGGCATTTTAACCTGCCCTTGCCAGGCGTTCATGCCCGGTGCCGTTGCGTTGTCCGGCGCTTCGCCGCCTATTCCTTCACCGCCCCCGTCATGCCCGACACGTAGTACTCGACAAAGAACGAGTACACCAGCGCTACCGGCAGCGAGCCCAGCAAGGCGCCTGCCATCAGCGCGCCCCAGTGGTAGACGTCGCCCTCGATCAGTTCGGTGACGATGCCCACCGGCACCGTTTTCACTTCGGACGAGGAAATAAAGGTCAGCGCGTAGATGAACTCGTTCCACGACAGCGTGAAGGCGAAGATGCCGGCCGAGATCAGTCCCGGCACGGCCAGCGGCAGGATGATCTTGACCAGGATCTCCCAGCGGGTGGCGCCGTCGATCAGCGCGCACTCCTCCAGTTCGTAGGGAATGGAGCGGAAGTAGCCCATCAGCAGCCAGGTGCAGAACGGGATCAGGAAAGTGGGATAGGTCAGGATCAGCGCCCAGCGCGTATCGAACAGGCCGAGCTGGAACACGATCGATGCCAGTGGGATAAACAGGATCGAGGGCGGGATCAGGTAGGCCAGGAAGATGGCCAGCCCGACCTGCTTCGCGCCCTGGAAGCGCAGCCGCTCGATCGCGTAGGCGGCCAGCACGCTGGCGGCCAGCGAGGCGAAGGTCGACACCGTCGAGACGATCACGGTATTGAGCAGCCAGGCCGGGTAGGGCGTGTTGAACAGCAGCTTCTTGAAATGCGCGAAGGTGGGCGCCATCACCAGGAACGGGTTGGCGCTGCGCATCAGCAGTTCGCCATCCGGCTTGAAGGCGGTGATCGCCATCCAGTAGAACGGAAACAGCAGCACGAAGACGAAGATGCCCAGCGGGATATAGATGGTCACCCAGCGCCGTGGCATCGATTGCAGGTAGTCCATGCCTTGCTGCTCGGGCGCGGTCATCGCTTTCGCTTTCATTTGTCGCCTCCCTGTTGCCAGCCGCGCCGCTGCAGGCCGAAGTAAGAGAACAGGATGGCAGCCAGCAGGAAGGGCACCATCATGGTGGCGATCGCCGCGCCTTCGCCCAGCGAACCGCCGGGAATCGCGCGCTGGAAGGACAGCGTGGCCATCAGGTGAGTGGCGTTGAGCGGGCCGCCGCGCGTGAGCACGTAGATCAGCTGGAAATCTGTGAAGGTGAACAGCACGGAGAAGGTCATCACCACCGCGATGATCGGCGTCAGCAGCGGCAGCGTGACATAGCGGAACTGCTGCCACGGCGTGACGCCGTCGATCGATGCCGCTTCGTACAGCGTGGGCGAGATGGTCTGCAGCCCGGCCAGCAGCGAGATCGCGACGAAGGGAATGCCGCGCCAGACATTGGCGGCGATGGTGGAGAAGCGGGCCAGCCACGGGTCGCCGAGGAAATCGATATAACGGTCGATCAGCCCGAGTTTGACGAGGGTCCAGCTGATGATGGAAAACTGCGCATCGTAGATCCACCAGAAGGCCAGCGCCGACAGCGCCGTCGGCACGATCCACGGCAGCAGCACGATGGCGCGGAAGAACGATTTGAACGGCAGGTTCTTGTTGAGCAGCAGCGCCAGCCACAGCCCCAGCGCGAACTTCAGTACGCTGGCGACCAGCGTGTAGAACAGCGTGTTGAACAGCGCCAGTTGCGTCAGCGAGTCGCCGGCCAGGTAGCTGTAGTTGGCCAGCCCGATCCATTCGCCGGTGCCGCCGATCTTGGTATTGGTGAAGCCGAGCCAGACGCCGAGGCCGAGCGGATATGTCAGGAAGACCAGCAGCAACAGCGCCGTGGGCAGCATGAACAGCAGCCCAAGCGTGTGGCGGTTGTTCAACAGGCGGGATAGCATGGATCACCTCGGCGGCTGCCGGTCCGGCGCTGGGAGCGCCGGACCGGATCTTCAGAACGGCGGCGCGGCGGTGTGCCGCCGCGCCTTCTCTGCTTCTGGCGTTGGCTACATCACGCCTTGTAGTAGCGCTCGGCGCGCTGCGCCGCGCGCGCCGCTGCCTCCTTCGGCGTCTTGGAACCGCTGGCCGCCTCGGCCACCATGTCGAGCACGATGTAGTCAGCCATGGACGCGGCCGAAGCGGTGCCCAGCGGGCCGGCGTGGCCGTTGTCGAGCATCAGCGCGGCGGAGTCGCGATAGACGGTGTGCTTGGGATCGGCCGTCCAGATCGGGTTGGCCTCGTAAGCCCTGAGCGGCTGGCTGACGTAGCCGATGGCGGCTTCCATCCATGGGTTGTACTGCTCCGGTTCCATCATGAATTGCAGGTAGGCCTTGGCCGCGTTCGGGAACTTGGAATATCTGAACAGCATCATTTGCGTGATCTGCATCAGTTCGGTGGGCTTGCCGGACGTGCCGATCGGGAAGTGCGCGTGCTGGATGTCCCGCGCCATCTCCTGCAGCTTGGGATCCTTCGAATTCTTGGCCGCGTAGTAGACCGAGATGCCGTTGGCGGTCAGGCTGATCTGGCCGTCCAGGAAGGCTTTGTTGTTCGACGGGTCCTGCCATGACAGCGTGCCGGGCACGAAGGTGGCATAGAGCTGCTTGGCATACTCCAGCGCGGCCCAGGTCTCGGGCGAGTTGACCACGACCTTGCCCTTGGTATCCACCAGCATGCCGCCATGCGACCAGAGCAGCCAGTGCGCCCAGTTGTTGCCGTCGCCCACCGCCTTGCCCAGCGCGAAGCCGCAGGGCGTGTTCTTGGCCTTGAGGGCCTGGCACAGCTTGAGGAAGCCGGCGAGGTCCTTGGGGATGGTATCAAAGCCTGCTGCCTTGACATGGCTCTCGCGATAGACCAGCGCGTTGCCCACCACGCCCAGCGGCAGGCCGACCCACTTGCCGTTGTGCGTGCCATATTTGCGGCACACGTCGTACCAGCCGCCGTATTTGCCGCCGAGGTAGGTGGCCAGGTCCGACAGGTCGACGAGCTTGTCGGGATACTGCTGCGGGTCGTCGAACCAGCCGACGATGATGTCCGGCCCACTACCGACGCTGGCCGCCACGGCGGCCTTGGGGCGCACGTCTTCCCAGCCTTCGTTGTCGACGCGCACCTCGATCCCGGTGATTTCGGAGAACTTCTTGGTGTTGGCGTTCCACAGGTCTTCGTCGCCCTGCACGAAGCGCTTCCAGCGCAGCACCCGCAGCTTGGCGCCCGCTTCCGGCTTGTGCAGCAGCGGGGCGGGCGCGGCGAAGGCATGGCCGCCCAGCGCCGTGGTGGCGGCGACGGCAGCCGTGGATGCCAGGAAATCGCGTCTCGTGAAGTTGGTCGGTGCGCTCATCGTTTTGTCTCCTCCGTGGTCAGGGGCTCCGCCCCGTGCTGGTCATGCCTGTTTCCCGGATCACCCTGCGCATCCGGCGTGCCGTGCCGCAGCAGCGACTGGCCCGTGTCGGCATCGAACAGGTGGGTGTGCTGGTGGTCGGGCACGAGGTTCAGGATGTCGCCCGCGGCGAAGTCATGGCGCTCGCGGAATATCGAGATGAAGTCCGTTTCGCAGAAGCGCGAATAGATCTCGGTGTTGGCGCCGGTAGGCTCGACCACCGACACGCGGTTGCGCAGTCCCTGGCCGGGTGCGTCCAGGCTCAGGTGCTCGGGCCGCACGCCATAGATCACGCGCTGGCCGTCGGTCCCGGCGCTGGCGTCGAAGCGCGCGGGGGGCGGCAGGCGGGTGCCATCGGGAAATTCGACAACGGTTTCGCCGTCCTGGCGGCGCAGCACGCCGGGTACGAAGTTCATCGCGGGCGAGCCGATGAAGCCGGCCACGAAGAGATTGTCGGGATGGTCGTAGAGGTCCAGCGGCTTGCCGCGTTGCTCCACGCGGCCGTCGCGCATGACCACGATCTGGTCGCCCATGGTCATGGCTTCGATCTGGTCATGCGTGACGTAGACCGAGGTGGTGCGCAGGCGCTGGTGCAACTCCTTGATCTCCGCGCGCATCTGCACGCGCAGCTTGGCGTCGAGGTTGGAGAGCGGCTCGTCGAAGAGGAACACTTGCGGATCGCGCACGATGGCGCGTCCCATCGCCACCCGCTGCCGCTGGCCGCCAGAAAGCTGGCGCGGGTAGCGATCCAGCAAACTGCCCAGGCCGAGAATGGCGGAAGCCTTGTCCACCTTCTGCCTGATCTCGTCCTTATCTCCCTTGGCGAGCTTGAGCGAGAAAGCCATGTTGTCGTAGACCGTCATATGCGGATAGAGCGCATAGTTCTGGAACACCATGGCGATGTCGCGCTCCTTCGGCGGCAGGCGATTGACGACCCGGCCGCCGATGGCGATCTCGCCGGTGGTGATTTCCTCCAGCCCGGCAATCATGCGCAACAGCGTGGATTTGCCGCAGCCGGATGGTCCCACCAGCACGGTGAACTCGCCATCGGCGATGTCGATGTCCACGCCGCGGATGACCTGCGTGCTGCCGAAGTACTTCTGGATGCCGCGAATCTGTACCGTTGCCATGCGTGGTGTCTCCGTTAGCCGTTCATGCCGGGAGCGGCCGTTCGTAGCGAATGCAAAGCAGCGGAAAGCCGCGCTGCAACGACGCGCCTCAATGGTTGTCCTTGGGTACGGCGGCGCCGCTCTTGCCCACCAGGAAATCCATGTCGGCGCCCAGGTTGGCTTGTTGCACGTGCTCGACATAGAGCCGGGTCCAGCCGCGTTCCATCGGCAGTGCAGGCGCTTGCCACGCTGCGCGGCGGCGCTGCAATTCCTCGTCGCCGACATGCAGGTGCAGCTTGCGCGCGGGTACATCCAGCTCCACCATGTCGCCGTCGCGCACGAGCGCGAGCGGGCCCCCGGCCGCGGCCTCGGGCGCCACGTGCAGCACCACCGTGCCATAGGCAGTGCCGCTCATGCGCGCATCCGAGACGCGGACCATGTCGGTGATGCCCTTGCGCAGTACCTTGGGCGGCAGCGGCATGTTGCCGGCCTCCGCCATGCCGGGGTAGCCGCGCGGGCCGCAGTTCTTGAGCACCAGCACGCAGGTTTCGTCCACATCGAGCGATTCGTCGTCGAGGCGCTGGTGCATATGCTCGCTGTTCTCGAACACCACCGCGCGGCCGGTGTGCCTGAGCAGCGCCGGGGTGGCGGCGGAGGGTTTGATCACCGCGCCGTCGGGGCACAGGTTGCCGCGTAGCACGGCAATCCCCGCATTCGCCTTGAAGGGCGCGTCGAAGGCGTGGATGACTTCGCGGTTCCAGTTGGGCGCGTCCTTGCAGTTGTCCCACAGCGTCTTGCCGTTGACGGTCAGCGCGTCGCGCGCCAGCACCGCGCCCAGTTCACGGATTACCGCCGGCAGACCGCCGGCGTAATAGAAGTCTTCCATCAGGTGGCGCCCGGAGGGCTGCAGGTCGAGCAGGCAGGGCAGCTCGTGACCCAATGCGTCCCAGTCTTCCAGGCTCAGCTTGACGCCGATGCGACCGGCGATGGCAAGCAGGTGGATTACCGCGTTGGTCGAGCCGCCGATCGCCGCGTTGATGCGGATGGCGTTCTCGAAGGCAGGCCGGGTGAGGATCCGCGACATCACCAGGTTGTCCTTGACCATCTCCACGATGCGGCGCCCCGAGGCGCGCGCCAGCACATTGCGGCGGCCGTCCACGGCCGGAATCGCGGCGTTGCCGGGCAGGCTGATGCCGAGTGCTTCCACCATGCTGGCCATGGTCGACGCGGTGCCCATGGTCATGCAGTGGCCATGCGAGCGGTGCATGCAGCTTTCGGCTTCGAAGAAATCCTCCTGCGACATCTGTCCGGCCCGCACTTCTTCCGACATCTTCCAGACATCGGTGCCGGAGCCCAGCTCGCCGCCGCGGAACTTGCCGCTCAGCATCGGGCCGCCGGAGACGCCGATGGTGGGCAGGTCGCAGGACGCCGCGCCCATCATCAGCGCCGGCGTGGTCTTGTCGCAGCCCATCAGCAGCACCACGCCATCGATCGGATTGCCGCGAATCGATTCCTCCACGTCCATGCTGGCCAGGTTGCGGAACAGCATCGCGGTCGGGCGCAGCATGGTCTCGCCCAGCGACATCACCGGGAATTCGAGCGGAAAGCCGCCCGCTTCCCATACGCCGATCTTGACCTGTTCGGCCAGCGTGCGGAAATGCGAGTTGCAGGGGGTGAGTTCGGAATACGTGTTGCAGATGCCGATGACCGGGCGGCCGTCGAACTGATCGTGGGGAATGCCGCGGTTTTTCAGCCACGAGCGGTAGATGAAGCCATCGCGGTCAAGCCGGCCGAACCAGGCCTGGCTGCGGCGCACGGGGGGCGCCGGGGGCTTCGGCGGTTTCTCGTCGTTCACTCGGGTCTCCTGCGTTCTGCGGGGGCCGCGTAGCGACGTCCAGCGCTTTCGCGCCACGTGTGCTGATGCCCGCTTTATTGTGCGATGCAGATCCGGATGCCTGCGACCGCCACTGCCTTGCCGCGCGCATGCCGAGTGAGCGGAGTCTAGTTCAGGACTATCGACAGGTAAACTGGTATTACCAATTAGGGGTCTCTACTGCCGCCGGCGATGCCGGTGCCGATGCTGCAGTGCATTCGCGTTGCGCCTGGACATTGAACGGTGCGCTGCCTAGACTTCAGCGGACTGGACAACTGGTCAAACCAATTTCGCGCCGCGAGCCGGCGGCGCGGGCTTGCGAAACACCGCAACCGCCAGCGCACGATTCGCGCACTGGAGATCTGTGCTGGCCACTCGGGGCTGCTTGTCCATGCCTATCCAATCGATCGAGCCGCAGCGCCTTTACCGCCAGATCAGCAACCAGTTGCGCGGGTTGATCCTGGCCGGCGAGTTCCCGGTGGGCTCGCGCCTGCCGGCGGAGCGGGATCTGTCGGTGCAGCTCGGCGTGAGCCGGCCGTCGCTGCGCGAGGCATTGATTGCGCTCGAGGTCGAGGGCTATATCGAGGTGCGGATGGGCTCGGGCATCTATGTGTGCGAGCCGCCTTCGCACGCCGATGCGGGCTTCGACCTGTCCGGCGAGGAAGGGCCGCTCGAACTGATCCGCGCCCGCGCGCTGGTGGAAGGCGAGGTTGCCGCGCTGGCGGCAAGGAGCGGGCGCAAGGCCCAGTTCGACGCGATCGAGGAGGCGATCGCGCAGATGGCCGCCGACGCCGCCGCGGGCCTCACGCCGCTCGATGCCGACCGCCTGTTCCACGTGCGCGTGGCCGAAGCCACCGGCAACAGCGTGCTGGTGGGCGTGGTGCGGAGGCTCTTCGACCTGCGCCTGGGCCCGCTGTTCGATCAGTTGGACAGCCACTTCGAAACGCCCGGGGTATGGGCCCGGGCGATCACGGAGCACCGTGCAGTGCTGGCGGCGCTGCGCGGCAAGGATCCCGAGCTGGCGCGCGCGCTGATACAGCGGCACATGGATATCGCCTACCGCCGCCTGACGTCCAGCCTGACCCGCGCGCGCAGGCGCCCGGCCGGCACCTTGCGCGCCGCGCCGCGCGCCGGGAAAGCGTCCTGACGGGCCGCGGCCGGACCGGCTTTGCTACACTTGGCCGATTCCCGCATTTCACCTCCCCCAATTCACTCGGATTCGCATGGCACAGTACGTTTTCACCATGAACCGCGTGGGCAAGATCGTTCCGCCCAAGCGTCACATTCTCAAGGACATCTCGCTGTCCTTCTTCCCGGGCGCCAAGATCGGCGTGCTGGGCCTGAACGGCTCGGGCAAGTCGACCGTGCTGAAGATCATGGCGGGCATCGACAAGGAGATCGAGGGCGAAGCCACGCCCATGCCCAACCTGAACATCGGCTACCTGCCGCAGGAACCGCAGCTCGATCCCGAACAGACGGTGCGCGAATCGGTGGAAGCGGCGCTGGGCGGCGTGTTCGAGGCACGCCAGAAGCTCGATGAGATCTACGCAGCCTATGCGGAACCGGACGCCGACTTCGACGCGCTGGCGGCGGACCAGGCCAGGTACGAAGCGATCCTCGCGGCCAGCGACGGCAACAACGCCGAGCTGCAGCTGGAAATCGCAGCCGACGCGCTGCGCCTGCCGCCCTGGGACGCCAAGGTGGGCAACCTGTCCGGCGGCGAGAAGCGCCGCGTGGCGCTGTGCCGCCTGCTGCTGTCGCGCCCCGACATGCTGCTGCTCGACGAACCCACCAACCACCTGGATGCGGAATCGGTGGAGTGGCTGGAGCAGTTCCTCACGCGCTTCCCCGGCACCGTGGTGGCGGTGACCCACGATCGCTACTTCCTGGACAACGCGGCCGAGTGGATCCTGGAACTGGACCGCGGCCACGGCATCCCCTGGAAGGGCAACTACAGCTCCTGGCTGGACCAGAAGGAAGCCCGCCTGAAGCAGGAAGAGTCGAGCGAGTCGGCCCGGCAGAAGGCGCTGCACAAGGAACTGGAATGGGTGCGGCAGAACCCGAAGGGGCGCCAGGCCAAGTCCAAGGCGCGTCTGGCGCGCTTCGACGAACTGAACAGCCAGGAATACCAGAAGCGCAACGAAACCCAGGAAATCTTCATCCCCGCGGGTGAGCGCCTGGGCAACGAGGTGATCGAATTCAACGGTGTGAGCAAGGCCTACGGCGACCGCCTGCTGATCGACGACCTCAGCTTCAAGGTGCCGCCTGGCGCCATCGTCGGCATCATCGGCCCGAACGGCGCCGGCAAGTCGACCTTCTTCCGCATGCTCACCGGCAAGGAAACGCCGGACAGCGGCGAGATCAAGGTGGGCCCGACCGTGAAGATGGCCTACGTGGACCAGAGCCGCGATGCGCTCGACGGCAGCAAGACCGTGTTCGAAGAGATCTCCGGCGGCGCCGACGTGCTGACCGTGGGCCGCTACGAAACGCCGTCGCGCGCCTATATCGGCCGCTTCAACTTCAAGGGCTCGGACCAGCAGAAGCACGTGGGCACGCTTTCGGGCGGCGAGCGCGGGCGTCTGCACCTGGCCAAGACGCTGATCTCCGGCGGCAACGTGCTGCTGCTCGATGAACCGTCCAACGACCTGGACGTGGAAACGCTGCGCGCGCTGGAAGATGCGCTGCTGGAGTTCGCCGGCTGCGTGATGGTGATCTCGCACGATCGCTGGTTCCTGGACCGGATCGCCACCCACATCCTGGCCTTTGAGGGCGAGTCGCACGTGGAGTTCTTCCCGGGCAACTACCAGGAGTACGAGGCCGACAAGAAGCGCCGCCTCGGCGAGGAGGGCGCCAAGCCCAAGCGTATCCGCTACAAGCCTATCGCGCGATAAGCACGATCGGCACGATCAGCCTGGCGGCGTCCGGTTACGGGCCGCCAGCGGACAAGGGCCCCGCTCGCGCGGGGCCCTTTGCTTTTTGCGTGTCCGCGTTTTACGCCACATCCGCATTGAGCGGCGGCGCCGGCTTGCGCACCAGCTTCAGCCTTGTGATCTCCGACGGCGCCCCAAGCCGCTTGGGTGGCCCCCAGTAACCGGTCCCCCGGCTCACATATACCCACATCGCCTCATGCCGGTTCAACCCGGCTGTATAAGGCTGTTGCATCGGCACGAACAGATTCCACGGCCAGAACTGGCCGCCATGCGTATGCCCGGACAACTGCAGGTCGAATCCGGCGTCGGACGCGGCCGGCGCGGTGCGCGGCTGGTGCGCCAGCAGCACGCGCGCGGCCACCACAGCCGGCGCGCCGTGCAGCGCGCGCTCCGGGTCGCTGCGATGGTTTTCGTCGAAGCGGTGGGCCGTGTAGTCGGTCACGCCGGCCAGCACCAGCGCTTCCTCTTCCTCGCCGATCACCACGTGCTCGTTCATCAGCACGCGCAGCCCCAGCCGGCGCAGTTCGACGATCCACGGATCGGCGCCGACGTAGTACTCGTGATTGCCGGTGACGAAGAAGGTGCCGTGGCGTGCTTTCAGGTCGCCCAGCGGCGCGGTGTGACGGGACAGTTCGCACACGGTGCCGTCGACCAGGTCGCCGGTGATGGCGATGGCGTCCGGCTGCAGTCCGTTGACGCGCGCGACGATGCGTTCCAGATAGGCGCGCTTGATGGTGGGGCCAACATGGATATCGCTGATCTGCACGATGGTGAAATCGTGCAGCGAGTCGGGCAGGCCAGCGATAGGCACTTCCACCTCCACCACCTGCGCCAGCCGCCGCGCATTGAACAGCCCCAGCGCGGTGACCAGCAATGCCAGCACCGGTACCGCGGCTGCGGTGCGCGATAGCAGCCAGGCCGGGTGCCAGCCAGTGACGGCGCCCGCCAACAGCACAACGTCGCGCGCCAGCGTCAGCATCAGCAGCGAGGAAAAGAAGCCCATTGCCAGCATGCCTACCCAGGTGAGCGCGTCGCACCATGGCTGGTCCAGGCGCCGCGCGAGCAGGCCGGCGGGGATCAGCGGCCAGGACAGCGCCAGCCACGCCATGGCCAGCGCCTTGACGGCGAACGCCACCGGCAGGTCGGGTAACAGGCGCAGGCCGATGTAGCCGTGTAAAAGGCCAACCATGATGGCAGCGACGAAAACGGTGGTGCGAGGGGGCATGCCGCCTCCAGGAGAGCGGACGCACGGAACATTGTGGCGTCCTGTTTTGTTTTACATCATTCCGGCGCAATGGCGCAGGTGTAACCGCAGGCGAACTGCCGGATTTCCGCAGCCTGCGTGCCCGCAGCGGTACCCGCATGTCTGGCCGGCAGCGCTTTTGCCACGCGATGCATGACGTAGCTAGTTGAGGCTGCCGGCTGGCACATTCAAGAGCCAGGCACGGTGTTGGGCACATTGCCTTCTGGCCAACGCAAGATGCGTACCCTGGCAAGTATTGAAAGTCGCACCCCGCAGGGGGCGTGCGGTTTCACGGCGCTTTCTAAAGTACTTAACACGCCGCAAAAAAGATTGAATTGTGCGCTTTTCGCTCCTGCGATTAACTTGCCAGGCTAGTTGCGTCCGTTCGGCAGCCGCCGGCCGGGCAGGCGAATGCGGGAGGGTTGGGAATGAAGTGGACGGGTCGACGGTGGACGGCATTGCTGCCAGTGGCAACAGCGTGGGCGCTGGCCGCCTGCGGCAAGCAGGAAGCGCCGCCTGCGGCGCAGCAGGCGGTGCCGGTGCAGGTCGTCAAGACCGTGGCGCAGGATCTGCCGGTCACCTTCGAGTTCGTGGGCCAGACCCAGAGCGACCAGGCGGTCGACATCCGCGGCCGGGTGTCCGGCTTCCTGGTGAAGCGGGCCTATGTGGAAGGCGCCATGGTCAAGGCCGGCCAGTTGCTGTTCGAGATCGACCACAAGCCCTTCCAGGCCCAGCTCGACGCAGCCAGGGCGCAACTGGCGCAAGAGCGCGCCCGGCTGGAGGTGGCGCGCGCCAACCTGGCACGGGTCAAGCCGCTGGCCGAGCGCAACGCGCTGTCGGCAAAAGACCTCGACGATGCCACCGGCAACTATCACGCCGCCGCGGCCGGGGTGGAACAGGCCCGCGCGCAGGTCGAGGAGCAGCAGCTCAACCTGTCCTACACCTATGTGCGCTCGCCGGTGGATGGTGTGTCCAGCTCCGCCGTGCTGCCGGAGGGCGCCTACGTTAGCACGACCAACAGCTTGCTGACCACGGTGTCCACGCTGACGCCGATGCGCATCAATTTCAGTGTCTCCGAACCCCAGACTCTCGAATTCCGCGCCCAGCAGGCCAGCAAGCAGATGGTGCCGCCTCCCGACCAGCACTACGCGGTCACCGTGGTGCTTGCCGACGGCAGCGAGTTTCCCCGCAAGGGCCGCATTACCTTTACCGATGCCACTTACAACCAGCAGACAGGTACGTACCTGGTACGCGCGGAGATGCCCAACCCCGAGGGCACGCTGCGCCCCGGCCAGTTCGTGCGGGTGCTGGTGAGCGGCGCCACGCGGCCCGGTGCCATCGTGGTGCCGCAGCGCGCCGTGGTCCACGGGCCCAAGGGCGACCTGGTCTTCGTGGTAGACAAGGACGGCAAGGCCACGCCCCGGCCGGTGACCGTGGGTGACCTCTCCGGTTCGATGTGGCGCATCGCCCAGGGCCTGGGGCCCGGCGAGACGGTGGTGGTAGACGGCGCGAGCAAGCTTGCGCCGGGCGCGCCCGTCAAGATCACCGGCGAAGCGCCGCCGGCCGCCGTGGGGGTGGGCAGCGTGCCGGCTTCCGCCCCGTCGGCCCAGTCCGCGCCAGCCGGGGGTGAGGCCAGCCCCGTGGCCAAGTCCTCCTGATACGGAGACCGCCATGCTCTCCGCCTTCTGCGTCCAGCGGCCCATCTTTGCGGCGGTACTGTCGCTAATCATCGTGATCGGCGGCCTGGTCTCGATGTTCGCCCTGCCGATCGCCCAGTACCCCGACATCACCCCGCCGCAGGTCACGGTCAGCGCCACCTATGCCGGCGCGGATTCCGACACCGTGGCACAGACTGTCGCGGCGCCCATCGAGACCCAGGTCAACGGCGCCGACAACATGATCTACATGCAGTCGACGTCGTCACCCACCGGGTCGATGACGCTCAACGTGTATTTCGACATCGGCACCGATCCCGACACCGCGCAGGTGCAGGTGCAGAACCGCGTCAACCTGGCGCTGCCGCAGCTGCCCGACACCGTGCAGAAGACCGGCATCAATGTGCAGAAGCGCTCCTCCAGTTTCCTGCTGCTGATCGGCGTGTATTCGCCCGATGACAGCTTCGACCAGCAGTACATCAACAACTACGCCAACCTCTATGTGCTCGACGCGATCAAGCGCGTCAACGGCGCCAACCAGGCGCAGATCATGGGTTCGGCCGACCTTGCCATGCGGATCTGGCTCAAGCCTGACCGCATGGCGGCGCTGGGCATCACCGCGCAGGACGTGCAACGCGCGGTGCAGAGCCAGAATGAACAGTTCGGCGCCGGCAGCGTGGGCCAGGCGCCCAACAGCAAACCGGTGGAACTGACCTTCCCGCTGGTCACGCCGGGCCGCCTGACCACGCCGGAGCAGTTCGAGAACATCATCCTGCGCGCCGACAACACCGGCGCCGCCGTGGTGCGCCTGCGCGACGTGGGCCGCGCCGAGATCGGCCAGCAGCAGTACACGCTGCGCTCCGCGCTCAACGGCAAGCCGGCCACCATCATCGCCGTGTACCAGCAGCCCGGCTCCAATGCGCTGCAGGTGGCCAAGGACGTGCAGAAGGCGCTGGACGAGATGTCCAAGACCTTCCCGAAAGGTGTGAGCTACAAGGTGGCGCTCGACACCACCGAATTCGTGCGCGCATCCATCGACGAGGTGGTGCACACCCTGATCGAGGCGGTGATCCTGGTGGTGCTGGTGGTGTTTATCTTCCTGCAGAACGTGCGCGCCACCATCATCCCGGTGCTGGCGGTGTTCGTCTCGATCCTCGGCACCTTTGCCGGGCTGCTGGCGTTGGGTTTCTCGATCAACCTGCTGACCTTGTTCGCGCTGGTGCTGGCGATCGGCATCGTGGTCGACGACGCCATCGTGGTGGTGGAAAACGTCGAGCGCAATATGGCGGAGTTCCACCTGTCGCCGAAGGACGCCACGCTGCGCGCGATGAAGGAAGTGACCGGCCCGGTGATCGCCATCGTGCTGGTGCTCTCGGCGGTGTTTATCCCGGTGGCCTTCGTCTCGGGCACCACCGGGCAGTTGTACCGGCAGTTCGCGCTGACCATCGTGGTGTCGGTGGTGATCTCGGGCTTCGTCGCGCTGACCTTGTCGCCGGCGCTGGCCGCGCTGATCCTCAAGCCGGGCCATCACGAGCCGTGGCGCGGCTTTGTCTGGTTCAACAAGCGCTTCGACCGGCTGGTGCACCACTATGGCGGCTGGGTGCGCGTGTTCATGCGGCGCTCGGTGGTGGCGCTGCTTTGCTTCGGCCTGATGCTGCTGGCGGTGTGGCAGTTGTTCAGCCGGATTCCCACCGCCTTCGTGCCATCCGAGGACCAGGGCTATGTGCTGGTGGCGGTGATGATGCCGGATTCCGCCAGCCTGGACCGTACCGAGAAAATCACCTCGCAGGTGGCAGCCATGTTCCGCGAGCACCCCGCGGTGCAGGACGCCTCCGCGCTGTCCGGCTACAGCTTTATCGACAGCCAGTACAAGACCAATGCCGGCACGGTCTTCGTCGCCATGAAGCCATTCGGCGAGCGCGACAAGCCCGACCTGCTGGTGCCGGGCATATTGCAGTCGATCACGCCGAAGCTGCGCGCCATTCCCGAAGCCATCATCATCCCGGTCAATCCGCCGTCGATCCCCGGACTGGGCTCGCAGGGCGGCTTCGAGTTCTGGCTGCAAAGCCGCGGTACCGGCACCACCGCGGAGCTGGAGGCGACTACGCGCGCCTTTATCAAGGCCGCCGCCAGCCATCCGGAACTGGGCCACCTCAACAGCACCATCCAGGCCGCCTCGCGCCAGATGCGGGTGGAAGTGGACAAGGAGAAGGCGGAGACCATGGGCGTGCCCATTGCCGATGTCTATGGCACGCTGCAGACGCAATTCGGCTCCCTCTACATCAGCCAGTTCTCGCAATACAGCCGGGTCTGGCAGGTGATCCTGCAGGCCGAGCCGCAGTACCGCGCCAATCCGAACGACCTGCAGTTCCTCTACGTGCGCCAGCAAAGCGGGGCGATGGCGCCGGTGTCCGGCCTGCTCAAGACCACCTACAGCAGCGGCCCCGACCTGCTGTCGCGCTTCAATAACTTCCCGGCGGCCAAGATTACCGGCGATGCCGCGCCTGGCTACAGCTCGGGCCAGGCGCTGGCGGCGATGGAGGCGGTGGCGAAGGAAGCGTTGCCGGTGGGCTACGCCTACGGCTGGAGCGGCGAGGCGTTCGAGGCAAAGAAGTCGGGCAACACCACCACCATCGTGTTCGTGTTCGGCATCGTGATGGTGTTCCTGATCCTGGCCGCGCAGTACGAGTCGTGGTCGTTGCCGCTCTCAATCCTGAGCGCGGTGCCATTTGGCCTCTTCGGCGCGCTGATCGCCATCCTGATGCGTGGCTTGTCCAATGACGTGTATTTCCAGATCGGCATGGTCACGCTGATCGGGCTGGCGGCGAAGAACGCCATCCTGATCGTGGAGTTCGCGGTGATGAAGCAGAAGGAGGGCATGTCGCACGCCGACGCCGCGGTGGAGGCGGCCAAGCTGCGGCTGCGGCCGATCGTGATGACGTCGCTGGCCTTTATCCTGGGCGCGGTGCCGCTGTTTATCGCCAGCGGTGCGGGCTCCAACGCCCGGCACTCGATCGGCACCGGCATCATCGGCGGCATGATTGCCGCGACCACGCTGGCGCTGGTGTTCGTGCCGCTGTTCTCCTACCTGATCGGCACGGCCGCCGACAAATGGGCCAGCCGCAAAGGCGCGCCGGCCCCGGCTGTGCAGTCCGAAGCCGCGGCGGGAGAGGCATCGTGAGCGCGCGCCGCCTGCTCCTGGCCGCATGCGCGATGGCGCTGGGCGCCTGCGCGCTCGGGCCGGACTATCGCCGTCCGGACGTCGCGCAGCCGCCGCAGTACCGCCTCGATACCGGCGCGCTGACCGTGGCCGCGGACAGCGCGTGGTGGGACAGCTTCGGCGATCCGGTGTTGAATGCGCTGGTCGACGCCGCGCTGCGCAACAACTACGACGTACGTATCGCCGCCGCGCGCATCGACGCGTTCCGCGGGCAACTGCTGGTTGCGCGCTCCGGCCTGTTCCCGCAAGTCGGGCTGTCGGCATCGGCCACGCGCCAGCGCGCCGGCACCTTCAACGGCACGCCGTTCGCATCGCTGGAGCGGCCAGGCAACAGCTACCAGTTGCTGGCCAATGCAAGCTGGGAAATCGACCTGTGGGGCCGCATCCGCCGCCAGGCGGAAGCCGCCGAAGCCGACCTGTGGAACGCGGAATACGCGCGGCGCGGCGTGGTGCTGGCGCTGGCCGCCTCGGTGGTGCAGGGCTACGCCAGCCTGCGCGGGCTTGACGCGCAACTGGATGTTGCCCGCCAGACCCTGGAAGCCCGCAGCCGCGCGCTGGATATCTTCCGCATGCGCTACGCGGGCGGCGTGGTCTCGCAGCTTGAGCTGGCGCAGGCCGAGAACGACTACTACGCCACCGAGGCATCGATCCCGCCGCTGCGCGCGTCCATCGCACAGACGGAGAACGCGCTGTCGGTGCTGCTCGGGCGCGAGGCCGGGCCGATCGAGCGTGGCAAGTCCATCGCGCAATTGCAGGCGCCGCCGGTTGGCGCCGACCTGCCGGCGGCCCTGCTGGCGCGCCGACCGGACGTGCTGCAGGCCGAGCAGAATGCCGTGGCCGCCAACGCGCTGCTGGGTGCCGCCGAAGCGCTCTACCTGCCGGCCGTGAACTTGTCGGGCTTGTTTGGCGCAATCGCGGCCTCGCCGGGCGCGCTGTGGCACAGCGCCTCGCAGGTGTGGGGCATGTCCGCCGGGCTGACGCAGCCCATCTTCCAGGGCGGCGCCATCCGCGGCCAGGTGCAGACTGCCGGCGCACAGCGCGAGCAGGCCATGCTGGCCTACCAGAGCAGTGTGCTGGCAGCGCTGGCTGATGTGAACACCGCGCTGGCCAACGGGCTGGAAACGCGCAACCGGCTGGGCAGCCTGCAGAATCAGGAGCGCAGCCTGACGGTGTACGCCGACCAGGCCGGCGCGCGCTACGAGGGTGGCTACTCCAGCTATCTCGAAGTCACCAACGCGCAGGAGAAGCTGTTCGACACCCAGCTTGCTGCGATCCAGGGCCAGGTCGACGTGCTCAATGGCGCGGCGGCCTTGTACAAGTCGCTTGGCGGCGGATGGCCGGCGGTGCCGGCCGAGGTCAGGGACGCCGGGATGGGCGGCGACGCGCGCGTGGTGCAGCGCTGAGGCAATGCGCGTAGTCCGCGCAATTCGGCCAGTTTGCCCAGATTGCCCAGTTCGCCTTAGCGTGCGGACCAGTTGGCATTGCGCACGCCCAGCGCGGTCACCACGCCGTAGGCGCTGATGCCCAGCGCCACGCCCAGGAAGTGCCCGTCCAGGCCCATGCCGGCCATGTTCGCCAGCACCCAGCCGCCACCGGCGGCCAGGGCAATGCGCGCCAAGCCGGCCCCCATCGGCCAGCCCATGCGGCCCGCGCCCATCGATGCAAAGTACAGCGCCATGCCCAGGCCGAAGCCACCGAAGGCCGGGGCGACCCAGGACAGCGCGCGCGCGGCGATGCCGGCGACTTCGGCGTCCTTGGTGAAGAGCCCGGCAAAGGTCTCCGGTGCCAGGCCTACCGCCGCACCCACCGCCCCGGCCACCGCCAGCGCCGGCAGCGCGCCGGCCCAGGCGGTACGGCGCGCGGTAACCCAGTCGCCGGCGCCCACCGCGCCGCCCACCAGCGCGGTCAGCGCCGAGCCCACGCCGAAGGCCAGCGGAATCATCAGGAATTCGAGCCGCGCGGAGATGCCGTAGGCAGCCACGGCAGCCGTACCGTAATGACGCAATTCCGCCGTTACCAGGATGGTGGTCAGGTTAGCCACCGACGCCAGGGCGCAACCCACCAGCCCCACCGACAGGATGCGCACGAACAGCGCGCGCGATGGACGTATCCGCAGCGTCGGCACAAAGCCGGCGCCGCCGCGCATCACTACCCAGGCCATGGCCAGCGCCGCCGCCCACGACACCGCCGCGAGTGCGGCGCCGATGCCGGCCAGGCCCATGCCGGCCGGCTCGGCCAGCGCCCAGGCCAGGATAGGGAAGGCGATCCACATCAGCGCCAGCACGCGCGCCGCCAGTGCATGGCGGCCACCGCCGCGCAGCACGGAAGCCAGCGTGTTGGCCAGCCACGCAGGCACCGCGCCGGCGCCGAATAGCCAGATCGCATAGGTGGCGGCCGCGTCGGCAGCCGTTTGCCCGGCCACCGCGCCCAGGATGCCGCGCGGGAAGCCCGCCATCGCCACGGCGAACACCAGCCCCGCCGTGATGGCGATGATGAGCGCATGCAGCACCAGGGAGGAAGCCTCCTCGCGCTTGCCCGCGCCGAGCGCGCGGGCGATGGCGGATACCACGCCGCCGCCCATGGCGCCGGTGGACATCTGTTGCAGCAGCAGGGCGAAGGGCAGCACGACTGCCCAGCCCGCCAGCGCCGCCGTGCCCTGGCGTGCCGCCAGCCAGGTTTCGATCAGCTGGGCGCCCGCCTGCAGGAATGCGATCAGGCTGGTGGGCGCGGCCAGTACCAGAATGCGGCGCAAGAGTTCGCGCATCAACGGTTGCGTGGGGGCGGCGGTAGCCACGGACGCCAGCGTGGCTGCCGCCAGCGGATTGGCTTGGGGTTCATTCATGGCTGGACTCCGTTTCATCCGTCGTTTCGCGCGTGGCCGGTCCGGCTGGATCGTCTTCGCGGGCAAGGCGCCGCCGCATAGCGCCGCTGGCGGCCGGGCCGGGCACTACGCGCAGGTCGTCCAGCGTCAGCGGGCTGCCGTCCGCGCGTGCCAGTGCCGGCGCGGCAATGGCGGCGCCGGTGCGCTTGTCCTGCAGCACGGTGTGCGGGCCGCACGCATCGTTCATCCAACGGTCGGCCCAGGCTTTCAGGGCGACAAAGGCGGGAAAGAAGTCGCGGCTCTTCTCGGTGAGGTGGTAGACGTGCCGCGCGCTGTCGGGGGCAGGCAGGCGTTCCAGCATGCCGTGCTCCACCAGGCTCTTCAGGCGCGCGCTGAGGATGTTGGGCGCAATGCCCAGGTGGCGCTGGAACTCGTCGAAGCGGGTGCTGCCGTAGAACGCCTCGCGCAGCAGGAGGATGGCCCAGCGCTCGCCCAGCACCGACATCGAGCGGGCGATCGGGCACGGCATGCTGGCAAAGTCGGTGTGGCCCATGGACCTCTCCATCTGACTGGCGGTTGGTCCTGGCGATTTACTTTCGATTTGCAAGCCAGAACGTTCCGCGCATCTTAACTTGCAATTTGAAAGTTTGCTTGGGTGTGGGGGATAACTCTGTGCGATGTTCGGAGCGGTTTGTCTTTAGGGACTGGTGGTGGGTTTACTGGTGGATGGCTACAACTGCTTAACTGCAAAATCAAAGGCTTAAAGTCAAGGGCGGTTTCACCCCCCTGCGGGGGGCGACCTACTTTTTTGTCTTGCCAAAAAAGTAGGCAAAAAAGGCGCCTCATACGGCCTGGTACACCTTCACGGCTCGCTTCGCATCGCGTGGGGGCTCGCTTCGCATCGCGGGGCGCCGGGGCCAAACGAAAAGACCAGGGGGATCAGCAAAGTGTCTGGCGCATCGCATTACTGAATACGTCCAGGGCCGGAATCCGCGCGCGCAGGAAATCGATCAGCGCGCGCGTCGCCATCGACGGATGCAGGTTGGGCGTGGTGATGATGTAGAGGCGGCTGCCCAGGCCCTCCGGCTTCCAGTCCGTCAGCACAGGCACCAGCCGGCCTTCGCGCACATCGTCCCAGCCGGCATAGACCGGCAGCAGGCCCACGCCATGGCCCTCGCGCACCGCGCGCATCAGAAAGGGGAAATGCTCGGACTGCAGGTGCGGGATCAGTTCCACCTGCTCGCGCTGCTCGCCGCGGTCGAGCGTGAGGACGAAGCGCCGCGCGGGGTAGGGCGGGCACAGGAACTGGCACCGCGCCAGGTCGGCCGGGGCGTGTAGCGGCCCGTTGCGCGCCAGGTAGCCGGGCGACGCGCAGAGCTGCCAGTCGATCGCGCAAATGTCGCGCGCCACATGGTCCAGCGGCGGCTGCGAGGTGACCTTGAGCGCCACGTCGATCTCGGCGGCGATCAGGTCCACCACGCGGTTGGCAAAGAACACGCGCAGGGAGATGCCTGGATGCTGGCCGGCGAACTCCAGCAGCAGCGGGGCCAGGAAGGTGTCGCCCAGACCGGTCGGCACGCTCAGGCGCACGTGGCCGCGCAGGGTGGTGCCCAGGCTGTCGATCTCCGCCTGGGCCGAGGCCACTTCCTGCAGGATGCGCAGGCCGTGCTGGTACAGCGAGCGCCCAGGCTCGGTCAACTCCAGCCGGCGCGTAGTACGGCGCAGCAACTGCGCGCCGGCCTGGTGTTCCAGCTCGCGCAGCTGGCGGCTGACCTGCGAGCGCGTGACGCCGCGCCGCCGTCCCGCCTCGGACAAGTTGCCGGCCTCGACGATGTCGACGAAGGCCTGGATCAGGTTGAGGTCCATCCGGGATTCCCAGGAGTATTGTCGCGTATGGCGCAACATTGTGAGTCGCCGCAGGGGAATTGTCGATACCGGGCGTCAGGGCTACAGTGTCCGTTCCCTGCCGGATTGCCGGGAGCGGGGCCAGGCGGGCGCAACGACGCCAACGACGCGAACAACAAGCAGGAGACACCATGTTCAAGAACGATCTTTTCGCTGGCCAGCGTGTGCTGATCACCGGCGGCGGTACCGGGCTGGGTCTGATCATGGCCGAGCGCCTGGCCGGGCTGGGTGCGGAGCTTCACCTGTGCGGGCGCCGGCTGCCGGTGCTGGACGAGGCCGCCGGGTCGTTGCGGCAGCAGCACGGCGTCAAGGTCGTAACCCACGCGGTGGACATCCGCGATGCCGCCGCCGTCGACGCCATGATCGAGACCATCTGGACCCAACACGGCCCGCTCGACTGCCTGGTCAACAACGCCGCCGGCAACTTCATCAGCCGCACCGAGGACCTCTCGCCCAATGGCTTTCACGCTATCTCCGACATAGTCTTTCGCGGCACCTTCTACATGACGCAAGCGGTGGGCAAGCGCTGGATCCGCGACGGCCATCCCGGTTCGGTGCTCTCCATCGTGGTGACCTGGGTCTGGACCGGCTCGCCCTTCGTGGTGCCGTCGGCCATGTCCAAGGCCGGCGTGGACGCCATGACCAAGTCGCTGGCCGTGGAGTGGGGCCGCCACGGCATCCGCTGCAACGCCATCGCGCCGGGCGTGATCCCCACCGAAGGCGCGGGCTCGCGCCTGCGCCCGCAGGATTCACAGCAAGACCAGTTGAGCGGCCAGAACCCCACCGGTCGCATCGGCCAGCCGCAGGACATCGGCAACCTCGCCGCCTTCCTGCTGGCCCACGACAACTCGTGGATCAACGGACAGACCATTGCGCTGGATGGTGGCGACTGGCTCGCCAACGGCGCTTACTTCAAGCAATACCTGGGCTGGGGCGATGCCGAATGGCAGGCCGCGCGCGAACGCATTGCCGCCAGGAACGCCGCCGACCGCGCCACGCGCACGGTGAATGCACCCACGCCTTCCCCGACACCCGACCAATCTGGAGACAACGAATAATGGCCGCCGACCTCTGGTTCGAAGATGCCCGCCTGACCGGCGCCGAGCTGCTTGAGCGGGGCGCGCGCCTGGCTGGCGGCTTGCGCGCGCTCGGGCTCAACGAAGGCGACGTGGTCGCGGTGCTGCTGCGCAACGATCCGGTCTTTGCCGATATCGTCCACGCCTGCCGCACGGCCGGCGTCTATTACTGCCCCATCAACTGGCACTTCACCGGCGAGGAAATCCGCTTCCTGATGGCAGACAGCGGCGCCAAGGCGCTGATCGTCCATGCCGATCTGCTGGACGGCGTGCGCGCGGCGGTGCCCGAGGGCGTGCAGGTACTGGCGGTCGCGGTGCCGGGCAAGGACAGCGCGGCAGGCGCCTCCGACTATGAAAGCTGGCTCGATGCGCAGTCGCCGTACGACGGCCCGCGCGTGGCGCCGCGCGGCCATATGGCCTACACCTCCGGCACCACCGGCCGCCCCAAGGGCGTGCTGCGCGCCGCGGTGCCGCTGGCCACGCTGGAAACCCAGCTCGCGCGCATGCGCTCCGTGGTGGCGCAGACCATGGGCATCGTGGAGGGCACCCGCGCGCTGATGGCCGCGCCGCTGTACCACAGCGCGCCGGGCGTGTTCATCCAGAACGCGCTGCAGCTCGGCGAGCGCCTGGTGCTGTGCGCGCGCTTCGATCCGGAGCGGGTGCTGGCGCTGGTGGAGAAGCACCGTATCGACGTGCTCTACCTGGTGCCCATCATGTATGTACGCATGCTCAAGGTGCCGCCGGAGGTGCGTGCGCGCTACGACCTCTCCTCGCTGCGCTTCGTCGCGTCGACCGGCGCGCCGTGCGCGCCCGAGGTCAAGCGTGCCATGATCGACTGGTTCGGCCCAGTCATCCATGAAACCTACGCATCGAGCGAGGCCGGCATGATCACCGTGGCCACGCCGGCCGACGCCATGGCCAAGCCCGGCACGGCTGGCCGCCCGGTCGACGACGGCGAAGTGCGCATCCTCGACGAGCAGGGCAAGGCCTGCGCGCCCGGCGAGATCGGGCTGGTCTATGTGCGGCAGCCGGCTTACCCCGACTTCACCTACCGCAACAATGACGAAGCCCGCCGCGCCATCGACCGCGGTGGCCTGGTGAGCCTGGGCGACATGGGTTATCTCGACGCCGATGGCTACCTGTTCATCTGCGACCGCGCCTCCGACATGGTGATCTCCGGCGGCGTGAACATCTACCCGGCAGAGATCGAGCACGAACTGGTGCGCTATCCCGGCGTGGCCGATTGCGTGGTGTTCGGCGTGCCCGACGACGAGTATGGCGAACGCCTGCTGGCCATGGTGCAGCCGGTGCAGGGCGCCACGCTGGAGGAGAGCGCGATCATCGAATGGCTGCGCCAGCGCCTCTCAGGCTTCAAGGTGCCGCGCACCATCGTGGTGGAAGCGCAACTGCCGCGCGACGATACCGGCAAGCTGGCCAAGCGCCGCCTGCGCGACAAATACTGGGAAGGGCGCGCGCGGCGGGTTTGAGCGCAGCGCAGTCAAGACATACCGGCAAGACCGAGAACATCAGAAGAACCAAGGAGACTAGCCATGCAAAGCTGGAAAACCGGATGGCGCGCCGGCGCCGGCGTCGCCATCCTGGCCTGTGCGCAACTGGCCGTGGCCGCCTATCCCGACCGTCCCATCAAGCTGGTGGTGCCTTATACGCCGGGCGGCTCTACCGACCAGTTCGGGCGCGGGCTGGCCGACGGCATGAGCCGCGAGCTGAAGCAGACGGTGGTGGTGGAGAACCGTCCCGGCGCCGCCACCATGATCGGCACGCAGAGCGTGGCGCGCGCGCCGGCAGATGGCTACACCATGGTGCTGGCCACCAATGGCAGCATGGTGCTCAACCCGATGCTCTACAAGAAGATCGCCTACGATCCGCCGCGCGATTTCAAGATCTTCACCATCGGCGCCGAGGCGCCGCTGGTGGTGGTGACCAACAACCAGGTGCCGGCCACCAACATCCGCGAGTTCGCGGCGTATGCCAAGGCCAGCGGCGGCAAGCTCAACTACGCTTCGGTCGGGCTCGGCAACGCGCTGCAGCTGGCCACCGAAATGCTCAAGACCGAACTCGGCATCTCGGTCACCCACGTGCCGTACAACGGCAGCGCGCCGGCGCTGTCGGCGCTGCTCGCCAATGATGTGCAGCTGATGGTGGACGTGGTCAGCACCTCGCTGCCGCACATCAAGGGCGGCAAGCTGCGCGCGCTGGCGGTGACCGGCCGCACCCGGCTGGAAGTGCTGCCCAATGTACCGACCGTGGCGGAGAGCGGCTATCCCAACTTCCAGGCCGCCACGTGGTTCGGCCTTGCCGTGCCGGCGCAGACCCCGCCCGAGGCCGTGGCAAAGCTGCAGGCCGCGGCCGCGCATGTGCTCAAGGACCCGCAGTTCCGCGCCACCTTCAGCGCACTGGGGCTGGTGATCCAGCAACCGCGCACCCAGGCCGAGATCGATCGCTATATCGATGCGGACCGCGAGCATTGGGGCAAAGTCATCCGCGCCAACAACATCAGCCTGGACTGAGCGCAAGCGCGCCAGGCGAGCGGCGGCAGCCGTGGCGAGCGCCGGCCGGCTGGCGGCGATCGGCGTATAGTTCTGTCACGCCGTGATGCATTCGGCCTTCTGGCCAGTCACGGCGTTCTTTTGCCCACGCCCGCCGCGCCATGAACGACTCAGAGCCTGATCCGCACCAAGAGCCACTTGCCGGTCCCCTGCGCGATTCCAGCGCCGAAACCGATCGCCTGCATGCCCTGCGCCGCCGTGCCCGCCTTGCCGCCGGCCGCAAATCGCGCCAGATGTGGCGCATCTCCCGAACCACCCTGCGCTACGCCGTCTTCATGTGCGGCGCTGGCTGCGTGGCGCTGTTCTCGCTGATATTCGCGTGGATTGCCGAAGTGGCGTTGCGCTGGAATTACCAGCTAACCTCCGCTACGCCGTGGCTGGCATTCGTGCTGCTGCCATTCGGGCTGGCCGCGCTGCGCTGGCTCACCATCCTCCTGGCGCCGCAGGCGCGCGGCAGCGGTATTCCGCAGGTGATCGCGGCCGTTACGTTGCCGCCCTCGGGGCCGGCGCAGACCGTATTGGTGTCATTCCGCCAGTCGATGTGGAAAGTGCTGCTGACGACGGGCGGCCTGCTGGCGGGCGCGTCGATCGGGCGGGAGGGTCCCTCCGTGCAGGTGGGCGCTGCTGCCATGCTGGCCTGGGGCCACTGGTGCCACGAGCGCCTGCAGTTCCGCATCGGCTTCCATCCCAATGCACTGATCGCCGCCGGCGCCGCCGGCGGCCTGGCCGCGGCCTTCAATACGCCGCTGGCCGGCGTGGTATTCGCCATCGAGGAACTCGGCCGCGGCACCGCCGTGCGCTGGGACCGGCTGGTGCTCTCGGGCGTGCTGACCGCAGGCTTCCTGTCGCTGGCGGTCCTGGGCAACAACCCGTATTTCATCGTCAAGACGCCGATCCTTGCATTGCACGACGCCTGGGGGCCGGTACTGCTGTGCGCGCTGGTCAATGGCGTGCTCGGCGGCCTGTTCGCCAAACTGCTGATCGGCGGCGTGCCGGCACTGTTGCCCGTGCGGCTGCGTGGCTGGCCGGTGGAGCATCCGGTGCTGGTGGCATTCCTGTGCGGCCTGGTGGCGGCGGTGATTGGCTGGTCCACCGGTGGCGCGACCTTCGGTACCGGCTACGAGCAGGCCGCCGGGCTGATCAACGGCGAGCCGCACAGCACGCTGTGGTTCGGCATCGCCAAGCTGGTGGCCACCGTGGTGTCGTATTTCGCGGGCATTCCCGGCGGGATCTTTACGCCCTCGCTGGCGATCGGCTCCGGCATCGGCGCCAATGTGGCGCAGTGGGTCGGCCACATCTTCGGCGGCATGACCGAGCCCCGCGTGCTGGCGCTGGTGTCGATGGCGGCCTTCCTGGCTGCCGCCACCCAGGCACCCATCACGGCCAGCGTGATCGTGATGGAGATGACGCGCTCGCAGGATCTCACCCTCTTCCTGCTGGCCGCTTCGCTACTGGCTTCCTTCCTCGCGCGCCAGTTCTGCCCGCATCCGTTCTACCACCATGTCGCGCATACCTTCCGCCGCGAAGCGCTGAGCGTCACGCGAAAAGTGATGCCGGCAACATAAGCCGGGCGAAGCCACGGTTTTGCGGCGCCGCTTTGCCTTAATATGAGCGGCGCGCGGGCCAGGTGCCCGGCGCTGTGTACCGGCGGCACACCTGGACCCGCGCCGGCACGATGAACCGGGGAGCACAGATGGCCACGCAACGACCGCCGGGCAGCACCGGCGCCCAACGTCCGCCGAGCGCGCGGCGCCGCCAGCAAGGTGCGCCGGGCGTGCCGCCGCAGAAACCGCCTGGCAAGGAAAGCACCGTCGTGCGAGATCTCGGCCCGGAAACGGTGTGGCATACGCGCGGCTTGCATGGCCATACCCGGCTGCGTTCGCCGCTGCCGCCCAGCCGGGTGCCGCGGCGGCTGTTGTGGGGGTTGCTGTTAGTCTTGCTGGCAGTGCTGGCCAACGCCGTGCTGAATATGTCGCATTAACCCCCGGCGGAGTGCCTGCCTTGCCACCTTGTGGGTGCCGGCAGGAACCACGTGCGCAGGGGGCGCTCCAATCCGGAGCTTTTCTCAGGAGTCTGGATGAAATACCCCCTCGCCGGGCTGGCCCTTGCCAGCCTGCTGCTGGTTTCGCCCTGGGCGGGCGCCGCGCCCAAGGATGGCGCCGCCGACAAACTGGCGCCGATGCTCGAGAGCCTGGAGATCGGCAGCCCGATGCCCACGCTGCCCGATTGCGCCGACAAGCGCACCCCCGATGGCCGCGACGTGACCGCCCTGTGCGTCGAAGTGCGTGGCGACGGCGTGATGCGCCAGGTCGGCGTGCCGCGCGACAAGCGGCCCCCCTTCATGGACGGCCCGCACGTGGTCGCCTTTGTGGACCGCAACGCCCTGGTCGGGCTGATCGTGCCGACCGACGGCGTGCGCTCCGAGAAGACGGCGGTGGACAGCCTGACCGCGCGTTATGGCAAGCCCTTCCGCTCGGAACAGGTGGAGATGAAGGACAAGGCCGGCCAGCCCGTCAAGAGCACGCATGCCGGCTGGATGAGGAAGCCGCTGACCGTGGAGCTTTACGCCATTCCGGACGATCCCAACAACGGCACCATCGAAATGCTGCTGCCCCAGGCCCGCGTGCTGATGGCCGACCAGGACAAGGCCATGGCGCAACAGCTCAATCCCAATGCCGCTTCGGCAGCGCAGGCGGCGCCGGCGAGCAAGGCGGAGGCGAAGAAGGGGAAGGACGGGAAGTGGTGAGAGGGCGCGCGAGCGCCGCCTGAAGTGCCGGATTGTGCTTGCTCGCCTCTCCCTTTGGGGCGAGAGGCGAGCGAAGCTCAAAGCCCTTCCATCACCTTGTCCAGCCCGCGCACCAGCCCGGTCACTGTGTGCACTTTGCGGATCGCCAGCAGCGCACCGGACACATACGGCTTGGAGCCATCGCCGGCCTCATGCTTGAGGTGCAGGCGTTGCCCGTCGGCGCCAAAGATCACCTCCACGCCCAGCTGGTACCCAGGCAGCCGCACCGCGTGCACCTGGCTGCCGGACATGGTCGCGCCGCGTGTTTCCTTCGGTCCCTTGACCTGGTCGATGGGCACCACTTGCGCGGCTTCGCGGACCTGCCCCAGGCGATACGCCAGTTCGCGCACCGTGCCGGAGGGCACATCGATCTTGCCTGCCTTGGCGTAGTCGATGATCTCCCAGTGCTCCAGGTGGCGCGCGGCCATCTCGGCGAACTTCTGCAGCAGCACCACGGTAATGGCGAAGTTGCCGCAGGCCAGCACGCCGCGCCCGGCCTGGCGCGCGGCGGCGTCGATCTCGGCGTAGTCATCGTCCGATAGCCCCGACGTGCCCACCACCACGTGCGCGCCCTTTGCCAGCGCTTGCAGGATGTTGCGCTTGGCGACATCCGGCTTGGTGTATTCCACATAGACGTCGCAGGCGCCGTCCGCCAGTTCGTCGATGCTGGCCACCGCCACGCCGGGCGTGCCCTTGTGCGCGGTCAGTTCGGCCAGGGTCTGCCCGGCGGCGCCGCGCGACAACCCGGCCACCAGCGTCATGTCGTCCGCGTGCGCCACCCCGCGCGCCAGTTCGCCGCCGGCCCAGCCGGTCACGCCGCCCACGGCGACTCGAATGCAATTGCTCATCGTCTTGCTCTCCTGATCTGGATGGTTTTCCGGTATGCCCCGGCTGCCTGCCAGTTGTGCAGCATAAGCCTTTTGCGCTTTCGCCGCTGTATCAGCCCGCGGCCCTGCGCCGGTCGATCTTGCGCGCCAGCACGATCGACGTGGTGGTGTGGTTGACGCCGTCCAGCGCGCCGATTTCGTCGAGCAGCTTGTCCAGGCGGGCATGCGTGTCGCAGCGGATCACCGCCATGTAGTCCACGGGGCCACTGACCGAATTGAGTTCCTCGATCTCGGGAAAGCGCTGCAGCGCCCGCACCACGGCCGGCGCGGTCTTTGGCATCACCGACAAGCCGCAGAACGCCAGGATGGCATTGTCTTCCATCTCTTTTCCAAGCCGCACGCCATAGCCGGCGATCACGCCGTCGCGTTCGAGCCGCGCGATCCGGGCCACCACGGTGGTGCGGGCAATGCCGAGCTTGCGCGCGAGATTGGCGGCGTTCTCGCGCGCGTTGGCCTGCAGCAGGGAGAGCAGGTGGCGGTCGGTCTGATCAAGTTCGGTCATGGGCTTGGCGCGGTTTGCGAGGGCAGAAAACAAGGCGGTGTCGACGATTCGACCGATGGCCTCGTCGATTCGTTCGAATGTTTGGCCTTTTCGTCAATCTTGTCCCTTCATTCTGACCTTCCCCGCAACCATACTTCAAACACGGACGAAGGCCGATCCACACTCTCCACGAGGGACATCATGACCTACATCACGCCAACCGGCCATCTGGACCAGACTGGACAAACCACCCAATCCGCGGCGCCCGCCGCGCAGCCCGCCAACCCGGCCGCTCCCGTTACCCCCGTCACCCCCGCCCGCAATGCCAGTCAGACGCCAATGCGCGTGGTCGTGCTCGGTGCAGGCAAGATCGGCCGCACCATCGCCGTCATGCTGCATGACAGCGGCGACTACCGCGTCACCCTGGTCGACCGCGAACCCGCCCATCTAGAAGGTCTGCCCGAAGGCGTCGCCGTGCGCGTCGGCGACCCGGGCCAGGCCCAGGATTGCGCCAGCCTGCTGGGCGGCGCGGATGCCGTGCTCAACGCGCTGCCGTTCCATGCCGCCGTCGCCGTGGCCACGGTCGCGGTCAGCCTTGGCGTGCACTATTTCGACCTGACCGAAGATGTTGCCGCCACCCATGCCGTGCGCCGGCTCGCTGAAGGCGCGCGCTCCGTGCTGATGCCGCAGTGCGGGCTCGCACCGGGCTTTATCGGCGTGGTCGGCAACGACCTCGCCCAGCGCTTCCTGCGTGGCGGCGGCGAACTGCTCGACCTGAAAATGCGCGTTGGCGCGCTGCCGCGCTACCCGAGCAATGCGCTCAAGTACAACCTGACCTGGAGCACGGAAGGGCTGATCAACGAATACTGCAATCCGTGCGAAGCCATCGTCGATGGCCGCCGCGTGGAAGTGCCCGCGCTGGAAGGGCTGGAGAGTTTCTCGCTGGACGGCATCGAGTACGAAGCCTTTAATACTTCTGGCGGGCTCGGCACCTTGCCCGAGACACTGGCTGGCCGGGCACGCGACGTGGACTACAAGTCGATTCGGTATCCGGGGCACTGCGCGGTAATGAAGCTGCTGCTCAACGACCTGCGCCTGCGCGAGCGCCGCGACTGGATGCGGGAGATCTTCGAGAGCGCGATACCCGCCACGCGGCAGGATGTGGTGATCGTGTTCGCCAACGCAACCGGCTATGCAGCAGGCGCCAAGGGCGGGCGTGGCCCGCTGACGCAGGCGTCGTTCTCTGTGCGCATCGGCGGTGCCGATACGGCCGCGGGCCACGTCAATGCGATCCAGCTCACCACGGCGGCCGGCATTTGCACCGCGCTGGACCTGGTTGCCGGCGGCGAACTGCCGCAGGCCGGCTTCGTGCCGCAGGAGGCGATGCCGCTGGACACGTTCCTGGCCAACCGTTTCGGCCGACACTACACCCGTCATCCGCTTCAAGAGGCAATGGTATGAAAGCAAAGGAATTCGCGGCCTGCTGGCAGGCCATGGGGCTGACCGCGCCCTGGCGCGACGGCGAAGGTCCGGCCGGCGCATTGCCGGTGCGCTCGCCTATCGACGGCGAGGCCTTCGGGCACCTGCCCGCATGCACTTTGGCTGAAGCCGATGCGCGCATCGGGCGCGCCCGCGCGGTGCAGGCAAGCTGGGCCCTGGTGCCCGCGCCGGTGCGGGGCGAAGTCGTGCGGCGCTTTGGCGAAATGCTGCGCGAACACAAGAAGCATCTCGGGCAACTGGTCTCGCTCGAAGCCGGCAAGATCCTGCAGGAAGGGCTGGGCGAGGTGCAGGAGATGATCGACATCTGCGACTTCGCCGTCGGCCTGTCGCGCCAGTTGCACGGCCTGACCATCGCTTCCGAGCGGCCCCAGCATGCGATGCGGGAGACCTGGCATCCCTATGGCCTGTGCGGCGTCATCTCGGCCTTCAACTTCCCGGTGGCGGTATGGGCCTGGAACGCGGCGCTGGCGCTGGTATGCGGCAACGGGGTGATCTGGAAACCGTCGGAGAAAACCCCGCTGAGCGCGCTGGCCATGCAAGGCTTGCTGGACGGCGTGCTGGAGATCGCGGCGCCGCAGCACGTTGGCATCGCCACGGTGCTCCTGGGCGGTCAGGCGCTGGGCCAGCATCTGGTCGAGCATGCCGATGTGCGGCTGATCAGCGCGACGGGCTCCACCCGCATGGGCCGCGAAGTGGGCATTGCCTGCGCCGAACGCTTCAAGCGCTCCATCCTGGAGCTAGGCGGCAACAACGCCGCGATCATCGCGCCGTCGGCCGATCTTGAACTGGCCATCCGCGCCATGACGTTCTCCGCCGCCGGCACCGCGGGGCAGCGCTGCACTTCGTTGCGCCGCGCCTTTGTGCATGTCGATGTGCTGGAAGCCGTGACGTCGCGGTTGGTCCAGGTGTTCGGCCGCCTGCAGGTGGGCGATCCGCTCGCCGAGTCGACCCTGGTCGGCCCGTTGATCGATGGCGCTGCCGGTGCCGCCATGGCTCGCGCGCTGCTCCGGTGCCGCGAGCACGGCAACACCGTGCACGGCGGCGAGCGCGTGCTGGCAGAGCGTTTCCCCAATGCCGAGTATGTGCGGCCGGCGCTGGTGCTGACTGATCGCCAGCACGAGACGATGCTGACGGAAACCTTCGCGCCGATTCTCTATGTAATGCCCTACACCACGCTGGAGGAGGCCATCGCGCTGAACAATGCGTCGGAACATGGCTTGTCGTCTTGCATCTTCACCGAGTCGCTGCGCGAGGCGGAACGCTTCATGTCGGCCGCGGGGAGCGATTGCGGGATTGCCAATGTGAATATCGGGACCAGCGGGGCGGAGATTGGTGGAGCGTTTGGTGGGGAGAAGGCCACCGGTGGGGGGCGGGAATCCGGGTCGGATGCCTGGAAGGGGTATATGCGCAGGGCTACCAATACGGTCAACTATGGCGATGCATTGCCGTTGGCGCAGGGGGTCAGGTTTGAGATATAGGGTGGGCGCGCGGGTTTTACCTTCGCCTAAACGTTGCGATTCGTAACAAGGGTTACAGGGCGTTGACCCTGTATTACCAAGCTGGCCCGTATAACGTTCTTGAGGCTACACAAAGCCGCAAGGACGATGAAATGAAGACGTGGATGATGGGAATCGCGGTAGCGGGTGCCGCCATGCTGGGCGGTTGCGCGGTGTACCCGGCTTATCCGGGCTATGGCGGCGAGGTTGCCGTTGCGCCCGCACCGGTATATGCCGCTCCGGCGGTGGTGGTGAGCCCGGGCTATTACGGTGGATACGGCTACTACGGCGGATACGGCCGCCGTTATCGCTACTGGCGTTGACGGCGGGCACCGCAGGCGCCTGCCGCGCTGCGTTTGCGGCAGGTTTCAGGCCTGACCGTTGAGTCCGGCCCAGCTCGGCGCCAGTGTCTGCGGTACGTCGATCAGGTCCAGCACGCGGCCAACGGTGTGGTCGACCAGCTCGGCCACGCTCTGCGGCTTCTGGTAGAAGCCGGGGACCGGGGGGAAGATGATGCCGCCCATCTCGGTGACGGCGGTCATATTGCGCAGGTGCGCGAGATTCAACGGCGTTTCGCGCACCATTAGCACCAGCTTGCGGCGCTCCTTGAGCGTGACGTCGGCTGCGCGGGTGATGAGGTTGTCGGACATGCCGTGGGCTACCGCCGCCAGCGTGCGCATGGAGCAGGGTGCCACCACCATCGCGTGGGCTGCAAAGGAGCCGCTGGCGATGGTCGCGCCGATATCGCGCACGTTGTGGACGACGTGGGCAAACGCTTCCACCTCGGCCTTGCCCATGTCGAGTTCGTGCTGCAGGTTCATCACGCCCGCCGGGGAAATCAGCAGGTGGGTTTCGATGCCGGGCGCTGCACTGAGTATCTGTACCAGGCGGACCCCGTAGACCGCGCCGGTGGCGCCGGTGATCGCGACGACGATGCGCCGCGGCTTGGCGTCACCCGCTGCGGTCATCGCGCGCTCAGGCCTTGAGCAGCGATTGCAGTTCGCCGTTCTGGTACATCTCCATCATGATGTCCGAGCCGCCGACGAATTCGCCGTTCACGTAGAGCTGCGGAATGGTCGGCCAGCTGGCGTATTCCTTGATGCCCTGGCGGATGCCTTCGTCTTCCAGCACATTGACCGTGGTCGGCGCGTCGACGCCGCAGGCCTTCAGGATCTGGATGGCGCGGCCGGAGAAGCCGCACATCGGGAACTGGGCGGTGCCCTTCATGAACAGGACCACCGGGCTGCCCTTGACGATCTGGTCGATCTTTTGCTGCACGTCACTCATGATGTCTCTTTACAGTTGAATGCGGTGCCGGTTCGGGCGCCGCTATCGGGAAATCGGAGGGCGCGTGATGTACGCGCCTGCAAGCGACTGATTTTACCGGAATCGGCCGCTTGCTTCAGGCGCCCGCCCCGGACACGGGTTGCAGCCGCGCGCCGGTGCAGCGCTCGTGGTCCGCCAGGTCGCGCGCGGTGAAGATTTCCGTCATGCCGGCGGCGGCCAGCAGGTCGCGCGCAGCCTGGCCCTGGTCATAGCCATGTTCCATCAGCAGCCAGCCGCCCGCATGCAGGCGCGCGCGCGCCCCGGCCACGATGGCGGCCAGGTCGGACAAACCATCGCCGTGATCGGTCAGCGCGTCGATCGGCTCGAAGCGCAGGTCGCCCTGGGCCAGGTGCGAGTCGCCGGCGGCGATATAGGGCGGATTGCTGACAATCAGGTCGAAGCGCAGGCCGCCGGGCAGCCCGGCATACCAGTCGGAGGCAAGAAAGCGCACATTGGCGGCGCCGAGCGCGCGTGCGTTGCCTTCGGCAACCTGCAGGGCGCCGGGCGATATGTCGGTGGCCCAGACCTCGGCGTCGGGGCGCTCGCATGCAAGGGTGACAGCCAGCGCGCCCGAGCCGGTGCCCATGTCGAGCACGCGCGGGGCTGGCAGCGGGGCCAGCAGCTTCAAGGCGGCTTCCACGGCAATTTCCGTGTCTGGCCGCGGAATCAGCACATCGGGCGTGACGCGGAAGCCGCGTCCGAAGAATTCACGTTCACCCAGCAGGTAGGCCACCGGCTCGCCAGCCAGGCGGCGTCCCAGCAGGGCCGCGATGCTCTCGCGCTGGACGGGGCTCAGCGTTTCGCTATCGCGGGTGATCAACTGCGTGCGGGACAACCCGGTGACGTGACTCACCAGCAGCCGCGCCTCGAGCGCCGGCAATCCCGCCGCGGCAGCCAGCGCCAGGACTTCGCGCACAGTGGCCGCTTCAGGCAAGGCGACTGGCGTGGCGGCATGCGGGCCGGCGGCTGCGGAGGAGGCGTTGGACTGGGTGCTGGACATGGGGCGGCGGGGCAGGGCGAGGCGCGCTACAGGTGCGCAAGACGGGAAACCGGAAGCAAAAACGAACAAGGGAAAAGCAAAACCCCGTCGGGAGGCGCCCGGACGGGGTTTGCAGTGTAACGCGCTTGCCTGAGCGGCGGGCACTTTCGGGCCGCCCGCGCGATCACTGCGGGCAGCGCGTAACGCGTAAGGTGCGGGAATTACTTGTTGACGGTGTCCTTGGCCTTGTCGGCGCTGGCGTTGACGGCGTCCTTGGTGGCTTCCTTGGCCTTTGCCATGGCGTTGTCGGCGTCTTCCTTGGCCTTGTCGGCAGCGGCCGAGACATCGGAAGCGGCACTATTGGCGGCAGCCTTGGCGGCATCGGCGGCATGGCCGGCGGCGGCTGCGGCATCGCTGGCGGCGGCCTTGGCGGATTCGGCGGCGTTCTGCATGGCGCTTTCGGCGCTCGACGTGGCCGGGGCTTCGTCCTTCTTGCCGCAGGCGGCCATGGCGGCGGTGATCATCAGCAGCGCGAGCAGTTTCTTCATGATTTCGTCCTTTTGTCCGTTTTAGAGAGAGTGGCGACACGCCGACCTCTGGATGGCGGCTCGGTCGAAATCGATTATAGACAGCGAAAAATGGCACGCTAGTGCTGTTGCAAGCATTTACAACAGATACAAAGGTTTTCGTTCAGATATCTCGATTTATGCCTCGCGATTCGACTGATTACCCCGGCGATAGTTATTTTTTCGCAATAACGTGGTATTGCCGCACATCGATTCGCGATTAATGTCCTTCGCCGAGCGCCGCCAATTGATCGGCCTGGTGTTCTGCAGCCAACGCGGACAACAGTTCGTCCAGGTCGCCGTCCATGATCATGTCGATCTTGTAAAGCGTCAGGTTGATCCGGTGATCGGTCACCCGCCCCTGCGGGAAGTTGTAGGTGCGGATACGGTCGCTTCTGTCGCCGGTGCCGATCAGGTTGCGCCGGGTGCTGGCTTCTTGCGCCTGGGCCGCGCGCAGCTTCTGGTCCATCAACCGGGCGGCCAGGACTTTCATGGCCTTGTCCTTGTTGCGGTGCTGGCTGCGGTCGTCCTGGCATTCCACCACGATGCCGGTGGGCAGGTGGGTGAGGCGCACCGCCGAATCGGTCTTGTTGACGTGCTGGCCGCCGGCGCCCGAGGCGCGGAAGGTATCGACGCGCAGGTCGGAGGGATTGATCTCGATCTCGCCCACCTCATCGGCCTCGGGCATCACCGCCACCGTGCAGGCGGACGTATGGATGCGCCCCTGCGCCTCGGTGGCCGGTACCCGCTGCACGCGATGACCGCCGGATTCGAACTTGAGCCTGGAGAATGCCGCATCGCCGGCGATCCGGATAATCACTTCTTTGTAGCCGCCAAGGTCCGACGGGGATTCGCTCATGACCTCCACCTGCCAGCGCTGGCGTTCGGCGTAGCGCGTGTACATGCGCAGCAGGTTGGCCGCGAACAGCGCGCTTTCCTCGCCGCCCGCGCCGGCACGGATTTCCAGCAGCAGGTTGCGGTCGTCGTTGGGGTCCTTGGGCAGCAGTAGTTTCTGCAGGCTGCCTGCCAGCGTTTCCAGCCGTTCGCGGGCCGCGGTGATTTCATCGGCGGCGAACTCCTTCATCTCGGGATCGTCCAGCAGTGCCTGCGCGGTGGCGAGGTCGTCCTGCGCCTGGCGATACTGCGCATATTGCTCGGCCACCGGAGACAGTTCGGCATGCTCGCGGGTGAGCTTGCGGTACTGGTCGATCTTGGCGGTGGCGTCCTCGCGCGCTAGCAGGGCGTTGACTTCGTCGAGCCGCTCGGCCAGTTGGTCGAGCTTGGTGAGCATGCTGGCTTTCATGGATATCCGGGGGCGCGATGAAACGGTGGGTGCGAAATGTTGCAGGGCTGAGGCTGCGCGCGGGGCGGCGGAACGGGCCGGGGCAACGCAAGGCTGGCCACGCGCAGGACACGCGCGGCCGAGGTGAGCGCGGCTAGCGCTCGGAGTGGCTGCTGTGGCGGAACAGGCCGGGCACCAGGCGCAGCAGGGTTTCGCGGTCGTCGCCCTGGGTGTGGTTCAGCGCGTGGGTGGGGCCATGCAGGAATTTGCGGGTCAGCGCGCCCGACAGTGCTTCGAGTACAGCCTCGGGGTCGTCGCCGCGCGCCAGCATCCGGCGCGCGCGCTCCAGTTCGGCCTGGCGCATGGCCTCGCCCTGCGCCTGCAGGTCACGGATGACCGGCACCACGCTGCGGGTTTCCAGCCAGTGCATGAAGTTCTGCACGCGGCTCTCGATGATGGCTTCCGCCTGGGCCACGGCCGCCTGGCGCATGGCGTTGCCCTCGCGCACGATGGCACCGAGGTCGTCCACGGTGTACAGGAAGACGTCATCCAGGCGTGCGACTTCAGGCTCGACGTCGCGCGGCACGGCCAGGTCCACCATCATGATGGGGCGGTGGCGGCGCAGCTTGACCGCGCGTTCCACCGCGCCCAGCCCGATAATGGGCAGGGAACTGGCGGTGCACGACACCACGATGTCGAACTCGTGCAGGCGCGCGCCCAGGTCCGACAGGCGGATCGCCTCGGTGGTCAGGCCCTGGCCGGCAAGTTGCTCGGCGAGCTTCTCGCCGCGCTCGACGGTGCGGTTGGCCACCACGATCTGGCGCGGCGTTTGCGCTGCAAAGTGCGTTGCGCACAGCTCGATCATCTCTCCCGCGCCGATAAACAGCACGCGCTGGGTCGAGACGCTTTCAAAAATCCGCTGGGCCAGGCGTACCGCGGCGGCCGCCATGGACACCGAATGCGCGCCGATCTCGGTCTGGCCGCGGACTTCCTTGGCCACCGCGAAGGTGCGCTGGAACAACTGGTTCAGGTAGGTACCGAGCGCGCCGGCTTCGCCGGCGGTGCGCACCGCATCCTTCAGCTGGCCCAGGATCTGGGTTTCGCCCAGCACCATCGAATCCAGCCCGCTGGCCACCCGGAACGCATGGCGCACGGCTTCGGACTGCGGCAGGGAATAAAGGTGGGGCGCGAGTTCTCCGGCCGGCACGTTATGATGCTGCGCCAGCCAGCGCAGTGTGTGCTCGAAGCCTTCCGAACCCGACACCAGCACATCGGTCGCGCAGTAGATCTCGGTGCGGTTGCAAGTGGAGAGGATGGCGGCTTCGGTGCCGTTCCTGCCCGCCAGGTGGGTGCGCAAGGCGCCCAGCGCGGGTTTGATCTGCTCGAGCGGAAACGCCACCCGCTCGCGCAGCGAGACGGGCGCCGTGGTGTGATTGATACCGATCGCGAGCAGTTGCATGGTGGGGTGCATGTCTCTCTGGCCGGGCTCCGGGCAGCGGCTTTGCAGGCCTCAGCGCGGGAGTCAGGTGCAATCCGGGCATGAATTCAAGCGCGGATTCCGGCGCAAAGCGCCGCCGAACCGGGCTACATTATAGCGCCCGGCGCGGATCTTGCCGTGGTACGGATGGGTGAAGCCCGGCATTACCGTATTGTTATGGCCACGCGCGGCGTCCAGGGAGACCGGCGAAGCAGGGCGCTCTTTCAGGAATTCAGGAGAAAGTGATGTTGGGTACGCTGGTGGTAGGGGTGCTGGTCGGGTTGGCGGCGCGGTTGCTGCACCCGGCGGTCCGGGTCAGCCTGCTGGCGGCGATGCTGTTCGGGGGGCTGGGGGCGCTGGCCGCGTTTTACGGCGGCCAGGGCCTGCACTGGTTTGTGGCCGGGCAGATGGCGGGCTGGTTTGCAGCGATCCTGGGAGCAGGCCTGCTGGTGGGTGTTTGGGGTGTTGCCAGGGGGCGGTAACCGGTGCCCAGATGCCTGGTTCAAGGTGGGTGCCGAGTTTAAATACAAGGCATCCGAATCTCCGATCGAAAACCTCCCCTTACCCGCGCAGTTCCAAAAACCGCCTCAAAACCCCGCTCGAATAATGGCTGGCCACCTCGGTCAGGAATGCCGCAAAATCCACATGCGCACTATCGTCGGCCCGATCCGATAGGGTCCGCATTACGGCATATTTCACGCCATATTCATGGCAGACCTGCCCCACCGCGGCACCTTCCATTTCCACCGCCAGCACGCTGGGCAAGCGCTCGCGCAACTCGGCCGCCGCGGCGGGCGAGCCGATGAACTGATCCCCACTGGCAATCATGCCCACGTGCAGCGCAGGCGCGCTCACTCCGAAGCGGCCCAGCACGTCCGCCGGCACCGCGCCGGGCAGGTCTTCGCGCAGATAGCCGGACACGGCTTCGCGCAGCGCGGCGGTCAGCGCGGGGTCGGTGGGAAATTCGGCGCGTTCGAGCAGGGGTACTTCATGCCGCCCGAAGAACGGGCGCGCGTCCAGGTCGTGCTGCAGCGTGCGGTCCGCCACCACCACATCCCCGACGCGCGTATCGGCCCCAATGCCGCCTGCCAGCCCGGTGAAGACGATTTCGTCCACGCCGAACTCGTGCACCAGGGTCACCGTCGTGGCCGCGGCGGCCACCTTGCCCATGCGCGCAAGCACCAGCACGCAGCGCTGGCCGTGCAGGTGTCCGACGTGATAGTCGCGCATGCCGATGCGCTGCACGGTGGCGCGGGCATCGTCGTGGCGCATGGCGGCGATCAGGCCGTCGACTTCATCGTGAATGGCGGCGAGGATACCGAGGGTCATGGCGGGGCGCGCGAGGCGTGGCTGGATTGGAAAAACGCACAGCATACCGGGCCGGCCCGCGGCCGCAAAGCGCCGGCGCGGGGACGGCTGCCACCTGTGGTCGCGCGCGCAAGGAAAGTGCCGCGGCAGCACGCTCCTTTGCTACAGTGCATTGGCGCATCCATCACATAGGGCATCCATGCAGCCATCTTCAATGCAATCCCTCCAGGACCGGCGGGCCGTGCGGCAAGCGCTGGCCGACTGGCGCGAGCAAGGCGTGCTTGGTGCTGACGGCGTGGCCGCCGCCTGGCCAGGCACCGAACCGGACGCGGCTGGCTGGCGCACCTGGCTTGACCGTGCCTTGCTGGTGCTGGGCGCAGCCTTAATGTGCGCCGGCGTGATCGTGTTCTTTGCCTTCAACTGGCAAGACCTGCACAAATTCGCCAAATTCGGCTCGCTGGCCGCTGCGCTGACCCTGCTGGCGGGATTCGCCTGCTTGCGGCCGCCTGCCGACCTGGCAGGCCGCGCCGCGCTGTGCGGCGCCCAGGTGGTTGCCGGTGTGCTGCTGGCCGTGATCGGGCAGGTGTACCAGACCGGTGCCGATGCCTGGCAATTGTTTGCCTTGTGGGCATTGCTGGCGATCCCCTGGGCACTGGCCGCGCGCGCGGCGCCGCACTGGTGGGTGGTGATCGTGCTGGCCAATGTGGCGCTGCTGCGGTACTTCAGTGTCCGCCTCGGTGTGGGTGCCATGTTTGACCTGCTGTTTGGGGCGGCTGGCGAGCGGGCGACCACACTATCGCTGCTGGCAGCCACGCTGCTGCAACTGGCGCTGTGGTTCGCGCTGTGCGCGATGGCGCCGGCCCTTGGCTTTCGCGGCCTGGCCGGCGCGCGCATCCTCGTCGCGCTGGCGTGCGGCTATGCCGGCTGGCTGGGCCTCGCCAGCATCCTCCACAGCCGCTTCGACGCCGCCATGTTCGGCGTGGCCTTGCTGACGCTGGGCGTGCTGCTCGCCTGGTTCCGGCTGAGGGCCTTCGATGTGGTGGCGCTCAGCCTGGCCAGTTTTGCCACCATCGTGCTGCTGGTGACCGCGGTCGCGCGCCTGCTGCTGGATGTCAATCGCGCGGGATTCGGCGCCTTCCTGATCCTGGGGCTGCTGACCATCGGCCTGTCCGCCGCGGCGGCGGCGTGGTTGCTGCGCGCCTACCGGCAGCATGGACTGGCCGATGCAAGCGGCGCGGCCAAGGGAGAACCGGCATGATCAGCGATCGACACGCAGTGCAGGCAATGTGGCAGGACCTTGCCACGCGCGGACTGGTGCAAGGGCAGCCCGCGCAAGCGCAAGCCCGCACGCCATGGGCGGTGCGGCTGCTGATGGGCCTGGCCGGATGGCTGGGCGCGGTGTTCTTCCTCGCCTTCCTGCTCGGCTCGGTCTTCGTGGCCGCGCGCAATAACGAGATGGCGATGGTGCTGTGCGGTGCGGCGATGATCGCGCTTGCCGCGGTGCTGTACCGGCGGCGCGCGGGCGCGACGGCGCTCGAACAATTCGCGCTGGCCGTCAGCCTGAGCGGCCAGGGCCTGCTCGTGTACGGCGCGAGCGAGGCCTATGGCGTCAGCCGCCTGCTTGAGTCCGCAGGCTTCTGGGGCGCGCTGGCATTGTTCGAAGCCGTGCTTTATGTGCTGGTCGGCAACCGGCTGCATCGTTTCCTGGCGGCGCTGGGCGTGTGGACTGGCGTGGCCCTGGCGCTGCACCTGGCCATGACGCCGGGCCTGCGCCATGTCTGGCAGGCGATGAGCTTCTCCCTGGGCTGGCTGGCGCCATTCGCGCTGACGCTGCTGACCGGCTTCGTGCTCGCGGAAGGGCGGCTCTGTGCCGCGGGCCTGCACGGCTGGCTCGAGCCGGCCGCGGACGCCACGCTGCTGTTTGCGCTGGGCGCGGCCCTGATGGTGACCGGCCTGGGCCTGCCACACGCGTTGCTGTTCAATGCCGACACCGGGCGCCACACCGGCAACTACTGGCTGGCGGGAGCCTTGTGCGGCGCGGTGCTCGCTGCGTTTGTGCTTGCCGAGGCGGGGCGCCTGCGGCTGCGCCCGCCGGTGCGCGTCGCAGCGCTGCTCGGCGTGGTGTCGTTCAGCGCGTTGCTGGCCGGGGCGCCCGCGGTGGTTGCCGCGGCGCTGGCGCTGGGACTGGCGCTGCGCCGCGGCTCGCTGCCCTGGCTGGGCCTGGCCGTCGCCGCGCTCGGCATCGGCTTTGTCTGGTACTACAGCGCGCTGCACTGGACGCTGCTGATCAAGTCCGCCACGCTCGCTGGCGCCGGCATTGCCGTGCTCCTGCTGCGCATGGCGCTGCATCGCGATAGCGCAAGGAGACAAGCATGAAGCGCTGGATATTGTTGGCATGGGTTCTCACGCTGGGGCTGGCCGCCTTCGCCATCACCGGCAAGGAGCGGCTGCTGGCGCACGGCGACACCGTCTACCTGCGCCTGGCGCCCGTCGATCCGCGTTCGCTCATGCAAGGCGACTACATGGCCCTGAATTTCGCCATCGCCGACGCCATCCGCGAGGCACGTCTGCAGCAAGGCATCGAGCCCGCGCGCGAGCAAGTCGCCGTGATCCGCCGCGACGCACGCGGCGAAGCCACCCTCGTGCGCCTGCACACGGGCGAGGCCCTGGCCAGCGGTGAGCAACTGCTGCGCTTCCAGACCGTGCCGTCGCGCTGGGGCGGCGTGCAGGCCCAGGTGTCCACCGATGCCTACTTCTTCCAGGAAGGGCAGGGGGCGCGGTTCGAGAGGGCGCGGTATGGGGAGTTTCGTGTGGGGCCGGATGGGCAGGCGCTGCTGGTGGGGCTGCGGGGGCAGGACTTGAAGCCGTTGTGAGTGGCAGAGTACAAGAGTCATTTACCCAATGTGCTTGGTTTTCGATCCGGGCCTTCATGGGTGACGTGCCAACCGTGCTCTGATGTGTCGTTGCACAATCACGGCATCGAGACGACGAATTCCGCTGAGTACGAGGAGGCTGCTCACTGGCGAGAGTGTCAATTGTTGTTGCCGCGGCTTCTATATCGCTTACTGGCGACGCTATACTGGTCGGGTCGCTACAACCACAGCGACCGGGATTGGCGTCTCGACTACGTAGGAAGACAACCGCCGTAAGGCGGTTCTTCTGAACTGGTCACGAGGAGGCGCATCATGCCCCAGTCCTTGCATTCCCGATTTGCCCGTATCCGACATTCGATTTTTCCTGAATTCCCCATCATCCCAAAGCGCATGCGCTCCCAACTCGGGAGGGCATCTAATGTGTAAGCACCCCCACTACAACATCAGCGCCGAGCAGGCAGGCCGCGATATCTTCGTGACCACGCACGCTGCATCAGAAAGCCCGCTTAGCCTCGCCGCTGAAAAGGCTGCCCAACTCAACGCACTGCTGTCGGTCGCCATCGAGAACGCTGCCGGTGGCACGTTAGCCAATCTGACTGAGGAGACTCAGGGCCATCTGCTCTCGCTGGCGGCGGTACTTGCGAACGAAACGCTGGTGTTGAGCGAACTCGCAGTCCTGCGGGACTTGGAGGCGGCGCGTGATGGATGATCTTGTGGCGGGCTGGTACGAGCGGCCTGCGTCAGCAGTCTCGTGAAATATGAACCCCGCAGGCGTTTGGTCCCGCGGGGCTTCTGTTGGTTTGCATGCGGATGGATTCTCACCCTGCCGCCGAGCCATTTCGCCTATTTGCCCACTTCGCGCGGAAGTAGCGGTCCCATTCCGCTGCGCCGGGCGAAGCCAAGCCTCGATCGAACCGATCAGCCCGGCACTCTGCGAAATCGCCATACCAATTGTTCTTAACGGGTGCTCATGCCGGGCACAAGCCTGCATCGCGCAAGCGGCGCAACAGGGCGCCGCGCTTGGCGTGGGAAGCCAGGAGTTGCCGCAGCGCACGCTCGAATGCTTCGCGGCTCGATGTGAGCGCATAACCGTCCGCCAGCTCCGCCAGCGCCTTCGTTGCCTCATCATAAGCCGACGCCGTGCCCCTCTGTACCTGCGCATCGATGGCTGCCCAGCGCTTGTCTGCATCGTTCATCACCAGCCTCAGTTGCGTTTCGCGCTTTCGGCGGCGTGCGGCCTCCTGCTTGGCGTGTGCCTTTGCTTCGCGTTGCAGGCGCGCAACGGAGGCCCCTTCGGCGAGTTCCTGCAGATGGCCGAGGATGCGCCGCGCCGTGGAAGACGGCGTCGAAACTTGCTGCGCTTTCAGCCAGGCGGCATGTCGCAGCCGGACCTGGCGTTCCGCCTGGTGTACGAGCCCTTGGGCGAGCAGCTTCAGCACCGCTGCCATTTCCTCGCGCGGCCATTCGTTCAGCCACGCATCAATGCGATCGTCCTGCTCGGCATCGCCAGGCGAGACGTCGGGGCTCGCCGCCGCAGCGGCGGCCAGCAGGTCGGGATCGATCTCCAGGAATTCGACCAGCGCCTCCTGCGGCGGCGACAGTGTCGCCAGGCCGGGGGGCACCTCCGGTTCCAGTGCGTCGTCCGAAAGTTCATGGGATCCCGCCAGCCAGCCAAGGTAAAGCGGGCGCAGGTCGCCACGCATCAGCTCGGCGCGCAGGGGGGCCAGGCGCTGCATCCAGCCGCTGCCGTCTTGCATGCCGAAGCGGTCATAGTCTTCGCCTTCGTTGAGCGACCAGTCAATGATCCAGTGCTCTCCGTATGCCTCAATGGTCGAAGCATGCCGGATAGCGAAAGGCATCAGTTCCGCTTTGCCAAACGTGGACAGCGGCACGCGCAGCGCCAGCCTGCTACAGCACCAGTTGGCGGTGTAGACGAAGACGTCGAAATATCGCCGCATCCAGTCAGCCGGATCTGCCTTCAGGTCACCCCACTCGTAGTGGTTGACGAAGCCCGAGGGGCTGATCCGGGCGCGTGTGGAGACGGCGCGCAGTTGCGCCATCTCGGCGCGGGTGAGCGGCCGGTCGATGGCCGCGAATTCGTAGTATTGGTATTCGCTCATGCTGGTTGGATGGATACAGGCGCCTGCATCGCTGATTACGCGCAGCGACTCGATCAGTAATGGTACAGGCAGGCAACGATGTAGATCTCGCTCGCTGTTGTGCCATCGACGAAGCGCGTTGTGTCATCGATGTCAGTGCCCAGAATGCTGTCCTATTTGCCCATCGGGGACGCGCGGGCTTCCCGACTCCCTTTGCGTTGTCTTTGATGGATGTATCCAATCGGATACGCTAAGGGTCATGACCTCACTCAACCGCACCGCTGCATTCAGCGCCCGGATCTCGACCCTCAGGGATCTGACGGCAAGGCCCAGTGGAAAACGATCAAGAAGGAGTCATCATGAACAAGATTGAAGTTGCACGCTTCGATGCCTCGGACTATCTCGACAGCGAAGAAATGATCTCTGAGTACCTCAATGCCGCCTTGGAAGAGGACGACACTGCGGTGCTGCTTGCCGCTATTGCGGACATTGCCAAGGCACGTGGTATGACCAGAGTGGCTGCCGACTCTGGACTTGGCCGTGAGAGCCTTTACAAAGCACTCGCTCCGGGCGCAAAGCCTCGCTTCGATACCATCATGAAGCTCCTGCACGCGCTCGGCGTGAAGCTCACGACAGTGCCGGATGCTCACGCATAACTAGCCGATGCCACGGCTCGTCGTCCCTACCCGCCGTGCCGTGCCCAGAAATCGGCGGGTGTGATGATCGGGTAGCGCTGCGCTAGTACCAGCAAGTCCTTGTCGCCAGTGATCAAGTATTGCGCTTGAGCAGCGCGCAAGGTGGCCAGCACCGGTTGGTCAGCCGGATCTCGCAACCGGTCATCTCGACAGTCATCTGGCTCCACCATATCGGCCAGGAACATAAGGCTGTCGACCAGATCCCGAATTTCATCAAGACTTAAGCGAATCCGCGACAGGCGCGGAAGCACTCTCGCCATCTCATCCAGGATGTACCGCGAAAGCGCTACTTCGATTGCACCCTGTCGCCAGGCTTGGACGATGCAGCCAGGTACGCTCGTAGGATAGGCCAGCCCCGATACCAGGACGTTGGTATCGAGCACAACACGCAACCCCGGCATCAACGGGCGCGTTCAGCGGCTACGGCCGCCTCGATTTCCGCCATGCCCTGCTCGGCTGGCACGTCGTCGTAAGCCTTGGCAACATGACCACTCAGTGCGTCAAACCTCTCCCGCATCTTGCGAATGCGCGCGAACAGTTCGGCATCGACCAGCACAGCCACCGGCTTGCCATCCTTGTTAATAACGATGCTGTCGTGCCGGTATTGCACCTGATTCAGCATCTCCCCCAAGTTTTGCCGAAAGTTGACGGCGCTGACCTCTGTGATCATGATTGGCCTCCAGCCATATTGATCGATATGATCATTGTGGTGTGCGAACATGGGACTGTCCAGTCCGAAGACAACGGTGTTCTAACCAGCCAAAGGGAAGCGTCTTAAAAGGCATGCGACGTGGTTGTCATTCGCTGTAGACGAGCCATCAATATCGAACTTGCCTACTGCGAGAGTGGCTTAGAGACCGGCCGAGTAGTGACAAAACAAAAAGCCCCGCAAGGCACGTGCCTTGCGGGGCTTTTCGTCGCCCGCCGAATCCAACCGGCGGGCAGTAGTTCAGGACGCTTACACGTTGAACAAGAAGTTCATCACGTCGCCGTCCTTCACCACGTATTCCTTCCCTTCCGCGCGCATCTTCCCGGCTTCCTTCGCGCCTTGCTCACCCTTGTAGGTAATGAAGTCTTCATAGGCGATGGTCTGGGCACGAATAAAGCCGCGTTCGAAGTCGGTGTGAATCACACCCGCAGCCTGCGGAGCGGTGTCGCCCACATGAATCGTCCACGCGCGCACTTCCTTCACGCCGGCGGTGAAATAGGTCTGCAGGCCCAGCAGGGTAAAGCCAGCACGGATCACGCGATCCAGGCCGGGTTCTTCCATGCCGAGGTCGGCCAGGAACACGGCCTTGTCTTCGTCGTCGAGGTCGGCGATTTCGGCTTCGATGGCGGCGCACACAGCTACCACCGGCGACTTGGTCTTGGCGGCGTGGGCGCGCACGGCGTCCAGGTGCGGGTTGTTCTCGAAGCCGTCTTCACGCACGTTGGCCACATACATGGTGGGCTTGGCGGTGATCAGGCACAGCGGCTTGATGGCGGCCCATTCTTCGTCCGACAGGTCGAGCGTGCGCACGGCCTTGGCTTCGTTGAGCACGGCCTGGGCCTTTTCCAGCACGGCCACCAGGCGCAGCGCTTCCTTGTCGCCGGCGCGCGCGGGCTTGATGTAGCGGGCGTGAGCCTTTTCCACGGTGGCGAGGTCGGCCAGCGCCAGTTCGGTATTGATCACCTCGATATCGGACAGCGGATCGACCTTGCCGGCGACGTGGATGACGTTCTCATCCTCGAAGCAGCGCACCACGTGGGTGATGGCGTCGGTTTCGCGGATATTGGCCAGGAACTGGTTGCCCAGGCCTTCACCCTTGGAGGCGCCCGCCACCAGGCCCGCGATGTCGACGAATTCGACCACGGCCGGCAGGACGCGCTCGGGCTTGACGATCCCGGCCAGATTGCCAAGCCTCGGATCCGGCACTTCCACCACGCCCACATTGGGCTCGATGGTGCAGAACGGGTAGTTCTCGGCGGCGATGCCGGCCTTGGTCAGGGCATTGAACAGCGTGGACTTGCCGACGTTGGGCAGGCCGACGATGCCGCATTTGAGGCTCATGGTAAACCTTTAAAAATCAATGGGTTGCGGTTCGCCCTGGGTGCGTCTGGCGCGGTTGGCGCGGCGATTGGGACGCAGAGGGGAAAAGTGCAGCACGAGGCAAGACAGCCAAAGCGGGACTTCACTCACCGCTTTTGTGCCGGAATTGCCATCGGAAAGATGGCTATTGTAACCTCGCCAGACGTTGCGCTGAACCCGCTGGCTGCTCCCTCTGGTCCTCGTATTTCCTCACTCCCCTCGGGTGCTCCCGTTTGCCCTGCACGTTACGCGGCCAGTTCCGACGCGCGTGGGTACGGCAAGGGCAATGTGCCGGGGTGGCTATAATTCACGCATGACTCGTCCATCTCCCTCCCGTTTCCAGGTTGCCGTGGTCGGCGGCGGCATCGTCGGCAAGGCTTGTGCGTTGCTGCTGGCCCAGCAGGGCATGCAGGTGGCGCTGATCGCGCCGCGCCCCCGCGGGGCCGTGCCGGAGCCGGACCAGTGGGACAGCCGCATCTACGCTTTCTCGGCGAGTTCGCAGGCATTGCTGGAGCAGTTGCGTGTGTGGGAGGCGCTGGACCCCGCACGGATGCAAATGGTGTCCGATATGCGTGTGTTCGGCGATGCGAGCGCAGCGCAGGTCGATACCCCGGCCGCCGGCGACCTGCATTTTTCGGCATATGCCGCGACCGTGCCGCAACTGGCCTGGATCATCGAATCCGGCCATGTCGAGCGCGTGCTCGATACCGCCTTGCGCTTCCAGCACCAGGTGCACTGGCACGACGATACCGCGGCGGCCTTCGCGCGCGACCATGAGGGCGCCACGCTGACGCTCACCGGTGGTGAAAAGGTGCGCGCCGCCTGCGTGGTGGGCGCGGATGGCGCGCGCTCCTGGCTGCGTGACCAGTGCCATATCGCGGTTGCCAAGCGCCGCTACCGCCAGCTTGGCGTGGTGGCCAATTTCGAGTGCACGCTTCCGCATCAGGACACGGCCTGGCAGTGGTTCCTGGGCACGCCCCCCAAGCTGATGGCCGACGAGGAGCCCGCCAACGGCGAGATCCTGGCGCTGTTGCCCTTGCCCGGACGCCGCATCTCCATGGTGTGGTCGGCCGAGGAGGGCCACGCGAGCGACCTGCTGGCGCTGTCTCCGCAGGCACTGGCCGATACCGTGATGCAGGCCGCCAGCGGCGCCGTGGGGCGCCAGTTCGGCGCGCTGCGCTGCGTGACGCCGGCGCAGGGCTTCCCCCTGGTGCTGCAGCGCGCCGAGCAGTTCGTCCAGCCGCACGTGATCCTGGTTGGCGACGCGGCGCACGTGGTGCACCCGCTGGCCGGCCAGGGCATGAACCTGGGTTTGCGCGATGTGGCGGAACTTGGCCGCGTAATGGCCGACAAAGAGTCTTTCCGTGGCGAAGGCGATCTGCGCCTGCTGCGCCGCTACGAGCGAGCGCGCGCCACTGACCTGCTCTCCCTGACGGCTGCCACCGATGGCCTGCACCGGCTGTTTTCGTTGCCCGGCGGCATCGCGCGCGCAGTGCGCAATACCGGCATGCGGGCGGTGGGAGGGCAGCCGCTGCTTAAACGTTTTCTTATCGGGCGCGCGCTGGGCTGAGCCCCGAGCCCGTCTCACGCGTACCGAACCATCGATTCACTGGAGTCAACATGTTGCAATTCCTGCGCCGCCGTACCGCCCTGTCAGCCACCATCGTTGGCGGATTGGCGGCTGCCGGCTTCGCGCTCCACGCCATGGCTGCCGGCGATCCCGGCACCGACCGCATCAAGGAATCGATGCAGAAGATGCTCGGTGGGCGCGCCGAAGTGAAGAGCGTGGCCAAGACCCCGGTGCCCGGCTTGTTCGAAGTCAATGTCGGCGGCCAGGTGGTCTATACGGATGCGACCGGCCGCTACATCATCAACGGCGAGATGGTCGACAGCAAGACCGGCACCAACCTGACCGAGGAGCGGCTGGCCGAAATCAACCGCATCAAGTGGTCGGACCTGCCGCTGGCGCGCGCCATCAAGTGGAGCAAAGGCGACGGCAGCCGCCAGGTGGCGGTGTTCTCCGACCCCAACTGCGGTTACTGCAAGCGCATCGAGCAGACCTTCCAGCAGATGGACAACATCACCGTCTACACCTTCCTCTACCCGGTGCTGTCGCCGGATTCCTCCGTGAAGGCCAAGCAGGTCTGGTGCGCAACCGACCGCACCAAGGCCTGGCGCGACTGGATGCTGAGCCATGTGGCGCTGACCGGCAACGGCAGCTGCAAGACGCCAGTGGATGACAACCTGGCGCTCGGCCAGAGCCTGAATATCACCGGTACCCCGGCAGTGTTCTTCATGGACGGCACCCGCATCCCCGGCGCCGCGGACGCTGCCACGCTCGAGCGCAAGCTCGCCAGCCTCAAGAAGTAAGCACTTGGCGCCGGCGGCCTCCCGGCGCTGCCGTGCCGGGGGCGTCCGGTTGTCTTTCATCAAGAATCCGAAGGAGACACCATGACGTTCCAGGCTTTGCTGCTGACCCAGGCCGACGGCGCCACCCAGGCCGCCGTTACCGCGCTCGACGAATCCAGCCTCCCCGCCGAGGGCGACGTGCTGGTCGCCGTCGATTACTCCACCATCAATTTCAAGGACGGCCTGGCCATCACGGGCCGCTCGCCGGTGGTGCGCAAGTGGCCGATGGTCGCGGGCATCGACGGGGCCGGCACGGTGCTGGAATCCACGCATCCGCGCTGGAAGGCCGGCGATAAGGTCGTGCTCAACGGCTACGGCGTGGGCGAGACGCACTGGGGCTGCCTGGCGCAGCGCGCACGCCTCAAGGGTGACTGGCTGGTGGCCTTGCCGGATGCCTTCACGACGCGGCAGGCCATGGCCATCGGCACCGCGGGCTATACCGCCATGCTGTCGGTACTGGCGCTGGAGCGCGCCGGGGTCAAGCCGGGCGATGGCGAGGTGCTGGTGACCGGCGCCTCGGGCGGCGTGGGCTCGGTCGCCATCGCGATCCTGTCCAGGCTGGGCTATCGCGTGGTGGCGTCCACCGGCAAGACTGCCGAGGCTGACTTCCTCAAAGCGCTGGGCGCGGCGGACGTCGTCGACCGCACCGAACTCGGCAAGCCGAACAAGCCGATGCAAAAGGAGCGCTGGGCCGCGGTGGTGGACTCGGTGGGTTCGCACACGCTGGTCAACGCTTGCGCGCAGGTGCGCTACGGCGGCGCGGTGACGGCCTGCGGGCTGGCGCAAGGACTGGACTTCCCGGGCTCGGTGGCGCCCTTTATCCTGCGCGGCATCACGCTTTACGGCATCGATAGCGTGATGGCGCCGATGGCGCGGCGCGAGGAAGCCTGGCAACGCCTGGCGCAAGACCTGGAGCCGGATCGCCTGCGCGCCATCACCCGCGAGATCGGCTTGTCCGAGGCGATCGAGGCTGGCCGCAAGATCGTCGATGGGGGCATGCGCGGCCGCGTGGTGGTGAACGTCAACGCCTGAGCCGGCGCGGGGTCCGGGGCGGTCGGGGCCGGGCATGGCGCTACAATCACGCTCATGAAGCCGATCCATTACGCCATCGCCCCGCTTCAACCCGAAGCGCACTTGTTCGCCGTCACTGTCACAGTTGACGCCCCCGATCCCGCCGGCCAGCAGTTCTACCTGCCGGCGTGGATTCCCGGCAGCTACATGATCCGCGACTTCGCACGCAATATCGTGCGCATCCGAGCGGATGCCGGCGGCAAGCCGGTGGCACTCGCCAAGCTCGACAAGCAGAGCTGGCAGGCGGCGCCGGTGGGCGGGCCGCTCACGCTCAGCTACGAGGTCTACGCCTGGGATTTGTCGGTGCGCGCCGCGCACCTCGACGCCACCCACGGATTCTTCAACGGCAGTTCCGTGTTCCTGTGCGCCGAAGGGCAGGAAGATCGTCCCTGCACGGTGGACATCCATGCGCCTGCCGGCGAGGCCTATGCCGGCTGGCGCGTCGCCACCGCCATGCGCGAAGCGCCTGGCCGCGGCGGCGCCAAGCGCTACGGCTTCGGCCGCTACCAGGTTGCCGACTACGACGAGCTGGTCGACCACCCGGTCGAGATGGGCAACTTCACCATGGGCAGCTTCCGGGCCTGCGGCGCCCAGCACGACGTGGTGTTCACGGGCCGTGTCCCGCAACTCGACCTCGACCGCGTGTGCCGCGACCTGAAGCAGATCTGCGAAGCGCAGATCCGGCTGTTCGAGCCCAAGACGGAAAAAGCGCCATTCCTCGACAGCAATCGCCGCTACGTGTTCATGACCATGGTCACGACCGACGGCTACGGCGGGCTGGAGCATCGTGCCAGCACGGCGCTGATCTGCGGGCGCGCGGACCTGCCGGCGCTTGGCAAGGAGGAGGCCACCGAGGGCTACCGCACCTTCCTCGGGCTGTGCAGCCACGAGTATTTCCACACCTGGAATGTCAAGCGCATCAAGCCCGCGGCCTTCGTGCCGTACCGGCTGCGCGAGGAAACCTATACGCCGTTGCTGTGGCTGTTCGAGGGTTTCACCAGCTACTACGACGACCTGATGCTGGTGCGTAGCGGCCGCATCACCGAGACGCAGTACGTGGAGCTGCTGGCCAAGACCTGGAACGGCGTGCTCCGCGGCAATGGCCGCACCAAGCAGAGCGTGGCCGAAAGCTCTTTCGATGCCTGGACCAAGTACTACCGCCAGGACGAAAACGCGCCCAACGCTATCGTCAGCTATTACACCAAGGGTTCGCTGGTGGCGCTGGCGCTGGATCTCACCATCCGCGCCAGGACCCGCAACCGCCGCTCGCTCGACGACATCATGCGCGCGCTGTGGCAGCGCTATGGCAGCGGCTTTTATGCGCCGGACGCGCAGCAGCGCGGCGTCACCGAGGCAGAGCTGCATGCCTTGTTCGACGAGGTCAGCGGCCTGCGCCTGGGCGCGCTGCTGCGCTCGCTGACCGAGGGCACCGGCGAGCTGCAGCTGGCGGCGCTGTTCAAGCCTTTCGGCATCAAGGCGGTGCCGGCCAAGCCGGAGCGCAACGCCGCGCTCGGCATCAAGACCAAGAACGAAGACGGCTGGGTGCGCGTGACCCAGGTACTCGATGGCGGCGCGGCGCAGGCGGCCGGGCTTTCGGCGGGCGACCTGCTGGCTGCGGTGGATGGCCTGCGCGTGGCGCCCGGGCAGCTCGACAAGCTGCTGGCGCGCTACCGCACCGGCGACAGCGCCGAATGCCACGTGTTCCGCCGCGACGAGCTGCACGTGCTGCCGTTGACCTTCGCACGCGAGCCGGCGGTGCAGTACACCGTGACGGCCGAAGGTGGCCGCCAGGCCATGCGCGCGCGCTGGCTGGGCCTCTAGGCCGGTACGGACCACACGCCGCCACATGCAATACGCGCACGACGCCCGCACCTTCGTCTATTCGCATTACGTCTATCGCGGGCTGCGCTCCGCGACCGGGGTGATCGGCGCCACGCTGATCGCCATGCAGTTCACGGACCTGCCCACCGCCATGGTGGTGTCGATGGGCGCGCTGTGCACCAGCCTGATGGACCTGCCCAGCCCGTTCAGCCACAAGTTCAACGAGATGCTGGCCAGCGTGCTGCTGTGCACGGCGGTGACCTTGCTGGTGGCCATGGCCACGCCGTTCCCGCGCGTGATGCCGCTGGTGCTGGTGCTGGTGACATTCATGGCCGGCATGATGACGGTGTATGGCAACAAGACCCTGCCATTGCAGTTCTCGGCCTTGTTCGTCATGACGCTGACCATCAACGAGGACTTCGTGGTGCGGCGCGCGTTCGAGCATGCCTTGTTGTTCGGCATTGGCGCGGTGGCCTACATGGCCTACGCGATGGTGGTGAGCTGGGCAACGCAGCGGCGCACCAAGCAGCAGGTGCTGGCCGAGGCGCTGTACGAGATGGCGGGCTACCTCGAGATCAAGGCGGGCTTTTACGATGCCGGCAATGACTACGAGGCGCAGTTCAACCAGCTGGTGCGCCAGCAGATCGTGGTGGCGGAGCGGCAGCAGGCGGCGCGCGACCTGGTGCTGCGCGGCAACACCACCACCCACGACGGGCTGCTGGTGCAGGTCCATATGCGCATGCTGGACCTGTACGAGTACATCCTTTCCACCAATACGGATTACCCGCTGCTGCGCCAGACCTTTGCCGGCACGCCGGTGCTCGATCACCTGAGCCGGCTGGTACAGCTGATGTGCAAGGATGTGGAAGGGATCGCCTACGACATCACGCGTGGCCGGCCTTCCTACGCCACCGTGGACTACCGCCAGGAGCTGCGCGCGGTCGAGCACGAGATCGCGCAGCTGCGCCATCACCACATCAACGCCGCGGCGATGACGGCGGTGGCGGAGACGCTCGACATGATCAAGGGCGCCATCGTGCTGGTGGAACAACTGCACGAGGCGTCGCGCACGCCGGTGGAGCCCAGCAAGGTGCTGCCCGGGCCGGACATGACGCCCTTCCTCACGCGCCAGCGCTACGAGCTCAAGGTGCTGCGCGACAACCTGCACTGGAAATCGCCCGCCTTCCGCTTTGCGGTGCGCATCACCATGGCGGTGGGGGCGGGGCTGTGGATCGCCGATCACCTGCCGTATGTGTCGCACAGCTACTGGATCCTGCTGACCATCATCGTGATCCTGAAGCCCAACTTCAGCATGACGAAGCAGCGCTACAACGATCGCCTGATCGGCACGCTGATCGGCTGCGTGATCGCGGTAGCCGTGCTCAGGGTTGTGCACCAGCCGCTGATCCTGCTCGGCGTGCTGTTCCTGGCGCTGGTGGCGAGCACGGCGTTTTCCACCATCAAGTACCGCTACACCGCGGTGGCGGCCTGCGTGCAGGTGCTGATCCAGATCAACCTGCTGATGCCGGGCAGTCCCACCGTGGCTGGCGAGCGGCTGATCGATACCGTGATCGGCGGGCTGATCGCCACGGTGTTCAGCTTCGTGCTGCCCAGCTGGGAATACCGCGCGCTGCCCGCGCTGGTGGAGACCGTGCTTGAGGTCAACCGCCGCTACATCGCCGCCACGCGCGACCTGCTGCTGCGCGTGGCCAAGGACGATTTTGCCTACCGGGTGCAGCGCAAGCAGTTCATGGACAGCCTGTCCGCGCTGATCGGGTCGTTCCAGCGCATGCTCGACGAACCCAAGAGCCGGCATCGCGCGGTGGACAACCTGAACCGCTTTATCGTGCAGAACTACCTGGTGGCGGCGCACGTGGCCGCGGCGCGCATCCAGGTGCGCGAGCATTATGGCGAGCTGGATTTGCCGGCCGCCGAAAGCGCTATCCGCCAGGCCACCGATGCCGCTGTTCACAGTTTGCAACTGGCCAGTGAAAGGCTGGCCGAGGGCGATCGCTCCGGCGGGCGTGGCGCGGGATTTATTCGTCCGGCGAAGGGTAAGGCGGCGGTAAAGGAACCGAAGGCGGCGGACGTGGCCAACGAGAGCACCGGCGCCGCGATGGCAGGCGCTGCCGGGGTCGCCGTTGCGGGCGTAGCCGCCAGCATCTCCGATGCCCAGGCGGCCCGGACCGCCGATCTGGCGCTTGCCGCGGCCACCGCCGATGCGCCGCCGCCGTCCGAAGACGCCAGCGAGCGCCGTGCCCGCCTGGCCGATTCGGCCGACCGCCGCCGCGCCGATGTGCTGGTGCATGCCGCGGCGTCGGGCGAGCTGACACGCGCCGCCAGCGAAGCCGGCGGCACCGCAAGCACGGCCAGCTCAACCGGCCGCACTGCCAATGCCATCCTGGAGCGCCGCCTGCGCGCGCTGCGCGAGGACACCGCAAAGATCGCCCTGCGCACCGGCGCGATTGGCCGCGCCATGCGTGAGCGCTAGGCAACCGGGCCACCAGGCCAAACGCAATCAGGGCTGGGTGTCCGTGCCCGCGCCCGACGCCGGCTGCTCTTCCCGCGGCAGCGTCAGCATGCCGCTGTTGTAGCTGTATTCATAGACTTCCCCGTAGCGCCCCCATTCGATGCCGATGGTCAGCACGCGCTTGGCTTCGTCCGGTTTGAGGAAAGCCTCGAGTTCCCGCAGCACGTGTTCTTCCCGGATCTCGCCGTCCTCGGACTGTTCGAGCTCGCGGCGGATGTGCGCGGCCAGTGCCACGTGTTGCAGCAGTTGCCTGCCGAACAGCACCTTGCGCTCAGGCGGCTCCGTCTCATAGTAGGCACGGCCGAGGTCGGTGGCGTTGATGTCGCCGCGTTCAATGGTCGCCAGTTTCAGCAGGTGCAGGGCCTCGCAGGCGGGCAGCAGGTCATCGTCGGTGAGGCCGGCTTCCTCGGCCAGGTGCGGCAGGTCGGCCCGGCCGAAGAAAGGCGCTTCGCAGAGCAGGTCGAGAATGGCCTCCATCTGGCTGATGTCGGCGTCCGGCAGGCGGTAGCCGATGTCCTGGGCCGCCGCTAGCGCAGGCACGCGGGGCTCAAGCGCCGCGGGCGACGTCATCAGCGTGTAGACCTCGTCGATCAGCGCGCGTACCTGCGCCGAATCGCGGTTGCGCGGGCGCGGGAACGGGATCTTCACCTCGGCGCGGATGCGGCCCGGATCGCTCGACAGGACTACGATGCGGTCGGCCATCATTACCGCCTCTTCAATATTGTGCGAGACGATCAGGATGCACTTGATATTGGTGCGGCCGTCCTCCCACAGGTCGAGCATTTCGTCGCGCAGGGTCTCGCCGGTCAGCACGTCGAGCGCGGAAAAGGCTTCGTCCATCAGCAGCAGGTCGGGTTCGGTCACCAGCGCGCGGGCAATGCCGACGCGCTGGCGCATGCCGCCGGAGAGTTCGCGCGGCAGCGCGCTGTTGAAGCCCGACAGGCCAATCATGTCGATCGCCGCCTCGGCCCGGCGTCCGCGCTCCTCCTTGTGCACGCCCTGGGCTTCCAGCCCCAGTTCCACGTTCTGCTGCACGGTCAGCCAGGGGAACAGCGCGAACGACTGGAATACCATGGCGATGCCTTCGGCCGTGCCGCGCAACGGCTGCCCGCGAAAATGCACCTGGCCGCGATCCGCGCCCACCAGCCCGGCCATGATGCGCAGCAGCGTGGATTTGCCCGAGCCGGACTTGCCCAGCATGGCGACGATCTCGCCGCGCTTGAGGGTCAGGTCCACGCCTTCGAGCACCGCGCGGTCGGTACGGTCCGCGGTGCGGAAGATTTTCGAGACGCCGCGCAATTCGATGACGGATTCGACTGCGTTTGCGATGGGGCTTGCCATGATGATGTTCCGTTCGAGTTCAGGGCTTTGCCGCTTGTACGGCTTGTATGGCTTGTGCGGGTCAGAGGCGCGTGCGTTCCTGCGCGAGCAGGTACAGGCGGTTCCACAGCAGGCGGTTGAAGCCCACCACGAACACCGCCATCACGCCGATGCCCAGCGCGATGCGGGGAAAGTCGCCCTTGGCGGTCATTTCCGCGATATAGCTGCCCAGGCCGGTGGCGACCAGCGTGCGGTCGCCCCAGGTGACGTATTCGGAGACGATACTCGCATTCCATGAGCCGCCGGCCGCGGTCACCAGGCCGGTCAGCAGGCTGGGGAACACGGCCGGGATCAGGAAGCGCTTCCACAACAGCCAGCCGCGCAGGCCAAAGTTGCGCGCCGCCAGCTTGAGTTCGGTGGGGATGCCGGAGGCGCCGGCAATCACGTTGAACAGGATGTACCACTGCGTGCCGAAAATCATCAGCGGACTCAGCCAGATTTCCGGGTTCAGGCCGAGGCGCACGATCAGCATCACCACCAGCGGGAACATCAGGTTGGCCGGGAAGGCGGCCAGGAACTGCGCCACCGGCTGCGCGATGCGCGCCACCTTCGGGTTCAGGCCGATGCGGATGCCGATCGGCACCCAGATCACCGCCGCCAGCGCGATCAGCACGATCACCCGCACCATCGTCAGCGAGCCCAGCCACAGCACATGGCCCACCTCCGCCCAGCCCACCTCCGTACGCACGAAATGCATCACGCGATACAAGGCCGCCACCGCGATCAGGATGATGACGAGATTGCTCAGGCGCTCGAACCACAGCGCGCGCCGGTCATCGCTGGCCTTAGGGACCACCACCTTGCGGCCCGAGCGCCAGGCCAGCGTGCGTTCCGCCAGCGCTGCCGTGCGGCCCAGCAGCATACGTACCCATTCCGAGCGGCGCAGCAGGTTGAGCAGCCACGATTGCGGTTCGCTTTCCTGCGCCATGGTCTCGAAGCGGAAGCGGTCGGCCCAGGCGATCAGCGGACGGAACAGCAACTGGTCGTAGAGCACGATGCCAATCAGCATGGCCAGGATGGCCCAGCCGATCGCCGCCAGGTTTTGCTGCTGGATCGCCAGCGCGATGTAGGAGCCGATGCCCGGCAGCCGGATGTCGTTGCCCGACACCGAGATGGCCTCGGAGGCCACCACAAAGAACCAGCCGCCGGACATCGACATCATCATGTTCCACAGCAGGCCCGGCATGGCGAAGGGCACTTCGAGGCGCCAGAACTTCTGCCACGGCGAGAGCCGGAACATGGCGGCCGCTTCCACCAGGTCGGTCGGAATGGTGCGGATCGACTGGTACAGGCTGAACGCCATATTCCAGGCCTGCGAGGTGAAGATGGCGAAGATGGCGGCGCACTCGACTCCTACCAGGCTGCCGGGGAACAGCGCGATGAAACCGGTCACGGTGATCGACAGGAAGCCCAGCACTGGAATCGATTGCAGAATGTCCAGCGCCGGGACCATCACTTTCTCGGCGGTGCGGTTCTTGGAGGCCAGCGCGGCAAAGGCAAAGGTGAACAGTAGCGACGCTATCAGCGCAACCAGCATGCGGATGCTGGTGCGCATCAGGTAATACGGCAGGTAGGCGATGTCCAGATGCACCGCCAGCGGCTCGCCGGGCTGGTAGGGCACGTTCATTTGCCGGGCGGCAAAGGCCACCAGCACGATCACCGCCAGGATGATGGGCAGCAGCGCCAGGTCGAATCGGTTCGGCGGCGCGGTCAGCAGCTGGCTGGCATAGCCTCGGAGTGTGACCGAGCTGGCCTGGTCGTGTTCGGCTTGCTGCATTATCTTGACAGTGGATCGTTGAGCGGTTGCCGGGGCAGGGCCAGCTGGCCCCGGGGCCTGGATGGATCGGCGGCGCGCGCGTGGCGCCGCGCCGGCGTTGGCGGAGAGCGGGATTTCCAGTGATGTCGCAACGCCGGCCGGATCGCTGTGCTTTTGGCGTTACCCGCGCCGGGGTGTCTTTACTGGTAACGCTTGGGATCGCAGTCTAGTTTACTTGTGATGCATGCCGCGGCTGTTTCAGCCGCCGCGTCGGGCAAGGGGAACCCAGATGGAAACATGGCACATCGTGGTCAAGGGGCGGGTGCAGGGCGTGGGTTACCGCGCGGCCTGCGCGGGGCAGGCCGGGGCGCTCGGGCTGGGCGGCTGGGTGCGCAACCGGCAGGATGGCTCGGTCGAGGTGATGGCCTATGGGCCGCCTGACCGGCTGGAGGCCCTTTGCACCTGGATGCGGCGCGGGCCGCCAGCCGCGCAGGTCAGCGCGCTGGTGGCGCTGCCCGGCACGGGCGAGTTCGACGATTTCGACTGCCTGCCGACAGCCTAGCGTCCGGGGTCAGGTGGCGCGCCAATCCACCGGCGCGGCGCCGTGCCGCTGCAGCCAGTCGTTGGCTAGCCGGAAATGTCCGCACCCCAGGAAACCCCGATGCGCCGAAAGCGGCGACGGGTGCGGCGCTTCCAGCACGCAGTGCGAGCCGGCCAGCAAGGGTTTCTTGGCCTGGGCGTGGCTGCCCCACAGCAGGAAGACCAGGTTGGGGCGGGCGGCGGACAAGCCCTGGATCAGGCAGTCCGTTATCGCTTCCCAGCCGCGCTTGGCGTGGCTGGCGGCCTGGCCTTGCTCCACCGTGAGCACGGTGTTGAGCAGCAGCACGCCCTGGCGCGCCCAGCCCTCCAGGTTGCCGGAGGTGGGCGCCGCCGCAGCTCCGTCGCCGTATTCCGCGGCGATCTCCTTGAAGATGTTGCGCAGGCTGGGCGGCACGCGCACGCCGTCAGGTACCGAGAAGGCCAGCCCGTGCGCCTGCGGAATCTCGTTGCCGTTGACCACGCCGGTGCCGTGGTAGGGATCCTGGCCGAGGATGACCACCTTGACGGTCTCGGGCGGCGTCAGGTGCAAGGCGTGGAACACCTCATGCGGAAAGACGGGCTTGCCGTTGGCACGTTCGCCGTCGACGAAGCTGGCCAGTTCCCGCCAGCCGGCCGTGTTCATGCAGGGGGCCAGCAATTCGCGCCAGGCGGCCGGCAGCGCTGCGGCTTGCGCGGACAGGCTGGCGGCGGCCGGAGCGGGGGCGGCATCGGCAACGGCCGGGGCTGCGAACAGGTCGGCCTGTGCGCTGTTGTGCTTGCTCATGCTGGAGGAATACCTGGTTCTTTGTTGGGAGGGGCGAGGAGGGCGCCGGCGCGACGTCAGGCGCGGTCGGTTGCGGCCGCGAGCCGGTAGCCGCGTGCGGCTTTGCTCTGGTCGGACGGCTTAAGGGGCGCGACATGCTGGAGGCGCAACGCCAGTGCACGCAGCGCGGCCTCGGCTTGTTGCTGCGTGGGCGCCTGTCCGGCATCGCCGGGAAGCCACTCAAGCTCCAGTTCCCGGATCGTCTCTTGCTCTGCGCTTGCCGGCGCCGAAATCGTTCCGACGTCGAGTGCGGCCTCGATACGAACGCCATCCTGTTCGACCAGCCAGGTGCGCCGCGCGAAATCGGTGCGGAATACCGGCGCCAGTGTTGCGGCGAGCGGCGCCAGCAAGGCGCGGGCTTCGGCCGGGAAGGCGTCGAGTTCGATGGCTTCGGCGGCCACCTTGGTTTCCCACTCGTGGCGGGTGGCCATGCCGGCCTCGCTCTTGCCGGCGGTCTTCAAGGTCTGCAGCCATTGCTCGCCGTGGCGGCGCAGCCGCAGGGCGGCACGGGCGCCGGCCAGGTCGCGCGCGGGGGTGTCGAGGTAGACATTGAGCAGCGTGTGCTCGCCGCGCGCCTGGCCTTGCGCATCCAGCCAGGCCGCGAGCGCCGGCATGGCGCCGTCCGGCACCGCCAGTTTGAGTTCGATTTCCTGGGCCATTTTGGTGTGTGCTTCCCGCTCAGGCAAACAGGCGTGCCAGCTCGACACCGGGGTCGGGCGCGCGCATGAAGGCCTCGCCCACCAGGAATGCATGCACATTGGCGTCGCGCATGCGCTGCACGTCGTCCGGGCCGAGAATGCCGGATTCGGTCACCACCAGGCGGTCTTCCGGGATGCGCGGCAGCAGGTCCAGCGTGTTGTCGAGCGTGACTTCGAAAGTGCGCAGGTTGCGGTTGTTTACGCCCAGCAGCGGCGTCTTCAGGCGCAGCGCGGCATCCAGCTCTTTGCCGCCGTGCACTTCCACCAGCACGTCCATGCCAAGTTCATGGGCGCAGGCTTCGAGTTCCGCCATCAGGCTGTGGTCGAGCGCGGACACGATCAGCAGGATGGCGTCGGCGCCCCAGGTGCGGGCTTCATAGACCTGGTAGAGGTCGATCATGAAGTCCTTGCGCAGAGCCGGCAGCGGGCAGGCGCCGCGGGCGCGCTTGAGGAAGTCGGCGTGGCCCTGGAAGAAATTCACGTCGGTCAGCACCGACAGGCAGGCCGCGCCATGGCTGGCATAGCTCTCGGCAATCGCCTCCGGCACGAAATTCTCGCGCAGCACGCCTTTGGAGGGGGAGGCTTTCTTCACTTCGGCGATCACCCCGGCGTTACCGGCGGCGATCTTTTCGCGCAGCGCGCGTTCAAAGCCGCGCGGGGCCAGGCCCGGCTCGCCGCGCAGGCTCTCGGCCTCGGCACGCAGGCTGGGCAGGTCGCGCTTCTTGCGCGCCGCGTTGACTTCGTCGGCCTTCACGGCCAGGATCTTCTGCAGGATATCGGACATGCGGTAATTCTCTCGCTCGACGGATGGGCTACGGGGCCGGCTTATTTGAACTGCTGCGTGGCGCGCACGAACTGGTTGAGCTTCTCGCGCGCCGCGCCGCTGGCGATGGCTTCGCGCGCGCGCTGGATGCCGTCCTCGATCGAGGTGGCCACATTGGCCGCGTACAGCGCGGTGCCGGCATTGAGCGTGACGATCTCGCGCGGGGTGCCGGGCACGTCGGTCAGTGCTTCGAGCAGCATCTCCTTGGATTCGGTGGCATCTGCCACCTTCAGGCCGCGATTGGAGATCATCTGCAGGCCGAAGTCCTCGGGGTGGATCTCGTACTCGCGCACCTCGCCGTCCTTCAGTTCGCCCACCAGCGTGGCGGCGCCCAGCGAGACTTCGTCCATGCCGTCCTTGCCGTAGACCACCAGTGCATGCCTGGCGCCCAGGCGCTGCATCACGCGCACCTGGATGCCGACCAGGTCGGGGTGGAACACGCCCATCAGGATATTGGGCGCGTCTGCCGGATTGGTCAGCGGGCCCAGGATATTGAAGATGGTGCGCACGCCCATTTCCTTGCGGATCGGCGCCACGTTCTTCATGGCCGGGTGATGGGTGGGCGCGAACATGAAGCCGATACCGGTCTGCTCGATGCACTCGCCGACCTGTTCCGGCGTCAGCATGATATTGACGCCCAGCGCCTCCAGCACGTCGGCGCTGCCCGACTTGGAACTGACGCCGCGGTTGCCGTGCTTGGCGATGCGAGCGCCGGCGGCGGAGGCGACGAACATCGACGCCGTGGAGATATTGAAGGTGTGCGAGCCATCGCCACCGGTGCCGACGATGTCGACGAAGTTCTCGCGGTCCTTGACGGGCACCTTGTTGGCGAACTCGCGCATCACCTGCGCCGCCGCCGAGATCTCGCCGATGGTCTCCTTCTTGACGCGCAGCCCGGTCAGGATGGCCGCCGCCATCACCGGCGACATCTGGCCCTGCATGATCTGCCGCATCAGGTGCAGCATCTCGTCATGGAAGATCTCGCGGTGTTCGATGCAGCGGGTCAGGGCTTCCTGGGGCGTGATGGACATGGCGGTTTCCGTCTTGATATTTGATGGGGCGGGCGCGTTCGGCGTATCGAGCAGTCTCATCGCGGCGCCTTGATGAAGTTGGCCAACAGCGCATGGCCATGCTCGGACAGGATGGACTCGGGATGGAACTGCACCCCCTCGATGGCGAGCGTCTTGTGGCGCACACCCATGATTTCGCCATCCGGTGTCCAGGCGGTCACTTCCAGGCAATCCGGCAACGTCTCGCGCTCGATCGCCAGGGAATGATAGCGCGTCACGTCGAAATGCTTGGGCAGGCCGGCGAAGACGCCTTCCTGCGTGGTCTCGATGCGGCTGACCTTGCCGTGCATGACCTGCTTGGCGCGGATCACCTTGCCGCCGAAGGCCTCGCCGATGGCCTGGTGGCCCAGGCACACGCCCAGCATCGGGATGCGGCCGGCAAAGTGCTGCAGCGTCGCCACGGAGATACCGGCTTCCTTCGGGCTGCACGGGCCGGGCGAGACGCAGATATGGTCGGGCTTGAGCGCCTCGATTTCTTCCAGCGTGATTTCGTCGTTGCGATAGGTGCGCACGTCGGCGCCGAGTTCGCCGAAGTATTGGACGAGGTTGTAGGTAAACGAATCGTAGTTGTCGATCATTAGCAGCATGGCGGTTCCCCTGTTCCCTTTACCTTAGATATCCGAATCCAGGCCGTCCTGGACCTGTTCGGCGGCGCGGATCACGGCGCGCGCCTTGGCTTCGGTTTCCCTCCATTCTGCTTCGGGGTCCGAGTCGGCAACGATGCCGGCGGCGGCCTGCACATAGAGATTGCCGTCCTTGACGATGCCGGTGCGGATGGCGATTGCCAGGTCCATCTCGCCGCCGAAGGACAGGTAGCCCACCGCGCCGCCGTAGATGCCACGCTTGCGCGGCTCCAGTTCGTCGATGATCTCCATCGCGTGCACCTTGGGCGCGCCCGACAGCGTGCCGGCCGGGAAGGTGGCGCGCAGCACGTCCAGGTTGCTCATGCCCGGCTTGAGCGTGCCTTCCACGGAACTGACGATGTGCTGCACGTGGGAGTACTTCTCGATCACCATCTGGTCGGTGACCTTGACCGAGCCGGTCTCGGCGATGCGGCCGATATCGTTGCGCGCCAGGTCGATCAGCATCACGTGCTCGGCGATTTCCTTCGGGTCGTTGAGCAGTTCGGTGGCGAGCTGCGCGTCCTTTTCCGGCGTGTTGCCGCGCGGGCGGGTGCCGGCCAGCGGACGGATGGTGACGATGTGATCCTCGCGCTGGTCGCCATTGCTGCCAACCCGGCGGGTTTCCTGCCGCACCAGGATCTCGGGCGAGGCGCCCACGATCTGGAAGTCGCCGAAGTTGTAGAAGTACATATAGGGCGACGGATTCAGCGAGCGCAGCGCGCGGTACAGCGTCAGCGGCGAGTCGCGGTACGGCTTGACCAGGCGCTGGCCGATCTGCACCTGCATCATGTCGCCGGCCATGATGTACTCCTTGGCCTTGTGTACGGCCGTGAGGTAATCGGCCTTGTCGAACTCGCGGTAGACGTCGGTCTGCACCGAGGGGCTGGTGATCGGCACATCCACCGGCTGGCGCAGCTTCATGCGCAGCTCGCGCAGGCGCTGGCGGGCACGGGCGTAGGCCTCGGGCGTGGTCGGGTCGGCGTAGACGATCAGGTAGAGCTTGCCTGACAGGTTGTCGATCACCGCCAGCTCTTCGCACAGCAGCAACTGGATGTCGGGCAGATTCAGATCGTCCGGCTTTTGCGTGTTGGCCAGCTTCTTTTCGATATAACGCACGGCATCGTAGCCGAAGTAGCCAGCCAGGCCGCCGCAGAAGCGCGGCAGGCCGGGGCGCAGCGCCACCTTGAATCGTTTCTCGAAATCGGCGATGAAGTCGAGCGGGTTGCCTTCATGGGTCTCCACCACGCGGCCGTCGGTGACCACCTCGGTGCGCATGCCGTGGGCGCGCAGCAGGGTGCGGGCGTGCAGGCCGATAAAGGAGTAGCGGCCGAAGCGCTCGCCGCCCACCACGGATTCCAGCAGGAAGGTGTTGACCCCGCGCGTTTGCGACTGCGCCAGCTTCAGGTACAGCGACAGCGGTGTTTCCAGGTCAGCGAAGGCTTCGGCGATCAGCGGGATGCGGTTGTAGCCCTGCTCGGCCAGCGATTTGAATTCCAGTTCGGTCATGTCGATCCTCTTGTACTGCGGCGCCTGCGTATCAGTATGGCGCACGCCGCGATGTCGGCAACTTGGGGCTGGAAGGTCGTCAGACCCGCCCCGGAGAGACCATGGCGCGGACGAGTGTCCACGCACGGCCGGGGTGGGCGTGCAGCGCGTTCGGGTGACACCGGCGCAAGGGCTGGGATGTCGGGCGGCTGGAAAATCAATGAGGGTCCGGCAACCTGCCGGTCTGGCCGGCCCCATCCTGGTACGGATGCATCGCGGGGATGCGGGAAGGGGGCGGTCAGGAGACTCGCGAACGCACTTTACGCCTGTTGGGAGGCGCGCCAGCGACGCCAGGGCCAGGCCTGCCGATCACTGCCAGAAGAGATGCGTTTGCGGTTCAGAAACATGAAATCGTGTTCAGCGATTTATGGTTTGGGTGTTTGGCGATGCTTGTGTCTGGCGGCCGTGGCCGCCAGGGTCATGCCCGATGTGCCGCAAAAAGCTCCGCAGCCAGGACAATGGAATCGACTATACCATCGGCGTCGACGCCTTGTACAGGATTGCCATGGTTGTAGCCATAGGGCACCAGGAGCACTCCCATGCCCGCCGCGCGCGCTGCCTGCGCATCGTTTTCCGAGTCGCCGATCGCCGCCATCTGGGCCGGCTCCAGCCGGAACGCATCGGCCACCTTGAGCAGCGGCAGGGGATCCGGCTTGCGCAGGGCGAAGGCGTCGCCACCGTAGACCAGCTCGAAGAAGCGCCCCAGGCCTGTCTTCGCGAGTAGCGGCTCGGTGAAGTTATGTGGCTTATTGGTGACGCAGGCCAGCCGCAGGCCTGCTGCCTTCAGCGCCGCCAGCCCCTCGGCGACGCCGGCGTAGACCCGCGAGAACTGGCCGTTGATGCGCAGGTATTCGCGGTCGTACAGGGCCAGCGCATCCGCGAACATCCCATTGGCGTGGGCTGGCGAGAAGCGCGCGTCGAGCACGCACCGGATCAGGTTCTCCGAGCCCTTGCCGACGAAGCTGACGATTTCCGCCTTGCCCATCGGCTCGGCGCTGCCGAGTTGCGGATGCAGGTGGACCAGCGCCCTGAGCATGGCATTGACCGCGGCATGGAAGTCGCCCGCGGTGTCCACCATGGTGCCGTCCAGGTCGACAATGACGCCCCGGATACCGCGCCAGTCGGTGCGTTTAGGCTGGACCACGCTCATTGGCCAACCTTGGCCAGCTCGGCGCGCATGGCGGACAGCACGCCCTTGTAGCCGCCATCGGCGTCCGGCTTGCTGAACACGGCGGAGCCGGCGACAAAGGTGTCGGCGCCGGCCGCGGCAATCTCGGCGATGTTATCCACCTTCACGCCGCCGTCCACTTGCAGCAGGATGCGCCGGCCGGTGCGCTCGGCGTAGGCGTCGATACGCTTGCGGGCCTCGCGCAGCTTGTTGAGCGTTTCGGGAATGAAGGACTGGCCACCGAAGCCGGGGTTGACCGACATCAGCAGGATCAGGTCGATGCGGTCCATCACGTGGTCCAGATGGTGCAGCGGCGTGGCCGGGTTGAACACCAGGCCCGCCTGGCAGCCATGATCGCGGATCAGCGACAGCGTGCGGTCGATATGGTCGCTGGCTTCCGGGTGGAAGGAGATGATATTGGCACCGGCCTTGGCGAAGTCCGGGACGATGCGGTCCACCGGGCGCACCATCAGGTGCACGTCGATCGGGGCGGTCACATGCGGACGGATCGCCTCGCACACCAGCGGGCCCACGGTCAGATTCGGCACGTAATGGTTGTCCATCACGTCGAAATGGATCCAGTCGGCGCCGTCCGCGGTCACGCGCCGCACTTCCTCGCCCAGGCGGGCAAAGTCGGCGGACAGGATGGACGGGGCGATGCGGTAGGTGGGCGTGCTCATGGCGGGGCTCGGAGGAGGGTGCTTCAAGGGGAAGCCGGTATTTTACCCTCCCCGCGCAGCGCGGCGCAGCCCGCAGGCGGGCAACTCGCGGCGGCTTTGCTTGCCGCCCCCGGAGCCTTGCCGCACAATGCGGCTACCCTGATCCCGCCTGCGATGTGCCGACAATGAGCGAATACGCGTTTTCCGTGGCTGTACGGACCCAGTACCTGACCGACCAGTCAGACCCCGAGCGCGGGCGCCATGCCTTCGCCTACACCATCACGATCCACAATACCGGCGAGGTGGCGGCGCAGCTGATCTCGCGCCACTGGGTCATTACCGATAGCGACAATGGTACCCAGGAAGTGGCCGGCCTTGGCGTGGTGGGGCACCAGCCGCTGCTCAAGCCGGGTGAGCATTTCGAGTACACCAGCTGGGCCACCATCTCGACGCCGGTGGGCTCGATGAAGGGAGAGTATTTCTGCGTGGCCGAGGATGGCCATCGCTTCGAGGTGCCGATTCCGGAGTTTGCGCTGGTCCTGCCGCGCATGCTGCATTGAGGCGCGCCCGCCGGGGCGGGGCCGGGCTGCAATGCGGGCAAGGCTGCCCGCCGGCGTGGCGCGGAACCTATTGGCCCGGCGTGCGGTCCTGATCCTGTCGGGTATGGGCAGCGTCCTGGCCGGCACGCGAAGGATGATTGTCTGGAGCGCGGCTTGGGCGCGGGTTTTTCTTGGCCGTGCCCATGGTCCAGACCACGATAAAGATCAGCAGGAAGAGCGCCAGTCCGGCCTCAAGGGCGAACAGCAGCATGGGATGGGCTTCGAAAAACTTGCTCATGACAGGGCGACAGGGCTACGTGGAGGCGACGGTGGGCATTGTAGGCCATAGCCCGGCCGTGGCATCGGCGACAGCCGCCGCATCCGCCGCATCCGCCGCATCCGCGACACGCTGAGTTTTCATCCAATCAAGATGGCATACCTGCATTCCTTTTTCCGATTTCCGTTTTCTACCCCCCGGGGCTCGGCCGCACAGGCACGCAAGGAGGCCGGCGGGCGCCGGCTCGGCTGGCTGGGGCTGGCCGCCGCAGCCACGCTGCTGGCTGGCTGCATGAGCGGCCCGCCGCCCCGCGTCGAGGGGCCCGGCACGCGGCCCGTGACGCCGCCGACCGGTTCCGCGCAGAAGGGCGTCCTGCAGGCCGCCAGCTGGAGCGAGATCGGGGGCTGGGGCCAGGACGACATGCGCGCCGCCTGGCCGGCGCTGCAGGCCAGCTGCCAGGCCTTGAAGAAGCGCGCCGAATGGAACCGCGTCTGTGCGCTTGGCATGCTGGTCGATGCCGGCGACCTGGGCGCCATGCGCGCCTACTTCGAATCCAACTTCCAGCCCTTTCGCGTGGTCAACGGCGACGGCACCGACAGCGGGCTGATCACCGGCTACTACGAGCCGATCCTGCACGGCGCGCGCACGCGCCAGGGCCAGTACCAGATCCCGCTGTACCGCAAGCCGTCCCAATGGGGCAACCGGCCGCTGCCGGCGCGCGCCGAACTGCTGCAGAACCTGGCGATGCGCGGCCAGGAGCTGGTCTGGGTGGACGATCCCGTGGAAGCCGCCTTCCTGCAGATCCAGGGCTCAGGCCGGATCCGCCTGCAGGACGGCAGCGTCATGCGGGTGGGCTTCGGCGGTACCAATGACCAGCCGTTCCGCTCGTTCGGCAAGTGGCTGCTCGACCGTGGCGAGATCACGCCGGCGCAGGCCACCATGCAGGGCATCAAGGCCTGGGCGCGCGCCAATCCGGGCCGCGTCGAGGAAATGCTCAACGTCAATCCGCGCTTCGTGTTTTTCCGTGAGCTGCCGGCCAACAACGACGGTCCGGTCGGCGCACTGGGCGTGCCGCTGACTGCGGAGCGCTCCATCGCGGTAGATCCCGCCACCATTCCGCTGGGCGTTCCGGTCTTCCTCTCCACCACCAGGCCGCTCTCCACCGAGCCGATCCAGCGCCTGATGTTCGCGCAGGATACGGGGACCGCCATCAAGGGTGGCGTGCGCGCTGACTTTTTCTGGGGCGCCGGGGATGCCGCAGGCGAAACCGCCGGCCGCATGAAGCAGGGCGGGCGCATGTGGGTGCTGATGCCGCGCAGCTAGGCCGCGGGCCGGCCGGCCCTGGCCGGCCACGGGCTTTCAGCGCGGGCGCTGGTCAATGATGCGCCGCGCCTTGCCCACCGAGCGCTCCACGCCACCGGAGGGCAGGATCTCGATGCTGACGGTGACGCCGATATAGGCCTTGATGTCGTAGGTCAGCTGCTTGTTGGCCTGCTGCGCGGCCGCCGGATCGACGCCATGCGCGCATTCCACGCGCACGGTCAGCACATCGAGATGGCCGTCCTTGCTCAGCACGCACTGGTAGTGCGGTGCCAGTTCCGCATGCTTGAGGATCAGTTCCTCGATTTGCGAGGGGAACACATTGACGCCCCGAACGATCATCATGTCGTCGGAGCGGCCGGTGATCTTTTCCATGCGGCGGAAGGCCGGGCGGGCGCTGCCGGGCAGCAGGCGGGTCAGGTCACGAGTCCGGTAGCGGATGATCGGCAGCGCCTCCTTGGATAGCGAGGTGAAGACCAGTTCGCCAAACTCGCCATCGGGCAGGACTTCGCCAGTGACCGGATCGATCACTTCCGGATAGAAATGATCTTCCCAGATGGTCGGGCCGTCCTTGGTCTCGGCGCACTCGTTGGCCACACCCGGCCCCATCACTTCCGACAACCCATAGATATCCACCGCCGAGATGCCCATGCGCTTCTCGATGGCCAGGCGCATCTCGGGCGTCCAGGGCTCGGCGCCGAAGATGCCGACCCGAAGCGAGGTGGACGCGGGATCGATGCCCTGGCGCTCGAATTCGTCCGCGATGGCCAGCATATAGCTGGGCGTGACCATGATCACTTCGGGCTTGAAATCCTGTATCAGCTGAACCTGCCGCTCGGTCTGGCCGCCGCCGAAGGGGATCGCGGTGAGCCCCGCTTTTTCCACTCCGTAGTGCGCGCCCAGGCCGCCGGTGAACAGTCCGTAGCCATAACTGATATGCACCTTGTCGCCGCGCCGCGCCCCTGCCGCGCGGATCGAACGCGCCATCACCGTGGCCCAGGTGTCGATGTCCTTCAGCGTATAGCCCACCACCGTGGGCTTGCCAGTCGTGCCCGACGAGGCATGGATGCGCGCCACGCGGTCCTGTGGCACGGCAAACATGCCGAACGGATAGTTGTCGCGCAGGTCCTGCTTGGTGGTGAAGGGAAAGCGGGCGAGGTCGGCCAGGGTCCGTACCTGGTCCGGATGCACGCCGGCGGCGTCGAACTTGGCACGGTAGACCGGCGAGTTCTGGTAGGCGTGGTTGAGCGACCATTTCAGGCGTTCCAGCTGCAAGGCCTGCAATTCGTCGCGGCTGGCGGTCTCGATCGGATCGAGCGGCAGATCTGTCAGGCGCGTCATAGTGTCTCCTGCGCGTGGGGGCTTATGTATTGGTGCGTCTATGTCGATGGATTCACGCCGGTTCCGGCGGGGCAACCACATGCCCCTTGATCTGGGCGGACTTGCCGCGGAACATCGCCACCACTTCGCCCGCACGGTTGATCACGCGAATGTCGTAGATGCCATGCCTGCCCGACAGGGCCTGTTCCGTGGCTTCGGCGGTCAGCATGTCGCCACCGTGTACGGGTTTGAGGAATTCGATGCTGCAGCCCGCGGCCACCGTGTTGATATTGTGACTGTTGCAGGCAAAGGCAAAGGTCGAATCGGCTAGCGTGAACATCAGGCCGCCGTGGCAGATGCCGTGACCGTTGAGGAACTCCTGCCGTACCGGCATGGACAGGCGCGCGTAGCCGGGCCGTACGGCCTCAAGGGTAATGCCCAGCCAGCGGCTGCAGGCATCGGCTTCGTACATGCTGGCGGCGGCCGCTTCGGCAAGGGCCTGGGGATTGTGGGTCAAGCTGGTCTCCTGTCGGGGGCGGGGAGGGTGGGCATTACCGGTGGGGCCGGCCTTAGCGGCCGGTGAAGCGCGGCGCGCGCTTTTCCAGGAAGGCGTTCACTCCCTCGGCATAGTCTTGCGAGGCGCCCAGTTCGCGCTGCAGGTCGCGTTCCAGGTCGAGCTGGACGTCGAGTCCCTGGCTTGCGCCGGCGTACATCGCCTGCTTGATGGCTGCCAGCGCGCGCGTCGGCTGGGCCGCCAGATGGGTGGCCAGGGCCAGCGCTTGTTCGGGTAGCAGGGGGTCGTCCATCGCCTCCCAGATCAGCCCCCATTTCTCGGCCTCTTCCGCGCTGAGCTTGTCGCCCGTCATGGCCAGGCCCATCGCGCGCGCCATGCCGATGCGTTTGGGGAGCAGCCAGGTGCCGCCGGAATCCGGGACCAGCCCGATTTTGACGAAAGCCTGAATGAAGCTGGCGGAGCGCGCCGCCAGCACCATGTCGCAGGCCAGGGCGAGGTTGGCGCCCGCGCCGGCCGCCGTGCCGTTGACAGCGGCGATCACGGGCAGCGGCAATTTTTGCAGGCGCCGGATCAGGGGGTTGAACCACACATCGATCAGTTCGCCCAGATCCGTCATCGCACCGGGTGTGAAATCCAGGTCGGCCAGGTCCTGTCCCGCGCAGAAGCCACGCCCCGCGCCGGTCAGCAGCAAGGCCCGGGCGCCGCCGGCCTCGACATGGTCGAGCGCCTGCTGCAGCACGGCGTGCATCTCGCGGGTGAAGCTATTTAGCTTGTCGGGGCGATTGAGCGTGATAACCGCTACCTGGCCGTGCCAGGCGAGCAGTATCGGGCCGGAAGTCAGCCTGACCTGTGGGGGCATTTCTGGCATCTTTGTCTCCTGCCATGTTTGTGGCTGCTATGTCTGGTGGTACGCCGGCGCTCCCCTTATATATAGACGGAAGCGGAGCGCCGTTTAAATAAACCGACCAGTCGGTCGGCGAATGGTAGCACTAATTTCCACGCGCGAGTATTGTCTCGCTGGGTAACGAATCGATCCACTTCCAAGAGGAGAACACATGTCGTACGAGAACATTCTGGTGGAGACGCGCGGCCGCGTAGGCCTGGTGACGTTGAATCGCCCGAAGGCGCTGAACGCGCTTAACGACGCGCTGATGGATGAACTGGGCGCGGCCCTGCTTGCCTTTGATGCCGACGAGGCCATCGGCAGCATCGTGATTACCGGCAACGAGCGTGCCTTTGCCGCAGGCGCGGATATCGGCATGATGGCCAAGTACTCCTATATGGATGTGTACAAGGGTGATTACATTACGCGGAACTGGGAGGCTATCCGCCGCGTCCGCAAGCCGGTGATCGCGGCGGTAGCTGGATACGCGCTGGGCGGTGGCTGCGAACTGGCCATGATGTGCGACATCATCATCGCGGCCGATAGCGCCCGCTTCGGCCAGCCGGAAGTCAAGCTGGGCACGATGCCCGGGGCCGGCGGCACCCAGCGCCTGCCGCGCGCCGTGTCCAAGGCAAAGGCCATGGACCTGTGCCTGACCGCGCGCATGATGGATGCGGCGGAAGCCGAGCGTGCAGGCCTGGTGTCGCGCGTGGTCGCGGCCGACAAACTGCTCGACGACGCCCTGGCCGCCGCCGAGACCATCGCCGGCTTCTCGCTGCCAGTGGTCATGATGATCAAGGAGTCGATCAACGCCGCTTACGAGACGAGCCTTTCCGAAGGCGTTCACCTTGAGCGCCGCCTGTTCCACTCGACCTTCGCGACTGAGGACCAGAAGGAGGGGATGGCCGCATTTGTGGAGAAGCGCGCGGCCAATTTCCAGCATCGCTGAAAACTTGATAGGTGAATACCCGAGTAACTTCATCGGGTATTTACCTTCCCGATGCGGCTGGAAAGGACATATTTTCTTTATAGATCAATGGGTTGATTTCGATCGCCAAAAGGATCTCTCATACTTGTGTGACAAAGCTGTTGCCAAGGTGGGTTGGTCCGCTTAAGATTCGCCCCCTCGCAACACAACTACCGCGCTGCAAAGCAGGCGGGGCAAG